>CAWGJV010000008.1:0-29062 GCA_963822975.1 uncultured Alphaproteobacteria bacterium
TGCGCTCGCCAAGGGTGCAGGCCTATTCGGCGGTCGGCGCCGGCGACGCCTTCGTCGGGGCGATGACGCTCGCCCTGTCGCAGGGACGCCCGATCGACGACGCGCTGACCTTCGCCATCGCCGCCGGCGCGGCCAGCGTGCTGACGCCCGGCACCCGGCTGTGCATCGCCGCCGATGTCGTCCGCATCTACGACGAGATCCGCTCCGGGGCCTCGGGCCCGTTGCTGGAACGCATCGCCTGAGCGCGATCCGGCCGCGGCGCCGCCCGGCGTTTCCTCAGCTATAGTGCCGCTCTATAGAGAACGTCGCGATACGCTAGTTGTTGGCCGCGCGCGTCATGTGCGACACGTTTCAACCGGCCGGGAGCGGCCCGCCGGCCCTTATCTGTGTGGAAAACCATGGCATTCCATCAAAACCTGATCGATGGCGACTGGGTAGGCGCGGCCATCGGCGACACGATTCCGGTCTTCAGCCCGTCCGACGGCAAGGAGATCACGCGTATTGCGCGCGGCACCAAGGAAGACATCGACCGGGCGGTCAAGGCGGCCCGGCACGCTTTCGACGGGGTGTGGGGAGCGACCGCGGCGGTCGACCGCGGCCGGCTGCTGTCGCGCCTGGGCATGCTGATCCTGGACCATTTCGACGAACTGGCCGAGATCGAGGCGCGTGACACCGGCAAGCCGATGAAGCAGGCGCGCAACGACATCACCGCCGTGGCGCGCTATTTCGAATTCTACGGTGGGGCGGCCGACAAGATCCACGGCGAGACCATCCCCTTCCTGACCGGCTACCAGGTGATGATCCTGCGCGAGCCGCGCGGCGTCACCGGCCACATCATCCCGTGGAACTATCCGGCGCAGATGTTCGGGCGCACGCTCGGCGCCTCGCTCGCCGCCGGCAACACGGCCGTGCTCAAGCCGGCGGAAGAGGCCTGCCTGTCGGTGCTCAGGCTGGCAGAACTGGCGCTGGAAGCGGGTATCCCGGCCGGGGTCATCAACGTCGTCACCGGCATCGGCGAGGAAGCCGGCGCGGCGCTCTCCGCCCACCCGGGCATCGACCTGATCTCGTTTACCGGTTCGCCGGAGGTCGGCACGCTCGTCCAGCAGGCGGCGGCCGTGAACCACGTTCCCTGCGTGCTGGAACTCGGCGGCAAGTCGCCGCAGATCGTCTTCGACGACGCCAACCAGGAGAAGGCAGCGGACGTCACGGTCAACGCCATCGTGCAGAATGCCGGCCAGACCTGCTCGGCCGGCAGCCGCGTGCTGATCCAGCGCTCCATCTACGACGCCTTCATCAAGACGCTGGCGCAGCGCTTCGCCAAGCTCAAGGTGGGCCCGCATGGCCTCGACCTCGACTGCGGGCCGGTGATCACCGCCAAGCAGAAGGACCGGGTCAACGGCTTCCTGGCCCGCGCCGCCAAGGACAAGATCGCCACCGTCGCCACCGGAACGATCGATCCGCGCGCGCCCAAGGACGGCTACTACGTGCCGCCAACCCTCTACACGCTGGTGCCTGAGGACAATCAACTGGCGCGCGAGGAGGTCTTCGGACCGGTGCTGGCCGCGATCCCCTTCGACGACGAGCGCGATGCGCTGAGGATCGCCAACGGCACCGACTACGGCCTCGTCTCCGGCATCTGGACGGAGAATGGCGGCCGGCAGATGCGCATGGCCAAGGGCGTGCGCACCGGCCAGGTGTTCGTCAACGGCTACGGCGCCGGCGGCGGCATCGAACTGCCCTTCGGCGGCTTCAAGCGTTCCGGCCACGGCCGCGAGAAGGGCCTCGAGGCATTGAAGGAGTTCACGGTCGCCAAGACCGTGGTCTTCAACCACGGCTAAGAGGCCCGTCACCGACATGAGCGCCCTCCCCGATCATTCACGCGCCGCCGTGCTTCGCCATTTCGGGGAGGCGCTGAAGATCGAGGAGGTTCCGGTCCCCAAGGAGATCGAAGCGGGCGCCATCCTCGTGCGCACGGAAGCCTGCTCGATCTGCGGCACCGACGTGCATCTGTGGCAGGGGTCGCTGGCGCTCAAGGTCGACCTGCCGGTGATCCTCGGCCACGAGATGGTCGGGCCGCATCGTGCGGCTGGGGCCCGGTGCGGACCAGGACAGCGTCGGGCAGCCGCTGCAGCGAGGGCGACCGCATCGTGTGGACGCACACCGCCTGCGGCCACTGCTTCTATTGCACGGTCGCCCGCCAGCCGACGCTCTGCGACCATCGCCGCGCCTACATGTACGAGAACATGGAGCGCCCGCCCTACCTGCTCGGCGGTTTCTCCGAATACGGCTATGTGCTGCCGGAGTCGGGGCGCATCCGCGTGCCCGACAACGTGCCGAACGAACTCGCCAGCCTGTCGAGCTGCGCCTTCCGCTCGGTGATGAACGCCTTCGACAATCTCGGCGGCATCACGCCGGACGAGACGGTGGCCATCCAGGGCGCCGGACCGCTCGGCCTGCTGGCGACGGCGCTCGCCGCGACCGCGGGGGCGCGTCGCATCATCGTCGTCGGCGCGCCCGACGAGCGCCTGGCGCTCGCCGAACGGTTCGGGGCGACGAGCACGATCTCCATCGAGCGGCACGATTCCGCGGCGCGGCTGGCGGCGGTCAAGGAGGCGACCGACGGCCGCGGGCCGGACGTGGTGATGGAATTCACCGGCCATCCGGCGGCCTTCGGCGAGGGACTGGACATGGTGCGCAAGGGCGGCCGCTACCTCATCGTCGGCCAGCTCGGCGAGGGCGCGACCGAGATCAAGCCGTCCACCATCGTCAAGAAGAACGTCCGCGTGATCGGCTCGTTTTCCGGCGACGCGCGCAGCTACTGGAAGGCGCTGACCTTCGTTTCCCGGCACATCGGCGACATTCCCTTCGGCGACATGATCTCCAACCGCTACCGCCTCGACGACGTGAACGTGGCGCTCGGCCGCATGAAGCGGCTGGAGGAGATCAAGCCGGTGATCGAGCTGGTATGAGCGTGACCGGGGCGGCGCGCAGCTTCGACGAGACCAATCGCGGGCCGCTCGATGGCGTGCGCGTCATCGATCTGTCGCGGCTGGTCGCCGGCAACATGGCGACGCTGCAGCTTGCCGATTACGGCGCCGACGTCATCAAGGTCGAGCATCCGACGAAGGGCGACGACCTGCGCAACTGGCGGGTCGAAGGCATCGAGACGTTCTGGAAGGTCTACGGGCGCAACAAGCGCTCGATGGCGCTCGACATCCGCAAGGCCGAGGGGCGCCAGGTCTTCATGCGACTGATCGAAAGCGCCGCGGTGCTGGTCGAGAACTTCGTGCCGGGCACGCTGGAGAAATGGGGCTTTGCGCCGGAGACCCTGCACGCCGTCAACCCGGACCTGGTGATCCTGCGCATCTCCGGCTGGGGGCAGGACGGCCCCTACCGCGACCGGCCGGGTTTCGGCACTCTGGTCGAGGCGATGTCGGGCTATGCCCACCTCAACGGTTTCGCCGACCGGCCGCCGCTGCTGCCGCCGCTGGCGCTGGCCGACATGGTGGCCGGGCTCTACGGCAGCTTCGCGGTGATGACGGCGCTGCGCGTCGCCGAACGCGGCGGCAAGGGCCAGGTCATCGACCTGTCGCTGTTCGAGCCGATGCTGTCGCTGATCGCCAGCGAGGCGGTGAAGCACCGGGTCACCGGCGCGGTCACCATGCGCTCGGGCAATCAGGCGCCGCATACCGCACCGCGCAACGTCTATACGTGTGCCGACGGCGGCTTTCTGGCAATGTCGGGATCGATGCAGTCGATGGCCGAACGCATCCTCGACACGATCGGACGACCGGAATTGAAGAGCGATCCGCGCTTCCGCACCAATGACGACCGGGTTGCGAACCGCGACGAGCTGGACGCGATCATCGGCGCGCATGTCGCCGCCAGCAGCCTCGCCGACAACCTCGCCACCTTCGAGGCGGCCGGCGTGACGGTGGCGCCGGTGGTGTCGATGGCCGACCTGATGACCCACGACTACGTGCTCGGTCGCGGCGCGCTGACCGAACTGGCCGACGCCGAACTCGGCGCGGTGCCCATGCACGAGATCGTGCCGCGCATGGACCGCACGCCCGGCACGTTCCGCCGTCCGGCACCGACGCTGGGCGAACACACCGACGAGATTCTCGCCGAACTCGGCTTCGGCTCACCCCGCAAGGAAGCCATCGCTTGACCCGACGCCCGCTGCCGCTGTGGCGGTCGATGCTGTTCGTGCCGGTGCTGAACGAGAAGTTTCTCGTCGGGGCGCCGAAGCGCGGCGCCGACTGCATCCAGCTCGACCTCGAGGATTCGATCCCCTTCGCGCGCAAGGCGGAAGCGCGCGCGGCCGTCCGCGCAGCGGCGGAGGGGCTCGCCGCCAAGGGCGTCGAGGTGGTGGTGCGCATCAACCGGCCGTGGCGTATGGCGATCGCCGACATCGAAGCGTCGGTCGGCCCGGCGGTGGCGGCGCTGAACCTGCCCAAGGTTCCCGACGCCGGCCATGTCCGCGC
This sequence comes from uncultured Alphaproteobacteria bacterium, assembly GCA_963822975.1. Classification (GTDB taxonomy): domain Bacteria; phylum Pseudomonadota; class Alphaproteobacteria; order Rhizobiales; family Kaistiaceae; genus CAVSRC01. Next base: position 4,488 of record CAWGJV010000008.1, read on the forward strand.
CGTTGCCGAAATCCTCGACGAGCTGGAGGCCGAGCGCGGGCTGGCGCCCGGCCATACCGGGCTGGTGGCGATGATCGAAACCGCCGAGGGCCTTCTCAACATGGCGTCAATTGCGGCGGCCCACGAAAGGGTACTGGCGATTACCGTCGGGGCGGAGGACCTGGCGCTGTCGATGGGTATGGAGCCGGTGGCCGACGCGCTCTACGTGCCGAACGTGCAGGCGGTGGCGGCGGCGCGCGCCGCCGGGTGCCTGCCGATCGGCTATGTCGGCACCGTCGCCGACTACCAGGACGAAGCACGCTATCGCGAAGTGACGCAGCAGGCGCGGCGGCTGGGTTTCGCCGGCGGCTTCTGCATCCACCCCAAGCAGGTGCCAATCCTCAACGAGGCATTCAGTCCATCGGCGACCGAGGTGGCCGAGGCCGAGGCGATCGTCGCCGCCTACCAGGCGGCGGAGCGCGCCGGCAAGGGCGCCGTCACCCACGAGGGGCGCATGATCGACCAGCCGGTCGTCGACCGGGCGCGGGCGCTGCTGCAACGCCACGCGGCCATCGCCGGGCGAAGCGGCGCGTGAACCGCCGAACGCTGCTGTGATTCTTCGTTGGCCGGCCGTACTCTAGGCCGATGAACCTCCGCGACCTCCGCTACTTCGTCGCCGTCGCCGAGAGCGGATCGATCCTTGCCGCCTCGGAGAAGCTGCATGTGGCGCAGCCGTCGATCAGCGTGCGTATCCGGGCGCTGGAGGGCGATCTCGGCGTGGCGCTGTTCGAGCGGCGGCCGCGCGGCGTGGTGCTGACCGCCGAGGGCGAGGAACTGCTCACCCATGCGCGGCTGATCCTCACCTCCGCCGAAACCGCGCGCGAGAGCATCCGGCGCCACGCCGACAGTCCGGTGGGCACGGTCAATCTCGGTGTGCCGACGTCGCTGGCCTCGGTGCTCTCGGTGCCGCTGGTAGAGCAGGCGCTGGAAGCGCTGCCCAACGTGCGCCTCAGGATCGTGGAGAGCATGACCGGCTACATTATCGACTGGCTGCGCGGCGGCCAGCTCGACCTCGGCCTGGTCTTCGCCGACAACCCGATCTCGGGCGTGCAATCGGAACGGCTGCTGATCGAGGAGCTGCATCTCGCCGCCGGGACGGCGAAGGCGCTGAAGAAGCTCGCCAATGCGCGCGGCGAGGTGCCGATCGAGGCGCTTGCCGGCGTGCCGCTGATCCTGCCGACCGAGCGCCACGGCCTGCGCTCGCTGATCGACCATCATCTGCGCCGCCACGGCGTGTCGTCGCGGGTCATCATCGAGATCGACGCCTTCCTGCAGATCCAGCGACTGGTGCAGCGCGGGCGCGGCATGACCATCCTGTCGCTGGCGGCGCTGCATGAATCGCCGCTGTCGCCGCCGCTGCATACGGCCCGCATCGTGCGCCCGACGATCGAGCGGACCGTATCGCTCGCCCATGTCGACGACCGGCCCTTGACCAAGGCCGCCCGCGAGGTCGCCCGGCTGACGGCGGCGCTGCTGAGGGCGCAGGCGGCCGAGGCCTGGTGGCACGCGCGCCCGGTGCGCTCGTAACCAGCTATAGTCGGCAACTATAGGCCCGTGCGGCAAACGCTAGTGTCGCGCCGCGCCGCCACGTGCGATCACTAGGTTCGCTCCGGAATGCCGCCATAGAACACAAGGGAAGAAACATGGCCGTCAGCCAGAAGACCCTCGAAATCCTGCGCCGGGTGCGCACGTCGGACGTGACCGACGCGCTCGATTCGCTCGGCTACATGAACACCTACGAGATGGACCCGCGCCTGAGGCCGCTGTTCCCGGGCATCTTCTTCGCCGGCATCGCCTCGACCGCCGAATACCGCGTCGTCAATCACCCGATCCCGCGCCTGAGCTACGAGGAATTCGACGAGCGGCAATACAAGAAGGGACCGGACGGCAAGGGTGCGCCGGACGCCTTGTGGAAGGGCGGCAACCCGATGGGCGCGCCGGACGAGGTGCAGGTGATCGACACCCAGCTGTCGCGCTGCGGGCTGCTCGGCTCCAACAACGTGCTCGACGCCAAGATCAAGGGCACGGTCGGCTTCATCATCGACGGCGCCTGCCGCGACTCGGGCGAGTGCATCAATCAGCAGTCGCCGGTGTTCTGCGCCATCCGCTCGATGCGTCACATGGCCGGGCGGCTGGAGCTGGCGAGCGTCAACCAGCCGATCAATTGCGGCGGCGTGCTGGTCCGTCCCGGCGACGGCGTCATCGCCGACGACGACGGCATCGTGGTGGTGCCGATGGAGGACGCCGAGGAGATCGCCAAGCGCGCCTGGCGGGTGCAGGACAAGGACCGCCGCATGCGCCGCGCCTTCTACGAGAAGCTCGGCATGCCCTACGACAAGACGGTGGAGCTGGAAGAGCGGCCCTGGTAGGGCTTCAGGACAGCCATGAGGGGCGCCGAAAGGCGCCCTTCGTGTATTCAGGCCCGTCGATTGCCTGTCCGGGCCGGCCTGATCTAGAGGTCGCGCTCGGCCAGTTCGCGGAAAGCGTCGGGGACCGAGCGGGCGAGGTCCAGCACGACCGAGGCGTAGCCGACCGACTCCCAGCCAAAGCGATCGCGGATGGTATCCACCGCCCGGTCGGCCATGAGCCGGGCTGCGCCGCGGCGTGTACCGGGCCGGCGATGCTCGTCGGCGAGGCCGAGCGGCAAGTCGAGTTGCAGCAATTCGTGGCCTTCCAGATGCGAAACCGCGATTGCCAGCAATGAGATGGTCTTTTCGCGCGGGTGATCGCTGAGGACCTGGCGCACCAGTTCCTCCGCCACCTCGGCGAGGATCGCGGTGGCGGCAACCGGCGCGTCCAGCGTCGCGGCGCGGGTGACGGCGCGCATGTCGGCGAAGCGTACGCGGACCGTTACGGTGCGCCCGGCGAGGAATTTCGGACGCAAGCGCGAGCCGATGCGGTCGGCAAGGTGGCGGAGCGCCGGCCGGTAGATGCTTTCCACCGCCGGCTTGCGGCCGAGCGCCGATTGCGCGCCCGCCGAACGCGCGCGGCGCTTGGTGACGATCACGCGCGGATCGCGGTTCCAGGCCAGTGCGCCGAGCTTCTGCGACGCCGCCTCGCCGAGCAGCAGGCGCAGGGAGGACGACGAGGCGCGGGCGAGATCGCCGATGGTGCGCATGCCGGCTTCCGCCAGCCGCACGCGCGTCGCCGGGCCGACGCCCCACATCAGCTCGACCGGCAGGTCGTGGAGAAACGCCAGTTCGCCTGCCGGATCGACCACCACCAGACCGTCGGGCTTGGCGACCTGCGAGGCGATCTTGGCGAGATGCTTGGTGCGCGCCACGCCGACCGAGATCGGCAGGCCGAGTTCATCGCGGACGCGCCGCCGGATCGTCGTCGCGATTTCCGCCGGCGTGCCGAAGAGGTGCGTGCAGCCGGCGACATCGGCGAAGGCCTCGTCGATGGAGATGCGTTCCACCAGCGGCGTGAAATCGCCGAGGACGGCGATCGCCGCGTCGCCCAGCCGCTGGTATTCCTTGAAGTGCCCGCCGACGAAGATCAGCGCCGGGCAGAGTTCCTGCGCCTTGCGACCGGGCATGCCGCCCTGCACGCCGAAGGCCTTGGCCTCGTACGAGGCAGCGAGAACCACGCCGCCGCCGACGGCAATCGGCCGGCCGCGCAGCGACGGGTCCAGCAATTGCTCGACGGAGGCGTAGAACGCGTCGAGATCGGCATGAAGGATGGTCGCCGTGGTTTCCATGGCAACACGCGCGGTGAGGCTCTGAACCTTGTAGAACAAACAGAGAACATTCATCGGCGGCTGTCAAGATCGGCGGCGGCGGACTCGCCAGTGCCCCGACTTCGGGATCAGGCTGCGTCGAAAGCCGCGAGCAGCAGCGGCAGCATCTTCATGCTCCAGTCCATCGGCGTGCCGTCCTCTCGGTGCCAACAGGCTGAGAGAGCCGCGTGCGCCGCGGCCCAGCCGAGCACGCGCCCGCGGTCGAAGCCGAGCCGGGTGGCAAAGGCCGTCGCCAGACGGTCGATGCGCTCGGGGCGCCCGGCGAGCGCACCGGCGCCGACCGGGTTGAGAAAGACATTGGATACATCGTAGGCGGCGTCCCCGATGACGCCCTTGGCGTCGATGGCAAGCCAGCCGCGGGCGCTGCCGACGACATTGTCGTGATGGAAGTCGCCGTGGAGGGGGATCGGCTCGCCCGAAGTGTCGAGCAGGCCCTGCGCGATCTGCGCGGCGCGGGCGACCTGTTCCCGGTGCGCGGGCGGGAAGATCGCGGGATCGGCATCGAGGAGAGGCGCGAAGCGGTCGGCCAGCGACATCAGGCCATCGGGAAAGGACGCCACCCGGCGCTGGTGAAGCCGCGCCACGACCTCGCACAGGATGTCCGTCGCGGCGTCGTCATCGCCGGCGCGCACGCTGTCGCCGAGCGGCGCGCCGTCCAGCCACTCCATCAGGATGGTGGTGTCGTGGTTGTCGAGAACGCGCACCGCGCCGACGCCGCCGTACCATTGCATCAGCGGCACGCCGCGCATCTCGTCGGCGCCGTAGGGCTTCACGATCTTGAGAGCGGCGGGAGCGCCCGATGGCCGCTCAACCTTGAAGACGCGGCTCGTCGCCGTGTCGGCGACCGGCAGCGGGTTCGTCAGCGACCAGCGGCGCAGGGCAGCGGCAAGGTCCGGTTCGGGATCGTCGTTCGGCGGCATAAGCCGCGCCAGACTACACCAGCTCCAGCATCAGGCCCCAGTCGCGGTCGTCGGGACGCTCGGGCAAAGCAAGCAATGAGCTTGGCTCGACCGTGACCGGCTCGCCCGGCTCCAGCCACTTGCCCTCGCGCGGATCGAACCAGGTCGGGCGATAGGTGGCTGCGGGAAGACCGCCGCGCAGGATCGCGTTCCGTTCGCCGTCCTTCTCGAAATAGAGCAGGAACCAGTCGCGCTCCGGCGTGCGGGCGCAATAGGACCAGCCGTAGAAGGCGACGGTGTCGCCGGTCTTGTTGGGGACGACCAGTTCGGCGTCGGGTTCCAGATCGCGGAAGCGGGTGCCGTGCACGAAGGCGAAGGTCGTCACGTGGCGGACCTGGTCGGACGATCCCCACTGGAAGGCGTCCCACATCTTGTGCAGCGACTGGGGCTCGGTGTCGGCCTGCCAGATGCCTTCGCAGCCATAGATGAAGCCGGCGAAGCCGCCCGACAGGAAGCTGCCGTAGAGCGCCGAGCGGACATAGAAGCGATCGGCGTCGCTGTCCGGCGGGACGCGCAGCGGATAGGGCGTGCCCAACGCGTGCAGTCCGGCATAGTAGGGCTCGCCGTTGAGCGCCGGCTTCTTCGGCTCCGCGTGGAAGATGTCGGTGAGGTACCAGTAGGTGTGGTGCTCGCGGACATTGCCGATCTGGTGGAGGTCGAGCCACTTGCATTCGTCCGGCCCGCCGAAATTGACCAGCGTCGACGGGTTCGGATTGGCGGAAAGCGGCGTGCCGAAGGGCGGCTTGCCCCAGCGCTCGACGACGAGATTGCAGGCCTCGTTGTATTCGCGGGCGGTGATGGTCTGGCCGTAATAGTCGTAGTGGATCGGCGACAGGATGGCGACGTTCGCCTGCAGGCGCGCGAACAGGTACTGGACATAGCGGGCGTAGGAGATCGGCCAGTCGTAGAATTTCTTCCAGGCCTGGCCGGTATCGCGGCGCGAGGCCTCGACGAAGGGAACGAAGCCGAGGGTGTTGAGATAGTCGATCTTGCGGTCGAGGACCTTGAAGTAGTCCGGATTGATGCGGTCCATGTCCGGGAAGACGTCCTCGAAGCCCGGCACCTTGCCGGGAAACTCGAACGGCCGGCCGCCCTCGTTGTGCATGTCCTTGGCGCTGTCGGTGCCGGGCTGGCCCCAGGCGGCGCGCACCCAGGTGCCGTCCGCCATCTGCAGGCTGCGCGGCTTGCCGTCATTCGCCCAGGCCGGGTGCATGGCCATGATGGCGACCGAGTTGAAGCCCTGGTTCTTGCGATAGTGGACGTAGTCGTTGAGCGTGGCGCCGGCGGCGAGCGGCCTGGGCTCGTCGGTCTCGGCGAGCGGCATGCGAAAGCTCGGCACCGACCACCAGGTATCGCCGATGAGGAAGAACGGCGTGCCGTCGGCATATTGCAGGCCGCGGCCGTCCGGCGTCGCGCCGACCATGCCGCGCCGGTTGGGATTGTCGGCAAGCTCGGCCTCGCTCCACGGCGTCGCCTCGAAGCTGCCGCTCTTGCCGGCGAGGCCGGTGTCGGCCGGGTTGCTGCCGCTGGTCCAGCGCCAGGTGCCGGGCGCGGTCGCCATGACGCGGACGGCGAAGTCGATGCCGCCGTCCCAGAAGCCGTAGACGCGTTTGGAGAAGCCCGGCCCCTCCAGATCCACCCAGACTTCGACCTCGGTGTAGGGATTGCGATAGGCGCCGGTTGCGCGCAGCGGAATCTCGACTTTCGTCCAGATGTGATAGCGGTCCATGGTCCTCCCCATTGTTCTTGTTGCGGTCAGTCCGCGCGGATCATCCTGCCGACGAGATCGACGGCGGCGGCGAGACCGTCGATCCGCGCCGTGCCGGTGCCGGCGATGTCGAAGGCGGTGCCGTGGCCGGGCGTGGCGATCGGCACCGGCAGGCCGGCAAGCAGCGTGACCGCCTTGCCGAGGCCGATCAGCTTGAGCGCGATCTGACCCTGGTCGTGGTACATGGTGACGATCGCGTCGATGTTGCGCATCTCCGCCTGCGGAAAGACCGTGTCGGCGGGATAGGGCCCATCGACGTGCAGACCTTCCGCCCTGGCGTCCGCGATCGCCGGCGCGATGACGTCGATCTCCTCGCGGCCGAAGGCGCCGCCCTCGCCGGCATGCGGGTTGAGCGCGGCGACGGCGATGTGCGCGTCGGGGCGGCCGGCCTGCCGGAGCGCATTGGCTATGAGGTCGATTGCGGCGCGCACGCTCTTGCGGGTGATCAGGTCGCCGACGGCGCGCAGCGGCACGTGCGAGGTGACCCGGGACGTCCACAGGTCGCCGAGAATGTTGATCTCGCCGGCCGGACCGTCGAAGGCGAGCCGGTGGACGGCGAAGTCGAGCTCGTCGCCGGCGTCGTGGCCGGCAAGCCGCATCGCCTGCTTGTTGAGCGGCGCATAGACGATGCCGTCGATGGCGCCCGCCTTCGCTGGCGTCGAGAAGGAAGCCGAGATTGTCGAGCACCTCGCGGCCGGCCTCGGTCGCGACCTGGCCGACCGGCGCATCGGCGGCGAAGGGACGATGGAGAAAGATCCAGGGCTCGTTGGCGTCGCGCGCAGCGGCGAGACCGGCGACGGTCGCGAATGGGCCGGTCACGCCGACGGCGGCACGGCCGCGTTCGAAGACCGCGCGATCGCCGACAACAACGATGCGCACGCCCGGCGGCACCGTCCCCTCGGCCATCAGCCGGGCGACGATTTCCGGTCCGATGCCGGTGCGATCACCCAGAAAGAGCGCCAGGATTTTCGCCATTTTCCCACCCTGTGGCCGAGGGTTCGCGGCCATCGTAATTTGTAATTATGAGTTACGAACGGTAGGTTGGCGAGTCAATATTGCGTGGCGCGGGACCGCGTCGGCGGTGCGGCGCCAACCGGCGACACGCCCGCGAACCGAGGTCATCGCGCGCCGCGCACGGAGGAACAGCATGAACCAGACATCGGGACCGAGGCTCGGCTTCATCGGCCTTGGCATCATGGGCACGGCCATGGTCGAGCGGCTGCTGGCGCAAGGCCGCAAGGTGACCGTGTGGAACCTCGAGCCGGAGCGCGTGCCGCCGCTCACCGCCAAGGGCGCGACGGCCGCCGCCTCACCGCGCGCGGTCGCCGAGGCGAGCGACATCGTGCTTGTCTGCGTGCTCGACACGGCGGCGGTCGAAGTCGGTCGTGTTCGGCAAGGACGGTGTCGCCGCGGCGGCGAGCGCCGACAAGATCCTGATCGACCATTCCACCGCCATGCCGCTGCCGACCGCCGAGATGGCGAAGCGGCTCGCCGCCGAGACCGGCATGCGCTGGGTCGACGCGCCGGTGTCGGGCGGACCTGCCTTCGCCCGCGAGGGCAGGCTGACGATCATGGCCGGCGGCGACAAGGCGGCCTTCGACGCGGTGCTGCCGGTGATGCGCGACTACGCCGCCAACGCGACGCTGATGGGGCCAGCCGGCGCCGGGCAGATGACCAAGGTGATCAACCAGGGCATCTGCGGCGTCACCTATGTGCTGATGGCCGAGGTGCTGCGCCTCGCCGAGGAAGGCGGCATCGACGCGGCGCGCATCCCCGATTGCCTGACGGGCGGGCACGCCAATTCGACGCTCCTGCATTTCGCCTATCCGAAGATGCAGCAGCGCGACTTCGAGCCGCCGGCCAGCCTGACCCGGCAGATGTACAAGGACCTGCACAATGTCGGCGAGGAGGCGCGGCGGCTGGCGCTCGACCTGCCGCTGATCGGCGCGGCGGAGGAGCGTTTCCGGCGCCATGCCGAGGCGGGCAATGCGATGCGCGAGACCTGCTCTGTCTACGAGCTCTACAACCCGCCGAAAGGGTGACGGGAATGGCGCGCATCGAGCGGCAATCGCTGCATCAGGAAATTCTCCGGCGCGTGCGCGACATGATCGTCGAGGGGCGCTGGCCGCCGGGCGAGCGCATCCCGGAGCTGGACGTCTGCGACGAACTCGGCATCTCGCGCACGCCGCTCCGCGAAGCGCTGAAGGTGCTGGCGGCCGAGGGACTGATCGAACTGCTGCCGAGCCGCGGCGCCCTGGTGAAACGCGTCGCGCCGGACGAGGCCCGCGACATGTTGGAACTGATGGGCGAACTGGAGGCTTTCGCCGGTTCCCACGCGTGCGCGCGCGCCAGCGACGCCGAGATCGCGGCGATCGCCGAACTGCATCGGCGCATGCTCGGCCACTATGTCGAGGGCCGGCGGCGCGATTATTTCCGCGCCAACCAGGCGATCCACGACGCCATCGTGGCGGCCGCCGGCAACCCGACGCTCCGCGAGATGCACGCGACGCTCTCGGCGCGGCTGAAGCGGTTGCGCTTCGCCGGCAGCGACTCATCCGAATTCTGGCGCGACGCCGTGGCCGAGCACGAGCGCATCCTTGCTGCGCTGAAGGCGCGCGATGGCGAGGCGCTGGCGACGATCCTGCGTGAGCACGAGGCGAACACCTGGACGCGCATCCGCGCCTCGGTCGAGACGGCGGCGGCGGAGCCCATCGACGTGCCGCCGCGGCAGCGGCGCAGCGCCTGAGGCTCAGGTTCGGCGCGCGGCGAGGTACGCGGCCAGCCTCTCGCGTCCGGCGGCCGACACCTTCAGGCCGAGCTTGGAGCGCCGCCAGAGGATGTCGTCGGCGGTCGCGGCCCATTCGCTGGCAACCAGGAAATCCACCTCGCGGGCGGTGAGTCCGCCGCCGAAATCCTGGCCCATGTCGGCGGCAGCGGCGACGCCGTCGAGGAGCGTCGCGACGCGCGTGCCGTAGGCCCGGCAGAGGCGGCCGACGAGCGCGGCGTCGAGGAACGGATAGGCCGCGGCGATGTCCGCCGCCCAAGCGGCGAAACCGGTGACGGCGATGTCGCCGCCGGGGAGCGCCGCGTCGCGGGTCCAGGCCTTGCCCATGGCCGGAAACGTTGGCGCGAGCCGCCGCATGGCCTGCTCGGCAAGCCGCCGGAAGGTGGTGATCTTGCCGCCGAACACCGACAGAACCGGCGCCGAACCGGGCGATGCGTCCAGCGCCAGCACGTAGTCGCGGGTGGCGGCCTTGGCCTCGCTGGCGCCGTCGTCATAGAGCGGACGGACGCCGGAATAGCTCCAGCGGACGGTGGCGCGGTCGACGGGCCTGGCGAAATACTCGCTCGCGGCGGCGAGCAGATAGTCGGTCTCGGCGTCGGCGATGGTCGGCGAGGCCGGATCGCCGTGGAAGTCCTCGTCGGTGGTGCCGATGAGGGTGAAATCCCCCTCGTAGGGGATGGCGAAGCAGACGCGGCCGTCGGCGTTCTGGAAGATGTAGGCGCGGTCGTGATCGAACAGGCGGTCGACGACGATGTGGCTGCCCTTCACCAGGCGCACCTTGGCCGGCAGGTTGAGGCCGGCGACCTTGGAGAGTACCTCGGCGACCCACGGGCCGGCGGCATTGACGAGGGCGCGGGCGGCGATCTCCGAGCGGGCGCCGGTGCGGACATCCTCCAGCGTCAGACGCCAGAGCCCGCCGTCGCGGCGAGCGGCGAGGCATTTCGTGCGGGTGCGGATGTCGGCGCCACGGTCGGCGGCGTCGCGGGCGTTGAGGACGACCAGGCGGGCGTCGTCGACCCAGCAGTCGGAATATTCGAAGGCGCGGCGAAACGTCGGCTTGAGCGCCCTGCCCGCCTCGTCGCGCGTGAGATCGAGGCTGCGCGTTCCCGGCAGCAGCTTGCGGCCGCCGAGATGGTCGTAGAGGAAGAGGCCGAGGCGGATGACCGGCCACGGCCGGAGGCCGCTGTGATGGGGCAGGACGAAGCGCAAGGGGCGGACGATGTGCGGCGCGGCGCGCAGCAGCACCTCGCGCTCGGCCAGCGCCTCGTGGACGAGGCGAAACTCGTAATATTCGAGATAGCGCAGGCCGCCGTGGATGAGCTTGGTGGAGGCGGACGAGGTCGCGCCGGCAAGATCGCCCATCTCGACCAGGCAGACGCCGAGGCCGCGGCCGGCGGCGTCGCGGGCAATGCCGCAGCCGTTGATGCCGCCGCCGATGATCGCGATGTCGAAAGATTGATCCATGTCGGGCTGTTATTCTGGCTGCGGCGCTCTTCGACCGCGGTTCCTGCTGGCGCCGCGTTATTGTCCGGCGCCGGGGCGCGGATGGCCGGCACGGATGGACGGCGCCAGGCCGTTGGTAAAGTGTTCGCGGATCAGGCTCGACAGCAGCGGTCCGTCGCGCTTGGCGAGCGCGGCGAAGATGCGCGCGTGCTCGTAGACCGCCTCCATCCAGCGCTCGGGCTGGAGGTTGGCCAGCGCCCGGGCGCGCTCGACGCGCGGCAGCAGAAGCTCCCAGGTCGAGGTCAGTACCGGATTGTCCGGCCGCCTCGACGATGAGGCGGTGGATGGCGTGGTTGATGCGCAGGTATTCCGCCCGATCGCCGCTCTGGTGGAGGCCGACCATCTCGTGATGCAGCGAAGCGATCTCGGAGATCTGTTCGTCGGTGATGCGCCTGGCAGGCGAGTTCGCCGGCCAGCCCCTCAAGCGAGCCGAAGACATCGTAGAGATCGGCGATCTCGGTGTCGTCCAGTTCGGCGACGACGACGCTGCGATTGGGCAGCAGCTTGACCAGGCCTTCGGCGGCGAGCGTGCGGAACGCCTCGCGCACCGGCGTGCGCGACACGCCTAGCTGGGTGCACAGGACCACCTCGCGCAAGCGCTCGCCGGGCGCCAGTTCGCCAGTCAGGATCATACGGCGGAGCGACGAAACCGCATTGCCGTGGAGTTCGCCGCGGCGCGCGGCGCGTGGCTCGGCGCCGTCAGCGGCGCGCGCTGTTAATTCGGCGGAATCACTCATTTCTGTCGCCGGCCTTTACCCGTTCGGGCGAACGGAGCGCCCAGACCTCTTCCATGACGGCGCAAGATCATTCTTGCATACAAGATCAGGGCGCATGTGGTACGTTTTGATCGGAACAGGTTTTGCGGCATTCCGCCGCCAAAAGCAACGAAACGCCGGGCGCCAGCCTCGGAAAACAGCGGGAAACGCGGCTTGGATACGCTTTCGGAGGCCGGCCACGAGGTCGAGGCCCGCCAACCCCTCGACGGCATCAAGGTCCTCGACTTCAGTCAGGTCATGGCCGGCCCCTATTGCTGCATGCTGCTCGGCGACATGGGCGCGGATGTCATCAAGGTCGAGCCGCCCGGGGCCGGCGACCAGGCGCGCCGATCCATGGAATACCGGCTGAAGGGCGAGGACAGCCCGGGCTTCCTGGCGCTCAACCGCAACAAGCGCAGCATCGCGCTCAACCTCAAGTCCGAGGCCGGGCGGCGAGGTGCTGCACGAACTCGTCAAGACCGCCGACGTGGTGGTCGAGAATGGGCGGCCGGGCGTCGCCAAGCGCCTCGGCATCGACTACGCGACGCTAGCCGCCATCAATCCGCGCCTGGTCTATGCCAGCATCTCGGGCTTCGGCCAGACGGGACCCTGGGCGGACCGGCCGGGCTTCGACCTGATCGCCCAGGCAATGTCGGGCGCGATCAGCGCCACCGGCCTGCCCGGGCAGGAGCCGGTCAAGTCGGACGTGCCCTTCGCCGATCTCGGCGCCGGCATGTTCGCGCTCTACGGCATCCTCAGCGCGCTGATCGGACGCGAGCGCAGCGGACGCGGCCAGTTCATCGACGCCTCGCTGTTCGAGGCGGCGCTCGGCCTGTCGATCTGGGAGACGACCGAGTTCTGGGCGACCGGCAAGGCGCCGCGGACCGCTCGGCACCGCCAACCGGATGAGCGCGCCCTACCAGGCGGTCAAGGCGGCGGACGGCTATTTCGTCTTCGGCGCGGCCAACCAGAAACTGTGGACCGCAGCTCTGCGACATCATCGGCCGGCGACGACCTGCTCGCCGATCCGCGCTTCATGACCAACGCCGACGCGCATGAAGCACCGCGAGGCGCTGATCGCCGAGCTCGGCAAGGCGTTCCGCAAGCGGAACGGTGCATGAATGGGTGGAGAAGCTGCTGGCGGCAGGCGTGCCGGCGGCGCCGATCTACGACTACGCCCAGACGCTGGCCGCCGAGCACACGGCGGCGCGCAACATGGTGATGCACGTGCCCCATCCTATCGAGGGAACGTATCCGAGCCTCGGTTTTCCGGTGAAGCTCGGCGGGACGCCGCAGCGGGTGCGCCTGCCGCCGCCCCTGCTCGGCCAGCACACCGACGAGGTGCTCGCCGAGATCGGCCTCGCCGACGACAAGGACGAGCTCGCCAGGGGCGGAGCCTTCGCCCCGTGAGCGAGGGCACGGTTCGCCTCGAGGAGGACGGCGCGGTGGCGCGCATCATCTTCGACCGGCCGGCGGCGCGCAACGCCATGACCTGGGCGATGTACGAGCAGCTCGGCGCGATCTGCACGCGCCTGGCGGCGCAGCGGAGCGCGCGGGTGGTCGTCTTCCGCGGCGCCGGCGGCGAGGCCTTCGTCGCCGGCACGGATATCGGCGGCTTCGTCGATTTCGCCTCGGGCGAGGACGGCATCGCCTACGAGACCAAGATGGACGGCTATCTCGCCACGGTCGAGGCGCTGCCGATGCCGACCATCGCGGCGGTCGAAGGCTATGCGGTCGGCGGCGGCCTCGCCATCGCCGCGGCCTGCGACTTCCGCATCGCCACGCCGGATGCCCGGTTCGGCGCGCCGATCGCCCGCACGCTCGGCAACTGCCTGTCGGCCAAGGGCTATGCCCGCCTCGCCGGCGCGCTCGGCATCGCCCGCGCCAAGCGGATATTGCTGCTCGGCGAGATGATCGGCGCCGAGGAGGCCAAGGCCGCGGGATTCCTGTACGAGATCGTGGCCGCCGGGGATTTCGACGCCGTGCTCGGCGGTCTCTGCGAGCGGCTGGCGAAGAACGCACCGCTCACCCAGGCGGCGAGCAAGGCGGCGCTCAGGCGCCTGACCTACGCCAATATCCCCGACATCGACGACCTCATCCGCGAGGTCTATGGCAGCGAGGACTTCCGCCGCGGCGTGCGCGGCTTCCTCGCCAAGACGCCGCCGGAGTGGACCGGGAAATAGCGCGCTAGCTGCGCTTGCGCGGATAAAGCCGGGAGACCGAGGCGCTGTCGGCCATGTCGTTGCCGGCGGCGTATTCGGCGTAGCGGGCCACCGCCGCCCTGACCACCGGCAGGTCGACGCCGTGGGACTCGGCGAAGGCGGCAAGCGCCTTGAGGTCCTTGTCGAGCTGGCGGGCATAGCCCAGCGGCTTCGAGAAATCCTCGGCCTGCATCAGCGGATAGATGCGCTGCAGGATCGACGAATCGGCGAGGCCGCCGGCGAGCGCCTTGGGCAGCAGCGCCGGATCGACGGCGGTGGTCTCGGCCAGCGCCAGCACCTCCGCCATCAGCACATAGCCGACGCCGACGATCGCCTGGTTGAGCACCTTGGCCGTCTGCCCGGCGCCGACGGGCCCAAGATGGGTGAGGTTGCTGGCGAGCTCGTCCAGAACCGGCCGGCAGCGCGCCACCGCCTCGTTGCCGCCGCCGAGCATGATGGTGAGCTTGCCCTCCAGCGCCGATGGCGGGCCGCCCGACACCGGGGCGTCGATCCAATCGGCGCCGGTGGCGGCCTTGAGGCGCGCCGCGAGATCGACGGTGAGGTCCGGCGGGATGGTGGAAAAGTCGATCAGGGTCCCTGCCCCGCCTTTCGCCTCGGCGACGCCGTTCTTGCCGAAGCACACCGCCTCCACCGCCGGCCCATCGAGCACGCACAGCATGACGATGTCGCAGTCTGCGGCGACCGCGGCCGGCGATTCTTTCGCCACTGCGCCGTGGTCGGTCGACCAGCTTCAGCCGCTCGGGCGAGCGGTTCCAGGCGGCGACCGCATAGCCGCGGGCGAGCAGCCGCTGGACCATCGCCGCACCGAGCACGCCGATGCCGATGAAACCGATGCGGGGTTTGGCGGGCATGATCCGTTCCTCCGGGCTCACAGCGTCAGGCGATAGAAGCGCACCGCGTTGTCGTGGAACAGCTTGCGCCGCTCGCCCGCGGTGAGGCCGCCGGTGATCTCGATGAAGCCGTCGAAGATCGTGCGGAACGTAGCGACGAGGCCGTCGACCGGGAAGTTCGAGGCGAACATGCAGCGCTCGACGCCGAAGGTCTCGATGGTGTCGAGAACGACGCGGCGATTGGCCTCGACCGTCCACGGCCTGCCCGGCTGGCCGATGCCGGAAATCTTGATGGCGACGTTGGGCGCTTGCGCCAAGGTTCTCAGCGCCGCGCGCCAGCCGGCAAGAGCCTCTGCGCTGCGATCGGACGGCAGGCCGGTGTGGTTGACGATGATCTGCGTCTCGGGAAAGGCACCGGCGAGATCGAGCGCCTGGGCAAAGTGCCACCACGGCGTCTGCAGGTCGAAGGACAGGCCGTGACGATGGAGCAGCGCGAAGCCGCGCCGCCAGTTCGGGTCCATCATCGAGCCGGGCAGATCGTCGCTGACCTTGTCGGGTGAGGCGACGGCGCGCGGCTTGTGGCGGATGCCACGCACCAGCGGGAAGGCGCTCTGCGCCGCCAGCACCGCCTCGATATCGTCGCGGTCGAGCCAGGCCTGGCAGACCATCGCCGAGGGCAGCCCTTCTCGCGCCGCAAGGCCGTGCACCCAGCGGGTCTCGCCGACCGGATCGCTCGGGTCCCACTCGGTCTCGACGAAGACCGTGCCGCGAATGTCGAAGCCGGCGCTGTCGCGGCGATAATCGTCGGGCATGTAGTTGCGCTTGAGCGCCGAGTAGTCGCCGTAGCGGAAGGGAATCGGCGGCAGGTCGCGGAGCCACGGCAGGTAGTTCGCCTCGATATCCCAGAAGTGCTGATGGGCGTCGATGATCGGCAGGGCGTCCACGGGCGGCGTCTCCGGCTTGCAGATCGGATGTTAGCAGACAAAGAAACGGCGCCGGGATGACCGGCGCCGCACAAGGCTCTTGAACGGGAGGAAGCCTTGTCAGCCCTTCTTTCCGGCCTTCTTGTCGAGGTCCTTGTAATACTTCTCCATCGCGTCGGCATCGACGGTGGCGTCATAGGGGCGGCCGAGCCGCTCGTAGTGGCGGCGACGGGCGCGCATGTCGGCGAGCATCACGGCCTTGGCGTGAACCGCGACCTCGGCGGCGACTTCGAGCGGCACCACCACGGCGCCATCGGCGTCGCAGCCGACGATGTCGCCGGGACGCACCTGGGCGCCGCCGAAGCCAATGACGCCCTGCTTCTCAACCGCCTCGATGCGGCCCGGAATGATGGTGCGGCCGCGCTGGCGGCAGACCATCGGCGTCTGCTGCAGTTCGACCTCGGCGGTGTCGCGGCAATCGCCATTGGTCATGATGCCGACGACGCCGCGATGCATGGCGCCGAGCGTGTTCTCCGAGCCCCAGACGCCGCACTGCGGTGTGCTGCCGACATCCATGACGATGACGTGGCCGGGCTTCAGCTCGTCGGCATAATCGAAGGCGCCGCGGCCCATCTCGTTGAACCAGATGGCGTGATCGCGGACGATGTCCTCGGTGGTGTCGAGCTTCCACATCGGCCGGTTGGCCGGCACGCAGCGGATCGTGTAGGCGACGCCCCAGAACTTGACGCCGTTGTAGAGCGGCCGGATCTCGGGATCGACCAGGCCGATGTTGAAGTAGCCGATGCCGTCGAGGGCGTCGCAGACGTCCACGATGCGCAGCGGCTCGTAGTATTTCGCGAGGGCAAAGGGATCGACCGCAGCCGAGGATTTCTTCCCCGCCTTTCGGGACGTGGACTTGCTCATCTGGCGCATTTCCTCCGCCGACCAGACCGGGCGCGGCCTGTCAGCGGCCGTCTTCCCTCCGGGTGATCGTCGCCCGATCTTGTATGCAACTTTGGCCGCTTGTCAAACCGCGGCATGGCACGCGAAGCGCGCCGATGTAACCGCCGCCACGCCGGCGGGCCGGAAATCGCGAATCGCCGGCCGCGCATATTGCATGCACGATCGGCCTGACCTATTGGCTGCCGAAACAGCAAGCGAGGGAGGAAGACCGTGGCCGCGAATGAGCGCAGCTTCGAACCGGTGGCCTTCATCGGCACCGGCACGATGGGACTGCCGATGGCGCGCAACCTGGCGCGCGCCGGCGTGGCGGTGGTCGCGTTCGATGCCCGCGCCGAGACACGCGCGGCGCTGGCGAGCGAGGGATTCGCGACCGCCACTTCCGTCGCCGATATCGCCGGCCGGGCGCCGGTCGTCATCACCATGCTGCCCGACACGCCGGACGTCGACGCGGTCGTGCTGGCTGCGGACGGACTGGCGGCGCGCCTGCCCGCCGGCGCACTGGTCATCGACATGAGCACCATCGCGGCGGCGGCGGCGACGGCCATCGGCGCGGCGCTCGCCGCACGCGACATCGCCTTCCTCGACGCACCGGTGAGCGGCGGCGTGACCGGCGCCGAGGCCGGCACCCTGTCGATCATGGTCGGCGGCACGGAAGAGGCCTTCCGCCGCGGCGAGCCGATCCTCAAGTGCATGGGCAAGACCGTGCTGCACGCCGGGCCGTGCGGCATGGGCCAGGTGTTCAAGGCCTGCAACCAGTTGATGGTGGCAAGCCACATCCAGGCGATGTGCGAGGCGCTCGCGCTTGGCCGCGCGCATGGCGCCGATCTCGAACGGCTGTTGGCGGCGCTCAGGCCCGGCGCGGCCGGTTCGTGGATGCTGGACAATCTCGCCCCCAAGGTGCTCGCCAAGGACGCCAGCGCCGGCTTCCGCATCGACCTGATGCTCAAGGACCTGAAGCTCGCGAGCGACGCCGCCTACGGCAAGGGCGTGCCCCTGCCCGGACTGGCGCTGGCGACGGCGCTCTATCTGGAGGCCCGCGCCCACGGCGAGGGCGGCAACGGCAATCAGGCGCTGTTCCGCACCTATGACCGCATGGCCGGCCAGGACGGCTAGCGGCGCGCGCCGCTGCGCGTTTTCGCCGGCCGTTTGGCGACCACGCTCGCGCGCCGCGCCGTGCCGTCGGCGATCCGGCGGACGGTGTCCTGCAGGCTGGCGCGACGGCGGAAGTCCGCGCCGATCTCGAAATGCTGGAGCAGCAGAGCGTCGGCGCGCTCGGCATCGCGGTCGACAACCGCCGACAGGATCAGGCCGTGGTGGTCGATCAGGAAATCGGCGATGCCATCGACGTTCATGATCAGCTCACGGCGCTCGGTGTGGGAGCGGCGCAGCAGCTCGGCGATCGCCGCGTAGACGATCGAGAGCGTCGGCGAATGGCCGGCCGCGACCAGCACGGCATGGAAGGCATAGTCCGCCTCGCCGCCGCGCACCGGATCGGCGATGGTCTCGACGATCCGCTGGAAAGCGAGCCCGAGCTTCTCGAGGTCCGACGGGGTGGCGCGTTCGCAGGCCAGCCGCACCGACTGCCGCTCGATGGCGATGCGCGCCTGCAGAACGTCGTCGACGGCGTTCGGCTCCTGGGCGAGCGCCAGCGAGAAGAACTCGCCGAGCATCGAGAAATCCGGACGACGCACGACGGTGCCGTGGCCGCGGCGAATCTCGACCGCACCGATGGCGGCGAGCGCGCGCAGGGCCTCGCGCACAACCGGACGGCTGACGCCAAGCGTGGCGGCAAGCTCACGCTCGGCCAGCAGGCGGTCGCCCGTCTTGAGACGTCCGGAAATGAGCTGGTCGCGGACGAAACCGACGACGCGTTCGGGGCCGCTTCGCCCGCTCTTTTCCGCGAAACGCGTGACCGAAATTTCCCTGGCCATGCCTGTCTGCCTGTCGTCCCCCTCGCCTGCCGCGGCCGGACACGGCGCGGCGGTTTCCCTACGCCCTGCGCCGCCGATTCGGCCAGCGCGTTGACAACCCGAAAGCCTGTCCTTACCATTGGTCTTACCACAGATAAGACCAAAAATTCCACGGCTAACAGTGGAAGACGGACGGGAGAGCAACGTGCCGATCGACGAGGCCCGATCGCCCCAGACCATCGCGGTCCCGCGGCGCGGCGCCATCGGGCTGGCCAACGACCACGCCGGCTTTCCGCTCAAGGGCTTCGTCAGGCAGCTGCTCGCCGAACATTGCGACGCGGTGATCGACGTCGGCGCGCAGTCGGAGGAGCCGGTCGATTTTCCCGACGTGACGCGCAAGGCAATGGCGCTGATCGCCGACGGCAAGGTCGAGCGCGTCGTGCTGGTCTGCGGCACCGGCGCCGGCGCCTGCATCGCCGCCAACAAGACGCCCGGCATTCGCGCCGCCGTCGCCCACGACACATTCGTGGCGCGTCAGGCCGTCGAGCACGACAACATCAACGTGCTGTGCATCGGCGCGTGGATCATCGGACCGCAGATCGCCGCCGACGTCGTGCGCACGTTCCTGGCCGCTGAATTCCGCACCGACGAACAGTTTCGCCGCCGCGTCGCCAAGCTCGACGAGATGGACCGGCGCAACCAACCGAACACCAGGGAGAGTGAGTGAACGCCATGGACAGCAAGAAGCGGAAGGAGATCCTCGACACGGTCTCCAAGCTGCGGGTGACCGACATCCGCGACGGGATGGACTGGGTCGGCCTGCATCATGTGGGCACGGTCGATCCCGAAATTCGCCCGCTGTGGCGCACCAAGGCGGCGGGCTTTGCCCGCACCTACCGGCATCTGCCGACGCAGCAGCGGGTGCCCGAGATGTCGCCCGACGACTACACCAAATGGGCGTACGAGTACTGGTACCGCCAGCTGTGGGACATGGGTGACTTCGGCGGCAACGTGGGCGACGGCGACTTCCTGGTCATCGACACGATGGGGCAGAAGACGCCGGCCGTCGGCTCCATGGATTCCATGGTCTGGGCGGCCAAGGGCGTGCGCGGCGTGCTCACCAATGGCGGCGCCCGCGACACCGACGAGCAGCTGACCCAGAAGGCCATGCCCTGCTGGTGCCGCTGGATCGTCCAGCCCATGTACCAGGGGCGCGTGGAGTTCGGCGGTCCGGATTCCAACGTCGAGATCGGCGACCAGCTGGTGCGTCCCGGGGACCTGATCGTCGCCGACGGGGACGGGGCGATCGTGGTGCCGATCGAGGTGGTCGACGACGTGCTCAAATACGCCATCCAGGAATCGGAGAACGACAAGGTTGCGCGCAAGATGCTGTTCGACCGCCTCGGCATTCCGCACGACGACACGGTCAAGTCGGAATTCAACGTGCCGCCGCATCCCTACGCCATGACGCCCGAGAGACTGGCCCAGCGGCTGCCGAAGAAATGACCCGCGAACCGGCCCCTGCAAGCGTGACGCTATATCGATCGGATATAGCCCCGCGCCGAAAAAACAATTGGTCAATGCCGGCATGATGGGGAGGATGCTCGGCAGGGTGGCGGTGGCGAACTCCGCATTTTTCCGGGTTCTTGCATACAAGATTGTGGTATCGTGCTTGAAGTCGGGGTGGGCGACCGGGCGGCCGGGGATGCGGCCGTCGCCGGACTCACCCCTCACAGACAGGAGCGATCCGCCCGGCGGGGCACGAGCCCTGGGCAGACGGAGCGACCGGGCCGCCAAACAAAAACACGACCAGCCGTGGAGCAAGGGAGGAACACATGCGCCGTAGCAACTTTCTGATCAGGACTGCAAGCGCGCTTGCCTTAGTGGGCGCGACGCTTGGCTTGACCGCAATGGCACCGCCGTCGGCGAAGGCCGACACGGAGATTCGATTCAGCTGGTGGGGCGGTCAGCTCCGCAACCAGAAGACCGACGACATTCTGAAGCTGTACGAGAAGGACAATCCCGGCGTCCACGTCGTGCGCGAGCAATCGGACTGGCAGCCGCACTGGGACAAGCTGAAGATCCAGGCCGCCGCCGGCAACCAGCCCTGCACCATCCAGATGCAGACGCGCTGGCTGTCGACCTACGCCGATCCCAAGATCCTTCGTCCGCTCGATGACCTGGTGGCGAGCGGCAAGCTCGACATCAGCCGGCATTTCCAAGGCGACGATCGACTCGAGCCGCGGCGACGACGGCAACCTCTACATGATCCCGTCGGGCGTGTTCTATTTCGCCCTGATGTACAACAAATCCATGCTCGACGCCGCCGGCGTCCCCGTTCCGGCCGAGGACTGGACGTGGAACCAGTTCGCCGACTGGCTGCGCGCCGTCAAGAAGGGGCTGCCCGAGGGGGTGAACGCCTCGCACAACATGGGCGTTGAGAACGACGCGTTCGTCACATGGGTGCAGTCGCACGGCCACAAGGTGTTCAACAAAACGCATCTGGCATTCCCGGAGAGCGTGACGGCCGACTACTTCAAGTTCTGGGAGACGCTCCGCAAGGAGGGCCTCACCGACTCGCCGGAAGAGATGCTCAACGACAACGGCAGCCTGATCGAGGAGTCGAACATCGCCAACGGCCGCACGTTCGTGACCAACCGGCCGCCCAACCGGTTCGATTCTCACCAGAAGGTGCTGACGGCGGTGAAGAACCAGGAGCTGGCGATCGTCCCGTATCCGCGCGGTGAGGACGGCACGACCGGCATGGACCTCGGCGCCAACGGCATCGCCATCGGCGCCCCGTGCACCGACCCGGCCAAGCTCGACGCGTCGGTGAAGTGGATCAACTTCTTCACCGAGGACCCGCGGGCCGCCGCCATCTACGAGTTGGACAACGGCGCCGTCACGGTCGCTTCGCTGCAGGAGGACCAGCTCAACAACCCGAAGACCAGCCGCGGTCAGCGCGAGTTCATCCAGCTCTATCAGCGGATCGCCGATACCGCCAAGCCGATCAACTATCCGTCCGGCGGCACCGGCGCGATGCAGGATGCCCTGACGCGCGCCTACGAGGCGGTTGCCTTCGGCCAGATGAGCGCCGAAGACGCCGCCAAGCAGTTCCATGCCGACGTCGAAGACGTCCTGAACTAGCGTGGCGGAGCGGTCGCGCGAGGGCGTTCCCCGCTCTCGCGCGACCCTCGTTTCCTTGTTCTGCTGATCTGCCGGGATCAACGCATGTCCGAACGGCCCTCGACGACATGACCAGCAGCGCCGATACGGTTGCCGAAACCACCCGCCTCCCGGGCGTGCCCTCGATACGGCACAGGCCGATTCCCCCGGGGCGAGGCGGTTCGCCGTTCCAGAAGGCCGAGAACCGGGCGGCCTACGCGTTTCTGGTGCCCTGGTTCATCGGCCTGTTCGGCATCACCATCATTCCGATCATCGCGTCGCTGTATCTGTCCTTCACCGACTTCAACATCCTCAGCGCGCCGAAATGGATCAACCTCGACAACTATGTGAAGCTGTTCGACGCATGACCGCCGGTTCGACAACGCCGTCCGCGTGACCATCACCTATGTCGCTGTCTCCGTCCCGCTGCACCTTGCCTTCTCCCTGACCATCGCGGTCGCCCTCAACCGCGGGCTCGCCGGGCTCGCCCTCTACCGCTCGCTTTTCTACATACCGTCGCTCATCGGCGCGAGCGTCGGCATCGGCATCCTGTGGCGCGAGGTCTTCGGCGAGCGCGGCATCTTCAACGCCTTCCTCGCCCTGTTCGGAATCCAGGGCATCGGCTGGATGACGAACCCGCATTCGGCGCTGAATGTGGTTATCGCCCTGCAACGTGTGGACGTTCGGCGCGTCGATGGTCATCTTCCTCGCCGCGCTCCGACAGATACCGCAGTCGTATTACGAGGCGGCGTCGATCGACGGCGCGAACAAGGTGCAGCAGTTCTGGCGGATCACGCTGCCGCTGCTCACGCCGGTCATCTTCTTCAACATGGTGCTGCTGACGATCGGCTCGTTCCAGTCGTTCACGCAGGCCTTCGTGGTGTCGCGCGGCACCGGCGGGCCGATCGACTCGACCTTGCTCTACACGCTGTACCTCTATCAGCGCGCCTTCGTGAATCTCGACATGGGATACGCGTCGGCCATGGCCTGGATCCTGCTGATCACGATCGCGGCGCTGACGGGTTTCATATTCTGGACGACGCGATTCTGGGTGTTCTATGGTGACCGTTAGCCTGGATAGCGGGCTCTCAGACAGGGCGATACGGAAGTACGACCGCGAGGCGGTGCGCCGCTCGCGCGAGCGGCGGGCGCGGGAACGCACGCTTCGCCACTTCTCGCTCCACCTGCTGCTGATCCTCCTGCTGGTCGTGATGCTCTATCCGGTCATCTGGATGGCCCTGTCGTCGCTTCGGCCGGAGGACGAGATCTTTGGCGGCCTGGGCCTCATCCCGAAAACCTGGACGCTTCAGAACTACGTTACCGGCTGGAACCTGTTCGGCGACCGGACGTTCGGCGACTTCTTCATCAATTCCTTCATCATCGCGGGCCTTGCCGTCGTCGGGAACCTGATCGCGTGCTCGATGGCCGCCTACGCGTTCGCCCGCCTGCATTTCCGGCTGAAATGGCTGTGGTTCGCGCTGATGCTGGGCTCGATCATGCTGCCGATCCACGCCCAGCTCATCCCGCAATACATCTTCTTCCTGAAGATCGGCTGGGTGAACACGATCCTGCCGCTGGTGGTGCCGAAGTTCCTCGCCACCGACGCCTTCTTCGTCTTCCTGATGGTGCAGTTCATGCGCTCTCTGCCGCCCGAACTCGAGCAGGCGGCGATGATCGACGGCGCCAGCTACTGGCAGCGCTACTGGAAGATCATCCTGCCGCTGTCGATGCCCGCCCTGGTGACGACGGCGGTCTTCACCTTCATCAACACCTACAACGACTTCTTCTCGCAGCTCATCTACCTGACCAACACAAAGCAGATGACGGTGCCGGTGGCGCTCCGCCTGTTCCTCGATCCGAGCGGCGGGACATCGTCGTTCGGCGGCCTGTTCGCCATGGTCTTCGTGTCGATCGGTCCGGTGCTGGGCTTCTTTCTGGCGTCACAGCGCCTGCTCGTGCGCGGCATTGCCACGCAGGGGTTCAAGTAACGGGCGGAGACAGGGGCACCATGGCCAGCGTGACTCTCGACAACCTGACCAAGAACTATGGCGGCGGCGCCATCAACGCCGTGCAGAACCTGGACCTGGAGATCGACGACGGCGAGTTTCTGGTTCTGGTCGGACCGTCCGGCTGCGGCAAGTCGACCGCACTCAGGATGATTGCCGGGCTGGAGGAGATCACCGACGGCGCGGTGTGGATCGACGACGAGTTCGTCAACGACGTTCATCCCAAGGACCGGGACATCGCCATGGTGTTCCAGAACTACGCGCTCTATCCGCATATGTCGGTCTACGACAACATCGCCTTCGCCCTGCAGATCCAGAAGCGGCCGAAGGCGGAGATCGACGAGCGCGTGCGCGAGGCGGCCGCGGATCCTCGAACTCGAGGAGACTGCTGAAGCGCCGTCCCGGCCAGCTTTCCGGCGGCCAGCGTCAGCGCGTCGCCATGGGCCGCGCCATCGTGCGCAAGCCGGCGGTGTTCCTGATGGACGAGCCGCTCTCCAACCTCGACGCCAAGCTGCGCGTGCAGATGCGCGCCGAGATCGCGCAACTGCAGCACCGCCTCGGGGTGACGACGATCTACGTCACCCACGATCAGATCGAGGCGATGACCATGGGCGACCGCGTCGCGCTGTTGCGGGACGGCGTGCTGCAGCAGGTCGATACGCCGGACGGCATCTACAACCGCCCGAGAACACGTTCGTCGCGGCCTTCATCGGCTCGCCGACCATGAACCTGTTCTGGGCGAAGCTGGGCGAAGTGAACGGCGACGGCGGCGACAACTGACGCTCGGCTCCAACACCATCCGCGTTCCGCCGTCGATCATCGTCGAGCGCCCGGGGCTGGCGCGCCCATGCCGGCAAGCGCATCATCGTCGGCTTCCGCCCCGAGGACCTGGAGACACGCCATGAGCACGGACCACCCGGTGGACGGCCGCATCCGCTCGACGGTCGATCTCGTCGAGGCGCTGGGCTCCGACATCATGGTGCATTTCGGCCTCGACGCCGAGCCGGT
>CAWGJV010000009.1:0-34613 GCA_963822975.1 uncultured Alphaproteobacteria bacterium
CCCACCCGGTCGTCACCCGCGCGCTCGACACCATGGGCCGGCTCGGTCTGGTCACCCGGCGCCGGGACGACAGCGACCGCCGCAACGTGCTTGTCCAGCGCACGCTGGAAGGAGCGCTGGCGGTCGAGCGCCTCGGCGACGCCATCGGCGCCCGCTATCGCCAGTTGCCGCCCTAGGGGGAGCGCGATGGACGGCGTCCACGACGATCTCCCGCCATCGACAAACCGCGCCTCAATATTGGGCGCTGGCGTCCATGTCGGTGGCCGCCGTGTTGGCCACGCTGGTCCTGGTCATGTTCGGCCGACCGGCCTTCGGGCGGTTCATCGGGGCAGTCAATCCGGTGGTCGCGGTCGTCGCCGTGTCGCTGATCCTGGCCGCGATCACCCCTGCCGCACTCGGCAAAGGCATCTTCACGATCGTCGGCAAGGACACGGCGCGCGGCGTTCTCGTTTCGGCGTCGATTGCGGCCCTCTTCGGGCTGTTCATCGTCATGGTTGACGTGAACGTCGTCCTCCCGAGAGGGCTGAACGTCGCGTACCCCGAGTCGATCCTGCTCTATCCGGTCATCGGCTATGGCGTGGAGATATTGTTCCACGCCCTGCCGTTCTTCGCGGTCGCGCTCGTCATCGGCTCGCGGATCGAGCGGCCCGCCTTCCTCTGGTCGGCAATCGCGCTGATCGCGGCACTCGAGCCGGCATTCCAGGCCGTTGCGGGATTCACCAGCGTCTATCCGGCATGGGTCACGGCGCTCGTCTCCCTGCACATATTCGCGATCAATGTCTGCCAGCTCGCCGTCTTCCGGCGCTACGATTTCGTCTCGATGTATGCCTTCAGAATCGTCTACTACCTCTTCTGGCACATTGGCTGGGGGCACTTCCGGCTGCAGATCCTGTTCTGACCGAGGGAGCGTCGCATGGCGGTATCGGGGAGTGGTGATAGTGTGACCGCCATGTCACTCGATCCGCGCCTTCACGCCTTCCGACCGGACCTCGCCGACATGCGGCTGAAGGGCAAGGTCGAGTCCGCCCGCTTCGTCGAGGGCACGCCGCGCCGCGTCGTCGCCGCGTCCGCGCCGATGAAGCGCACGCCGACGCCCGATGCGCCCCTCGACAGCGAAGTGCTGCGCGGCGAGACCTTCACGGTGTTCGAGGACATCGACGAGGGCTGGTCCTGGGGCCAGCTCGATACCGACTCCTACGTCGGCTACGTGCCCTCCGACGCGCTTGGGTCCCCGGCGCCGGAGCCGACCCATCGCGTCACGGCGCTGCGCACCTTCGTCTATCCGGGCCCCGACCTGAAGCTGCCGGCCGCGCGCCTGCCTGTCGCTCGGCGCCCGCGTCGCGCTCGCCGGCGAGGCGGAGACGCGCGGCACCACCTATCGCCTGCTCGCCGGCGGCGATGGCGCCGTCGTCGCACGCCCATGTCGTGCCGCTCGACGCCCCGACCGAGAACGATTTCGTCGCGCGTCGCCGAGCGTTTCGTCGGCACGCCCTATCTCTGGGGCGGGCGCACCAGCCTCGGCCTCGATTGCTCCGGCCTCGTGCAGCTCGCTCTGATGACGGCCGGCCATCCCTCGCCCCGCGACACCGACATGCAGGAGACGATGCTCGGCGAGCCGGTCGAAGGCGGCGTCGGCGGCGCTTCACCGCGGCGATCTCGTCTTCTGGCAGGGGCATGTCGGCATCATGATCGACGGCGAATACATGCTCCACGCCAGCGGCCACCAAATGGAAGTGGTGATCGAGCCGCTGCACGACGCGATCGGGCGCATCGGCGCGCCGCGCGACCTGCAGGCGCTATCGGCTAGGTCGGTAGCCGCGCTTGCGCGGTCGACGAGGTTGGCGAGCGGCTTGCCCGCCTCGAACGCCTCGATCTGGCGAAGGATCGCCGGCCCCAGCACCTCCGGCGAACTCCATGCCGGCGCAGTGCGGCGTGATCACCACAGTGTCGAAGCCCCAGAGCGGGCTCGCCGCGGTCGAGCGGCTCCTGCTCGAACACGTCGAGGCTGACGCCGCCGAGGATGTCGGCCGTCGAGCGCCGCGACGATGTCGGCCTCCACCTGCAAGCCCGCCGCGCCCGGCATTGATCACCACCGGCCGGCCGCACCGGGCCGTCTTTCGACGAGCTTGCGGAAGAGCGGCATGGCGAGGATGCCGCGCGTCTCCGCCGTCAGCGGCAGCAGCGAGACGAGGATGTCGGTCCGCGCCAGAAAGGCGTCGAGTCGCGCCGGCCCGGCGAACGTCTCGACGCCGTCCACCGGCGTGCCGCTGCGGCTCCACCCGGCGACACGGAAGCCGAGCTGCCTGAGCGCCGCCGCCGCGGCGCGGCCGAGCACGCCCATCCCCATGATGCCGACGCGACCTGATGCGCCGCCGGCTGCGCCAGCTCCTTCCAGCGCCGCTCTCGCTGGAAGCGGTCGTAGAGCGCGCTGGCGGCGGTGGTGCAGCAGCACCTGCAGCACCACCCATTCGGTCATCCGCTCGGTCAGGTCGGCGTCCACCACCCGCACGATCGGCACGTCCGGCAGGTCCGGCTGGAAGATCAGGTGTCGACGCCGGCGCCGAGCGAGAAGATCGCCTTGAGGTTCGGCAGGCCGGCCAGCACGCCCGGCGGCGGCTTCCATGCCAGCGCATAGCCGACCGCGGCCGGGTCGGGCAGGTCCGGCCAGATGAACAGCGGCCGTTCCGGGTCGGCCCGGCGGATCGGCGCCGCCCAGGGCTCCGGCGCCCACTCGGTGTTGGCGACGAGGATCGCGCGGCCTGCGTCATCGCGGCGCCTATTGCGCCACCACGCCTTCCGGCGCCGCGGCGATGTCGAAGGCCGCCGCCATCAGCGCCCGCGTGTAGGCGGTCTGCGGCTGGTCGAACACCGCCGCCGCCGGCCCGTGTTCCACCACCTTGCCGGCGCGCATGACCATGATGTCGTTGGCGAGCGCCCGCACCACCTTCAGGTCGTGGCTGATGAACAGGTAGGCGAGGTCGTGCCGGCGCTGCAGGTCGCGCAGCAGGTCGACCACCTGCGCCTGCACGCTCATGTCGAGCGCCGAGGTCGGCTCGTCGAGCATGACGAATTTCGGCTCCAGCACCATGGCCCGCGCCACGGCGATGCGCTGGCGCTGGCCGCCGGAGAATTCGTGCGGGTAGCGGTTGCGGGTCGCCGCGTCGAGGCCGACTTCCTCCAGCGCTTCCGCCACCCGCCGGTCGCGCTCGGCCGGCGTGATGTTCGGCGCATGCACCTTCAGCCCCTCGCCGACGATGTCGCCGATCGACATGCGTGGGCTGAGCGAGCCGTAAGGGTCCTGGAAGACGATCTGCATGCGCGCTTCGCAGCGGCCGCATCTGCTTGAACGTGTTGCCGTCGATCGATTGCCCGAGGAACGCGATCCGCCCTTCCGACGAGATCAGCCGCATCAGCGCCAGGCCGAGCGTCGTCTTGCCGGAGCCGGATTCGCCGACGACGCCGAGCGTCTGCCCCTCGCGCACGGTCACGTCGACGCCGTCCACCGCCTTGATGTGGCCGACGGTGCGCCGGAGGAAGCCCGCGCCGGATCGGGAACCAGACCTTGAGCTCGTCGGCCTCCATCACCACCGGCGCGGTGGTGTCGGAGTGCGGCGGGTCGCCCTTCGGCTCGGCGGCGAGCAGGTGCCGGGTATAGGCGTGCTGCGGGTCGGCGAAGATCTCCTCGGTCGGCCCCTGCTCGACGATGTGGCCGCCGGTCATCACGCAGACCCGGTTGGCGAAGCGCCGCACGATGCCGAGGTCGTGGGTGATGAACAGCATCGCCATGCCGGTCTGCTTCTGCAGGTCGGCGAGCAGCTTCAGGATCTGCGCCTGCACGGTCACGTCGAGCGCCGTCGTCGGCTCGTCGGCGATGAACAGGTCCGGCTCGTTGGCGAGCGCCATGGCGATCATCACCCGCTGGCGCTGGCCGCCGGAAAGCTGGTGCGGATAGGCGCCAAGCCGGCTCTCCGCCTCGCGGATGCCGACCTGGTCGAGCAGCTCCAGCGTCGCGCGCCCGCGCCGCCGTCTCGTGCATGCCGCGATGCACCTTGAGCACCTCGCCGACCTGCCGCTCGATCGTGTGCAGCGGGTTGAGCGAGGTCATCGGCTCCTGGAAGACGATGCCGATGTCGTTGCCGCGCACCGCGCGCAGGTCGCTGCTCGCTGGCCTTCAGCAGGTCGTGGCCCTTGAACAGGATCTCGCCCGCCGGATGGACCGCCGAAGGCGGCAGCAGCCGCATCACCGACAGCGCCGTCACCGATTTGCCGGAGCCGGATTCGCCGACCAGCGCCACCGTCTCGCCCTTGGCGATGTCGAAGCTGGCGCCCTCGACGGCCATCGTCTCGACGCCGCCCTGCCGGAAGGCGACGCCGAGGTTCGGACCGAGAGGAGAGGGGCGTCGCTCACAGTCCGGTCCCCGAGTGTTCGCACTTGCCGCCGGTCTGCACCATGTGCGCGTCGAAATAGTCGAAGCAGCGGGCGAAATCGCCGATCTTCGACAGCCACAGCGTGACCACCGCCTGCCGCCCGTCCGGCCACGACATCGTCGACATCGACAGGAACTTCCATCCGTCGCGGGCGAGCGACGCCGACGACGCCTGTTCGTCGAAGCCCCAGATGCCGTAGCCGTCCTGCGTGCTGCCGGCGCTCTCGCGATCGTCGGCCGCGCCGGCGGTGGCGGCGGTCGCCAGCAGAAGGGCGGCGGCAAGGGCAAGGTGCGGGCGAGTCGTCATGCGAAGGTCTTCCGTGGGTCGAAGGCGTCGCGCACCGCTTCGCCGACGAAGATCAGCAGCGACAGCATGATCGAGATCACGAGGAAGCCGGTGAGGCCGAGCCACGGCGCGTGGATGTTGTCCTTGCCCTGCGCCAGCAGTTCGCCGAGCGAGGGCGAGCCCGGCGGCAGGCCGAAGCCGAGGAAGTCGAGCGAGGTCAGCGTGGTGATCGAGCCGTTGAGGATGAAGGGCAGGAAGGTCAGCGTCGCCACCATGGCGTTGGGCAGGAGGTGGCGGAACATGATGGTCCGGTTGGAGACGCCGAGCGCCCGCGCCGCGTTGACGTATTCGAAGTTGCGGCCGCGCAGGAACTCCGCCCGCACCACGCCGACCAGCGCCACCCAGGAGAACAGCAGCAAGATGCCGAGCAGCACCCAGAAGCTCGGCGCGATCACCGAGGAGATGATCAGCAGCAGGTAGAGCGCCGGGATCGACGTCCAGATCTCGATGAAGCGCTGGAAGCCGAGGTCGACCCAGCCGCCGAAATAGCCCTGCACGGCGCCTGCCACCACGCCGATGAACGACGAGATGATCGCCAGCGTCAGCCCGAACTCGACCGAGATGCGGAAGCCGTAGATCAGCCGCGCCACCACGTCGCGCGCCTGGTCGTCGGTGCCCAGCCAGTTCCAGTTGCCGAGCGTGCAGTTCGGGTCGTTGACGCCTTGCGGGTAGTGCGCGCAGCGCTGCTCCAGCGTCATCGTCCACCACGGCGCCGCCGGCGCCGGCGTCGGGATCTCGTTGTTGACCGTGCGGTAGGAGTAGCGGATCGGCGGCCACACCATCCAGCCGTTGGCGAGGATCTCGTCCTGCACGAACGGATCGCGATAGTCGGTGGTCGCCAGGAACCCGCCGAACTTCGATTCCGGATAGTCGGCGATCACCGGGAACAGGATTTCGCCCTTGTAGGAGACGACGATCGGCCGGTCGTTGGCGATGACGTTGGCGGCGAGCGACAGGCCGAAGAGAACCAGGAAGATCCACAGCGACCAGAAGCCGCGCCGGTTGCGCTTGAAGTTGTCCAGGCGTCGCCGGTTGATCGGCGACAGCGTCAACAGCCGCTTCGGCGGCGGCTGTTCCTCGCCGGGCAGCGGCTCGATGGTCTCGTAGCCGGCGTTCTGCAGCCTGTGTTCGAGCTTGGTGTCCAATCACACCTCGCGCGTCTCGAAATCGATCCGCGGATCGATCCAGGTATAGGTCAGGTCGGAGATCAGGTTCACCGCCAGCCCCATCAGCGAGAAGATGTAGAGCGTCGCGAACACCACCGGATAGTCGCGGTTGAGCACCGATTCGAAGGAGAGCAGCCCGAGGCCGTCGAGCGAGAAGATCGTCTCGATCAGCAGCGCGCCGGTGAAGAAGGCGCTGATGAAGGCGCCGGGAAATCCGGCGATGACGATCAGCATGGCGTTGCGGAAGACGTGGCCGTAGAGCACCTGCCGCTCGTTCAGTCCCTTGGCCCGCGCCGTCATCACGTATTGCTTGCGGATCTCGTCGAGGAACGAGTTCTTGGTGAGCAGCGTCGTGGTGGCGAAGGCCGACAGCGCCATCGCCGTCAGCGGCAGCGCCAGGTGCCAGAAGTAGTCGAGTAATCTTCTCGTACCAGGGCAGACGCCAGACCAGTTGTCCGAGGTCAGCCCGCGCAGCGGGAAGAAATCCCAGAACGAGCCGCCGGCGAACAGGATGATCAGCAGGATCGCGAACAGGAAGCCGGGAATGGCGTAGCCGACGATGATCACCGCCGCTCGTCCACACGTCGAAGCGCGAGCCGTCCCTGACCGCCTTGCGGATGCCGAGCGGGATCGAGATGGCGTAGGAGAGCAGCGTCATCCACAGGCCGAGCGAGATCGAAACCGGCAGTCTTCTCGCCGATCAGCTTGAGCACGCCGATGTCGCGGAAATAGCTCTGGCCGAAGTCGAAGCGGGCGTAGTTCCACAGCATCAGGCCGAAGCGCACCAGCGGCGGCTTGTCGAAGCCGAACTGCTTTTCCAGCGACTTGATGAATTCCGGGTCGAGGCCCTGGGCGCCGCGATATTTCGAGGTCACCTCGTCGCCGCCGCCGCCCTGGTTGGCGCCGGTGCCGGAGAAGTCGCCGCCGCCGCCGGTGATGCGCGAGGTCGCCGACACGTCGGTGCCCTGCAATTGCGCGATGATGCGCTCGACCGGCCCGCCCGGCGCGAACTGCACCACCGCGAAGCTGATCGCCATGATGCCGATCATCGTCGGGATGATCAGCAGGATGCGGCGGAGGATATAGGCGCCCATGTCTGTCCTACCCGGCGTAGCCGATTGCCGCCGCCCGGTCCGTGTCGAACCACCACGTCGTTTCCGGCGTGAAGGCATAGTCCGGCTTCACCTCCGGCCAGCCGAAGATGTCCCAGTAGGCGAGGTGGTGGCCCGGCTGGTGCCACGCCGGCATCCAGTAGTGGCTGGCGCGCAGGATGCGGTCGATGGCGCGCACCAGGGCGACGAGTTCGTCGCGCGAATTGATGCCCGCCATGCGGTCGAGCAGCGCGTCGATCGCCGGGTCCTTGACGCCTGCGAAATTGTAGCTGCCCGGCGTGTCGGCGGCCTTGGAGCCAAAGAACTGCGGCGGCTCCTCGAGCGGCGTCGCCGACAGGCGGAAGCGCGACAGGATGGCGTCGAAGCCGAATTCGTTGACCCGCGCGCCGTATTGCACCGGGTCGACCTGGCGCAGCGTGGCGGCCACGCCGAGGTTCGCCAGCGTCTGCACATAGGGCGACAGCACCCGTTCGATGGATTGCGAATTGATCATGAACTCGACGGCGAATGGCGCTCCCTTCTCGTCGACGAGTTGCGATCCCATGCTCTTCCAGCCGGCCGCCGCGAACAGGTCGCTGATGCGCTTCAGGACCGCCCGATCGTGGCCGGAGCCGTCCGTCCGGGGCGGCACATAGGCCTCGCCGAACACCTCCGGCGGCAGTTGGGCGCGCAACGGCTCCAGCAGCGCCAGTTCTTCGCTGGTCGGCATTCCCACCGCCGCGAATTCGCTGGTTTCGAAGAATGACGACGAGCGCTCGTAGGACCCGTAGAACAGGTTCTTGTTCGACCACTCGAAGTCGAAAGCCAGCGCCAGGCCGAGCCGCGTCCGCGGGTCGCGGAATGTCGCCCGCCGCGTGTTGAAGAACAGGCCGTAGAGGTCCGGCCGGAGTTCGTCCGGGACATCGTCGGATTTCTTGACCTTGCCTTCCATCAGGGCCGGGAAGTTGTAGCCCTCGGCCCAGTTGAGCGATGTGAACTCCTCGCGGTAGGTTGTGTCGCCCTTGGTGAAGGCCTCGAACGCCGTCTGGCGCTGGCGGTAGAAGTCGATGCGGATCGTGTCGAAATTGAACTGGCCGACATTCACCGGCAGGTCCTTGCCCCAGTAGTCGGCCACCCGCTGGTATTCGATGTAGTGCCCGGCGCTGAGCTCGCCGACCCGGTACGGGCCCGATCCGAGCGGCACGTCGAGCGACGAGGAGTCGAACGGGTGCGCGCCGTAGAACGCCTTCGAGAAGATCGGCAGGCCGACGATGGTCAGGATCGTGAAGCGGTTCTGCTTGCCCGAAAGCGTCACCGTCGCGGTCGCGGCATCGGTCGCCGCCGCCGAGACCATCGCCTCGATCGACTGGATGATGGACGGGTGGCCCTTCTCCTTGAGCAGCATCAGCGAGAAGGCGACGTCCTCGGCGGTCAGCGGCGTGCCGTCGTGGAAGCGCGCCTCCGGCCGCAGGTGGAAGGTGAACGTGTTGCCGTCGTCCGACACATCGGCGCTTTCGGCCAGGAGCCCGTAGACCGCGTCGGGCTCGTCGGTGGCCCGCGCCATCAGCGTGTCGAAAGTCATCTCCATGCGCGGCGGCGCATCGCCCGTCCGCACGAACGAGTTCAGCGTGTTGAAGGTCTGGGTTGACTGGTTGTAGCCCCAGTTCGGCGGCGCGAAGTTCATGCGCCCGCCTTTCGGCGCATCGACGGCGACATAGCCGAAGGTCTTGAAGCCGGGCGGATATTTCAGGTCGCCGAAGACCGACAGGCCGTGCAGCCCGCTCTTGCCCATCGCCCACGCCCAAGGCGCCGATCAGCGGCGTCGTCAGCGCCGCGCCGCCGGCGGCCAGCACCCCGCGGCGGCGTGAAGCCGGGACCCCGCACTCACTGCGCCCCTCCGGTCTTGGCCGCCGCGTCGGCGTCCCACCACCATGTGGTCGGGATGCCGAGGTCGAATCTCAGCGTCTTGAAGTCGGGATGGCCGAAGCGCTCCCAATAGGCGATGCGGTCGGTCAGGCCGGTGTAGCTCGGGATGACGTATTGTTGCGCCATCATCACGCGATCGAGCGCGTGCACGGCGGCCACCTGCTCCTCCCGGTCCTTGGCCAGAACGATGCGGTTGATCAGTTCGTCCACCGCCGGGTCCTTGATGCCGGCATAGTTCCGCGACGCCGTGGTTGTCCGCGGCGTCGGAGCCCCAGAAGTCGCGCTGCTCGTTGCCGGGCGAATTCGATTCGCCCCAGCCCGTGTAGACCATGTCGAAGTCGCGCGAGCGCACGCGGGTGACGAACTGGCTCGAATCGACCGGACGGATGGTCATGGTGATGCCGATGCGCGCCAGCGCCTGCTGGTAGGGCAGGGCGACGCGCTCGATGGTCGAGCCGTTGAGCAGAAGCTCGATCGTCACCGGCTCGCCGGTCTTGGCGTTGACCAGCGTCGTCTTGGTCACCGTCGGCGGCTTGAGGAGGATCGCGTATCCGCCATAGGCGACGCCGGCGATCACGATGCCGCCGACCGCGTAGGCGATCCGCCGCTGGCCGCCGGCGAAGAAGCCGATGCCGGCCAGTACAATTCCGCCGAGAGCAAACCAGATCGGCGAGAGCCCGCTGGTCGGCTGGCGCAATTCGTAGCCAGCCTCGCCGAGCAGCTTCAAGGCCTCCGCCAGGTTGGCGCGCACCTTCTGCGCGTCGCCGCCGACCGGGTTCTTGTATTCCTGCGTGAAGACCTCCGGCGGCACCTTGTCCTTGACCGTGTCGAGGATCTCCAGCTCCTTGCCCTGCGGCAGTCCGCTGGCAGGCGAGCGGCAGGCCGTAGAAGAACGAATTGATGCGGCTCATACTGGTTGAAGAAGATCGTCTGGTTGAGCGTCTCGAAATCGAAGGCGTAGTTCAGCGCCCGGCGCACGCGCGCGTCCTGGAAGAACGGCCGCCGGAGGTTGGGCACGAAGCCGACCATCACGCCCGACACCTGCTCGAGCTTGACCGTCCTCCTTCTTCACCTTGCCGTCCTTC
Source organism: uncultured Alphaproteobacteria bacterium (assembly GCA_963822975.1). Taxonomy (GTDB): domain Bacteria; phylum Pseudomonadota; class Alphaproteobacteria; order Rhizobiales; family Kaistiaceae; genus CAVSRC01. The sequence continues at coordinate 10,042 of CAWGJV010000009.1, forward strand.
AGCGCCGGGAAGTCGTAGGCGGTCGCCCAGCGCTTGGCCTCGTTCTCCGCACCAGTAGTCGAAATCGTCCGCCTTGAACGCCTCGAATGCCACATTGAGGTCGCGGTAATAGTCGTAGCTGATCTTGTCGAAATTGTTGCTGCCGACGTAGACGTTGAGGTCGCTGCCCCAGAAGTCCGGTACGCGCTCGTAGGTGATCGAGCTGCCCGGTTTGACCTCGGAAATGCGGTACGGGCCGGAGCCCAGCGGCGGCTCCAGCGTGGTCTTCGCGATATCGCGCGTGTTGCCCTTGGCGTCGGTGCCTTCCCACCAGTGCTGCGGCAGGATCAGGAGTTCGCCGACGATCTCGGGGAGTTCACGATTGCCCGTCTGGTCGAAGACGAAGGTCACCTGGTCCGGCGCCGTCGCCTCCACCGCCTTGACATGCTGGTAGTAGAATTTCTGGCTCTGGTTGAGCTCGACCGTCTTGTTGAACGACCACACCACGTCTTCGGGCGTGATCGGTTCGCCGTCCTGCCACCGGGCGTTCGGATTGATGCGGTAGGTGACGTAGGAATAGTCGTCCGGAAAGCGCAGCCCGTCGGCGATATCGCCGTATTCGGCGGCGATGTCCTCTTCGTCGAGGGCGCGCATGGTGAGCGACTGGTAGATCAGCCCGAGGCCGGCGGCGGTGACCCCCTTGTCGGGGATCGGGTTGAGCGAGTCGAAGGTCTGGTTCGCCGCCGACAGGCGCAGCGTGCCGCCCTTGGGCGCATCCGGATTGACGTAGTTGAAATGGGCGAAGCCGGCCGGGTAGCCGGGCGAGCCGATCAGGCTCAGGCCGTGCACCCACGGACCCGGCGGCGGCAATTGGCTCAGGTCGATTTTGGCGGCGTCCTGGGCGGAAGCGGCGACCGCGCTGCCGGCAATTGCCAGGAACGCCAGGACTGTCGTCGCAATGATCCGCATCGGCGACATGCTCTCCGTGGCGCGTGTTCGAGCCCTCACAGAGCATATTAGGGGCGCCGCGGCGAGAGAACACCCGTCGCAAACGGCCAAAATGACCGAAATTTAACCCACCGCCTGCGGTCTTCCCCGGAATTCGGAGAAGCGCGCCGCTGCTATTGTGCCGGGGCCGCCGGGGCCGCAGGCGCGGCCGGCGTATCCGTGGCCGGCGCGGCCGGCGCGTTGTTGTGCCGGCGCGGTGTTGGCAGGTGCGGCCGGCGTGTCCGTGGCCGGCGCGGTGTTTGCCGGTGCGGTCGGCGCGTTTGCAGCCGCCTCCGGCAATGGCAACGGGTTGTCGGACAGGGTGTTGAGATAGGCGATCACGTTGGCGCGCTCGTCCGGCTTCTTGATGCCGGCAAAGCTCATCGCCGTGCCCGGAATGTCGGCCTTGGGGTTGGTGATGAAATGGTCGAGGTTCTCGAAGGTCCAGGTGAAGCCCGCCTGGCCCTTTTCCTGGAACGCGGTGGAATATTTGAAGCCGTTGTTCGGGTGGATGATCGGCGAGCCGACCACGCCGTAGAGATTGGGGCCGACCTTGTTCGGCTGGCCCTTTTCGAGCGTGTGGCAGGCGAGGCACTTCTTCGCCGAAGCCGCGCCCTTCGTCGCGTCCGCGGTCTGCAACCGCACGGCGATCGGCGCCACCTCGCTGCTACCGCCACCGGTTGTCGCACCGCCGCCGGTGCCGGCATCGGCCACCGCGATCTCGTAGCCCGGCGGCTCCGCCGCGCTCGGCGCGTAGATCGCCTCCGAAATGATGCTGAGCGCCATCACGCCGAGGCCCGTGCCCAGGACTGCGCCGGCGATCTTGTTGAATTCGAATGAGTCCATGTCGAAACCGCTCTCCGGAGGCATGTTGCCGGGGAGGCCGCGGCCTTGCCGGCCGGGCACGTGCGAACGGCCCCCCAATACGGAACGTCCGGAATCGGTCCGGCCGCCCGCTCTGGCCGCGGAAACTACAAGCTTTCCGCCACGCTAGGCAACACGTATAAGCCGGCTGCAATGAGACTTATTGTCCCTCTCGCCCGTTGCCCAGCCAGGGTTGCCGAGCCGTGAGCCAGCGCGCCATCGTCGTTATTCCGGCCCGCATGGCTTCCGTTCGCCTGCCCGGCAAGCCGCTCGCCGATATCCACGGCCACCCGATGATCGTCCACGTCTGGCGGCGCGCGGTGGAGGCCGACCTTGGCCGCGTTGTCGTCGCCACCGACGATCTCGCCGTCGCCGCGGCCATCGAGCTGGCCGGCGGCGAGGCGGTGATGACCCGCGCCGACCATGTCAACGGCACGTCGCGCATCCACGAGGCGCTGGGGCTGATCGGATCGGATGAGGAGATCGTCGTCAATCTGCAGGGCGACTTGCCGACCGTCTCGCCGTCGACGGTGCAGGCGGCGCTGGCGCCGCTGACGCTGCCGTCGGTCGGCATCGGCACCATCTGCGCCGTCATCACGCGCGCCGAGGAGAAGACCGACCCCAACGTGGTCAAGGTCGTCGGCAGTCCGGTATCGCTCGCCGAGGAGGACGCCAACATTCTGCGGGCGCTCTATTTCACCCGCGCCACCGCGCCGTGGGGCGAGGGGCCGCTCTACCATCACATCGGCCTCTATGCCTATCGCCGCGCCGCGCTGGAGCGCTACGTCGCGCTTTCCCCCACGCCGCTCGAGCAGCGTGAGAAGCTCGAGCAGTTGCGCGCCCTCGAGCATGGGCTTCGCATCGACGCGGCCATCGTCGATGCCGTGCCGCTCGGCGTCGACACCCCGGCCGATCTCGCCCGCGCCCGCGAGCTGATGAAGCCGTGATTGTTCCCCGGACGCGGTGCGGCGTGAAACGATGCACCGCTGATCCGGGCCCCAGGGGTCACTGCCGGCAGGTGCTTCCCGTTTCCGCCCCTATCCGCTAATCCTCCGCGACCTCATGGGGAAGACCGTCATGCCGCAGCCGAAATCGATCGTTTTCCAGGGCGAGCCCGGCGCCAATTCCGAGGTCGCCGCCGCCGAGGTCTATCCCAGGGCCAGGGTGGTCCCGTGCCCCACCTTCGAGGATTGCTTCGCCGCGGTCGAAAAGGGCACGGCCGATCTCGCCATGATCCCCATCGAGAATTCGCTGGCCGGCCGGGTCGCCGACATCCACCACCTGTTGCCGACCTCCGGGCTGCACATCGTCGGCGAGCATTTCCTGCCCATCCATTTCCAGTTGATGGCCCCGCAGGGCGCCACGCTGAAGACGATCAAGTCGGTCCACAGCCACATCCACGCCCTTGGCCAGTGCCGCAAGATCATCCGCAAGCACCGCTGGCAGGCGGTTGTGGCGGGCGATACCGCGGGCGCCGCCCGTGAGGTCGCCGAGGCCGGTGACGTCACCCAGGCCGCGCTCGCCCCGGCCATCGCCGCCGGCATCTACGGCCTCGATATCCTGGCGGAGAACGTCGAGGACGCCGCCCACAACACCACGCGCTTCATCATCCTGTCGAAAACCGAGAAGCGCGCCCGCCGCGCCGGCACCGGCAAGATCATCACCACCTTCGTCTTCCGCGTGCGCAACGTTCCGGCCGCGCTCTACAAGGCGATGGGCGGCTTCGCCACCAACGGCGTCAACATGACCAAGCTGGAGAGCTACCAGCTCGACGGCCAGTTCTTCGCCACCCAGTTCTATGCCGACGTCGAGGGCCATCCCACCGACCGCAATCTGCAACTGGCGCTGGAGGAATTGGCCTTCTTCTCAACCGAGGTGAGGATCCTCGGCGTCTACCCGGCGAGCCCGTTCCGCGAGGGGCTGGCGTAGGGGGCGGCCGTGGTCGAGGTTCCGCCCAACCCGATCGAAAGGCCAGGCTACCGGCTCGAATTTGCCGACGAGTTCGACGGGCACGAACTCGATACCGACAAGTGGCTGCCTTTCTATCTGCCGCAGTGGAGTTCGGCTGAGGCTTCCGCCGCGCGCTGCCGGATGGCGAATGGCGAGCTGGTTCTGCGCATCGACGAGGACCAGACGCCCTGGTGTCCCGAATGGGATGGTCCCGTCAGGGTGTCCAATCTTCAGACCGGCGTCTTCTCCGGACCCGAGGGCAGCGCCATCGGCCAGCATCGGTTCAGGCCGGCTTGCGTGGTCCGCTCTTTCCAGCCGGCGCGGCGCACCTACGTGCCGCGCTACGGGTATTTCGAGTTTCGCGCCAGCGCGTCGCTCGGCCCGCAGGATCTTGCCGCCGTCTGGATGATCGGCTTCGAGGACGTGCCGGAGAACTCCGGCGAGATCACCATTTGCGAGATCTTCGGCAAGGCCGTCCGGCCGGGCGCCGCCGTGCTCGGCCACGGCATCAAGCCGGTCAACGATCCGCGCCTCGCGGCGGGCGATTTCCACGAGGACACACTCACGTTCGACCCGGCCGGCTATCACATCTACGCGGCGGAATGGACGCCCGCCGGCGTCGACTTCTTTCTCGACAACCGCCGGCTTCGCCATGTCGCCCAGTCACCCGGCTATCCGATGCAATTCATGCTGAACGTTTACGAACTGGAGGCGACACGCCGGAGCGCCGCGTCGTTGCCGCGCTTCACGTTCGATTATTTCCGTGCCTACCAGCCGGAAGCCGGCTACCAAACATGAACGCGCCGCCGCCCGAACCGCTGATCGGCGCCGGCAGGGAAGCCGAGGGTCTGCGCCTGGCCGCCGTTCGTGGCAACAGGGCCCGCGTCGTCCGGCCCGAATTGTCGTAGTCTCCGTCATCCAGGTGCGAAACCGGCGAGCGACCTTGGACGTCTGTTCGTTCGCAAGCGCCGCCAACTTTGGGGTCGAACGCCATGATCACCGTTCCAGAGCTGACCGCAGATGCCCTCGGCCAGTTCCTCTCCGACTACATGCAGCGCCGCTACGGCTCGTCGGAGACCCGGCTCAACCAGCTGGTCCCCTCGGTCGCCCGCATCGCGCTGGAGAGCATCGGCAACAGCGATTCGCTCTATCACAACGTCGAGCACACCATGCTGGTGACGCTCGCCGGCCACGACATCCTGCGCGGCCGGGCGCTGCAATACGACATGCCGGCGAGCGACTACGCCCATCTCATCGTCGCCTGCCTGTTCCACGACATCGGCTACGTGCGCGGCATCCTGCCCGGCGACGATCACGACGGTTTCGTCGTCGATGAGGTCGGCAACAAGGTCAAGCTGAAGCGCGGCTCGTCGGATGCCGCCCTGACCGCCTACCACGTCGACCGCTCCAAGCTGTTCATCAAGCACCGCTTCAGCGACATCCAGCTTCTCGACGCGGATCGCATCGCCAACGCCGTCGAGGGCACGCGCTTTCCCGGCGGCATGCCGGAAGACATCGAGCACGCCGACGACGAGGCCGCGCTGGTGCGCGCCGCCGACCTGATCGGCCAGCTCGGCGACCCCCACTACATCCGCAAGGCCAACGCGCTCTACTACGAGTTCGAGGAGGCCGGTCTCAACCGCCAGCTCGGCTACGAAAATCCCGCCGATCTCGTTGAGAAATATCCGCAGTTCTACTGGAAGCTGATCGCCCCCTTCACCCAGACCGCCATCCGCCACCTGTACGTCACCGCGAGCGGCCGCCAGTGGGTCGCCAACCTCTATTCCAACGTCTTCCGCGCCGAGCGCGACATCGGCCTCAGCGGACCGCAGCAATAGCCATGCAGCCCGGCAAGCGCCTCGGCGCTGGCGCGCGGGCCGAGGTCTTCGAATACGGCGACGCCGTCATCAAGCTCTACAGCGCCGGCATCGACCGGCGCGTCGCCGATCGCGAAGCCGCCATCCTCGCCCATGTCGAAACCCTTGGCCTGCCCGCGCCGGCGGGCGGCGCGGTGGTCGAGGTCGATGGCCGCTGGGGCGTCGTCATGGCCCGTGCCGCGGGCGAGTCCTTCGGCGCCCTGGCCGAGCGGGATCGCACCCGCGTGCCGGAAATTCTCGCCGCCATGGTCGCGCTCCACCGGCGCATCCACGCCGCCCCCGGCGGCACATTGCCGGACCTGAAGCAGAAGCTCGCCGCCGCCATCGGCCGGGCGGAAAATCGTGCTCGGCGCCGCGCGGATGGCGCGCGCGCTGGAATTGCTCGCCGCGTCTCCGGCGGCGACCGCCTCTGCCATGGCGATTTCCACCCGCTCAACATCCTCGGCCCCCCCGGCCACGAAACGGTCGTCGACTGGCCGGATGCCTCATGCGGCGATCCCGCCGCCGATGTCTGCCGCACCCTCGTGCTGCTCCGCCCCACGCGCCGGACATCGCCGACGCCTATGTCGATGCCTATTGCCCGCCGCCGGCATCCCCCGCGACGCGGTCATGGCCTGGCTGCCCGTGGTCGCCGCCGGCCGCCTGTCGGAGGGCGTCGAAGGCGAGGAGGCAGCGATGCTGATGGCGATGGTGGGCGCAGTCTGACGGGTCGGGCAGCCTGCCCCTCGCTTCCGGCGACGCTTGCTTGTGATTGCAGCGGAGCCGAAAGGCCGTAGGCTGGCATCGCGGGGCGATTCACCGGCGGGGCGAGCGGTGACCTACGAGATACTCAAGTTCCTGCACGTCATCGGCGCCGTGGTGATCCTTGGAACGGGCACCGGAATCGCCTTCTTCATGTTGATGGCCCACCTCAGCCGCGATCCGGCATTCATCGCCCGGACCGCGGCAGTCGTCGTCCTGGCCGATCTGGTCTTTACCGCGACCGCCGTCGCCGCCCAGCCGGTCACCGGATTTCTCTTGCTGCGCGAAACCGGAATTGCCCTGTCGGCGGGTTGGGTGCTGGCGTCGCTCGCGCTTTATGTCGTGGCCGGCATCTTCTGGCTGCCGGTCGTATGGATGCAGATGCGCATGCGCGATCTGGCGGCGTCCGCCGTCGCTTCGGGCGGGCCGCTGCCGCCGCAGTATCACCGGTTGTTCCGCTGGTGGTTCGCCTTCGGCTTTCCGGGGTTCGGCTCGGTCGTTCTGATCGTCTGGCTGATGGTGACGAAGCCGACATGGTGAGCGAATCCGCATCTGCGCGCGCGCCGAAGATTGCCGTTCTCGGCGCGTCCGGCCTGATCGGCCACGCCATCGCCACGGCGCTGGGAGATGAGGGCTTTGCCGTCGTCGCCGTGGCCCGCCGCTTCACGCTCGCACAGGAAGCTGCGTTGGGGGGTGGGGCGCTGAACGCCAATCTCGTCGGGCTGGACGTCGACGCATTGGCGCGAATACTTTCGGAGCACGCGGTCGAGATCGTCGTCAATTGCGTTGGCGTCTTGCAGGACGGTCCGTCGGGCAAGGCCGACGAGGTCCACACAGCGTTCGTCCGCCGTCTGGTGCAGGCGCTTTCGCGTCACACGTCGCCTTCGCTCCTCGTCCAGTTGTCGGTCCCCGGCGCGCCGCAGGACGACCCGACGGCATTCAGCCGGACAAAGCACGAGGCGGAGGAACGCATTTCGGCGAGCGGATTGCCCTTCGTCATCTTGAGGCCGGGCTTTGTCGTCGCGCCCGCGGCCTTTGGCGGCAGCGCCCTGATCAGGGCGCTTGCGGCCCTGCCGCTCGGTCTGCCCGCGGCCTTGGCCGATCGGCCGTTCGCCGCGGTCGATGTGACCGATATCGCGCGCACTGTCGCCTTCGTTGCGCGCCGATGGCAGGCGGGGGAACGGCAATGGTCGGTTTCCTGGGACGTGATGGAGCGCCAGCCGGCGACGGTGAATGGTGTTGTCGACGCCTTCCGCCGCCATTTCGGCGGTCCGCCCGTTGTCCTCCGCTTGCCCATGTGGTTGGTGCGTTCGTCGGTTGTCGCCGGCGATGCGGTCGCCCATCTCGGCTGGTCGCCGCCACTGCGCACGACGGCCCTCGCGGAAATGGCGCGCGGCGTTGCCGGCGATCCGCAACCGTGGATGGATGCGACCGGCATCCGTCCCCTGTCCCTGGCCGCCGCGCTTCGGCGCGTGCCGGCGACGGTTCAGGAGAAGTGGTTCGCGCGTCTTTATCTCGCCAAACCGGCGATCGTCGCGTCCCTCGTCGTCTTCTGGGTTCTTTCAGGTCTGGTCGCGCTCACCGTCTCGTTCGACGCCGCCACCGCCATCCTCGCCGCGAGGGGATTTCCAGCAGGTCTGGCGTCGGCCGTCACGGTGGCAAGCAGCCTTGTCGACATCGGCGTCGGTCTGCTGATCGCATTCCGGCGATCCTGCCGGATCGGGCTGGTCGCCGGCATTGCGGTATCTCTCGGCTACATGCTGGGATCGGCGATCGTGACGCCGGACCTGTGGATCGAGCCGCTCGGAGCGTTGGTGAAGACGGTACCGGCCGTCGTCCTCATGCTCGTCGGACTGGCCCTGCTGGATCAGCGGTGATGGCCGAAGTCGCGGAATGGCCGGAAGACAACGTCATCCTGTTCGACGGAATTTGCGTGCTTTGCTCGGAGTGGACGCGCTTCGTGGCGAAACGCGACAAGGCCGGGCGCTTCCGTTTCACGGCAATCCAGTCGCCCTATGGACGGGCGATGGCCGAGGCGCTCGGCATCGATCCGGACGATCCCGACACCAATGCCGTGACGGTCGATGGTCGCGTCCTCAGACGGTCGGACGCCGCCCTCGCGGTGTTGGGGACCCTGCCGGGCTGGAGCTGGGTTTCGATCCTGCGCGTCGTGCCGCGCCAGTTGCGCGATGCCGTATATGCATTCATTGCCCGTAACCGGTATCGGATCTTCGGCCGGCGCGAGACGTGCGAACTCGCCCCGCCGGGTTTGATGCGGCGGGTGATTGTCGATGTAGCTGACGACGGCATGCGAAAGGCGCCTCGCTCATGAGAGCCCCCTCCCACGGGACTTAGGTTACCGAGCTGGTCACAACCCGCCGGCGTAACGGCGAAGCGTATTGCGCCGCCCTGCATCCTGCTCACCCCAGCCACCCGCTCATCGCCTTCTTCACCGCCGTCCGTTCGGCCCGGCCGAGCTTCCCGATCCGCCGCAGGATGCGCCCCGGCTCGACGGTCGCGATCTTGACCGTCCGCACCATAGAGGCGCCGGGCAGGCCGGCTCCCGCGAGGTCGCGGATGACGACATCGCCCGGGCGGCGTTCCTTGCCGGCGCCGGTCATCATGGCGAGCCACAGGTAGCCTTGCGCGTGCAGTGCCTCGCTGGAGACAACCAGGCCGGCCGCCGCTTCTCCGCCAGCCGTTCGGAATAGGGGAATGGCACCACGACCACGTCGAAGGGCCCGAACGGCCCCTCAGAGGCGGCCATAGAGTTTCTCGTCCTCGTCGGAGGTCCATTCGCCGAAGCTCGCGAACGGATCGTCCTCGGCCGGCTTCACCTTGGCGAGGGTGACGGCGCCCTTCTCGCCGATCCGGAAGCGGATCAGGTCGCCGGTCTTCAGGCCAAGCTTCTCGCGCACCGCCTTGGGGATCACCGTCTGTCCCTTGCTCGACATCCTGCGATTGGATATCTGCCATCGGTCCGATCCTATGTAAGAAATTCTTACCGTCTTACATAGCGCCGTCCGCGCCGGCCTTCAACCAGCCGCCAAACAAATCCCCGTTTCGCGGACAACGCCCCGACTTATCCCCCTCGCCAAAACCTGTGGGATACTTCGCCCATCCTCGCTCGATGAGGGGGCGCCGTCCGGAGGCGTTCTTGTCGGCGCGGGGCGGGGTGCGGCGCCCGCGGGCCGGATACGCGATCCGGCACTCGGGACGCCTCGGCCAGGATAGTCGGCACTAGGACCGGCCGTCCCGCGTCGCCTGGCGAGAGAGCCAGTGTGCGCATCAGTGGCTTGAGGGCGGGTCTCCCGCCCGAAGATGCCTGGCCGGGCGTGTTTCAGGACGCCGCGGCGGGCGCTCGGCAGAGCGCCACCCAACGGACTACCCGGCAAGGCACTCTTCGAGCGCCCGCCACCCCCTCATGTTCCACGTGAACGTGAGGATGCTCTTTGAAACGTCGATCGACCCGGCCGCGGAAAGCGGCGCGGGAACGAGACGCCGTGCCGCGCACCAATCCCTCCCCGGAACGGGGAGGGGGGACCATGCGAAGCATGGTGGGTGGGGTTCGCAGGGGGAAGGATCGCAGCGGCGCCGCCAGGCCATCGACCGTGCCGACGGTGCGTCGGGCAAAGTCGCCGGACCTCAGCCGTGCGCCCAGGCGCGGATCAGGTGGTTGGCGATCGCCATCTTCGCCGGCGTGGTGATGCCCTCGGGGTGGGTGCCGGCGAGCATCTGCTTGACCTCCTCGCGGGTGAACCAGCGGCAGTCGTCGAGTTCCTGCTCGTCGAGGTGGATGTCCGTCGAGAGCGCTTCGCCGTGGCAGCCGATCATCAGCGAGGACGGGAAGGGCCACGGCTGGCTGGCATGGTAGCGCACGCGCCCCGTGCGGATGCCGGATTCCTCGAAGGTCTCGCGCCGCACCGCGTCCTCGATCGTCTCGCCCGGCTCCATGAAGCCGGCGAGGCAGGAGAACACGCTCGGCTGGAACCGGTGCGAGCGGCCGAGCAGCGCCCGCTCGCCCCCGCCGCTTTCGTCGATGGCGAGCATGATCACCACCGGGTCGGTGCGCGGAAAATGCTGCGCGCCGCAGTTCGGGCAGTCGCGCCGGTAGCCGCCGAGCGTCATCGCCGTCGCCGTGCCGCAGACCGAGCAGAAGCCGTGGCGGTCATGCCAGTTGAGCAGGCTGCGCGCCTGCGCCATGGCGCCGAGATGCTCCGCCGAAAGCTCGGCCGCCATGGCGAGCGCCCGCAGGCTGACCGCCGCCATGCGGTCCTCGTCGAGCGCCGTCGTCTCGGGCAGCAGCGCTGCCAGTCGCGGTCCCCCCGGCACCCAGCCGAGCAGCAGGGCGGACGCCGGGTCGGCGCCGAGCGCTTCGGCGTTTGCGACGGTGAACAGCGGGTCGTTGCCGGTCTGCACCAGCGCCGCGTCGCCGGCGAACAGGTAGAACCGCGCTGTCGCATCGGCCAGCGCCGTGGCGAGCGCCCCGGCGTCGCGGTTGTCGCTCCGCCGGTCGATGACGTTGCCGGCGAAGCCGGTGAACCGGCTCGGCTCCGTTTCGGGAAGGCCGTCGAAGAAGCTTTTCATGGCGCGTCGGTCAGCGGGCTCAGGCGGGAAGGGCGGCGAGGATGCTGGCGACCAGTCTATCCCGCGCCGCCGATTCGTATGCAACCGCCGCCCCGCCGCCCCAGACCGGCTTCGGCCAGGCGGCATCGCCGTGGAAGCGGGCAATGACATGGACATGCAACTGGGCGACCGAATTGCCGAGCGCGGCGACGTTGAGCTTGTCGCAGGCGGTCGCCGCGCGGAGCGCCGTCGAGACCGCCACGATTTCCTCGAACAGGGCGGCCTGATCCGCCTTGGCGAGGTCGATGATCTCGGTCATGCCCGCGCGCCGCGGCACCAGCAGCAGCCAGGGAAAACGGGCATCGTTCATCAGGCGAAGGTCCGACAGGCCGAGGCTCCTGACCGGCGTCGAGTCGGCGGCGAGCCGCGGGTCGATCGAAAAAGGTCCGTCAGTGGCGTCTTGCATGGCCGATCCAATCGCGGAAAGCGCCAGCCTAGTCGAAAATCGGCCGCGCTGAGCCCGGAATCTTGAGCCGGACATCGGCCTCGGCCTTGCCCCTGCCGGCCGTCGTCATGATATGGTGCCCCGGGAGGCTGGCGGCGGACGTGTCGCTCGCCAACCGGGTCAGGTCCGGAAGGAAGCAGCCCTAACGAGTTTCGGCGCGGGTCGCGTGCCAGTCTCCCACTCCATCCCATCGAGGCGAGGGGCCCCGCGAGAGGGCCGCAGCGAACGCGGAACGGCATGGACGGCACCGGACAACAGCAGGCGAGTGCCGGCCCCTACCGGGTGCTTGCCCGCAAATACCGGCCGCAGAGCTTCGCCGATCTGATCGGCCAGGAGCCGATGGTGCGGACCCTGACCAACGCCTTCCACTCCGGCCGCATCGCGCAGGCCTACATGCTCACCGGCGTGCGCGGCGTCGGCAAGACCACCACCGCCCGCATCCTCGCCCGCGCGCTCAACTATTCCGTCCCCGGCAAGGTCGACCAGCCGACCATCGACATGGACGAGATCGGCGAGCATGCGCCGCCATCATGGAAGGCCGCCACGTCGACGTCATCGAGATGGACGCCGCCTCGCACACCGGCATCGACGACATCCGCGAGATCATCGAGGCGGTGCGCTACAAGCCGGCCATCGCCCGCTACAAGGTCTACATCATCGACGAAGTCCACATGCTGTCGAAGGCGGCCTTCAACGGCCTGTTGAAGACGCTGGAAGAGCCGCCGGAGCACGTCAAGTTCATCTTCGCCACCACCGAGATGCGCAAGGTGCCGGTCACGGTGCTGTCGCGCTGCCAGCGCTTCGATCTCCGCCGCATCGAGCCCGCCCGCCTGATCGGCCTGATGAAGGACATCGCGGCGAAGGAGAATATCGCCGTCGATGACGCGGCGCTGGCCATGGTCGCCCGCGCCGCCGAGGGCTCGGCCCGCGACGCCCTGTCGATCCTCGATCAGGCCATCGCCCACGCCGCCGGCGCGGTCTCGGCGGAGGAAGTCCGCCAGATGCTCGGCCTCGCCGACCGGGCTCTGGTCATCGACCTGTTCGAGGAGGTCATGGGCGGCGATGTCGCCGCCGCGCTGAAGCGCCTCAAGGAGCTTTTCGACGTCGGCGCCGATCCGGCGGTCGTGCTGGAGGATCTCGCCGCCTTCACCCATCTCGTCACCCGCCTCAAGCTGGCGCCCTCCGCCGTCGAGGACGATGCGCTGACGGCGGAGGAGAAGGCGCGCGGCGCCGAGTTCGCCGGCAAGATTTCGCTGCGCGCCCTCGCCCGCGCCTGGCAGATGCTGCTCAAGGGCATCGAGGAGGCGCGCGCCGCCACCCGTCCGCTCGCCGCCGCCGACATGGTCATCGTGCGCCTGGCCCATGCGTCCGACCTGCCGACGCCCGACGAAGCCGTGCGCGCTCTGAAGGAGAACGGCGGCGCCACGCGCACGGCCGCGCCCGAGCGCGCCGCACCCTCCGACGGCGGCCGTGCCCGCATGACAGCCACCGGCGGCACGGCCGCCCGCGCCCCGGCGCCCGCTCCCGCTCCGCAGGCCGAGACCGCGCCGACGGCGCGCTTCGAATCCTTCGCCGAAATCGTCGCCTTCGCCGGCCAGAAGCGCGAACTGAAGCTGAAGCATGAGCTCGAAACCGACGTCCGCCTGATCCGCTTCGAGCCCGGCCAGATCGAGATTGCCGTCACCGACCACGCGCCCGCCGGCCTCGCCGGCGACCTGTCGCGCAAGCTCGAGGAATGGACCGGCCAGCGCTGGATGATCGCCGTGGCGCGCGAAGGCGGCGCCGCCACCATCGCCGAGACGCGCCAGCGCGCCCAGGCCCGGCTCGTCGACGACGCCCGTGCCGATCCGCTCGTGGCCGCCGTGCTCGAGCGCTTCCCTGGCGCCGAGATCGTCGATGTCCGCGTGCCGGGCGAGGCCGGCGCGGGCCCGTCGCCGGACGATACGCCACCCAATCCCGATGACGTGATGGATGAGGAAGACTGACCGATGGCGCTTGGCGATCTCATGGGAATGATGAAGCAGGCCAAGGAGCTGCAGGAGAAGATGCAGGCCCTGCAGGAGGAGGTCGCCGCCATGGAGGTCGAAGGTTCGGCCGGCGGCGGGCTGGTCACGGTGGTGATGACGGGCAAAAGCGAGATGAAGCGGCTGGCCATCGACCCCTCGCTGCTCAAGCCGGAGGAGGTCGAGATCCTCGAGGACCTCATCGTCGCCGCCTCCAACGACGCCCGCGCCAAGGCCGAAGCGGTGCTCGCCGACAAGATGCGCGAGATGACCGGCGGCCTGCAATTGCCGCCCGGCATGAGCCTGCCGTTCTGATGCCGCACCCGCCTTCAACATGACCGACCGGCCGATCGCTCTCATCACCGGCGCCGCCGGCGGCATGGCGAGCGCGCTCGCCATCGGCTTCCGCACCGCCGGCTACGACGTCGTCGCCGTCGACCTCGTGGCCGCCGAGCATGTCGAGGCGCTCGATGTCACCAACTCCGCTGCCGTCACCGCCTTCGCCGCCCGGTTCGAGCGGCTGAACGTGCTCATCAACGCCGCCGGCGTGCTGATGCGTCACGACGAATACGAGCCGGAGACCTTCCACCGCGTGCTCGACATCAACCTGACCGGCGGGCTCCGCCTCGCCACCGCGCTGAAGCCGGCGCTGGCCGCGGCGCAGGGCTCCATCATCAACGTCGGCTCGATGTATTCCTTCTTCGGCGCGCCGCATGCGCCCGCCTACGCCGCCTCGAAGGGCGGCATCGCCCAACTCACCAAGTCGCTCGCCGTCGCCTGGGCGAAAGACGGCATCCGCGTCAACGCCGTCGCGCCCGGCTGGATCGTCACGCCGATGACCGAGAATGCCCGCGGCGACGAGGCCCGCAACCGCGCCATCGTCGAGCGCACGCCGATGGGCCGCTGGGGCACGCCGGACGACGTGCTCGGCCCCATGCTGTTTCTTGCCAGTGACGCCGCCCGTTTCGTCACCGGCGTCGTGCTGCCGGTCGATGGCGGCTATTCGGTCATGTGAGGACAACGCCATGCCTGCCCCGAAGAATGAATCCGACAAGCGCACGCCCTACCGCCTGCCGCAGCCGGTTGAGATGGCCGCCGACCTGGTCGTCGCGCCGGCGGTGCCGGAGGACGATCGGGTCTGGGTGCCGCAGGCGCCGAACGTCTGGTTCCGGCCGCTCGTCCTGTCGGTGTCGCAGGGCTACTGGGTGAACCTGCTCAAGGTCACGCGCGCCGGCGTGTTGTCGCGCCATCGCCACACCAACCCCGTCCACGGTTTCGTGCTGAAGGGCAAGTGGCACTACCTCGAACATGACTGGGTGGCGGAAGAGGGCGGCTACGTCTACGAGCCGCCGGGCGAGACCCACACCCTCGTCGTTCCCGACGATGTCGAGGAGATGATCACCCTGTTCCAGGTCAACGGCATCATGCTCTACGTCGATCCCGACGGGAACGCGCAAGGCTACGAGGACGTCTTCACCAAGATCGAGATGTGCCGCAAGCACTATGCGGGCATTGGCCTCGGCGAGGATTTCGTCGAGCAATTCATCCGCTAGGGCTTGGCGAGCAGCGGCGTCAGGACCGACTCGAGCGCGGCGAGGTTCATTTCGCCGGGATATTTCTCGCCGTTGATGAAGAACGCCGGCGTGCCGGACACGCCGAACTCTTTCTGTGCGCGCATGGCGACGTCATTGATCGCCTGGGCGAGGTCGGGCTTCTGCAGGCAGGCCGCGAACGACTGCTCGGTGAAGCCGTAGGGTTGCAGCTTGGCGACCAGCGCCGGCTGGGGGTCGTAGACGAAGGCCCAGTCGTTCTGCTCGCGGAACAGCGTGTCGATGATCGGGAAGAACTTGTCCTTCGGCGCACAGCGCGCCGCCATCACCGCGGCGAAGGCCAGCTCGTCGAGCGGAAACTCGCGCAGCACGAAATAGACCTTGCCGGTGTCGATGTATTTCGTCTTCAGCGTGTCGAAGACGGTGCGGTAGAAGTTTCCGCAATGCGGGCAGGTGAGCGAGGCATATTCGACGATCGTCACCGGCGCTGTCGCCTCGCCGAGCGCCATCTCGTCAAGCGGTCCGGGCGCCATCAGCTTCATGATCGAGATCGCTTCCGCTGAAGCCGGAGCGGCTGGCGCCCAGGCGGCGGCAACGAGGAACAGCCAGGGTTTGGAGCAGCTTGCGCATGGAAATCTCTCGAACCGCATCGTCCGACACTAACCCATATCCGGCTTCCATACATGGGGCGGAGGCCGCAGGTTGACAGGCGGCCCGCCACGCCGATCTGTGAATCTGTGAGACGTGTTGGTGATCACGCAACAATTACGTTGCGACAACCAATCGGGTCGCCAGCGAAAACAGAGTGATGGCAAGATACACCGTCGCCACCAACCCCATGAACAGCAAGGCGTACAGACATGCGTAAACCCACCTGGGAAAGAGACGGGCTGGGATGACCTGGATTTGGCGGCCCTGTAACTCAGCCGATCGCAGCTTCAGGATGGCGGGCGGCTCCACGCCGATCATCAGCATGTTTAGATTGAAATACTCACGGGGAGCCAATGTCTTAAACTTCAGAACGAATTTGCCTTCTGGATTATCTCCAACAGTATATTCGCGCTGTTCCCAGATAGCGCAGGTCTCAGGCTTGTAGTTCAAAACGATCTCGACATCGGTTGCCGTCCTACGGCCCAGGTTTTGAATGAGGAAGTTCTTCCGTGTAGACCAGCGTCGGCTGAGCACCCGCGGTCAGCCTTCAAAGCGTGGCAGAAGCCGTATTGCTTTCCCCACACTAGGCGCGGTCTTGCCTCGGCAATGGCTGCAATTACCAGCACAAGGAGTGAAAAACCAAAGGAGATCAACTCGTTCTGGAATGACTGAAACATCTCCGGCAATCCTAGAAACCGACTCAGGTAAGCTGAAAGATCGTACAACGACCTCAGCCAAGATGGTTCTTCCATGCCCCGTTCCGTCACCGGCCCCGAAATCGAGCGCCTGATCCAGCTTCTCGCCAAGCTGCCGGGGCTGGGGCCGCGCTCGGCTCGCCGCGCCGCTCTCCATCTTGTGAAGAAGAAGGACGAGCTTCTGGCGCCGCTGACCAGGGCCATGGATGTGGCGCTGGAATCGGTCGTCGTCTGCTCCACCTGCGGCAATATCGATACCAGCGATCCCTGCACCATCTGCGCCGACCCGCGCCGCGAGGAGGGCACCATCGTCGTCGTCGAGGACGTCGCCGACCTGTGGGCGCTGGAGCGCGCCGCGGCGCTCAACGCCCGCTACCATGTGCTCGGCGGCGCCCTGTCGCCGCTCGATGGCATCGGGCCGGACGATCTCGGCATCGACCGGCTGGTGGCGCGCGTCGCCGAAGGCGGCGTTCGCGAGGTCATCCTCGCCGTCAACGCCACGGTCGAGGGCCAGACCACCGCGCATTACATCATGGACCGGCTGGCCGGGCTCGACGTCAAGGTCTCGCGCCTCGCCCACGGGGTTCCCGTCGGCGGCGAACTCGACTATCTCGACGAGGGCACTTTGTCGGCCGCCATTCGCCAGCGCACGCCGTTCTGAGAGGGGCAGCATGAACACCACCGTCCTCGACGAGGTCTATCTCTATTGGTTCGGCGATCTGAAGGCCTGGGACGAGCAGCCGGACGAAGCGAGGCGGACGGAATGGTTCCGCCCGACCGAGGCGATCGACGCGCACATCCGCGACACCTTGGGGCACCAGATCGACCGGGCGCGCGATGCCGCGTGGGACCTGCCGGCGCTGACGCGCCGCCAGCAGGTCGCGCTGATCGTCATGCTCGACCAGTTTCCGCGCCAGATCCACCGGCAGAGCGGCGAGGCCTTCGCCTGCGATGCCGTGGCGCTGGCCATCGCCCGCGCGCTCGTCGTCAACTGGCGCGACGCTTCTTCGTCGTCGAGCAGACCTTCCTCATGCTGCCCTTCGAGCACAGCGAGGACGTCGCCGATCAGGATCTCTCGGTGAAGCTCTATGCCGACCGCGCGTTGGAAGTGCCGCCGGAGCATCAGGAGAGCGTCCGCCTGCAACTCGACTACGCCACCAAGCACCGCGACATCATCCGCAAGTTCGGCCGCTTCCCCCATCGCAACGAAATGCTCGGCCGCGAGTCGACGCCCGAGGAGATCGAGTTCCTCAAGGGCGGCAGGGGGTTCTAGCGCGCGATCGCGACTTCGCTGAACTGGATCACCGGCTCGATGTCCGTGTAGTTGGCAATGTCGCCTTGCAGGAACGCCGCGTGCGGTTCAAACGCGGCCATGAAATCCTCCGCCGTCTCGAACAGGTACTGGCACATGGCGACATAGGCGGGCGGTGCGCCCGGTGCGCCGCCGCCGACGCCGCGATCGACCGATACGCCGCCGAAGCCCCTGGCGACACTCAGCCGCGCGATCGACGCCGGCATATGCGTCTCCAGATAATAGGCCATGTCGAAACGGCCATCCGGCTTGTTCGGATAGAAGATGCTGATTCTGACCATGCTGACTCCGGAAGACCCTAGACTTCCTCGAACGCCGAGAACGGCAGCTCCGGCGGCTCGTTGCGGCGCACCGCCGGCCGCGCCGGCGGCTGAACCGGTTTGGCGGGCTCCGCCGCCTCGCCGTCCTCGACCTCGACCGTGCGGATTTGCTCGCCGCGGCCGCTGATCTTGCGGCTTGAAACCAGGATCTCCTCGATGTCCTTGTTGGCCTGGTTGAAGTGCAGGCCGAGCTTGCGCACCCGCTCGTCGAGCCGGCCGACGTCGTCCATCAGCTTGACCACCTCCTGCTGGATGATGTGCGCCTGCTCGCGCATGCGCGCGTCGCGCAGCAGCGACATCACCACCTGGATCGACAGCATCAGCAGCGACGGCGAGACGATCACCACCCGCGCCCGGTGGGCGCGCTGCACGACGTCCTCGAAGTGCTCGTGGATGTCGAAGAAGATCGATTCCGACGGCACGAACATGAAGGCGGTGTCCTGGGTCTCGCCGATCACCAGGTAGCGCTCGGCGATGTCCTGCACGTGCTTGATCGTGTCGCGGCGGAACTGGCTCTCGGCGGCGCCTTCGTCGCCTCCGGCGTCTCGGCGGCGCGGATGGCGTTCCAGCCCTCCAGCGGGAACTTGGCGTCGATGACGAGGCTCGGGCCGCCGTTGGGGAACAGGATCAGGCAGTCGGGCCGGTTGCCGTTCTTCAGCGTCGCCTGGAACTGGTAGGCCGAGGTCGGCAGCCCGTCGCGGACGATCGCCTCCATGCGCGCCTGGCCGAAGGCGCCGCGCGTCTGCTTGTTGGCGAGGATGTGCTGCAAGCTCGACCACCTGGCCGGAGAGGCTGGTGATCGTCTGCTGCGCCTTGTCGATGACGGCGAGGCGCTCGCCGAGCTTGGCGAGGCTCTCGTGGGTGCCGCGCGCGGTCTCGCTCATCGACTGGCCGACCCGGTGGCCGAAACCGTCGAGCCGCTCCGACAACCCGCGCACGTGGCCGGTGATCTCGCCCTGGTGGCGGCGAAGCTCGGCCAGCCCGGCTTCGATGCCGTCATGGCGGGTGTCCTCGAGCACCTCGACCCGCCGTGCCGCGCGCCGCCAGGCAAAGAAGGTGATCGCCAGCAGGATGGCAAAGAGCAGCGCCGCGCCGCCCGCGAGCAGCGTCGCGCCGCTGACGGCCAGATCGCCGAATCGGTAGATCGTCCCGGTCATCCGGCGAGACTAGCCCAATTCCGCCGCCGGGCACAAAACAGGAACAGGATTCCGCGGCTAAGCGCCGTTTTCGTCCGCGTCCGGTGGTTTCGGGTGTTTCGGCTTGCGCTTCGGCCGATCCGGCCGCTCGACCACCTTCGGCCGGAACAGGGGATCGCGCAGCGCCCGGGCAGCCGGGTTCCGCCTGAGCTTGCGGGCAGCGGGGGCCTTGCGTTTTTTGGCCATCAGGCACCGGTGAAAGCGTTGACCCGGCGGGCTTCGTCTCATATCTGAAGCGCGTGTCAAAGCTCGAAATCATCACCCTTCCCGACCGCAAGCTGCGCATGAAGAGCGCGCCGGTCGAGCGGATCGACGACGATCTGCGCAAGTTCATGGATTCCATGCTGGAGTCCATGTACGCCGCGCCGGGCATCGGTCTGGCCGCCATCCAGGTCGGCGTGCCGCGCCGGGTCATCACCGTCGATGTCGCCCAGCGCGAGGACGAGGAGGCCAAGCCCAACCCGCTGTTCCTGGTCAATCCGGAATTGCTGTGGACCTCGGACGAGATCGCCACGGCCGAGGAGGGCTGCCTGTCGATCCCGGAATATTTCGCCGAGGTCGAGCGCCCGGCCCATGTCCGCGTCGCGTATCTCGACCGCGACGGTAAGCGCCGGGAGATCGAGGCCGAAGGCGTGCTCGCCGTCTGCCTGCAGCATGAGATCGACCACCTCGACGGCAAGCTGTTCATCGATCACCTGTCGAAGCTGAAGCGCGACATGGTTATCAAGAAATTCACCAAGCAGGCGCGAACCAGCGGCAAGCCGACGGCGCTCTGACCGTTCACGGCAAACCGCCGGGAGTTTACGGGGCGCTGCCGGAAGCCTCGTTTCGGCCACATTGGAACCGGCTTGATTGCTTGCCCATGCCGGGGCGACGGCCGCGGCGTCTGATAATCCCGAAGGGAAACAGGGAGAGCCTCACATGCGAAAGACGATTCTGGCGGTGGCCGCCGTTTCGAGCCTTGGCCTGGCCGTGGCCGGCTGCACCACCACCGAAGGCGCCGTTGGCGGCGGCGTCATCGGGGCCGCGATTGGCGGCCTCGGCACCAATTCGGTTGGCGGCGCCATCATCGGCGCCGGCATCGGTGCGCTCGCCGGCGCGGTTCTGGTCGACCACCTGAACAACGGCTGGTGCACCTACCGCTACAAGGGCACGCTCTACCGCGACAAGTGCTACCGCTAGTCGCGTGACGTGAACCGGCGGCCGGCGCTTCCTGGGCGCCGGCCGCCGCGCCTTGCCGGGTGCAGGACGGGGCGCTATGCCCCGCCCCATGGCCCTCCGCATTGCCTTTTTCGGCACCCCCGAATTCGCCGTCCCGACCCTGACCGAGATCGTCGGCCAGGGCCATGAGGTGGTCGCCGTCTACACCCAGCCGCCGCGCGCCGCCGGCCGCGGCATGGGCGAGCGCAAGTCGCCCGTCCACGACGTCGCCGACCGCTTTCGCCTGCCGGTCCTCACCCCGGCGCGGCTGAAGGCGGAGGGCGAGGCGGAACGCTTCGCGGCGCTTGCCGTCGATGTCGGCGTCATCGTCGCCTACGGCCAGATCCTGCCGAAGGCGTTCCTCGACGCGCCCGGCGCATGGCTGCCTCAACCTGCATGCCTCGCTGCTACCGCGCTGGCGCGGCGCCGCGCCGATCGCCCGCGCCATCATGGCCGGCGACGGCGAAACCGGCGTCATGGTCATGCGCATGGAGGAGGGGCTCGATACCGGCCCGGTCGCCATGAGCGAGCGGCTCGCCATCGGTCCGGACGCTACCGCCGGCGAGTTGACGCCGCGCCTCGCCGCGCTCGGCGCCGACCTCATGGTGCGGGCGCTGGCCGCCCTGTCGCGCGGCGTGCTGGCCTTCACGCCGCAGGCCGAGACGGGCGCCACCTATGCGAAGAAGATCGACAAGGCCGAGACCCGCATCGACTGGACGCGGCCGGCGGCGGAGGTCCACAACCACATCCGCGGCCTCTCGCCCGATCCCGGCGCCTGGTTCGAGGCGGACCTCGGCAAGGGGCCGGAGCGCGTGCGCGCCCTGCGATCGGAACTGGTGGCGACAGGCCCCGTGCCGATGGCGCCGGGCTGGAGCCGGGATGCCGGCGTCGTGCCGGGGACGGTCGTCGACGAGCGACTGACGATTGCCTGCGGCGCCGACGCCGTTCGCCTCACCGACGTGCAGCGCGCCGGCAAGGGGCCGGTCAAGGCGGCGGAGTTCCTGCGCGGGCTGCGCGCACCGCTCGACGCCGTCGCCTGATCCATGCCGCGCTACAAGCTCACCATCGAATATGACGGCGGTCCCTTCGTCGGCTGGCAGCGCCAGCAGAACGGCCGCGCCGTCCAGCAGGCGATCGAGGAAGCGATCGCCGCCTTCTCCGGCGAGGTCGGTCGTGGTCAAGGGCGCCGGCCGCACCGATGCCGGCGTTCATGCGCTGGGCCAGGTGGCGCACATCGACCTCGCCCGCGATTGGCCGGCCGACACGATTCGCGACGCCGTCAACGCCCACCTCCGGCCGGAGCCCGTCGCCATCCTCGCCGCCGAAGCGGCGGCGCCCGATTTCGACGCCCGCTTCTCGGCGGTGAAGCGCCACTACCTCTATCGCATCCTCGACCGGCGCGAGCCCGCCGGTGCTCGACCGCGGCCGGGTGTGGTGGGTCCAGCAGCGCCTTGACCACGAAGCCATGCACGCTGCCGCGCAGGCCCTGGTCGGCAAGCACGATTTCACCACCTTCCGCTCCACCGAGTGTCAGGCGAAATCGCCGGTGAAGACCCTCGACCGGCTCGACGTGTCGCGCGCCGGCGACGAGGTCGTCGTCCGCGCCAGCGCCCGCTCCTTCCTGCACAATCAGGTGCGCTCGATGGTCGGTACGCTGAAGAAGGTCGGCGACGGCAAATGGCCGGTTTCCGCCGTCGGCGAGGCGCTGGCCGCTGCCGAGCGCGCCCGTTCCGGCCCCGTCGCCCCGCCGGACGGCCTCTATCTCGTCGCCGTAGACTACCAGGGTCAGGATCGACTAATTCGCTAGTTGGCAGGTTGGCTTTGACTGCCGGGAATTCCGCTTCGGCGGAGATTCCGGTCCAGGCATTGGGAGGAGCGAGCTTTGGCGCATGAGACGCAGTTGAGGCCGGAGTTCCTGGTGAGGGACGAGGAAGAGTTGAGATCGTTCTTTCCGGCAACGCATTCCATTGCCATTGAGAAATGCCAGGATCGTCTGGACAAGCACGCCCGGGACTTCGTGGCGCGATCGCCCTTCCTGTGCATCGGAACACAATCGCCGGACGGGTCGGCCGATGTCAGCCCGAGAGGCGATCCATGCGGATTTGTGAAAATCCTGGATGACAAAACGCTGCTGATCCCGGACCGGCCCGGAAACAATCGTCTGGACACACAGACGAATATCCTGGGCAATCCTGCCGTCGGCCTGCTGTTCATGATTTCCGGATTTGACGACACAATGCGTGTGAACGGGACCGCAAGAATTACCCGTGACCCGGACTTGCTCGCATTGATGATGGTGAACGACCGCGCGCCGACAGCGGCCATCGTTGTTACGGTCGATGAAGTGTTCATTCACTGCGCAAAGGCGTTTCGACGGTCCAGGTTGTGGGATCCGGGCCGGCATCAGGATCGCAGCGAAATGCCGTCGCTGCTCAATATCATTCTCGATCAGACTTCGGGAGCGCCTGAGGACCCGGAGGAGATGAAGAAGATCGACGCGGGCCTGGAGGACGAATACAAAAAGACGATGTATTGACCTAGCTTCCGCCGTCCAGGCCAAAGACACGGCTGACGACCACGACGATGGCGAGGCTCACCAGGAAATCGAGCGCCACCAGCGCAACGGCGACATCGACGCCGACCAGCAGCGTCCGCCGGGCGATCAGGTAGCTCATGCGCAGCGCCACCGCGAGCGCCGCCAGCGACGGCAGCAGGAGCAGGTCGGGCCCCAGGATGCCGAAGAGGTCGAGAAGTCCGATGGCCGCGAACGGGACGACCATCAGCACCGTCGCCCAGTTGCGCGCCACCACATAGGCCGGATAACCGCGGCGGATGCCGATGAAGCCGCCGATCAGCCCGAGCAGGATCGGCAGCGTCACCCAGTCGATACAGAGGATGAAACCGTTGGCGATCCAGAAGGCGGTGTCGCTGAAGCCGTCGTCGGGGATCGCGTCGGAGAGGATGTCGTGGCGGTCGGCCAGCGCGGTCACGAAGAAGAAGGGCGCCACCAGCACGATGGCGCGGAACGAGCGCCAGAAGCCGTCGGCGCTGACGTCGAAGAAGCGCAGCGCGTCCGGCCGGTCGAGGAACAGACGCCAGGCGCCGGTCAGCGAGCGTTCGATCTCGACCCGGTCCACTAGCCGCCGCCGTTTCCCGGCGCGAAGAACCGGTCGAGGAATGCGCGGTAGATCGCCGTCAGCTTCGTGAGATCGGCAAGCGGCACGCGCTCGTCGATCTGGTGCATGGTGTCGCCGACCAGGCCGAACTCGACCACCGGGCAGACGCCCCCGAAGAAACGCGCGTCGGACGTACCGCCGCCGGTCGAGGCTTCCGGCGTCAGCCCGGTCTGTTCGCGGATCGCCGCGGACAGGGTCTCCACCAGCGGTCCGGCCTTTGTCAGATAGCCCTCGCTCGTCCTGACCACCTTGATGTCATGCGGCGCCCCTTCTGCCGCGGCGGCAATCTCTGCAACGAGGAAGGCGCGCAGCGTCTCCGGCGTCCATGTGTCGTTGAAGCGCACATTGAGGTTCGCGCGCGCCTCGGCCGGGATGACGTTGAAGGCCGGATTGCCGACATCGACGCTGGTCACTTCGAGGTTCGATGGCTGGAAGTCCGGCGTGCCCTCGTCAAGCTTGAGGGTTGTCAGGCGCGTGAGGATGCGTGCCAGCGCCGGGATCGGGTTCTCCGCAAGATGCGGGTAGGCGACGTGACCTTGCTTGCCGTGAACCGTGATGGTCTCCGACAGAGCTCCCCGCCGTCCGATCTTGATCGTGTCGCCGAGCGTCTCGCGCGAGGTCGGCTCGCCGACCAGCGCCGCATCGAACCTGTGGTCCTGCTTCAGCGCCCAGTCGAGGAGCTTGACCGTGCCATTGACCGAAGGGCCTTCCTCGTCGCCGGTGATCAGCAGCGACAGCGTGCCGTTTCCAAGGTCGCCGTTCGCGATCGCGTCGAGCGCCGCGGCCATGAAGCAGGCGATGCCGCCCTTCATGTCCACCGCGCCGCGCCCGTACATGAGGCCGCCGGCGATTTCCCCGGCAAATGGCGCGTGCGACCAGCGCGCCTCGTCGCCGGGCGGCACGACGTCGGTGTGGCCGGCAAAGACCAGATGCGGCGCGCCGCTGCCGATGGTGGCGAACAGGTTCTCCACGTCCGGCGTGCCCAGCAATACATAGACAT
>CAWGJV010000010.1:0-23027 GCA_963822975.1 uncultured Alphaproteobacteria bacterium
TAGCTTTGTCGTCCGCCTTCTCAGGCGACGAGGCCGCGGCTCTGCGCGGACACCCTGCGAAGTAAGCCCGCTGTCCCACAAGCGTGCGGCCGCGAACCGGTCACATCATGTCAAATGATGTGACCGGGTTTTTGCTGTCCGGCCTGGCTCTCAGGTCCGGGCGGGTGTCGGCTAGACGAAGCTGGCGCTGTCCGGGTGGTCGCGCAGCAGCGCGTCGCGCAGCTTCTCCAGCGCCCGGTTCTCGATCTGGCGGACGCGCTCCTTGGAGATGCCGAGGCTCTCGCCGAGCGATTCCAGCGTGGCGCCCTCGTCGCGCAGCCGGCGTTCCCTGACGATGCGCAGTTCGCGCTCGTTGAGCACGTTCAGCGCCTCCTGCAGCCACGACAGGCGGCGTTCGCTGTCGATGCGCTCGCCGACCGTCTCGTCGGGCAGGGCGACGTCGTCGACCAGGAAGTCCTGGCGGTTGGCGGTGTCGCTGTCCGATTCATGGATCGGCGCGTTGAGCGAGGTGTCGGGCGCCGAGAGGCGCGAATCCATCAGCTCGACGTCGCCCTCCTTGACGCCGAGCGCGCCGGCGATCTCGGCGAAGACGGCGTGACGCGGACGCTGGTCGATGTTCTGGGCGAGGCGGGCGCGCAGGCGGCGCAGGTTGAAGAACAGCGCCTTCTGCGACGACGAGGTGCCGCCGCGCACGATCGACCAGTTGCGCAGGATGTAGTCCTGGATCGAGGCGCGGATCCACCAGGTGGCATAGGTGGAGAAGCGCACGTCGCGCTCCGGCTCGAAACGGGCGGCAGCTTCCAGCAGGCCGACATGGCCCTCCTGGATGAGGTCGCCCATCGGCAGGCCGAAATTGCGGAAGCGGCGCGGCAATGGCGATGACCAGCCGCATATGCGCCGAGGTCAGCCGGTGCAGCGCCGCCTGGTCGCGGTCCGTCCTGCCAGCTCACCGCAAGATCGTGTTCCTCGTCGCGTTCGAGATAGGGCGCGCGCATGGCGGCCCTGACGAAATCGCGGCGAGATGCAGCCGACTGGCCCATCGTAACCTCCTTGCGGCTTCAAGGGCCGCCCGAGGAATCGCCCGGACCCATCTTAGTCCCGACCGTTGTGCGCGCCGCACACATTGGTGTGATACGCGCATTACGTCTGCGTTCATCGAAACAAAAGCGCCCGGGCGGTGGCCCGGGCGCCTCATGAAGACGGTAACGAAACGGTCAGGCGGCCTGGGCGTCGGTCCGCCTCGGCCTTCGGGGCGCCGCGGCGCGGGCTCTTGGCGAGGTTCTGCTCGATCTGGCGGATCGCCTCGGTCTCGGAAATCTTGCTGACCGAGGAAATCTCGCGCGACATGCGGTCGAGCGCGGCCTCGTAGAGCTGCCGCTCGGAATAGGACTGTTCCGGCTGGGTGTCGGAGCGGAACAGGTCGCGGACGACCTCGGCGATCGCGATCAGGTCGCCGGAGTTGATCTTGGCCTCGTATTCCTGGGCGCGGCGGCTCCACATGGTGCGCTTGATGCGGGCGCGGCCGCGCACCGTC
This sequence comes from uncultured Alphaproteobacteria bacterium, assembly GCA_963822975.1. Lineage (GTDB taxonomy): Bacteria > Pseudomonadota > Alphaproteobacteria > Rhizobiales > Kaistiaceae > CAVSRC01. The sequence goes on from CAWGJV010000010.1 coordinate 1,535, forward strand.
TCCAGCGCCTTCTTGACGGTCGCGGCTCGGCGAGCTTGCGCATGCCGACGGTGGTCGCCTTGGTCACGGGCACGCGCAGCGTCATCTTGTCCTTGACGAAGCTGATGACGAACAGATCAAGCTTCAGCCCGCCACCTCTTGCGTGTCGATGCCGACGATCTGGCCGACGCCGTGGGCCGGATAGACGATGTACTCGCCGGTCTTGAACCCGGAACGCTGGGCGGTCTTCTTTGCAGTGGCCATAGAGACATCAACTCCGTTTGACACCGCCCGCTGAGCGCGGACGAAAGCCGGCGGCGGCGGCCGCCTTTGGTGATGCCGGTTCCCGGCTCCGCCCGGTTCCGTGACCGGAGCGCCTGCGACAAGCGTGGCCAAGACATCCACCGGCCAGCCTCTTCAGGTCGGCCGGCGCCAGAAACACCTGGAACCGGTCACGCTAGGAGCAGTCGCGCGGGATCGAGCGGTTAAGCTCGTTTTGTTCCGACAGTGTCGCTTATATACCACAAAATCGGGAAATTTCAATGGTTTACCGGCCCGACGGTAAACAATATTGACGTATGCTGCGCTGCACCATTAACGGCGCGGGCCGGCCGGACCGCGGGTTTCCGCGATTTTCGCTCAGTCGCCTTCGCCGGGCTCGCGGAGAAATACTTGTCGAACTTGTCCGGCACGCCCTCGAATTCCTTGGCGTCGGGCGGGGCGTCCTTCTTGGCCGTGATGTTCGGCCATTTCGACGCGAATTCGGCGTTGACCTGCAGCCATTTCTCCAGACCCGGCTCGGTGTCGGGCTTGATCGCGTCGACCGGGCATTCCGGCTCGCAAACGCCGCAGTCGATGCACTCGTCCGGATGGATGACGAGCATGTTCTCGCCCTCGTAGAAGCAGTCGACCGGGCAGACCTCGACGCAGTCCATGTATTTGCATTTGATGCAGTTGTCGTTGACGATGTAGGTCACGGTGGCGGTCCGGCGGTTATGGCCATGCGAGCGCTGAAATTCCGCGCATTTCGGTATCCGGTTTGAGTCCGACCGTGCAAGGCGGCCGCACGCCGCTGCGCGGCCCCGGCAGGCGGACCGATTTGGCCGATCAATCGTCGTTGTTGAGAAAATCCTCGCCGGCGGCGGCGCGGAAGCTGTCGATGGCCCGCCGTTCGCGCTTGGTCGGCCGTCCGGCGCCGTCCTGACGCAGTCCGGCGACGGCCGGCGGTGGTCGGCGCGGTGAACCTGGCGGGGAGGGCGGCGTCAGGTCCTCGTAGAGGAGGCGCGCTTCGGCCGCCGGGCCGCGGCGGGTGCCAGGGCGCCAGGACCTTCAGGACGCGCACGCCGGAATCGACCGCGATCGTCAGCACGTCGCCGACCTTGACCATGCGGCTGGCGGATTCGTTGCGCTCGCGGTTGACCCGGACGCGGCCGGAGACGGCGAGTTTCTGCGCGAGCGTCCGGGTCTTGGCGAGCGCGGGCGAACCACAGCCACTTGTCGATGCGCTGGCGGTCGTCGCCGGCCATGCGGCAGTTCAGCTCGTTGTCCTCGCTGCCTTCCAGGCGCGCCTTCAGGGCGGCGAGCGCGGCGAAGGGCGAATCCGGGTCGGCCTTCTTCTCCGGCCGTTCGGCGCCGCTCGGGCGGCCTGAACGCGGTGGGCGATGACCGTCCTCGCTGCGCGGCCGCTCGCGGTCCGGGCGGGGCCGGCCGGGCTTGCCCTTGCGGCGGTTCTGGTGGCGCGGCGGTCGTGCCGTGGCGCTCGGCCTCGGTCGGCGGCGCGCCTTCGGCGCTTGCCGGAGCGGCTGCCTCGGCCGCCGGCCTGGCGCGCTCCGGTCGCCGTCCGCGCCGGTGCGGCCCGCCGCGCTCGCCGCTGCGCGCCGGGCCGCCAGACCTCGATGAAGGCCGGTTCGGCGGGGGGCTGCGGGCTCGGCCGGCGCGTCCCCGTCTGCGGCAGCTGTGACTTCGGCGGACTGCGGTTTCCGACAGGTGCCGGTTCGTCGGCAGACGGGGCCGTCGTTTCGGCCGTCGGCTGCGCCGGCGTGTCCACGGCGACCGTCTCCGTCACCGCTTGCGTTGCGGCAGGTTCGGATATCGCAGCCTCCGCTTCGGCCATCGGTGCCGCCGGCGGTGTCTCCGTCGGTCGCTGTCTCGACCGCGGCTTCCGCGGCCGCCGGTTCGGACGGTGCCTCGGGCGGCCGGCTTCGGCGGCGCCGGGCGACGGTCGACGCGGTAGCCGAGCGCGCTGAGGACGGAGGCGAAATCCTCGCCGGAGCAGCCGAGCAGCGACGTCATGGCGACGGTGACGGTGAAGCCGTAGCCGTCGATGGCGCCGTCCGGCGGCGTTGGCGATTCCGGCGTCGGCCGCCAGGCGATCAGCGGCCGGATGAGGTCGGCGAGACGCTCGAGAATGTCGATGCGCACGGCGCGCGTGCCGGCGATGCGGTAGCCGACGATGCGGTAGAGCGCGGCGCGAGACTCGGTGTCGACCGGCACGCTGGTGCGGCCGGAGGCGGCGAGCCGCGACGAGCTCGGCGAGGCCGGGGATGTCGAGGCCGCCGTTCTTCAGCGCCCAGAAGGATCGCGAGCAGGCCGCTCGGCGCCGGCTTGAGCAGGGCCGGCACGTAGATGTGATGGGCGCCGAAGCGGACGCCGAGCGCGCGCAGGCCGGCGCGCGCCTCCTGGTCGAGGGCGCGCACCTCCTCGGCGATCTCGGCGCGCTCGATGACGCCGAAATTCTCGCTCAGCCGGAAGGCGATGCCGCGCGCGGCGCGGCGCCAGCGCGGTGGCGGCGCGCAGAGTCGAAGAGCGGCTTGAGCAGCGTCTCGGCATGGTTGGCGAGCCACAGGTCGATGCGCGCCTGGACGCGTTCGCGGCCGGGGCCTGCAGCACCTCGTCGGCGAGCAGGATCAGGCGCGGCTTCAGCGCGTCGTCGCCTTCGGCGAGGCGGGCAATCGCGGCGCCCTGCCAGCGCAGCGTGCCGTCGGCGGCGAGCACGAAATCCTTGTTGGCGGCGGTCGCCACCTTCTCGGCGCGCTCGGCGATCTCGCCGGCCAGCGCCTTCTGCGCGGCGGCGCGCAGCGCCTTGGCCTCGGGGCCGTCGGCCTTGGGATCGGGCGCGAAGCGGAATCCTTCGAGGCTGCCGACGTGCTGGCCCTCGACCAGGACGTCGCCGGTCGGCGTGATCTCGCCTTCGAGCATCGCGTTCTCTTTCAGCCGCCGCATCAGCACGCTGGTCCGCCGGTCGACGAAACGGGCGGTCAGCCGCTCATGCAGCGCGTCCGACAGACGATCCTCTATCGCGCGCGTGCGCTCCTGCCAATGGGCAGGGTCGCGCAGCCATTGCGGGCGGTTGGCGGCGAAGGTCCAGGTGCGGATGTGGGCGATGCGGTTGGCGAGGGTATCGATGTCGCCGTCGGTGTGGTCGGCGTAGGCGACCTGGCGGGCGAACCAGTCGTCGGAAACGACGCCGTCGCGGGCCAGGAAGCCGAACAGGGTGGCGACCAGCTCGGCGTGGTTGGCCGGCGCGATCTTGCGGTAGTCGGGGACCTGGCAGACGTCCCAGAGCGTGGCGACGCGCTCGCGACGGTCGGCGAGCGACGGCGACCTCCTCGTCGCGGCCGACGAGATCGAGGACGACGACGTCCTCCGACGGCGGCGCCTTGGTCAGGCCCTCCCGCGTCGGCGCCAGGTCGAGGCTCGCCTTGAGGGCGGCGAGCGAGGCGAAGTCGAGGTCGCGGTTGCGCCACTGGACGGTCTTGACCGGATCGAAGCGGTGGGTCTCGAGCGCCTCGATCAGGGCGTCGTCGAAGGGATCGACGCGGCTGGTGACGCCGAAGGTGCCGTCGCGCATGTGGCGGCCGGCGCGGCCGGCGACCTGGCCGAGCTCGGCGGCGGTCAGGCGGCGGAACTGGTAGCCGTCGAACTTGCGGTCGGCGGCGAAGGCGACGTGGTCGACGTCGAGGTTGAGGCCCATGCCGATGGCGTCGGTGGCGACGAGGAAATCGACGTCGCCGGACTGGAAGATCTCGACCTGGGCGTTGCGGGTGCGCGGGCTGAGCGAGCCGAGGACGACGGCGGCGCCGCCGCGCTGGCGGCGGATCAGCTCGGCGATGGCGTAGACCTCGTCGGCGGAGAAGGCGACGACCGCCGAGCGCCGCGGCAGCCGGGTGATCTTCTTCGAGCCGGACTAGGTGAGCATCGACATGCGCGGCCGGGTGACGACGTTGACGCCGGGCAGCAGCTTCTCGACGATGCCGCGCATGGTGGCGGCGCCGAGCAGCAGCGTCTCGTCGCGGCCGCGCAGGTTGAGCAGGCGGTCGGTGAAGACGTGGCCGCGCTCGAGGTCGCCGGCGAGCTGGATTTCGTCGATGGCGAGGAACGAGGCGTCGGTCTCCGCCGGCATCGCCTCGACGGTGCAGACGCGGAAGCGCGGATTGGCGGGGACGATCTTCTCCTCGCCGGTGATCAGCGCCACCTGGTCGGCGCCGACCCGCTGGACGATCTTGCCGTAGACCTCGCGGGCGAGCAGGCGCAGCGGCAGGCCGATCATGCCGGAGGGATGGGCGAGCATGCGCTCGATGGCGAGATGGGTCTTGCCGGTGTTGGTCGGCCCGAGCACGGCGACGACGTTGCGGCCGCGTGCGCCGGCGCTCACTTCTGGCTTGGGGGAGACATTCATGCCGGGACTGGCGTCGGTTTCCGTCGTCCGCATCGCAAGGGGGCGCCGTCCTGCGGCGCCGGGTCATGCTCTCATCTATCACGGGCGCGTGGCAACTGCGCGGTTTTCCTTGTTTCCTGGAGCGTCAAAACGAGGGGAACGAGTCCTGAACAAAACCGGCCCGAATCGCTCACGATCGGGAGTCTCGCTCCGTTCGCCACGACATATGGGGATCGCGCCGGCCGGACCACGAGATGTTGCGAAATCCGGCACATTTTGCCGCCGCGCCGGTCGGTGGGCCCGGGTCGCGTGCGCGAGGTGACGATTGAGACAGGATTGCGACGGCGGACGGCCCCCGCGCGCATCTGTGGACAAGCTGTGGACAACCAGACGTGGTGGGCCGGATCAGTCGGCCTTTGCCTGCTGCTCGCTGGCCGAGACGCTGAAGTTGCGGGCGATGATGATCAGGTCGCCGATCTTGGTGCCGATCGAGATGCGGTAGGGCACGAAGAGATCGGTGCCGTCGACCGGCGCCAGCCAGACTTCCAGTCGCTTGTTGTCGGCCATGTACTGCACCGATTCGCGATCCGGACGATGCCCGGCAACCGGCACGTAGCGCGCCGCGCAGGCGAAGACCTCGCCGGAATAGGCGCCCGGGCCGCCGGCGATGTGCTTGGTTTCCTTGTAGGTCAGGCGGACATCGTAACGCTGCCAGCCGTCGAAGACGCGGACCGTGCGATTGCAGGCGCTGGCGCCGGCCGACGGTCCGGGGCGATTGACCGCGACCACGAAGGCGCCGACCGGATCGACCACATTGCGCTTGTGGTTCGGTGTCACCGGCACGCGGTCGGGCGCCGGCAGCAGGTGCGGCGCCGCGGTCAGATCGACGATGGAGCCGCCGCGCATGGCCATGGAGACATGGGTCTGGAAGCCTTTTTCGCTGGTTTCCAGATTGTAGGTGGCGGGCAGGACATGGGTGCCGCGAATGCGACCGTTGCCGGCGAGCATCGCCTGGGCGTCGGAGACGAAGCGGCTGATGCCGTAGGTCGAGCCGCTGATGGTGGCGGCATAGCCGGTATCGGTGAAGCGGCCCTCGGCATTGGCCTTGCCGATGGTGATGCCGGCGATGGTGATGATGTAGCCGGCCTTGAGGGTCTTGTCGGCCGCCACGGCAGGCGCGCTCGCCCACGCCAGCGGCAGGGCGAAAACAGCGGCAAGCAGCAGCCGCTCGGCAGCGCGGGCAAGGCCGCGAAGGTACATGGCGATCATCGTGCCAAATGTCGCATCAGGCGCCCGCATGACGGCAGAGGCTCATCGCAATCATGCCTGACGGAAGGTTAACAAGACCATATTAGGCGATTTGCGCGGGCGCGTCACGAGCCTCGGCCCAGGCACGAAAAGCGCGGCGCGCCGGAGTGGGGATATGTCGGCGCTGAAGGACGAAATCAGGGCCACGCGCCAGACCGCGGCGTGACGGCCGAATTCGGCCCTGGCGCCCGTCCTGACGGCGGAAGCCCGCCCTTGACGCCGATTTCCGCCGTCACTATAGGGAAGCAACTTTCCGACACAACCCGTCAAGTGCACGCCGGAACGGCGCAAATCCGGCGGTAGAGAAGGACGTTTTCCATGGCTCGGCGCTGCGAATTGACCGGCAAGGCGGTTCTCACCGGCAACAATGTCAGTCACGCCAACAACAAGTCGCGGCGGCGCTACCTGCCCAATCTCAACCAGGTGACGCTGATGAGCGACGCGCTGGGGAGCACCGTGCACCTCAAGATCAGTTCGCACGCCCTGCGCACGGTGGAGCATCGCGGCGGGCTCGACAAGTTCCTGGCCGCAGCGCGCGACAGCGAGTTGTCGCCCAAGGCGCTCAGGTTGAAGCACCAGATCGCCAAGAAGGCTGCTGCTGCTGCCTCTGCCGAGACCGCCTGACCGGCCACGATCGAAACAGGACTTGCGAACGGCGCCTTCGGGCGCCGTTTTCGTTTCAGCCCGGGACGCGGCTGCCGATGGTCCTGGAGATTGTCGATCTTTAGCGGTTCGACCGGATCGGCGAGATCGAAGCCGAAGACGCGGCTGTAGAAATAGAGCTCGCCGTCGAGCGCGCGCTTGATGTTCTCGGCCTGGCGGAAGCCATGCTGCTCGCCCGCGAAGGGCACGTAGGCCACCGGCACGCCCTTGGCCCGCAGCGCCTCGACCATCGCCTCGGCCTGGTTGGGCGGCACGACCTCGTCCTCCAGACCCTGGAAGAACACGACCGGGCAATTGAAGCCGTCGAGGTGGTGGATCGGGGAGCGTTCGACATAGAGATCGCGGCGCTCGGGGTACGGGCCGATCAGGCGGTCCAGGTAGCGCGACTCGAACTTGTGCGTGTCGAGCGCCAGGCGCTCGAGGTCGCCGATGCCGTAGTGGCTGGCGCCGGCCTTGAACGTGTCGCGGAAGGCAAGGGCGCACAGCGTCGTGTAGCCGCCGGCGCTGCCGCCCGTGATGCACAGCCGGTTGCCGTCGACGCGTGCCCTGCTCGACCAGGTAGCGCGCGCCGTTGGCGCAGTCGTCCGCGTCGACGATGCCCCAGGCGCCGTTGAGGCGCTCGCGGTAGGGGCGGCCATAGCCCGTGCTGCCGCCGTAGTTCACGTCCAGCACGGCGATGCCGCGGCTGGTCCAGTACTGCACGCGCGCCGACAGCGTGGCGCTGGTCGCGCTCGTCGGGCCGCCGTGGCTCATGACGAGCAGGGGCGGCAGCTCGCCGGCGGGCGCCGCGAAGTCGTCGTTCCGCGGCGGGTAGAAGAAGCCGAAGGCGGTGAGGCCGTTTTCGGTGGGGAATTCGATCGTCTCCGGCGCCGAGGTGTAGCCCGGGTCGATCTCGAGCTCGCTGGCGCGCCGGATCGTCTCGATGGCGCCGCTGGCGAGGTCGAGCGAGACGATGGCGCCGCCGCGCGACGGCGAGCCGGCGGCGAACACGACGCGGGTCGGCGTCACGCGCAGGCCGCCGATGTCGGTGAAAGGCGTGTCGATGGGCGTCAGCCGGCCGCTGTGCGTGTCGATCGAGGCCATGCTCCAGGTGCCGCGCCGGTTGTAGGCGCAGACGATGCGCTCCTCCGAGGCAAAGCCGTAGGTGGAGAGCCCGAAGACCCACGCGCGGCACGCCGAACTCCGCCTCCATCGGCGCGACCGCTTCGACGTTCGCCGTCGCGCCAGCGATAGAGGTTCCACCAGCCGCTGCGGTCGGAGACGAAGTAGAGCACGCCGGCCGGCGACCACTGCGGCTGGAACAGGGCCTCGGCCGGTCCGCCGGCGATCACCCGCGCGGCGCCCGGGCAGCCCGTGCGCGATCGAGCGTGGCGACGCGCAGCTCGCAGCCGTCCCAGGGCATGTTCGGGTGGTTCCAGGCGAGCCAGGCCAGCGTCGCGCCGTCCGGGCTCAGGCGCGGGCTGGCGTAGAAATCGTTGCCGCTGACCAGCAGCGTCTCGTCGCCCGAATCGAGGTCCACCGCGACGATGCCGTTGCTTCGCCTCGCCCTCGCCGCTGTGGTCCTCGAGGACGCAGATCAGGCGGTTGCGCGGCGCGTCGACCACGCCGTCGGCGTAGCGATGGCCCTCGGCGTGCGTCAGCGGCCGGGGCTCCTTGCCCGGCTCGGCCTTGTAGAGCCGCTGGTCGGCGAAGTTGGCGAAGTAGACGGTGCCGTCATGCACGACGTAGTCGCCGCCGCCGTACTCGTGCACGCGCGTGCGGGCGTTGAGCGGCGCCGGGTTGACGTCCTCGCGTGAGCCGTCCGGCCGCTGCCGCACGATGACCTGGCGGCCGCGCTCGGCGGGACGCCCCTCGTTCCAGTAGATGTCCGTCGCCGTCCAGCGCGATCATGCCGAGGCGGATGCTGCCGGCGACGATCAGGTCGGAGGTGAGCGGCGATTTCCAGGAGCCGAAGGGCGCTACTTGGGGCGTGGTCAAACGTCGCTCCACTTCGATTTGCGGGTCGGGGCTTTCGTTTCAGCCCGGGCGGGGCCGTGGCGGCGGCGGGGTCGGCTGAACCAGCGCGAACTCGAGCAGGATCGTGCGCTGCAGCAGGCTGTGGTTGTCATCGGAGATCAGGGTCAGGATGGTCTCGCCGTCGGCAGTCGACGCGGACCGCCAGCCCTTCCATGTTGTCGATCTGATTGGACAGATCGGCCTCGATCAGCACCCTGCCGTCGACGGTGGCGCCCGGACGGATCGTCGCGCCGGCAACGCGGCGGATACGCATGCCTGGACCGTCGGTGAAATCGAAGCGGCGCTCGAGCACGAGCAGGTCGCCGCCGGGCAGGAAGGTGGCGTCGGTGACGTCGTAGGCGCCGATGCGGACGAGCGAGAACGTGCCGGCGTGCGGCCCGCTGACGATGAAGCCGCGATGGTTGCCGGCGCGGTCGAGCGAGTGCTCGGCGATCACCACGATGGCGCCGGCCAGCGGTGCCTCCGCCGGCGCCACGGCGATCGCCTCGAGGCCCTGGTTGGCCGGCAGGCCGTTGACGAATTTCGGCAGGGGAAAGACCGTGCGGCGGGACGCTGGCGAAATCGGGGCCGGCGTAGCGGCCGACGGCCGCCTTCTGTTCAAATGAAACCAGCGCCGTCTCGCGGCCCTTGTCGCGCAGGATGCGCAGGCCCTCGGCGTCGGCGCTGATCTTGCTGGTGTAGGGGCGGCCACGGGGGTCGAGCAGGGGGGCGATCATCGGCTTGTCGATGCCGACGAGACGCCCGCCGGACTCCGTGATGCTGGCCTTGAACCATGCGCCGGTGTCGGCGACGGCGTAGAGCGTCTGGCCGTCGCTGCCGAAATCCAGCCCCGACCACCCGCCGAAATTCGGGTTGGCGGACGACAGCTGCAGCCCACCGCGAAATTCCAATGCGCCGAAGCGGGTCTCGGCCGTGCCGACGCCGAACGCGGCGATCGGGCGGACTGTGACGGCGACAGGAGCGAAGCCCGGTTCGGCGGCCTCGGCCGGCCATGCGCGCGGTCAGGCAGACCGCGACCAGCGCGCCGGCGATCCGCCGCAAGGTCATTGCAGGACGTGGCGGCGCTGGCGCGGAGCGCGGACGGGCGCCGCGGGAGCCTCGTCGAACAGTTCGGCGAGCTTGTCGGTCATGGCGCCGGCCAGTTCCTCGGCGTCGACGATGGTCACGGCGCGGCGGTAGTAGCGGGTGACGTCGTGGCCGATGCCGATGGCGATCAGCTCGACCGGCGAGCGGGTCTCGATCTCCTCGATGACGTGGCGCAGGTGGCGCTCGAGATAGTTGCCGGGATTGACCGACAGGGTGGAATCGTCGACCGGCGCGCCGTCGGAGATCATCATCAGGATCTTGCGCTGCTCGGGGCGGACGAGCAGGCGGCTGTGCGCCCAGGCCAGCGCCTCGCCGTCGATGTTCTCCTTGAGCAGGCCCTCGCGCATCATCAGGCCGAGATTGCGGCGGGCGCGCCGCCAGGGCGCGTCGGCGGCCTTGTAGACGATGTGGCGGAGATCGTTGAGGCGGCCGGGATTGGGCGGCTTGCCGGCCTGCAGCCAGGCCTCGCGCGACTGCCCGCCCTTCCAGGCGCGGGTGGTGAAGCCGAGAATCTCGACCTTGACGCCGCAGCGCTCCAGCGTGCGCGCCAGGATGTCGGCGCAGGTGGCGGCGACCGTGATCGGCCGGCCGCGCATCGAGCCGGAATTGTCGAGAAGCAGCGTGACGACGGTGTCGCGGAACTCGGTGTCGCGCTCGGCCTTGAAGGAAAGGGCGTGCATCGGGTCGATGACGACCCGCGACAGGCGCGCCGCGTCGATGATGCCTTCCTCGAGGTCGAAGTCCCAGCCGCGGTTCTGCTGGGCCATCAGGCGGCGCTGCAGGCGGTTGGCGAGCCGGCCGACGGCGCTCTGCAGGTGGGCGAGCTGCTTGTCGAGATAGGAGCGCAGCCGGTCGAGCTCGGCGGTGTCGCACAGTTCCTCGGCGTTGACCGTCTCGTCGAACTTCGTCGTGAAGGCGCGGTAGTCGATGCCCGCCGGCATGTTGGAGAACGGCGTGTCGGCGCGACGGGCCTCGCCGGCATCGCGGGCGTCGGCCATGTCGGCGTCCTCGCCGGTCTGTTCGGCCTCGGCCTCGGTCGCCTCGCCCTCGCCGGCCTCGCCTTCCTCGGCGGAGGCCTCGATCTCGTCCTGGCTCGACGATGTCGGCGCCCTCGGCGGAATCGGAGGCGCCGTCGGCGTCGTCCTGGTCGCCGGTCTCGTCGTCCTCGTCGTTCTCGTCGCCGGTCTCGCTGCCCAGTTCGTCGGCCATGTCGAGGGCGGCGAGGATGTCGCGCACCGCGCTGGCGAAGCGCGTCTGGTCGTCGATGGCGCCGGTCAGGCGGGCGAGGTCCTTGCCGGCGCGCTCCTCGATCCAGTCGCGCCACAGGTCGACGATCTTGCGGCTCGATTTCGGCGGTGCGTTGCCGGTCAGCCGCTCGCGCACCATCAGGGCGATGGCGTCCTCGAGCGGCGCGTCGGCGCGCTCGGTGATCTCCTGGTAGTTGGCGCGGTGATAGCGCTCCTCGAGCATCGCCGTGAGGTTGTCGGCGACGCCGGCCATGCGGTTGGCGCCGAGCGCCTCGACCCGCGCCTGCTCGACCGCGTCGAAGACGGCGCGGGCGTTCTTGCCGCGCCGGCGCGTGGGCGCGGTGGACGGCGGGGTCGTGGCAGGCGAGCCGCAGCGCCAGCGAGTCGCCGACGCCGCGGGTGACCGCGACGTCGTTGGCGGTCAGCTTGCGCGGCGGCTCGGGCAGGCGGGCCTTGTGCTGCGACAGCATCGGCCGGTCGGCGGCGAAGGAGACCTCGAGGTCCGGCTTGCCGGCGATGGCGCGCATGCAGCCGACCACCGCCCGCTTGAACGGCTCGGTGGGGCCTTCGACGGGCCGGTTGCGCGGTGTCTCGTTGGAAGTGGCCACTGCCGCTCCGTCAGGTCATCACCACGTTGGCGGTCGACTCGGGCAGCTCCTCGTTGAAGGAGCGCTGGTAGAACTCGGCGACCAGGGCGCGTTCCAGCTCGTCGCACTTGTTGACGAAGGTGACGCGGAAGGCGAAGCCGATGTCGCCGAAGATCTCGGCGTTCTCCGCCCAGGTGATCACCGTGCGCGGGCTCATCACGGTCGACAGGTCGCCGTTGATGAAGGCGTTGCGCGTCATGTCGGCGACGCGCACCATCTTGGCGATGATGGCGCGGCCCTTCTCGTCGCGCTAGTGCGGCACCTTGGCGGCGACGATGTCGACCTCGTTGTCGTGCGGCAGATAGTTGAGCGTGGTGACGATCGACCAGCGGTCCATCTGGCCCTGGTTGATCTGCTGGGTGCCGTGATAGAGGCCGGAGGTGTCGCCGAGGCCGACGGTGTTGGCGGTGGCGAACAGGCGGAAGGACGGGTGCGGCCGGATGACCTTGTTCTGGTCGAGCAGCGTCAGCCGGCCGGACACCTCGAGCACGCGCTGGATGACGAACATCACGTCCGGGCGGCCGGCGTCGTATTCGTCGAAGCACAGCGCGATGTTGTTCTTCAGCGCCCAGGGCAGGATGCCGTCGCGGAACTCGGTCACCTGCATGCCGTCGCGGATGACGATGGCGTCCTTGCCGATCAGGTCGATACGGCTGATGTGGCTGTCGAGGTTGACGCGCACGCACGGCCAGTTGAGCCGCGCCGCGACCTGCTCGATATGGGTCGACTTGCCGGTGCCGTGGTAGCCGGTGATCAGCACGCGGCGATTGCGGGCGAAGCCGGCGAGGATGGCCAGCGTCGTCTCGCGGTCGAACAGGTAGTCCGGATCGGTATCCGGCACATGTTCGTCGGCCTCGGAATAGGCGGGAACTTCGAGATCGCTGTCGATCCCGAAGACCTGGCGGACGGATATCTTCATATCCGGCAGGGGGGCTGCTTCAAGCGCGGCTTCAGTCATGAGGGTCTCCGTCGCGCCGTGCGACGCCTTGCTGTTTCCGGGAAAATTGGCCGCCGGGGAGGGGGCGGCGGAGCCGTCTTAGCAAAAACCGACGGATCGAAGGTAGTGGTAAGCCTGAATAATCTGTCGCAGGCGATCCTCGGAGCTGCGGTCGCCGCCATTGGCGTCGGGATGCAGCTGTTTGACCAGGGCCTTGTAGCGGGCCTTGATTTCACTGCCGGATTCGTCGCCTTCGAGGTCGAGAGCGGCGAAAGACCGGCGCTCGAGGTTGCGCAAGGGGCGCCGGACCGGCTCGCTTTTCGGCTCGGAGCGCTCAGAACCGCCGCCGAACAGGTCGAACGGGTCGGAAAAGGCGCCCGACCAGGCGAACCGCGTCGTCCCGGCGTCCGCGGCGTCGCCGCCGGACCGGTTGACCCCCATCGTCCAGGTCGGCCGATGGCCGGTGGCGGCGGATCGCTGGTAGTTGGCCACCTCGCTGTCGGGCATGCCCGCGAAGTAGTTGTAGGACTTGTTGTATTCGCGCACGTGGTCGAGGCAGAAATTGTAATACTGGCCCTCGCGGCCGCGGCCCTTGGGCGCGCGAAAGCCGCCGGCGTGGCCACAGCCGTTGGCCTCGCATTGCGGCCACGTCGGGCGTTTCCACCGCCGCATCGCCGGGATTGATGCGGATCCGGTCGAAATATTTGGAATTCAGATCCATCGTCGGATTATGGTCGCGGGCCGTGACGGCGACAAGGCGGTGATCGCCGAAAAGGGCGGGATCAGCACGATGACGGTAGCCGATAGAATCAGAAGCAGGTTAACCGAGGCTTTTCGCCCGGACAGGCTTGAAGTGGTGGACGAGTCCGAATTGCACAAGGGGCATGCCGGCCACCGGCCCGAGGGGGAGAGTCATTTCCGCGTGAAGATCACATCCCCCGCCTTTGCCGGCAAGAGCCGGGTGGTCACGCACCGGATGATCTATACCGCGCTCGCCGGCGAAATCGAACAGGGCGTCCACGCCCTCGCCATCGAGGCGAGGGCGCCGGAGCGCGAGCTAAGCCCGGCTCAGCCTTCCGTCAGCGGCGCGGTCCTCATTGCGGCGTCCATCTCGGCGTCGAGCCAGCGAAGATAGGCGGCGCGGTCGATCCCGGACGTGTTGCGGCTGTGGAAATAGAGCCGTTCGGCCATGCGGCGCACCGGCGTCGTGGCGAGCGCCATGTTGACCAGCAGGTTCGGCGGCGCGAGGTCAAGGGCGCGGCGGGCGAGCTTCTTGGCGACGAAGCGCGGTATCTCGCGGGCGAGGGCGATTTCCGGCGCCGGGCCGCCGCATTGCAGGTGATCGGCGATGAGCGCCGCTGCCCGGCGGCCGTGGCGGAAGGCGAGGCGGATGCCGCCGCCGGTCACCGGCGAAACCCAGCCGGCGGCATCGCCGATGAGCAGGACGCCCGGCGCCGCGACATGCCGCAGCGGACCGCCGCAGGGGATGAGGCCGCTCCGCCGGCCGCGCACCTTCAGGCGGCTCCAGCCGAAGCGGCTCTCGGTGCGCGCCATGAAGGCGGCGAGGTCGGGCTTGCCGCCATCGCGAACCGCAAGACCCACTTGCAGTGCTTCAGGTCCCGGCGCGGCCCAGGCGATATAGCCGGGCGCCAGGCGCGAATCGACGAAGCAGTGCAGGAAGCGGGAATCGACGCCGGCGTCCGGTTCCAGTTCGACTTCGAGGCCGGTGAGGAAGGCGCGGTTGGTCGACAGGCCGAAGGCCTCGGCGACGCGTGAGCGGGCGCCGTCGGCGCCGACGAGGAAGCGCGTGGCGATGTCGATGCCGGCGAGGCGAAACAGGCCGCCCTCGCGGCGGGCGCCCTCGAACCGGGTCGCGCAGAGGATATGCGCGCCGGCGTCGCGCGCCTGCTGCGCCATCCAGCGCAAGAGGTCGGGGGTCCGGGTGGTGAAGAAGGCATAGCCCGGCGAGAACAGGTCGACGCTCTTCAGGCTCGGCGAATAAAGCCGCACGCCAGGGATCCGCCGGGTGAGGTGGTGCGGGATGTCGATCTCGTCGATCGCCTCGCGCACGAGGATGCCGCTGGTATGGATGCGGGCGCCGGGATCGCGCTTGGCCTCGATGACGGCGGTGCGCAGGCCGCGCGAGGCGGCGGTGCGGGCGGCGGCAAGCCCGGCAAAGCTCGCGCCGACGATGACCAGATCGAATTGCATGGGGGTCGCCCTCCGCTGAAGCAGCAGGGGGATGTGACGCGGCGAATGCGGCCGAAATTCGCCGCTCAGGCCGGCGGCGCGGGTGCCGCGGGCGCTGTCGGCTTGATGCGGCTCAGCGGCATGATCCTCAGCGCCGTGATGCGGTTGCGGGTCTTGCGCAGGACCTGGAAGCGGAAGCCGTGGAACGTGAAGGCCTGGCCGGGTTCGGGAATGATGCGGGCCTCGTGGATGACGAGGCCGGCAATGGTCGTCGCCTCGTCGTCCGGCAGGTTCCAGTCCATGGCGCGGTTGAGATCGCGGATGGGCACCGAGCCGTCGACATTGACCGAGCCGTCCGGCTGCGGACGGACGCCGACGACGGTGACGTCGTGCTCGTCGGCGATGTCGCCGACGATCTCCTCGAGAATGTCCTCCAGCGTCACCAGCCCCTGGACCTCGCCGTATTCGTCGACGACCAGGGCGAAATGCACCTTGCGCTTGAGAAAGGCATTGAGCTGGTCGGTGAGGCTGGTGGTGTCGGGGACGAACCACGGCTCGGCGGCGACGGCGCGGATGTCGATCGCCGAGAAGCGACCGTCGACATCCTTGAGGGCGCGCAACACCTCCTTGACGTGGACGACGCCGACGATGTTCTCCGGCTGGGTCTCCCACAGCGGCACGCGCGTGTAGGGGCTGGCGAGCAGGTCCTCGACGATCTTGCCGACCGGTTCGCTGGCGCTGATCGTGTGCATGGCGGTGCGGTGGACCATGATGTCGGAGACATCGAGCTCGCCGAGATCGAGCAGTCCACCGAGGCGGTCGCGCTCGGCCTTGACGACGCTGCCTTCGGCGTGAAGCAGGTCGACCTGACCGCGGATCTCGTCGGCGGGCGACAGGACCGACTTGCCGTCCGACGCGTTCCAGCCGGCAAGATGCAGGACGCCACGGACGAGGAACTGGACGGCGATGACCACCGGCGAGAACACCGCCACGATGACCGAGACGATCGGCGCTACGGCGCGCGAGGCCCGGTCGGGGTCGCCGATCGCCAGCGTCTTGGGCAGGACCTCGCCGAAGACGAGCACGAGCAGCGTCATGGCCAGGGTCGCATAGACGACGCCGGCCTGGCCGAAGATGGTCAGAAAGAGGCTGGTCGCCAGGGCGGAGGCGAGGATGTTGACCAGGTTGTTGCCGAGCAGGAGCGCGCCGATCAGACGCTCGCGCTCGCGGATCAGCCGGCTGACGATGCCGGCGCGTTGGTCGCCGGCGCGTTCCAGCGTCAGCATGCGCGCCCGCGAGGCGGCGGTGAGCGCCGTCTCGGAGCCCGAGAAGAACGCCGACAGGATGACAAGCACCGGGACCGCGGCGGCCGATATCCAGAAGAGGGCGGTCATGCGGCCAGTTCCTGCGCGAGGAACGCCGAGACCTCCGTGGCTGTCACGTCGCGGGCGATGAAGGCCTCGCCGATGCCGCGGACGAGAATGAAGGTCAGCTGGCCGCGGCTGACTTTCTTGTCCTGGGCGATGTGCTCCATCAGCGTGTCGACGGTCATCGGGTCGCCCGGAATCTGCGACATGCGGGTCGGCAGCCCGATCTCGTCGAGGTGGCGGACGACGCGCTGCGCGTCGTCCGGCATGCACAGGCCGCGACGGGCGGAGAAGGCGAAGGCGAGCACCGTGCCGATCGACACCGCCTCGCCGTGCAGCAGCCGGTCGGAATAGCCGGTTGCGGCCTCGAGGGCGTGGCCGAAGGTGTGGCCGAGGTTGAGGAGGGCCCGCACGCCTTCCTCCCGCTCGTCGGTGGCGACGAAGGTCGCCTTGCCGCGGCAGGCGACGGTGATGGCGTGCTCGCGCTCCGGCCAGCCGGCGGCAACCGCCCGCCAGTTGGCCTCGAGCCAGGCGAAGAACTCGGCGTCGCCGAGCAGGCCGAACTTGGCGATTTCGGCGTAGCCGGCGTTGAAGATGCGCGGCGGCAGCGAATCGAGGACGCCGGCGTCGGCGAGCACCAGGCTCGGCTGGTGGAAGGCGCCGACCAGGTTCTTGCCGCGCGGCGTGTTGATGCCGGTCTTGCCGCCGATCGAGGAATCGACCTGGGCAAGCACGTTGGTCGGCATCTGAACCACGCGCATGCCGCGGCGGACGATCGCCGCGGCGAAGCCGGCGAGATCGCCGACGACGCCGCCGCCGAAGGCGAGGACCGCGTCGGAGCGTTCCATGCGCGCGCCGAGGACGCCGTCGACGACGTTGGCAAGGCCGGCGAAGCTTTTCGAATTCCTCGCCCGGCGGCATGACGATGGTGGTGTGTTCGATGCCGGCGTCGGCAAGGCTCGCCGTCAGCCGGTCGAGATGCAGCCGGGCGACGGTGGCATCGGTGACGATCGCGAAGCGCACGCCGGGCAGGCGCTCGGCGAGGATCGCGCCGGCGCGCTCGACGAGGTCGCGGCCGATGAGGATATCGTAGGACCGGGGTCCGAGATCGACGGTGACGACCGCCGGGGCGCCGGGCGGCGCGGCCCTTTCCGTCATCGTTCAGGCCTCCGCCACCGCCTCCCGGCCGAGGTAGTCGGCAAGCGCGGCGAGGATATCGTCGATGACAACGTCATGGGCGACGTCGCGCGACTGCACCTGGACGTCCGCCTTGGCGTAGATCGGGTAGCGTTGCTCGATCAGCTCGTCGATGGTTGCCGCCGGGTCGGTGGTCTTGAGCAGCGGCCGGTTGGAGCGGCGCTTGACCCGCGACAGCAGGAGGTCGCGATCGGCCTTGAGCCAGATCGAGATGCCGGCGGCCTGGATGGCGGCGCGGGTCTCGGGCTGGATGAATGCGCCGCCGCCGGTGGCCAGCACCTTGGGCTTGCCGTCGAGCAGGCGCTGGATGACCCGGCGCTCGCCGTCGCGGAAGTAGATCTCGCCGTGCTGCTCGAAGATTTCCGGGATCGAGGCGTTGGCGGCGAGTTCGATCTCGCTGTCGGCGTCGACGAAGCTCATGCCGAGGCGGTTGGCCAGACGCCGGCCGACCGACGATTTGCCGGCGCCCATCATGCCGACCATGACCAGCGTGCGCCCCGCAAGCAGGCGCGACACCCTGGACTCGAGCGGTTCCGCCTGTTCTCTCGCCAATCCTGCCTTCGCCACAGCTCCCTCGCATTTGCGTCTGTCGCGGCGAGGTAAGAGCCGGTTTCCCCCCATCGTGTCAAGGCGCGGACGCTGCCGATGCCGGAAAGCTTGCCTTCGCCCGGCGATTGGCGAGAATGCGGGAGGCGGCTGGAGGTGCCTTCCTTTCCGGTCCAAAGCGGCGAACGGCGAAGGATTGCAATGCCGAGCCTGTTTCGTTTCTTGATCGTTCTGGTGATTCTGGGACTGCTCGGCGGTGCCGCGATGATCTATCTGGCGTTTTTCGTCGGTCCGAATACGCGTGAGATGACGGTCCGCATTCCGGCCGACAAGCTGGCGCCGCGGTAGGAACACGTGGCGCGACAGGCGCGGGCGACGTCCGGCGGGCACCATGTCGAGGCCTTTCTCGAAATGATGAGCGCCGAGCGGGGGGCGGCGGTCAACACGCTCGACTCCTATCGTCGCGACCTGGAGGATTACGGCCAGTTCCTGGCGAAGCAGGGCAGCGGCTTCGAGCGGGCATCGGTGGAGGCGGTCCGCGCCTATCTCAACGATCTGGAGACGCGCGGCTTTGCGGCGCGCTCGGCGGCGCGACGGCTGTCGGCGCTGCGCCAGATGCACCGCTTCCTGGTCAGCGAGGGGGTGCGCGACGACGATCCGACCGGGATCATCGAGGGACCACGGCGGCCGGCGCGGTTGCCGCAGGTGTTGAGCGAGGCCGAGGTGACGCGCCTGCTCGACCGCGCCCGCGACGAAGCCGGCGGCGGTGACGACGACGGCGAGGGCGCGGGCAGGCGCCTCAGGGCGCTCCGCCTGCACGCGCTGGTTGAGATGCTCTACGCGACGGGCCTCAGGGTTTCGGAGCTGGTGTCGCTGAAGGCTGCGGCGATGCGCAGGGACGTGCGCTATCTCACGGTGCGCGGCAAGGGCGGGCACGAACGCATCGTGCCGCTGACCGACAAGGCGCGCGACGCGGTCGCGGTCTATCGCGGCGCCGTCGACGCCACGGGCTATAGCGAATCGGCCTGGCTGTTCCCGTCCTTCGGCGAAAGCGGCCATCTGACCCGCCAGGCCTTCGCCCGCGATCTCAAGGATCTGGCGGCGCGGGCCGGCATCGCCACCGCCAAGGTATCGCCGCACGTGGTTCGCCACGCCTTCGCCAGCCACCTCCTGCAGAACGGCGCGGACCTGCGCGTCGTGCAGCAGCTCCTCGGTCACGCCGACATTTCGACGACGCAGATCTACACCCACGTTCTGGGGGAGCGGCTGCAGGCGCTGGTCAACGAACACCATCCGCTGGCGCGCGGGCGCGAGGAGAAAGGCCGGTGAAAGACCGGTAACCGCCGGTATGCCAGGATACCGGGGCGGATTGCTTGACACCCAAGGGTGCTAACGTCAGTTTGCCGCGGCTTTTCGCCGGCCTATCTGCCCGCGAGGGTGACTTTCCCGATTCGCGCGAGACCGGATGCACAACTACCTCGACTTCGAAAAGCCCGTTGCCGATCTGGAAGGCAAAATCCAGGAATTGCGCGCGCTCCAGAAGGAAGGCGACGCCGTCGCCATCGGCGAGGAGATCGCCCGGCTGGAAGCCAAGGCCGCCCAGGCGCTGCGCGAGATCTACGCCAAGCTGACGCCCTGGCAGAAGACCCAGGTCGCCCGCCACCCCGACCGGCCGCACACCACCGATTACATAAGCCAGCTGATCGAGGACTTCACGCCGCTTGCCGGCGACCGCAAGTTCGGCGAGGACCCGGCGATCATCGCCGGGCTCGGCTTCTTCCGCGGCAAGCGCGTGGCGATCATCGGCCACGAGAAGGGCAACGACACCGAAACCCGCATCAGGCACAATTTCGGCATGGCGCGGCCGGAAGGCTATCGCAAGGCGGTGCGGGTGATGCACCTTGCCGACCGGTTCGGCCTGCCGGTCCTGTCGCTGGTCGATACCGCCGGCGCCTATCCCGGCATCGAGGCCGAGGAGCGCGGCCAGGCGGAGGCGATCGCCCGCTCGACCGAGGCCTGCATCAATCTCGGCATGCCCAACGTCGCCACCATCATCGGCGAGGGCGGCTCCGGCGGGGCCATCGCGATTGCCGCCGCCAACAAGGTGCTCATGCTGGAGCACTCGATCTACACGGTGATTTCGCCGGAAGGCGCGGCGTCGATCCTGTGGCACGACTTCGAGCCGGGCGCAGGACGCCGCCACCGGCATGAAGATCACCGCGGAGGATTTGCAGCGTTTCGGGATCATCGACCGGATCGTCGGCGAACCGGTTGGCGGGGCGCAGCGCGAGATGGAGGCGACGATCGGGGCGACCGGCGACGCCATCGCCGAGGCGCTCGAATCGCTCGACAACCTGCCGCCGGCGGAAATCCGGCGCCAGCGCCGCGAGAAGTACCTGGCCATCGGCCGGACGCTCTGAGGCCGCCCGCCACATCGCTGCCGCAACGCCGGACAATATTGTCCGCCGGGCTCGCGTGAAAGTGAGCGGGCGGGCGCCGGGCGCACCCCCGATGCGGTTGACAGAACTGGCAGAATCCCGGTCTAAGCCGGGCTAATGAGGGGTTCCGAAGGAGCGAGAATGGCGTTCAGACCATTCCCGGCGAGAGCGTTGCTCAGGTTTGGCTGGCTTGCCGCCGCGCTTGTCGCGTTGGCGGCATGCAATTCCTCCTTCCCGAAGGCGCAGGCGCCGGTACCCCCCTTCCTCGTCGCCAAGATGTCGCAACTGGGGATGAAAGGGACCTCCCCGATCCTGATCCGAATCTTCAAGGAAGAGTCGGAGATGGAGATCTGGAAGGAACGCGCCGACGGCGAGTTCGCTCTGCTGAAGACCTATCGACATCTGCAAATGGTCGGGCGACCTCGGCCCGAAGAAGGTGGAGGGCGACCGGCAGGCGCCGGAGGGCTTCTACACCGTCACGCCGGCGCAGATGAATCCCAACTCCAGCTACTACCTGTCGTTCAACATCGGCTATCCGAACGCCTACGACCGCTCGCTCGGCCGCACCGGATCGAACCTGATGGTGCATGGCGCCTGCTCGTCGGCCGGCTGCTACTCGATGACCGACGAGAACGCCGGCGAGATTTTCGCGCTGGCGCGCAATTCCTTTCGCGGCGGCCAGCGCTCGTTCCAGGTCCAGGCGTTTCCGTTCCGCATGACGCCGGAGAATCTCGCCAAGCATCGCGACAATGCGAACATGGATTTCTGGCGGATGCTCAAGGTCGGCTACGACACGTTCGAGCTGACGCACAAGCCGCCCAAGGTCGACGTCTGCGGGCATCACTACGTGTTCGACGCGGACGCCGGCGGCGCCAGCTTCAACGCATCGCAGGCTTGCCCGGCCTATTCGCGGCCGCCGCAGCTTGTCGCCGCACTGGAGCAGAAGCAGACCGCGGACGACGCGAAGTTCAATCAGGCGGTCGCCGCGCTCGAGGCCCAGGCCAGGGACGAAGCGGCGCGCAAACAGGCCGCGGCGGAGCGGGCGGCGGAACAGGCCGCCAATCCATCGATCATCACGCGCCTGCTCGGCGGCGCCGAGCCCGCTCCGGCGACCGGTCCAGCGGTTCCCATAACGCCGGCCAGCGTGCCGGCGAAGGCCGGGGTTTCGGTGCCGGTGCCGAAGGTGGCCCCTGCCGTCGCGGCGAGCACGCCGGT
>CAWGJV010000011.1:0-112555 GCA_963822975.1 uncultured Alphaproteobacteria bacterium
AAGGCGCTGGCCTCGCGCGGCGTCGACAGCGCATCGCTCAAGGCCCGCCTGAGGGCGCAGGTCACATGGCAATACCTGGTGCAGCAACGGACGCAACAGAAGGCCTCGGTGAAGACCGAAGACGTCGCCTCCGCCGTTCTCGCCAAAGGCGACCCAAGCAAGCTGACGCTGACCGAGTTCATGCTGCAGCAGATCGTCTTCGTGGTGCCTTCCGGCTCCAGCCCGGCCCTCTACACGCAGCGGCGGCGCGAGGCGGAGGCGTTCCGTCAGCGCTTCCAGGGCTGCGATCACAGTCTGGAGCAGGCCAAGCAGCTGCGCGGCGTGGTGGTGAAGGATCTCGGCCGGCGCAACTTCACCCAGCTGACCGGCCAGCACGGCGCGGACATCGCAGAAGACACCGGCGGGCAAGGCGGCGCCACCCACCCAAACGGGGCAGGGCATTGAGCTGATCGCCGTCTGTTCGACCAAGCAGGTGCAAAGCACGGCGGCCGTGCGCGCCGAGGTCACCAACGACCTTTACCTCAAGCAGGCGAAGGATCTCGGCAAGGACTACATGGACGAATTGCGCAAGGCCGCGATCATCGAATATCGCTAGGCCAAGCCGCAGGGAGGCAGGCGTGACGCTTCCACCGCTTGCCCTCACGATGGGCGAACCGTCGGGCATCGGACCGGACATCACGCTGGCCGCGTGGCGCCGTCGTCGCGAGCTTTCGCTGCCGATCTTCTATTGCCTCGCCGACCCCGCCCTGCTCGCC
This sequence comes from uncultured Alphaproteobacteria bacterium, assembly GCA_963822975.1. GTDB lineage: Bacteria > Pseudomonadota > Alphaproteobacteria > Rhizobiales > Kaistiaceae > CAVSRC01. Next base: position 756 of record CAWGJV010000011.1, read on the forward strand.
GGACGCGCGCGAGCGCTCGGCGTCGATTGCCCGATCGAGACGGTGACGCCCGCCGACGCGGCGGCCTGTTTCGACCGTGCGCTGCCGGTATTGCCGCTGGAAGCGGCGGTCGCCGCCGAAGCCGGATCGCCGGACCGCGCCAACGCCGCGGCGGTGATCGAGGCGATCGCCCGGGCGGTCGGCGACGTGCGCTCCGGGGCCGCCGCCGCGCTGGTCACCAATCCGATCAACAAGAAGGCGCTCTACGATGCCGGCTTCCAGCATCCCGGGCATACCGAGTTCCTCGGCACCTTGTCGGCCGCGTGGACCGGCCGGCCGGGCGAGCCGGTGATGATGCTGGCCGGGCCGGAGCTGCGGGCGGTGCCGGTCACCATCCATATTCCGCTCGCGCGACGTTGCCGAGGCGCTGACCGAAGAGCGGATCGTCGAGACCGGGCGCATCGTCGCCGGCGAACTCCGGCGCCGTTTCGGCGTCGCGAAGCCACGCCTTGCGGTCGCCGGGCTCAACCCGCATGCCGGCGAGCACGGCGCGATCGGCGACGAGGACGAGCGGATCGTCCGCCCGGCGGTGGCGGCGCTGGTGGCGGAGGGCATCGACGCGCGCGGTCCGCTGTCCGCCGACACGCATGTTCCACCCGGCGGCGCGCGCCGGCTACGACGCGGCGCTTTGCATGTATCACGACCAGGCGCTGATCCCGGCCAAGACGCTGGCCTTCGCCGAGACCGTCAACGTCACGCTCGGCCTTGCCTTCATCCGCACGTCGCCGGACCACGGCACCGCGTTCGACATCGCCGGCAGCGGCCGCGCCGACCCGACGAGCCTCGCCGCCGCGCTGCGCCTCGCCGCGGAACTCAGACGCAACGAACTCGCCGGATGAGCGCGATCGACGGCGCTGCCGCCGCTCCGCGAGGTCATCGCCCGTCACGAGCTTCGCGCCAAGAAGAACCTCGGCCAGAACTTCCTCCTCGACCTCAACCTGACGGCGCGCATCGCGCGGGCCAGCGGCGACCTGTCCGGCGTGACGGTGATCGAGGTCGGCCCCGGACCCGGCGGCCTGACGCGGGCGCTGCTCGCCGAAGGCGCGCACCGGGTCATCGCCATCGAGCGCGACCAGCGCTGCGTCGCGGCGCTCGAGGAGGTTTCGGCGGCGGCGCCCGGCCGGCTGACGATCGTCGCCGACGATGCACTCGCCGTCGACATGGCCGCCCTCGCCGCGCCGCCGGCGCGGATCGTCGCCAACCTGCCCTACAACATCGCCACGCCGCTGCTCGTCGGCTGGCTCAAGGCGGAGCCGTGGCCGCCCTGGTACGAGTCGATGACGCTGATGTTCCAGCGCGAGGTCGCCGAGCGCATCGTCGCGCCGCCGGGATCGAAGACCTACGGCCGGCTCAGCGTGCTCGCCGGCTGGCGCACGCAGGCCGAAATCCTGTTCGATGTGTCGCCGCGCGCCTTCACGCCGCCGCCGAAGGTCACCTCGTCCGTCATCCGGCTGGTGCCGCGGCGCCAGCCGCTCGCCTGCGATGGCGGTGTGCTCGAGCGCGTCACCGCCGCCGCATTCGGCCAGCGCCGCAAGATGTTGCGCCAGAGCCTGAGGACCCTCGGCCTTGATACGCCGCGCCTGCTCCGTCGAGGCGGAGATTGAGGAGACCCGCCGCGCCGAGGAGATCGACGTCGCCGGCTTCGCGGCGCTGGCCAATGCGGTAGCCCGGCAGCAGGCGCTAGGCGGTCCGCTTCAGGTCGGAGAGCAGCTTCGCGACGAACGTCTCCAGATCGGGACGATAGACCCGCTTCAGCCGCTCGGCGGTCAGGATCGCCCTCAGCCGTGTGAAGCTCTTGTCGAGGTCGCGGTTGACCAGCACGTAGTCGTATTCGGTCCAGTGCGGGATTTCCCTCGCCGCATTGTGCAGGCGCTGCGCGATCACCGCGCCGGAATCCTCCGCCCGCCGCTCCAGCCTCGCCTTCAGCTCTTTCGCCGAAGGCGGCAGCACGAAGACGCTGCACCACGTCGTCGCGCATGCTTTGGCAAAGCTGCTGCGTGCCCTGCCAGTCGATGTCGAAGAGCACGTCGCGGCCGACCTTCAGCGCCTCTTCCACCGGCTGCGCGCGGCGTGCCGTAGAAATTGCCGTGTACCTCGGCCCATTCCAGCAGGTCGCCGGCGTCGCGCATGGCGGCGAAGCGCGTCATGGAGATGAAGTGGTAGTGCACGTCGTCGATCTCGCTCGCCCGCTTCGGCCGGGTGGTCACCGAGATCGACAGGCGCGACGCCCTCCTCCTCCTCGAGCAGGTTGCGGGTCAACGTCGTCTTGCCGGCGCCCGAGGGCGAGGACACGACCAGCATGATGCCCCGGCGGGCGATTTCGCGCGGCTGTCTCATTCGACGTTCTGCACCTGCTCGCGCAACTGGTCGACGACCGCCTTCATGTCGAGCCCGATCGCGGTCAGGGCGCGGTCGTTGGACTTGGCGCACAGCGTGTTGACCTCGCGGTTGAACTCCTGCGCGAGGAAATCGAGGCGGCGGCCGACCGCGGCGTCGCCGGCGAGAAGCTCGCGCGCCGCGGCGATATGGGAATTCAGGCGGTCGAGTTCCTCGCGGATGTCCGCCTTGGTGGCGAGCAGCACGGCTTCCTGATGCAGCCGGTCGGGATCGAGCGCCGGGGCGGCGTCGAGCAGCGCCGCTATCTGCTCGGCGAGGCGGGCGCGGATCGTCTCGGGTCGCCGCGCCGGTGACGCTTCGGCCGCCGCGACGAGCCGTTCCAGTTCGTCGATGCGGCCGGAGAGGACCGCGCCGATCGACGCGCCCTCGCGCGCCCGCGCCGCGACAAGGTCGGCAAGCGCCCGATCGAGGTCGGCGAGGATCTTGCCGGCAAGCGCCGCGCGCGTGGCCTCATCGGGATCGGCCTCGACGGACTCGACGACGCCGCGAATGGCCAGAATCCCGTCGAGCGTCGGCGGATGGGCGGTCACGCGTTTGCCGACCGCGTCGAGGGCGGCGATCACCTCGGCGAGGACATCCTCATTGATGCGGATACGAGTGGCGCCGGCGTCGTGCTGGGCGCTGAGGCCGGCCTGGACGTTGCCGCGCGTCAGGCAGGCTGCGACGCGCTCGCGGGCGGGCAGCTCGATGTGCTCGAAGCCGGCGGGCAGGCGCAGGCGGATGTCGAGGCCCTTGCCGTTGACGCTGCGCACCTCCCAGGTCCAGCGATAGGCCTCGCCGGCGCCGTCGGCGCGGGCGAATCCGGTCATGCTGCAGAAAGGCATCGCAGGCCGCTGTCCCCGCCAGAATCGTTCGGGCGCCTCGCGCCCGCAGCCCGCATATGAGCCGCCCGCCGCGGCGGGTTCAAGGGCAACAGCTAGGGCCGGGCCTTGGGGGTAAGGGCGAGCGGCGCCGCCGCATCCGCCTGGGCCGGCGCCGCGCCGGCCTCCTTGGCCGCCGCATCGGCGGCCGCCTTGGCGCTGGCATTGACCTGGCGCCAGCGCGACACGTTGCGGAGGTGGTCCTCGTAGGTCTGGGCGAAGGCGTGTCCGCCGCTGCCGTCGGCGACGAAATAGAGGTCGCGGGTGCGCGACGGATTGGCGACCGCCTCCAGCGAGGCGCGGCCGGGATTGGCGATCGGCCCGGGCGGCAGGGCCGGAATGGCGTAGGTGTTGTACGGCGTCGGCGTCTCGAGATCGGCGCGGGTCAGGGTGAAGCCGGACGGCTTCCCGGCGGTGCCGAACTTCCCGTAGATCACCGTCGGGTCGGACTGCAGGCGCATGTTGAGGCGCAGCCGGTTGATGAACACGGCCGCCACGCGACTGCGCTCGTCGGCGAGCGAGGTTTCCTTCTCGACGATCGAGGCGAGGATCGCCAGTTCCTCGGGCGTCTTGATCGGCAGGTCCGGCGCGCGCCGACTCCAGACGTCGGCGAGAACGCGGTCGCGATCGCGCTCCATGCGGTCGATGACGCTCTGGCGCGTGTCGCCACGCGTGAACTTGTAGGTCTCGGGCAGCAGGCTGCCTTCGGGCGGGATGGTCTTGATGTCGCCGACCAGCACGTCCTCCGACATCAGCCGGTCGACGATCTGCTTGCTGGTCAGCCCCTCCGGGATGGTGACCGAATAGAGGATGCCCTTGCCGGTGACCATCGCCTCCATGATGTCGCGCATGCTGGCGTGGGCGGGGACCAGATACTCGCCGGCCTTGAGGTTGGTGGTCTGCTTGCTCAGCCATACGCCGAACATGAACAGCCACTTGCTGCCGATGATGTCGTCCTTGACCAGTTCGTCGGCGATGGCGCTGAGGCCGGAGCCGCGCGCGATGTTGATGCTGCGCGCCGTGTCGAGGCTGCTGGAGCGGTCGAATTGCGACTGGGCGAAGAAGATCGTTCCACCGGCCGCGACAACGCCGACGACGGCAATGGTGATGATGAAATTGAGGAAGACCACCATCGGGTGGCGGGCGATCCGGGACCGGGGCGGCGGCGGTGGCACCGGTTCCGGCTGCAGGGCCTCGGTCGGGCTGCGCGGGGCGGTGCGAGCGAGCGAGGAAGACAGCCGGGCCGACAGCGCCTCTGTTTCGTCGCTGTAAGGCTCTCTTCTCACATCCACCATCGCGGCTGGATCTCTCGTCGGCTGCCCGGTTCTTGTCCGCCAACGGACGGGCGACTGTAGCACCTAATGTGGCAAAAGCGGGATGATCGGGCGGGCCTCAGGCATGGCGGCGCATGACCAGCGAGGCATTGGTGCCGCCGAATCCGAAGGAATTCGACACGACCACGTCGATCGAGCGTTTCCTGGCGGTTTTCGGCACCAGATCGATGGCCGTGACCACGGAGGGATTGTCGAGATTGAGGGTCGGCGGCGCGACGCCGTCGCGAATCGCCAGCAGCGAGAAAATCGCCTCCACCGCGCCGGCGGCGCCGAGCAGGTGACCGGTGGCCGACTTGGTCGACGACATGCTGATGCGGCCGGCGGCGTTGCCGACCAGGCGCTCAACCGCCTTGAGTTCGATCTCGTCGCCCATCTGGGTGGAGGTGCCGTGGGCGTTGATGTAGTCGATGTCGTCGGGCGCGATCGCGGCGCGCTTGAGCGCCATGCGCATGCAGCGCTCGGCGCCGTCGCCGTCCTCGGCCGGCGCGGTGATGTGATAGGCGTCGCCGGACAGGCCGTAGCCGACGATCTCGCCGTAGATGCGCGCGCCGCGGGCGAGCGCATGTTCGCGCTCCTCGATGACGACGATGCCGGCCCCCTCGCCCATGACGAAGCCGTCGCGGTCGCGGTCGTAGGGCCGCGACGCTTCCCCCGGCCGGTCGTTGAAATGGGTGGAGAGCGCCTTGCAGGCGGCGAAGCCCGCCACCGACAGGCGGCAGACCGGCGATTCGGTTCCGCCGGCCACCATCACGTCGGCGTCGCCCAGCGCGATCAGCCGCGCCGCGTCGCCGATCGCGTGCGAGCCGGTCGAGCAGGCGGTCACCACCGAATGGTTCGGCCCCTTGAGGCCGTGGCGGATCGACACCTGCCCCGAAGCCAGGTTGATCAGGCGGCCGGGAATGAAGAACGGACTGATGCGCCGCGGCCCGCGATCGCGCAACGTGTGGGCGGCGTCCTCGATGCCCTGCAGGCCGCCGATGCCGGAGCCGATCAGCACGCCGGAGGCGATTTCGTCCTCATAGGTGGCGGGGTGCCAGCCGGCGTCGTCGAGCGCCTGGTCGGCGGCCGCCATCGCATAGACGATGAACGGGTCGACCTTGCGGCTTTCCTTCGGCTCCATCCAATCGTCGGGATTGAACTTGCCGTCGGCCTTCGAGCCCAGCGGAATCTGCCCGGCGACCTGGCAGGGGAGATCGCCGACCTCGAAATTCTCGATGCGGTTGATGCCGCTCTTGCCGGCGAGGACCGCCGACCACGAGACATCGACGCCGCAACCGAGCGGCGACACCATGCCCATTCCTGTGACGACAACCCGCCTCATGACCTATCGGCCGCCCGGCCCCTCATCGAGGTCGGGCGTGCCGTTCCGGCCCTGCCGCCGGTCAGGCGGTGTTCTTTTCGAGGAAGCCGACGGCGTCGCCGACGGTCAGAATCGTCTCGGCCGCATCGTCCGGAATCTCAACGCCGAACTCTTCCTCAAAGGCCATCACGAGTTCGACCGTATCGAGGCTGTCCGCGCCGAGGTCATCGATGAAACTCGCGTTCTCCGTGACCTTCTCCGCGTCGACGCCAAGATGCTCGACGACGATCTTCTTCACCCGTTCAGCGACATCGCTCATTTCTTTGGAACCTCGATTGCCTCGATCTGACTATCCGATTGACCCCTCGCCGGGCAAGAGATCGAACCTCGGCCTGTGCACGGAACGGGTGGAAGCGCCCACGAAATCATGGCGCCCCCGGCACCGGTCTGTCGGCCGTAACATACTTTCCGAAGCATTGCCAGCCGACGGAATCCCTTGCTTTTCGCGCCTGCGAAGGGCCGCGCCGAACGCTCCGGCAACCGCTCATATCATCGCCATGCCGCCGTTGACGTGCAAAGTCTGGCCGGTGACGTAGGCCGCCTCGTCGGACGCCAGGTAGACGACGGCACCGGCGACCTCGGCCGGCGTGCCCAGCCGGCGCGCCGGAACCCGCTCCAGGATCATCGCCCGCTGCTTCTCGTTGAGGGCGTCGGTCATGGCCGAAGCGGTGAAGCCGGGCGCCACGCAGTTGACCGTGACGTTGCGGCTGGCGATCTCGGCGGCCAACGACTTGGTCATGCCAATCAGGCCGGCCTTGGAGGCGGCGTAGTTGCCCTGCCCGGCATTGCCGGTGACGGCGACCACCGAGGTGATCGAAACGATGCGGCCGGCGCGGCGGCGCATCATGCCGCGCAGCACGGCGCGCGACAGGCGGAAAGCGGCGGTCAGGTTCACCGTCAGCACGGCTTCCCAGTCTTCGTCCGACATGCGGGCGAAGAGCATGTCGCGGGTGACGCCGGCGTTGTTCACCAGGATATCGACCTCGCCGCCGAACGCCGCCTCGGCCTGCGGCACGAGCTGTTCCACCTCGGCCGCGTCGGCGAGGTTGCAGGGCAGCACGTGGCAACGGCCGCCGAGTTCTCCGGCGAGCGCGTCGAGCGCCTCGCGGCGGGTGCCGGACAGGCCGACGACGGCGCCCTGCTGGTGGAAGGCGCGTGCGATGGCGCCGCCGATGGCGCCGCTGGCGCCGGTTACCAGGGCGCGCTTGTCGGTCAGGTCGAACATGTCGGCTTGTCCCTCCCCTCAGACGAACCTGGCGACGGCCGCGTCGATGTCCTCCGGCGTGCCGACGGCAAGCGTCGCGGCGCCATCGACAATGCGCCGGGCGATGCCGGAAAGCACCTTGCCGGCACCGATCTCGACAAAGGTATCGACCCCGGCGGCGCCGAGCCAGGCGATCAACTCGCGCCAGCGCACCATGCCGGTGACCTGCTCGACGAGCCGTCTGCGAATCTCGGCCGGGTCGCTGATCGGCCCGGCGACCACGTTGGCAACCAGCGGCACTGCCGGCGCCTTCAATTCGGCGGTGGCCAGCGCCTCCTCCATCACCCTGGCGGCCGGCGCCATCAGCGCGCAATGGAACGGCGCGCTGACCGGCAGCAGGATCGCCCGCCTGGCGCCCTTGCCCTTGGCGATCTCGACGGCGCGCTCGACGGCTGCCTTGTTGCCGGAAATCACCACCTGCCCGCCACCATTATCGTTGGCCGCCGCGCAGATCTCGCCCTCGGCCGCTTCCCTGACGACCTCTTCGGCGGCCGGGAGGTCCATGCCGAGCAGCGCGGCCATGGCGCCGCTGCCGACCGGCACGGCCTGCTGCATGGCGCGGCCGCGCGTCCTCAAGAGGCGTGCGGCGTCCTCGACGCTGAGCGCGCCGGCGGCGGCGAGCGCGGAATATTCGCCGAGCGAGTGGCCGGCGACATAGGCGGCGTTCTTTGCCACCGTGACGCCGCGCGCCTCCAGCACCCGCACCGCCGCGAGGCTCACCGCCATCAACGCCGGCTGGGCGTTCTCGGTCAGCGTCAGGGTCTCGATCGGCCCGTCCCAGATGATCGCGGAGAGCTTCTCGCCGAGCGCGTCGTCCACCGCCTCAAAGACGGCACGCGCTTCGGAGAACGTGTCGGCGAGCCCCTTGCCCATGCCGACCGTCTGGCTGCCCTGCCCGGGAAAGGTGAATGCCGCGGTCATCCGCCCCTGTTGGTATCTTGTCGTTGGCGGCGGGTCGCCCCGCCGGTGGCCGGCCTTTGAGCGTGTCGGGCGGGCGCTGTCAAGCCGCACGGCGGCTTGCTACCCTTGCGTCAGGCGCGGGGGTGGAAAACATGGCGCACGGCCGGATTGCACGTGGTGCGTTGCTCATCATGGTGGCGTGGGTACTCGGGGCCACGCCCGCCCTCTCCGCGTCGTTCGAAAGCCTGGTCGCCACCCGGTGGCAGTGGGTGGAGACCACCGACCTCATCACCGACAAACCGGTCAGCCGGGCTTACGTGCTCACGACAGTGATCTCGAACGTGCAGCTTGGCATCGCCGAGGCACGGCTGGACCTCACGTGTGCCGGTGGCAAGGCTTCACTCCACATCGAATGGAGCTTCGTCGTTGCCGGCAAGGCGAATCTGAAAGTGGCATATCGGTTCAGCGGCCGCCCCGGGCGTCAACTCAAGGCGCGCTACGTCAACCGCAGCCGGCAGGAGGTGACGTCCCTCGCCGATATCCGCCAGTTCCTGGCCGATGCCCGGCTGTCCACCGAGCTTCTGATCCGCGTCACGTCCGACCAGCATGGAACGACCGAGGCCACATTCAGGGCACGTGCCGGCCCGGACATGGTCAGGCATTTCGTCGCCGCCTGCCCGGCCGCCGCGCAGCGCTGAGTTCGCGGTCGCTACTCCGTCGCGTCGAAGGCGGGGTGGTAGGCGGCCTCGCCCTCCGGCACCTGTTCGCCGAAGGGCATCACCATGAAGTCGCGGGCCGGAGCGTGCGGATAGAGCAGCCGCGGGTGCTGGCGAAAACCGAAGCGCGTGTAGTAGGCCGGGTTGCCGAGCACGACGCATCCGGCGGAGCCGAGCGCACGCAATTGCGCGATCCCGTCGCGGATCATCGCCGATCCGATTCCCTGAAGCTGGCGCGCCGGGGCCACCGCGACCGGCCCCATGCCGTGCCAGTTCACCTCGCGGTCATCGACCGTGATCGGCGAGAAGGCGACGTGCCCGACGATCGCGCCGGCGTCCTCGGCAACCAGCGAGATCGTCATGGCGCCATCCCGGCGCAGGCCGTCGATGATGAAATGCTCGTTCTGGTGGCTGTACGGCTTGCCGACGAACGCCGCTGCAACCATGGCGGCGATCTGCTGCTCGTCGCCGGGTTCCTCGTGGCGCAACCTCATGATGCCTCCCGCAAAGCCTTGCATTTCCAGCTTCCGCGAGTATAACCCACGCCGTCCCGAAGGGACCCCGGCCGGGGGCTGAACGGAAGGCGGCATGAGAGCCGCAGGATCGACAGGCGATCCGACTTCCCGTGCTCCTGCTCTCGAAGTGTCATCGAGCCTTTCCAGAAAGGCTTCGAGGAGGCTTGGCGCCGGTCAACATTAGGAAAGGCAGATATGCCACTCTACGAACACGTATTTCTCGCCCGACAGGACGTGTCGGGCCAGCAGGTCGATGCGCTTGTCGACCAGTTCCGCGGCGTCATCGAGCAGGGCGGCGGCAAGATCGCCAAGGTGGAGACCTGGGGGCTGAAGTCCCTCTCCTACCGTATCCGCAAGAACCGCAAGGCGCATTTCACGCTCATGAACATCGACGCCCCGGCCGCTGCCGTGGCCGAGGTGGAGCGCCAGCAGCGCCTCAACGAGGACGTCATCCGCTCGCTCACCATCAAGGTCGATGCGCTCGAGGACGGCCCCTCGGCGATGATGCAGAAGCGCGATCGCGACGATCGTGGCGACCGTGGCGGCCGCTTCGGGGACCGCGGCGGCAACCGCTTTGGCGATCGCGAACGCGGCGACCGCCCGCCGCGCCCGCGTCGTGAGGACGGCGAGACATCGGGCGGCAACAGCGACGGGGGAGACGACTGATGGTCGACATCAATCAGCTGCCGACGCGCCGGCCCTTCTTCCGCCGCCGCAAGACCTGCCCGTTCTCCGGCGATAACGCGCCGAAGATCGACTACAAGGACGTGCGCCTTCTGCAGCGCTACATTTCGGAGCGCGGCAAGATCGTGCCTTCGCGCATCACCGCGGTATCGGCGATCAAGCAGCGCGAGCTGGCGCAGGCGATCAAGCGGGCGCGCTTCCTGGGGCTGTTGCCCTACGTGATCAAGTAGGCGGGGCCGCCTAGCGGCGGCTTCGCGCGAAAACCGAGTTGGGGCATGGCGGCCATGTGGTCGACCTGCCCCTAACCGCTCGAAAGGCGGGACAGCGACCATGCAGACGATCCTCATCGGCATTGCGGCCGGCTTCGCGGCGGCGCTTCTGTATCTGGCGCCGGTCGGCGGCACGCCGCTGGCGTTCCCGCTCTTCGTCCTCACCGGCCTGCCGCTCGCCCTCGCCGGCCTCGGCTGGGGCCTGACCGCCGGCGCCGCGGCGGCGATCGCCGGAACGCTCACCGTCTACGTCGCCCTTTCCGACATTGGCGCGGCGGCCTTCGTGCTTCTGTTCGCCGTCCCCGTCTTCTGGGCGGTGCGGCTGGCGCTCATGTCGCGGGACGCGGGCGCCGGCCAGAGTGCGGCCGAGCGCGAATGGTATCCGATCGGCCGGATACTCCTGCACCTCGCCGGCGCAACGGCGATTGGCGTGGTGCTGGTCGGCGTCCTGATCGGCTTCGACCCGCAGGCCCTGAGCGAAGAGGTCACCAGGGCGCTGGTCGACTGGTTCGCCGAGGCGTCCAGCGGCGTCCCGCCGACGGCGGAGGAACTGCAGCCTTTCGTGCGCTTCAACGTCGCGGTCATGCCGTTCACGGCGACGGCGATCCTGTTGTTCATCCTGGTCTTCGACCTGTGGCTTGCCGCCGTGGTCGCGCGCGCCTCCGGCCGCCTGACGCGGCCGCGCGAGAAGATGTGGGGCGTGGTGTTGCCCAACGAGACGCTGCTCATCGCGGCCGCCGCGGCGCTGCTTGCCTTTCTGCCCGGCGCGGCCGGCGAGATCGCGCGCGTCGCCGCCGGTGCCTTCGCCGGGGCGGCGGCGCTGACCGGGCTGGCCGTGCTCCATGCCGTCACCATCGGCATGACCAGCCGCACGGCGCTCCTTGTCGCCGCCTATGCCCTGCTCATCCTTTCCGGCCTGCCGCTCTTCCTGTTTCCGCTGCTGGCGGTCGCCGAAGCCGTCTTCAGCCTCCGGGCGCGCCGCTTCAAGGGCGTGCCCCCAACCTGATCCCGAAACCCGTCAACGGAGTGAACCCAAATGGAAGTCATCCTGCTTGAACGCATTGTCCGCCTCGGCCAGATGGGCGACGTCGTGCGCGTCCGCGACGGCTATGCCCGCAACTTCCTGCTGCCGCAGGGCAAGGCGCTGCGCGCCAACGAATCCAACCGCATGCGGTTCGAGGAACAGCGCGTGCAGTACGAGGCGCGCGACCTGGAGCGCCGCACCGAGGCCGAGGGGGTCGTCTCGAAGCTCGAAGGCCGTTCCTTCGTCGTCGTCCGCCAGGCGGGCGAGACCGGCCAGCTCTACGGCTCGGTCACGGCGCGCGACCTGGCCGAGGTGATCGGATCCGGCGGCTTCAGCATCAACCGCAGCCAGATCGCCCTCAACCAGCCGATCAAGACCATCGGCATGCACGACGTCCGCATCGCGCTGCACGCCGAGGTCGACGCCCACATCACGGTCAACGTGGCGCGCAGCGAGGACGAGGCGGCCCGCCAGGCGCGTGGCGAGGACGTGACACGGGCCGGGGCGGCGGAGGAGGCCGAAGAGGCCGAAGCCGAGGCGGCCGCAGCGGACGCGGACGGCGGAGGCCGGCACGGAGGCCGGCGCCACCGAAACCGCCGACGAACCGGCGGAAACCTGACCAAAGACAAAGGCTTGAGGCGGCGGCAGAATCTGGACTATCATCCGTTCTGTCGCGGCCGATCGCCGCCCTGGCAACATGGATCGGGAGGGCCTGTGACGGCCCGGGACGGCACCCGATGAATTCGGCGCTGCAATTCTATCTCAAGCGGGCGATCCGCAGGGGATCGCTGGAGGTCGTCGATTCCGGCGGCCAGTTGCACACATTCGGCGATGGCCGCACCGAGACGGTGCGCGTGCGCTTCACCCGCGCCAGTGCCGAAGCCGCGGTCGTCCACGATCCCGACCTCAAGCTCGGCGAGGAATTCGTCGACGGCGGCTACGTCGTCGAGCACGGCTCGATCTACGACTTCCTGATGGTCATCTTCCGCAACTATCAGGGCATCCTGCCGCCGTGGCAGGTGATCGCGCACGCGGCCTGGCGCCAGCTCACGCGTCGCTTCCGCCAGATCAACACGCCGGGCCGGGCGCGGGCCAACGTCCACTCCCACTACGACCTCGGCAACACGCTCTATTCGCTCTTCCTCGACGCCGACCTGCAATATTCCTGCGCCTACTGGGAAAGCGGCGTGAACAGCCTCGACGAGGCGCAGCTCGCCAAGAAGCGGCACCTGGCCGCCAAGCTCGCGCTGCAGCCGGGGCAGCGCGTGCTCGACATCGGCTCGGGCTGGGGCGGTCTCGGCCTCTACCTCGCCGAACATTGCGGCGTCGACGTGGTCGGCGTCACGCTGTCGGAGGAGCAGCACGCCGTCTCCAACCGGCGCGCCGAAGAACGCGGCCTCGGCGGCAAGGTCAAGTTCCTCATGCAGGACTACCGCAAGATCGAGGGGCCGTTCGACCGCATCGTCTCGGTCGGCATGTTCGAGCATGTCGGCGTCAACTTCTTCCGCGCCTTCTTCAATACCTGCCGGAGCCTGCTCGCCGAGAACGGCGTCGCCGTGATCCACTCGATCGGCCGCACCGACGGCCCCGGCGATACCAGCGCGTGGATCCAGCGCTACATCTTCCCTGGCGGATACATCCCGGCAATTTCGGAGGTGATCCCGGCGGTCGAGAAGGCGCAGCTGCGCGTCACCGACATCGAGGTCCTGCGCATCCACTACGCCAAGACGCTGCGGGCGTGGCGCGAGCGGTTCCTCGCCCGCCGCGAGGAAGTGGCGGCGCTCTACGACGAGCGCTTCTGCCGCATCTGGGAGTTCTACCTCGCCGCCTCGGAGACCGCCTTCCGCACCGGGCTGATGATGAACTTCCAGATCCAGCTCACCAAGAACCAGATGGCCGTGCCGCTGACCCGCGACTACATGCACGAGGCGGAGGAGAAGCTCCGCGCCGTCGACGCCACCAGCGAGGCCCCGCCGCTCAAGCTGGCCGGCGAATAGGCGTCCGCCAACGTTCCGACCCGGCTGCGCGGATGCGAACCGGCGGCTACTTGTTCTGGCAACTCGTGCCGTCGGAGAGCAGGTTCTCCGTCACGTAGCGGCTGAGGTCCTGCTCGCGATCCAGCACCTTCATGGTGACGAGCGCCTTGGCGAGCGTCTTCAGCGCGCCCTGGTCGAACTTGCCGGTCGGCGAATAGGCCGGCATCAGCGCGTCGTAGAGCTTGGCCGTCGTGGCCTCGGAGGCGTTGATGTGCGCGGCGGCCTTCTTGACGGCCTCGTCCTTGTTGTCGGCCATCCACTTGACCGTCTCGAACCAGGCGGCGAGGAAGTTCTTCACATCGTCCTGCCGCTGCTCGACCAGGTCGTTGCGGGCGAAGGCGACATAGAACGGGAAGTCCTTCACCACATCGCCGAAATTGACGATCGTGCGCCCGTTGCCGTTGGCTTCGAGATCGAGCGCCGTGGGCAGGTCAGCGACGATGCCGCCGACCTTGTCGCTGATCTTGCCGTCGGCGACCAGCGATCCGTCGAGCGGCAGCGCCTTGATGCCGTCGGGTCCCCACCCCTTGTCCTCCGACAATGTGCGGACCAGCCAGGCCGGAACCGGGTCGTTGGCGGCCACGCCCAGCGACTGGCCCTTCAGGTCGCCGACCGCCTTGATGTCGGTGTCGGGTCGCGCCGTCACGACGAGCAGGCTTGGGCGCACCGCCAGGGCCGCCACCGCGGTATCGGGAGCCCCGTTCGGGATGAAGGCGAACTCGGTTCCCGAGCCGAGTGCGATCTCGACGGTTCCCTTTTCGAGCGCCGCCTCGAGCGCCGCCGAGCCATCGAAGGTCGCGATGTCGATGTCGACCTCGTGCTTCTCGAAGATGCCGAGGTCCTTGCCGATGGCGAGCGGCACGAAGGAAAAGCTGTCGCCTTGCGGATTGCCAATGCGCAGCGTCGCCGCGGTGGCCTGGCCGGCGGCAACTGCGATGACAAGCGCCATCGCAGTTGCCGCCAGGATCGCCGCGCCTCGCGCGCGCACCGGCGCAGTCCTGATTGGGCTCATTGTCGAACCTCTGGATCGGATTGGATGACTGGGATGGAGCGTTTGCGGATTATCGCTATTTTCTGTCTTTTCGGCAAACCCGCCCCATGGCGAGGCGGGCTTGCCGTTGCGCTCTAGTTGACCGCCTCGACCACGTTGAAGGCGAAGCGGAAGTGCGGCAGGTCTTCGCCCGGATGGTCGGCGGCGTAGGTCAGTTGCGGCAGCCGGAAGTTGTTCGGGCCGGTTTCCTTGCCCTTGTAGATCGCCGGATAGAGATCGATGTAGTGAACGCCCGGCTGTCCGGTTGCGTAGAGGTGGATCACGACGTCGCCCTGGCTGTTGAAGCCGCACGAGTAGCCGATGAGGCTGTTGTCGTAGTCGATCGTGAAGATGTTCGCGGTCTCGGTCCAGCCGACACCCTTCAGGTGGATGGTGAACGGCGTCCCGGCGGGCCCGTGATCGACATCGAGCGCCATGGCAGTTGGCTGGATCCACAGCGTGCCGGTCTTCCTGGAGGTACCGTCGTCAACCCAGAACTGATGGGCGCCACCGAGATCGTCCGGCGTGTTCAAGGCAAACTGGAGGTTTCCCTTGGCATCTGCCGTTGCCTTGGCGATGGGCCGGGAGGACTCTTCCCAGCCGCCGCCGCTGACCCGGTTGCCGGTCACCGTCGTCCAGTTCAACTCATAGGCCTTGCCCGGCTCAAAACCGGAGCCGGCGACCGTGACCGGCTTGCCGACCGGCGCGAATGCCGGCGTCACCGCCAGGTCGCCCGGAGCCGGCAAGCGCTTGATCTCCGTCTGCGCCTGTTCAGGCGGCGGCGGCGGCAACACAGCGTCGCCTGTCGTGATGGTGAACGGAATGGCGAATTGCGGCCGATCCGGTTCCGGCGATTGCTGCATGTTGCGATAAGCGAAGGTGAACCCGGCGTGGATAACCTCCAGCATGTGGCGGCCGGGCGTGCCCGTCGCCGGGATCGTGAAGTGCGCCGAGCCGCCGGTTGACACCGACGAAATCCAACCGGTGAAGCTGTTGTCGTAGAGCAGCAGCCAGCTGTTGTGCAGCTGCCGCCAGCCGATGCCCTTGACGTCGACCGTAACCGGCTGGCCGACGGGACCGCTCTTCGGCGACACGTCGACCGTCATGTCCACGAAGAACCCGGTCTGCGAGAGAAGTCGCTCGCCCTGCTGGACGACGATGTCGTGGGTGAAGCCGAAATCCTCGGGTACGACGAGGTTGGTCGACACGACGCCGTTTGCGTCGCTCGTCAACTCGGCGACCTGGTAGCCGACGGGCTTGAAGTCGCGACCGAGATACTGGGCATCGGCGACGTTCCAGCTTCCTTCGACCGTTCGCCAGACGATCTGCACCTTGGCGTTCGGGGCCAGCCCGTCGGCCTTGATCGTGACGGGCGTCCCAACCGGACCGTGGGTCGGCGTCACCGACACGTGGCCCACGAAGCTGCCGGACATCTGCGCGAACGGCGCTTCCGGACCGAGCGCCGCCGGCCGCGGCGCTGCCGCCGCTCCCGCGGCGGGAAGAACCAGCGCCACGACCGCACAGGCCAGCGACGCGATCCGGATGCTGAAGAAATGGCTCATGACGAACATCCCCCTGCGCGTGTTTCCGAGGTTGGCTCGGCCGGTTCCCGCACTACTTGGCGTCCGGCAAGACCGTGAGCTGCGACAGCGCGACGTTGAACGGCGCCCAGCTTTGGGTGCTGCCGTCGTTGGTGGTGGCCACGACGCTGTAGCTCATGCTGCCCGCCGGATAGTCGGCCGGTACGGTCCAACCGGCGCTCCAGAAGCTGTCGGCCGGCTTGTCATGCGGGTGGCCGCCATACTTCATCGCAACCTCTTCGCCCGATGACAGCTTGACCACCAGGCTCTTGACGTCCTTGTCGGTCACAGCGTCGCCACTCGCGTTAAGGACGCGGACGCGGAACACTACACGGTCCTGATGCTTGAACTGGCTGGCCAGCACGCAATGGGCGGCGGCCGATCCCTTCGGCGGGCTGACGACCATGTCGCCCTCGAAAAAGAGCTTCGATCCCGAGCCCTGCGCAAACGCCGCCCCGGCGAATCCAAGGGAGGCAATCAACACAGCCGCTGCCGAGTAGTTGCCAAACCTGTTCATCTTTTTGACCTTTCCGCTTCGCACCCGCCGTGCGGGCGCTTGTCCTTTTCGTGCGTCCAGAGAATACGCCTCGCCGCGCCCTGCCGATTGACCTGAATCAAGCAGCGATGCTGCCGGAATTGACCGGCGGGGCCGGCACCCAGCCGTGACGATCGCGACGACAATGTCACTCCTCCGGCTCGGTGGTAAACATCAGCGGATAGCCGGCTCGCTGGCCCATGTCGGTGGCCTCGGTCGCCTTGGTCTCGGCGATATCCTTGGCATAGACCGCGACCACGCAGACGCCGCGCCGGTGCGCCGTCATCATGATCTTGTAGGCCTCGTCCTCGCTCGTACGGAAGACCGCCTTGAGCACCTGCACGACGAACTCGCGCGGCGTGTAGTCGTCGTTGACGAGGATGACTTTGTGCAGCTTCGGACGCTCGGTCTTCGGCTGCACTTTCACCCGAGGTTTGGTCAGGGTGTCTTTATCGCTCATGGCACGGCCCGGAAGAACGCCACTCTAGCACAAAACCGGCGGCGATTCCGGTGGGCAAGCCGGCCGCGGCGTTCCGCCGTCACCGGCGCGTCACCGGCCGCTGTCAGAATTTGAACAGGGCGCCCGCTGAATTGGCTTCCAGCCGGCCAGGGACGGGCGCATGATCGCCACCAGACACGCGGCCGGACAGGGGCGCGGGACGCCCGGCGCGGCGCGCGTGAAAACCAGGCGAGGAGGCCAGGATGACCGCATATCAGCGTTTGGAAATCGACCGCCGCAGGTTCCTGCTCGGCTCGGGCGCGCTCGGCGTGCTCGCCGTGATGCACCCCTATTCGGCGCTCGCCGCCGCCGGCCAGGCGCATCTGAGGATCATGGAGACCACCGACATCCATGTGAACCTGCTGCCCTACGACTACTACGCCGACAAACCAAACGACACGATGGGCCTGTCGCGCACCGCCTCGATCATCCAGTCGATCCGCGACGAGGCCACCAATTCGATGCTCATCGACAACGGCGACCTGCTGCAGGGCAGCCCGATGGGCGACTACATCGCCTATGAGAAGGGCATGAAGGACGGCGACGTCCACCCGATCATGAAGGGCATGAACGTGCTCGGCTACGAGTGCTCGACCTTCGGCAACCACGAGTTCAACTACGGGCTCTCCTTCTTCGACAAGGTGATCGCCGGGGCCAATTTCCCGTTCGTGTGCGCCAACCTGATCCGCGGCACGGTGCTCGCCTCGAACCCGCGCGACGACAAGCTCTACGCCAAGCCCTACATCATCCTCGATCGCAAGGTGAAGGACGGCGACGGCAAGGACTATCCGATCAAGATCGGGATCATCGGCTTCGTACCGCCGCAGATCATGATCTGGGATTCCAAGAACCTCAAAGGCAACGTCATGACCCGCGACATCGTCGAAGCGGCCAAGGCGTGGGTGCCGGAGGTCAAGGAGGCCGGCGCCGACATCATCATCGCGCTGTCCCATTCCGGCATCGACGCCAACAAGACCGACCTGATGGAGAACGCCTCGCTCTATCTCGGCGACATCCCCGGCATCGACGCGATCTTCACCGGCCACCAGCATCTGGTCTTCCCGGGCGGCAAGTCTTTCGAAGATCTCGCCGGGGTCGACAACAAGGCCGGCACGCTGATGGGCAAGCCGGCGGTGATGGGCGGCTTCTGGGGCTCGCATATGGGCCTCATCGACCTGCTCCTCGAGCGCGACGGCAATGCCTGGAAGGTGATTTCCGCCGAGTCCGAGGCGCGGCCGATCTACGAG
Organism: uncultured Alphaproteobacteria bacterium; assembly: GCA_963822975.1. Taxonomy (GTDB): domain Bacteria; phylum Pseudomonadota; class Alphaproteobacteria; order Rhizobiales; family Kaistiaceae; genus CAVSRC01. The sequence goes on from CAWGJV010000011.1 coordinate 19,045, forward strand.
CGCAAGGACAACAAGAACGTCCCGCTCGTCGCCGATTTCCAGCCGGTCGACGACGCGGTCAAGGCCGAGCACGAAGCAACCCTCGCCTATGTCCGCCGGCCGGTCGGCAAGACCTCGGCGCCGCTCTACTCCTACTTCGCGCTGGTCGCCGACGATCCTTCGGTGCAGATCGTCAGCCAGGCGCAGACCTGGTACATCGGCCAGATGATGAACGGCACCCAGTGGCAGGGCCTGCCGATCCTGTCCGCGGCCGCGCCCTTCAAGGCCGGCGGGCGGCAGGGGCCGGAGTACTACACCGACGTGCCGGCGGGCGACGTGGCGATCAAGAACGTCTCCGACCTCTACCTCTATCCGAACACCGTGCGCGCAGTGGAGATCACCGGCGCGCAGGTCAAGGAATGGCTGGAGATGTCGGCCGGCATCTTCAACCAGGTCGAGCCCGGCAAGGCCGACCAGCCGCTCATCAACAACGACTTCCCGAGCTACAATTTCGACGTGATCGACGGCGTCACCTACAAGATCGACCTGTCGCAACCGCCGAAATACGATCCCAAGGGCAAGGTCATCAACGCCGGTTCCAGCCGCATCGTCGACCTGTCTTTCGACGGCAAGCCGATCGATCCGGCGCAGAAGTTCATCGTCGCCACCAACAACTACCGCGCCGGCGGCGGCGGCAACTTCCCCGACATCAATGACAAGGTCATCGTCTTCGTCGCGCCGGACACCAACCGCGACGTGATCGTGCGCTACATCGTCGACAAGGGCACGATCAATCCCGTCGGCGGACAAGAACTGGACCTTCGCGCCGGTCGCCGGCGCCTCGGTCCTCTTCCCGTCGGGCCCGAAGGCCAAGGACCACCTCGCCGATGTCTCCGGCATCGAGTTTGCCGGGCCGGGCGCCGACGGCTTCGACAATTACCGCATCAAGCTCTGACCGGCCGCATCGGCCGAAAACCATTGAGGGCGGGCTTCGGCCCGCCCTCTTGTTGACGGCACCGGGCGGTCGGTGGTGGGGTTTCGAACCGTCCGATACGTCTCATCAATGCGGGTCGCGACCGGTGGCGATCATCAGGTGGTGTTCCTGGTGGTGGCTGCCCTTGGCGAGCACGCCGATGAAGCCAAGCGCGCCGACCTGTGCGATGTCGTGAGCCGCGGCAACCTTGACTGTCAGCGCAGCGCCCTCTGCAATCTCGGCGGCGTCATAAGTCCATCCGCCGACGCCATTCATCGTTTCGGCGTGGGCGAACACCATGCGCCGAATGGATCCCACGACCGGGCCTTCCCCGGTTGCCAGGAACCGCACGCCGCCGTCGACTTTCTCGCTAATGACGTTGGCGTGTAGCGTGACGTTGTCCATGTCGACGAGGTGCTCCCGCAGCGCCTCGATGTCCACTTTCGCCCAGTCGGTCTGCGGATCTGCCGCGAGCATCGCCACGATTTCCTGAATTGCTGCAAAGGCCCCTTGGCCGCCCTCGCGCGGAAGGGAAGCTTCGTCCGGGCTCATCGAAGCATGGGCTCCATGTTGCATTGGGGCCGTTTGGCCGGGGTCACCTGCGTCTTCTGCGGCGAGTGTGTGAGAGGCGACGAGGACTGCTGCTGCGGCAAAGACCAGGCGTTTCATGGAGGGGGCTCCGTTCCCTTGGCTGTCCCACTCTCAAGATGGCATTCCCGCGATCCTCGTGACATGATGGCTATCATGTCAATTCAGATGATGCGCCTGCTGAAGGCCCTGCCCTCCAGGGTGCGTCGCCTGCCCGAAGGCGGCCTGCTGTTTCATAGGGGCGATCGCATTGTCAGTCTCTTCCTTGTTCTCGAGGGAACGATCGAGCTGACGCGCCACCAGGCGGATGGCGGCATGGTCGTCCTGCAAAGGGCATCGCGGAACGCGATTCTCGCGGAAGCGTCGGTCTTTTCACAGCGCTACCATTGCGATGCGTTTGCCACCTCGTCGTCGGTCGTGCTCGTCGTGCCCATGAGTGGCGTGCGCACGAGTCTCGTTCAGTCGTCCGAATTTGCCGAAGCGTGGAGCGAGTATCTGGCGCATGAGGTGCAAGAAGCCCGATTGCGGAGCGAAATCCTGTCGCTGCGAACGGTCGCCAGGCGGCTCGACGCATGGCTGCTGTCCCACGGAGAGCGCATGCCTGCGAAAGGAGAGTGGAAGCCCCTGGCGCAACAGATCGGCGTCAGTCCGGAGGCTCTCTACCGCGAGCTTGCGCGGAGAAAATCAGGATAGCGGCCGATGCCGAGGCTCCGGCCGAGTGCCACCAATCGTCGAGCGACATGGCGGCCACCCCGACTTTTTGGCCAGGCCGGTTTCCACGAAACGGTCTGTGCCCCACATTGTTGTTAGCGATTGTCATGCGTCACCTTCCAAATCCAGAGAGTTGCATCATGCCCACACCCAACGCAGCGAAATCCGGCACCTTCAAGATCGGCGGCGACCTCGAGGTCGTCCGCCTCGGCTTCGGCGCCATGCGCGTCACCGGCCCCGGCATCTGGGATGAGCCGGCCGACCGCGACGGCGCGATCCGTCTGCTCAAGCGCGTGCCGGAACTCGGCGTCAATTTCATCGACACGGCCGATTCCTACGGGCCGGAGACCTCAGAGGCGCTGCTGCGCGAGGCGCTCGCCCCCTACCCGGCCGGCATGGTGATCGCCACCAAGGGCGGCAACACGCGCACCGGCCCGAGCCGCTGGGTGCCGGTCGGGCGGCCGGAATACCTGATCCAGCAGGCCCTGCTCAGCCGCCGGCGCCTCAAGGTCGAGCGGATCGACCTGTGGCAGCTTCACCGCATCGACCCCAAGGTGCCGCGCGACGAGCAGTTCGACGCGATGAAGTCGCTGATCGACGACGGCGTCGTCCGCTATGCGGGCTTGAGCGAGGTGACGGTCGAGGAGATCGAGGCCGCCGCGAAGCACTTCAAGGTCGTCACCGTCCAGAACCGCTACAACGTCACCAACCGCGTCAGCGAAGGCGTGCTCGACTATTGCACCGAGCACGGCATCGGCTTCATGCCGTGGGCGCCGCTCGCCAGCGGCGCGCTAACGCGGCCGGGCGGATTGCTCGACGAAATCGCGACGCGTCACTCGGCAACGCAGAGCCAGATCGCGCTGGCCTGGCTGCTCAAGCGCAGTCCGGTGATGCTGCCCATACCGGGCACGTCGAAGGTCGCGCATCTGGAGGAGAACGTCGCGGCAGCGGAGATCGCGCTCAGCGACGACGAATTCGCCGCCCTCGACAAGGAGGGCAAGGCGGCGGCCTAAGTCGGAGCAACTCGCCCTCTTTCCGCCCGGCGAATCGCATCAAATCGATTCCGCCTGCGCCATTCGCGGCCCGAGTCGCAAGCACCGCATCCGCGCGCCTGTGGATTCACTGGACGTGGCAAAAGCGCCACTTGGTGCCTGCCCGCCACACCGGTACACAGGTGAGGAAAGCGAAGGCCCGAGAGTCTTCGCCTTCGCGTGGATGCCGGGGGGCGGTGTCCTTGTTTCTCTCTGTATCGCGAGCAGCGTTGCCGGCACACTTGCTGGAGCGGCGGGCAATTCGGAGGGCGGCAAACCAGACTTGAGGACGGGCTGAAAATGGCATTCGCGGTTCGCGCGGTCGCCGACAACACGACCACCGAAACCTATCGCACCGCTCCGCAGAACGTCGAGGCGGAGCAGGCGCTGCTTGGCGCCATCCTCGTCAACAACGAGGCCTTCTATCGGGTCTCCGACTTCCTCGAGCCGCAGCATTTCTTCGAGCCGGTGCACCGGGCGATCTTCGAGGTCGCCGGCGCAGCTCATCCGCGCCAACAAGGTGGCGACGCCGGTCACCATCAAGACCTTCCTGCCGGCCGACCTCGCCATCGGCGACATCAACCTCGCCACCTATCTCGCCCGCCTGGCGGCGGAAGCGACCACCATCATCAACGCCGAGGACTACGGCCGCACGGTCTACGACCTGGCGCTCCGCCGCGCGCTGATCGGCATCGGCGAGGACATGGTCAACGTCGCCTACGACGCCGACGGTCGAGCAGACGCCGTCGACGCAGATCGAGGACGCCGAGAAGCGCCTGTTCGATCTCGCCGAGAAGGGCCACTACAACACCGGCTTCCAGGCCTTCGAGACGGCGCTGCGTCAGCGCCATCGACATGGCCAGCGCCGCCTACAAGCGCGACGGCCATCTCTCCGGCCTCGCCACCGGGCTCGACGACCTCGACCGGCTGATGGGCGGCCTGCAGGCGTCGGACCTGATCATCCTCGCCGGCCGCCCGGGCATGGGCAAGACGTCGCTCGCCACCAACATCGGCTTCAACATCGCCAAGGCCTGGCGCGGCGAGGTGCAGCCCGACGGCTCGATGAAGACCGTCGACGGCGGCATCGTCGGCCTGTTCTCGCTGGAAATGTCGGCCGAGCAGCTCGCCACCCGCATCATCGCCGAGCAGTCCGGCGTGTCGTCGGCCAATATCCGCCGCGGCCGCATCGACGAGGCGGAGTTCGCCCGCATCGTCGAGGCCTCGCGCGAGATGCAGCGCATCCCGCTTCTACATCGACCAGACCGGCGGCCTGTCGATCGCCCAGCTCGCCGCCCGCGCCCGGCGGCTCAAGCGCCAGCGCGGCCTCGACCTCCTGATCATCGACTATATCCAGCTCCTGCAGGCACCTCGCGGCGCGGGTCCGACAACCGGGTGCAGGAGGTCACCGAGATCACCACGACGCTCAAGGCGCTGGCCAAGGAACTGCACGTTCCGATCCTGGCCCTGTCGCAGCTCTCGCGTCAGGTCGAGAACCGCGACGACAAGCGCCCGCAGCTCTCCGACCTGCGCGAATCCGGCTCGATCGAGCAGGACGCCGACGTGGTGCTGTTCGTCTTCCGCGAGGAATACTACCTGAAGAACCAGCAGCCCAAGCAGGGCACCGAGGAATTCTTCAAGTGGCAGGACGAGATGAGCAAGGTCCACGGCATCGCCGAGGTGATCATCGGCAAGCAGCGCCACGGCCCGACCGGCACGGTCAGGCTGCAGTTCGAGGACAGCCTGACCCGCTTCTCCAATCTCGCCGCCGGACGAGCGCCTGCCGGTCCGCTTCGAGGGGTAGGACCGCGTCGCCGGCCGGCGCCCTGCCCTCGCAACGGGTGCGGCTCGCCGCCAATTCCTGTAAGGTGGCGCCGGAGTCAGGGAGTCGAGCGATGTTCAAATGGCTGTTCGGCAAGAAGGACGACAGCGGCCGCGGCGGCGAGGCCGGCGGCACCAGGAATGCTGGTCGTCAGCCGCAAGGTGCCGGCGACGCCGGAGCGGGCGTTCGCGGTCTTCGTCGACGGGTTCGACAGCTGGTGGCCGCGCGCAATACACCTGGCCAAGGACAATCTCGCCGAGATCGGCATCGAGCCGAAATGAACGGCCGCGCCATCGAGCGCGACAAGGCCGGCGGCGAGACCGTCTGGGGCACGGTGCTCAGCGTCACCCGCCCGAGCCACTGGTGCTCGCCTGGCAGATCTCGCCGACCGCACCGTCGTCGACAACGAGGCCAAGGCCAGCCGGGTCGACGTCCGCTTCGTCGAGACGGAGCCCGGCACCACCGAGGTCGTGCTCGTCCACCGCGATTTCCCGCGCCACGGCGATGGCTGGGAGAAATACCGCCAGCAGATGGGCGCCAGGGAAGGCTGGCCCATGCTGATGGACCACTACGCCAAGGCGGTGACGGGCGGCGACGCCTGAGCCCGCCGCATCGGCTACATCGCCAAATTCCGGTTGGGGCTAGCGCAGACATAGGCGTCGCCATCAATGGAGCGCTTGCCGATCTCTCTCCGGCGGAATCGGAGTCATCTGGCCGTTGACGCTCGCCCACCACTGTCCGTCGTGCCAGTCGGCGTCGCTTGCCCGGCGACAGCGGTTTCCGTGCGCGATCCACTGTATGCTGCCGCCATGACGCAAGCACCCGAACCCGCGTCCGGCCTCGCCGGCGGCCGCCTGACCATCGACCTGGCCGCGCTCAGGGCGAACTGGAAGGCACTGGCCGGACACGTGGCCGGCGGCGGCCATGCCACCGCCGCGGTGGTCAAGGGCGACGGCTACGGCACCGGACTGGAGCAGGCGGCGACCGCACTTGCCGCGGCCGGCTGCACGACCTTCTTCGTCGCCCTGCCCGGCGAGGGACTGCGCCTGCGCACGGCGGTGCCCGGCGCGGTCGTCTATGTTCTCGACGGGCTGATCGGCGACGCCGGTCGCCTATGCGGCCGCCGACCTCCGGCCGGTGCTCGGCTCATGGCCGGAGATCGAGGCGTGGCAGGCCTTCCGCAAGGCCGGCGGCACGCACCGGCGCGGCGCTCCATGTCGATACCGGCATGAACCGGCTCGGGTCTGACCCTGCACGAGGCGCTGGAACTCAAGCGCAACGCGCCGCTGATGGCGACGCTGGCGCCGGATCTCCTGATCTCGCACCTCGCCTGCGCCGACACGCCCGACAATCCGCTGAACCGCCGCCAGCTGGCGCTCTTCCACGAGGTGCGGCTGCAGTTCCCCGGCATCGCCGCCTCGCTCGCCAATTCCGCCGGCGTCTTCCTTGGCTCCGACTACCATTTCGATCTGGTGCGGCCGGGCATCGCCATCTATGGCGGCATCGCCGTGCAGGGGGTCACCAACCCCATGCGGCCGGTGGTGACGGTAGAGGCGCGCGTGCTGGCCGTACGCGAGGCCGACGAAGGCGAGACCGTCGGCTACGGCGCCACCGAGCGGCTCAAGGAGCCCGCCCGCCTCGCCATCCTCGCCGTGGGCTACGCCGACGGCTACCACCGGCTCGCCGGCGGCAGCGACGAGCGCGCTGGCGCCTCGGCGTGGATCAGGGGGCAGCGGGCCCGGCTGGTCGGGCGCGTGTCGATGGATCTGATCGCCATCGACGTGACCCACGTCCCCGGCGTCGCGCGCGGCGACTGGGCCGAACTGTTCGGCCGCCATATTCCGGTGGACGAGGTCGCCCGCCATGCCGGCACGATCGGTTATGAACTCCTCACCGGCCTCGGACGACGGCTGGAACGACGCTATGTTGGTGGAGGATAGCCCCGCCCCTTTTTCGCCTTCGCCGCCCGCCACACCTTCCCTCCCTCGCCAATGCTTCAAACCACGGATCGACCCTGGCATGCCTGACTTTGCCCGCCGCACCCCACTCCTCCGGATTGCACCGCTGAAGGCGCGCTTCCTTCTGGCCGGCCTCGCGACCGCAGCACTGGCGGGATGCATGACGCAATCCGATACCGGCGTCGGCGGCGGGGGCCTCGTCGATTCGGCTTCGACCGACATCTTGCCCGCCGCAGCCCCTGCCCCGGGCTGGCAGTGGAGCGACCCCGACGCGATGGGCGCGACCAAAACCGGATCGGCAACATTGCAGACGGCGAATGTGAGCGCCCCCGGGGCGCCCGGGCCCCACATCGCCTCCGTCGGCCTGCATTGCCTCGGCGGTCAGGCGCAGATCACCTTCACCTGGGACTTGCCCGTCGGCGCGGGCAGCACGTCGATGCTGTCCTATCAGTTCGCCGGCCAGCCGGGTCATGACGTCGTCCCGACGCCGGACGTTTCCTATTCACAGGTTGTCAGCGATCCGCTGGTGATCTCGCGGTTCATCGACGAAGCCGCGGCCAGCCGGCAGCTCGTCGTGCGGGTGAGTTCGTCGGCGGCCGGCGCGGCGCAGGCGACCTTCGACGCCTCGGACAGCCTCGGCAATCTCACGCGTTTCCGTAGCGCGTGTCCCGTCGGCACCAACTAGGCGCCAACCGGCCCGAATGCCCCATTGCCTTCCCCGGCCACTCGTGAGAACATATAGCGAACATCATGCTCGGAGCCCTGCCTTGTCCCGATCCGCCGTTGTCCGCCTGAAGGCCACGTTCGTATGCCAGAACTGCGGCGCGGTTTCCTCGCGCTGGCAGGGCAAATGCGACGATTGCGGCGCGTGGAACTCGCTGGTCGAGGAGTCCGGCGGCAGCGGCGTCGCCGCGGGTCCCTCGGCGCGCAAGCTCGGCAAGGGCCGGCCGGTGGCGCTCTCCTCGCTCGCCGGCAGCGCCGACGACGCGCCGCGCGTCCGCTCCGGCATCGCCGAGTTCGACCGCGTCACCGGCGGCGGGTTCGTGCGCGGCTCGACGCTGCTGGTCGGCGGCGATCCGGGCATCGGCAAGTCCACGCTCCTGCTTCAGGTCGCTGGCGCCCTCGCCCGCGCCGGCCAGCCGGTGGTCTATGTCTCCGGCGAGGAGGCCGTGGCGCAGATCCGCATGCGCGCCGAGCGCCTGTCGCTCACCGAAGCCCCGGTCAAGATCGCCGCCGAGACCAGCGTCGAGGACATCCTGGCGACGCTCGCCGAGGACAAGCCGCCGGCCCTGCTCATCGTCGATTCCATCCAGACGCTGTGGACCGACCTCGCCGAGTTCCGCGCCCGGCACCGTCACCCAGGTTCGCGCCGCCTCGCAGGCGCTGATCCGCTACGCCAAGCAGACCGGCACCGCCGTGGTCTTCGTCGGCCACGTCACCAAGGACGGCCAGATCGCCGGCCCGCGTGTCGTCGAGCACATGGTCGACGGCGTTCTCTATTTCGAGGGCGAAGGCGGCCACCACTTCCGCATCCTGCGCGCGGTCAAGAACCGCTTCGGTCCGACCGACGAGATCGGCGTCTTCGCCATGACCGGCGCCGGCCTCGCTGAGGTTGCCAATCCGTCCGAATTGTTCCTCGGCGAGCGCAACGGCGCGACGCCCGGCGCGGCGGTCTTCGCCGGCATGGAAGGCACCCGTCCGCTGCTGGTCGAGATTCAGGCGCTGGTCGCCCCGACGTCGCTCGGCACGCCGCGCCGGGCGGTGATCGGCTGGGACTTCGAACCGGCTGGCAATGGTGCTGGCGGTGCTCGAGGCCCATTGCGGCGTCCGCCTCGGCGACTGCGACGTCTATCTCAACGTCGCCGGAGGTTTGCGGATCGCCGAACCGGCGGCCGACCTCGCGGTCGCCGCGGCGCTGATCTCCTCGCGGCTCAACGCCCCCCTGCCGGCCGACTCGGTCTATTTCGGCGAGGTCAGCCTGTCGGGCGCGGTGCGGCCTGTGTCGCACGCCCCCGCACGGCTTAAGGAAGCGCGGAAGCTGGGCTTCGCGCGCGCCACGCTGCCGACGGCCAAGGACGCCGAAGCCGGCGAAGGGACCGCCATCTCGGCGCTGACCGACCTCGTCGCGGCGATCGCGGCCACGGCTCGCGACCGCTCTGCGGAATAGGACCGCTTGTTTCCTGCGGACGGCCGCAGAAAAGCCATTGATCCCAATGAATTGAACCGATATTCGGTCAGCCGTTCCGGGGCGCCGGCCGGAACCCATAACCGCGCGCCGCCGCTGACGGGTACAGAGCCGCCAGAATCGTGCTAGAGCCGTGCCCTGCTCTTGGAGACCCATAAGGCAATGCCGTTCACCGTCCTCGACGTGATCGTTGTGGTCGTCGTGTTGATCTCAGCCGGCCTCGCCATGGCGCGCGGGTTCGTGCGCGAGGTGCTGTCGGTGGCGTCCTGGGTGGCGGCGGTGGCCGCCGCGTACTACCTCTATAAATCGGTGCTGCCGCTGGTGAAGCCCTATTTCCAGAACACCACCGTGGCGAGCGTCGTGTCGGCGTCCGCTGTTTTCTTCGTCGCCCTCATCATCATGAGCTTCCTGACGATGAAGATCGCCGACTTCGTCATCGACAGCCGGGTCGGCGCGGTCGACCGGGCACTCGGTTTCCTGTTCGGCGCGTTTCGCGGGCTCCTGCTGCTGGTGATCGCCGTGGTTTTCTTCGACTGGCTGGTGCCGACGCCGCCGGGCTGGGTCGCTGATGCCAAGACGCGGCCGATGCTGGTGACGCTCGGCGAGCGTCTCAAGGAAGCGCTGCCCGCCGATATCGAGCAGGCAATCAGCAAGCGCCTTGGCCGCGGCACCAGCGACGCGAGCGCAAGCGGCGACGTCAATCCGTCGCGGGACGTGCCGGCCGATGCCGACCCGGGCCCCAGCGACGCGGCAAAACAGGACCTCAACCGGCTGATCCAGAACAATGGCGCCAACTGACACGGCGAAACCGAGGCTGATGGACGATCTGACGACGCTGCCTTTCGATGCCGACAAGCTGCACGAGGAGTGCGGCGTTTTCGGCGTGTTCGGCCATCCCGACGCGGCGGCGCTCACCGTCCTCGGCCTGCATGCTCTCCAGCATCGTGGCCAGGAGGCGGCCGGCATCGTCTCCTATGACGGCGAGACGTTTCGCGCCGAGCGTCATGTCGGCCTGGTCGGCGACACCTTCACCAAGCCGCGCGTCGTGGAAAATCTCGCCGGCGACCGCGCCATCGGCCACAACCGCTATTCGACCCACGGCGGCTCCATCGAGCGCAACATCCAGCCGCTGTTCGCCGAATTCTCCGGTGGCGGCTTCGCCGTCGCCCACAACGGCAATCTCACCAATGCGCTGGCCCTGCAGGACCAGCTTGCAGCGGCGCGGCTCCATCTTTCAGTCGACCTCCGACACCGAGGTGATCCTTCACCTGATCGCCACCTCCACCCGCAACCTGCTTGCCGACCGCATCGTCGACGCCCTGCAGAAGGTCGAGGGCGCCTGGTCGCTGGTCTGCCTGTCGACCAAGAAGATGATCGGCTGCCGCGACGCGCTGGGCGTCCGCCCGCTGCTCATCGGCGATCTCGACGGCGCCACCATCCTCGCCTCCGAGACCTGTGCGCTCGACATCATCGGGGCGCGTTTCGTGCGCGACGTGCAACCGGGCGAGATGGTGATCGTCACCGAGGACGGCATCGAGAGCCTGTTTCCCTTCGCCCCGGCGACGCCGCGCTTCTGCATCTTCGAGTATGTCTATTTCGCCCGGCCCAATTCCTCGGTCGAGGGGCGTGGTGTCTACGAAGTGCGCAAGCGCATCGGCGCGGAGCTTGCCCGTGAGCGGCCGGCCCCCGCCGATCTCGTCGTGCCGGTGCCGGATTCCGGCACGCCGGCGGCGATCGGCTACGCGCTGGCCGCCGGCCTGCCGTTCGACCTCGGCATCATCCGCAACCACTATGTCGGCCGCACCTTCATCGAGCCGTCCGATGCCATCCGCCACATGGGCGTGCGCCTCAAGCACAACGCCAACCGCGACATCCTTGCCGGCAAGCGCGTGGTGCTGATCGACGACTCGATCGTGCGCGGCACCACCTCGCAGAAGATCGTCAAGATGATCCGCGACGCCGGCGCGTCCGAGGTCCACATGCGCATCGCCAGCCCGCCGACGGTCCATTCGTGCTTCTACGGCGTCGACACGCCCGAGGAAGCGCAACTGATCGCGGCGCGCATGTCGGTGGAGGAGATGGCGGCGTTCATCAAGGTCGACAGCCTCGCCTTCGTGACCATCGACGGCCTCTACCGCGCCGTCGGCGAGGCCGGGCGCGACGGCAATGCGCCGCAGTTCTGCGACGCCTGTTTCACCGGGGCCTATCCGACGCGCCTCACCGACCGCGAGGCCGGCGACAACGTCCACCCCTTCCCGCGCGCTGCCGGGGCTGTCTGACCGTTGGCTTCGCTCACCGGACGCATTGCCGTCGTCACCGGCGCATCGCGCGGCATCGGCTACGCGGCGGCGCTGGGCCTGGCCGAGGCCGGCGCCCATGTGGTGGCGGTAGCGCGCACCACCGGCGGGCTGGAGGAACTCGACGACGCCATCCGCGCCAGGGGCGGCACCGCCACGCTGGTGCCGCTCGATCTCAAGGACTACGCCGGCATCGACCGGCTCGGGGCGGCGCTGCACGAGCGCTGGGGCAAGCTCGACATGCTTCTCGGCAATGCCGGGCTGCTCGGCACCATCACGCCGGTTCCCCATCTCGAACCCAAGGTCTGGGACGACGTGGTGGCGGTCAACGTCACCGCAAATCTCAGGCTGATCCGCTCGCTCGACCCGCTGCTCCGCCGGTCGGATGCCGGCAGGGCGCTGTTCGTGACCACGGGCGCCACCCGCTCCTGCCGGCCATTCTGGGGCGCCTATTCGGCCACCAAGGCGGCGCTGGAGGCGCTGGTGCGCACCTATGCCGGCGAGATGGGCAACACGCCGGTGAGGGTCAACCTGTTCAATCCGGGGCCGCTCAGAACCCACATGCGCGCCCAGGCGATGCCGGGCGAGGACCCGGATACGCTCAAGCCGCCCGACGCCGTCGTGCCCGACATCGTGCGGATGCTGTCGCCCGACTACACCGAGACCGGCATGGTCTTCGATTTTTCCAGCGGCACCACCTCCGGCTTCGGCTGATGCCGCTCAGGCTTTCGCCCGCTCGTCCTTCCGCTTGCGGCCGGCATAGGGGTTCTCGCCCTTGCGCAGCGTCAGCCGGATGGGCACGCCGGGCAGATCGAAATCCTCGCGGAGCGCGTTGACCAGATAGCGCCGCCAGGCATCGGGCAAGGCCTCGGGGCGCGAGCAGAAGGCGACGAAGGTCGGCGGGCGCGCCTTGGCCTGCGTCAGGTAGCGGAGCTTGATGCGCCGGCCGGCCACCGCCGGCGGCGGATGGCGCTCCAGGATCTCCGGCAGCCAGCGATTGAGTCTGGCGGTGGCGACGCGGCGGTTCCAGACGGCGTTGGCGCGGACCACCGCCTCCATCAGCCGGTCGAGCCCCTCGCCGGTCACCCCGGATACCGGCACCAGCGGCACCCCGGCGATCTGCGGGAGCAGCCGGGCGGCCTTTTCCTTCAGATCGGCCATGGTCTTCTGGCGCTCGCTCACCAGGTCCCATTTGTCGAGGGCGATGACGATGGCCCGCCCCTCGCTTTCGACAAGATCGGCGATCTGCAGGTCCTGTTTCTCGAACGGCTGGGCGACGTCGAGCACCACCACCACGACCTCGGCGAAACGGATGGCGCGCAGCGCATCGCCGACGGCGAGCTTTTCCAGCTTGCCGTCGACCCGCGCCTTGCGGCGCAGCCCGGCGGTATCGAACAGGCGGAACTCGCGGTCGTGCCACGTCCAGTCGACGGAAATGGAATCGCGGGTGATCCCGGCCTCGGGCCCGGTCAGCAGCCGCTCCTCGCCGAGCAGGCGATTGATCAGCGTGGACTTGCCGGCATTCGGCCGGCCGACGATCGCGACGCGGATCGGCCGGGCCTCCGGCGCGACTTCCGCCGCCGCCTCGTCCGGTCCGCCGGAACGGGCGACAAGCACATCGTAGAGATCGCCGAGGCCCTCGCCGTGCTCCGCCGAAATCGCCACCGGATCGCCAAGGCCAAGGGCATAGGCTTCGAGCGCCCCCGCGTCGCCGGCCCGGCCCTCGGACTTGTTGGCCAACAGCACGATCGGCTTGCCGATGACGCGCAGAAGTTCGGCGAAATGCTGTCGAGCGGCGTCAGGCCGGCGCGCGCGTCGATCATGAACAGGCTGAGGTCGGCCGAGCGGACGGCGGCCTCGGTCTGGGCGCGCATGCGTCCGGCGAGTGTCTCCGGCGCCGCCTCGTCAAGGCCGGCGGTGTCGATCACGGTGAATTCCAGGTCGCCGATGCGCGCCTCGCCCTCGCGGCGGTCGCGGGTGACGCCGGGGAGGTCGTCGACCAGCGCCACGCGGCGCCCGACCAGGCGGTTGAACAGCGTCGACTTGCCAACGTTCGGCCGGCCGACGATGGCGACGCGCAACCGTCGACTGCTGATGGCCATGGCAAGCTCCGCAATGGGCCTAACCGGCCCGGGCGATCCCCGGATGGGCGACGCGCTCTGCCCCTGACGGGGCCTAGGACTTGGCGGCCGGGGGCGGCGCGCCGATGCGGGCGGTGATCAAGGCGAGCATTACCTGACTACGCTGGCGCAAGTCCCGAGGCGTTTCCTGATCGGCGTTGATCTGGTCGTAGTACTTGCGCGCCGCCTCGTATTCGCCGGCCTTCCACGCCGCCAGACCGAGCAGTTCGCGGGCGTTGTGGCGCCAGATGTTGCCGGTGTCGGCGAGGTCGCCGATGCGGCTCTGAAGATCGGCGAAGCTCGCCGAATCGACGAGCAGCATCGCGGCGCGCAGGCGGGCGAGCGACTTGACCTCTTCGGTAACATCGCCGCGCGCGGCAATCGCCTCATAGGCCGCGATGGCGCCCTTGTCGTCGCCGGTCGCCGCCTTTTCGGTGGCGATGCGGAAGCCGGCGAGCACCGGGTACTTGCCGCTGCCATCGGCGGCGATGGCTTCCAGCGCCGCGATCGCCTCGGTGTGCTTGTCCGCCGTCGCCAGGTCGAGGGCGGCGAGGTACCGGTCGCCGGTCGCCTGCGCCTGCCGTTCCTGCCAATAGACCCAGCCGCGGTAGCCGGCGGTCGCCACGACGATCAGGACCGCCACGCCGATCACGAAGGGGCCAAAACGATCCCAGAGCTTCTTGGCCTGGTCGCGACGAATGTCCTCGTCGACTTCACGGAAGATATCGCTCATTTCACCTCGTCAGCGCCACCGGTCGCACGGCCCCTGGGCGGCGGGCCGGCACATTATCGCCCGCCCAGCGGTGTTGCAAACGCCACGGCGAACCTGCGTTTCGGTGTTTCGGGCTCTGGCGCCGCGGGCGTCCCCGCGAGCGTCGGGCGCGGGGTCCAGGATCACGCGAACTTGCTTCAATTGCGGCCGATTTCCGCCAGTTACGCGTTGTTCATGGTCCCCGTGTTAGGCTAGCCTATGGATCGCGCGAGGAGGCGCCACGGCCCGGCGGCGGGCGGCCATAAGCGGCTGGGGAGCCAATGAAACAGATCGCCGGAATACTGGCGCTTGTCGCCACCTTGTTTGTGACGCCTGCCATGGCGTCGTCGATCGTCGCCCGGGTCGACCTCTCCGAGCAGAGCATGAAGGTCTATGTCGACGGCTTCCCGCGCTATACGTGGCGGGTGTCGACGGCGCGCCGCGGCTATCACACGCCGGTCGGCACCTTCCGCCCGCAGCGTCTGGAGCCCATGTGGTACTCGCGCAAATACCACATGTCGCCGATGCCCCATTCGATCTTCTTCCTGGGTGGCTACGCCATTCACGGCACGAACGTGACCCGGCGGCTGGGCACGCCCGCCTCGCACGGGTGCATAAGGCTGCACCCCGACAACGCGGCGACCCTCTACTCGCTGGTGAAGCGGGCCGGCAACACCCGCATCGTCGTAACCCGCTGAGGCCAGGGAGACCGTGATGTCAACCAATGGACCGACCCGCGGGCTGGCCGGCTGCCTCGGCGCCATGCTGGTGGCCGCAGTTTCGCTTGGGGCCGTGATCTCGCCGGCCGCGGCGTCCGGGAACGTTCAACTCGCCAGCGCCGGCGCGGCCGCCGTCGAGCCCGTGCCGGCGGACGAGGCGGTCGAAGAGCCGTTCGTTCCCAAGGTGGTCGCCCGCATCGACCTCTCGGACCAGACCATGACGGTCTACGTCAACGAGAAGCTGTCCTATGTGTTCAAGGTCTCGACGGGTCGCAAAGGCTATGGCACGCCGACCGGACAATGGGACGCCAAATGGCTGTCGCCGCGGCATCGCTCGAAGAAGTACCACAACGCCCCGATGCCCTGGTCGGTGTTCTTCCATGGCGGCTACGCCGTCCACGGCACGACCGAGGTTCGCCGGCTCGGGCGTCCGGCATCGCATGGCTGCGTGCGCCTGCACCCGGCCAACGCCAAGATCTTCTACAAGCTGGTGAAGGAGAACGGCCGGGAGAACACGCTGGTCAGCGTGGTGCGCTGAGCGGCCCTTGGGGCGCAGCTGTGACCACGGTCACAGACACGCCGGGGGCGCTGTCGTAGATCACGGGGGTACCTGATCACGGACCGGTTTCCCCGAGTCCCCGCTCGAAGATACGCCTTACCCGCCCCCCTCAAGGCGTCCACCGGTTCTGATCCGAACCGCCGTCCGGCCCCCGCCGGGCGGCGGTTTCATTTTGGCTGGCCGAGCCTGCCGATGAAGCGGCGGCCGAGGACGGCAAAGTGCTCGACGTGGGGCGACCCGGCCGTCGCCGCCTCACTCCCACTCGATCGTGCCCGGCGGCTTCGAGGTCACGTCGTAGACGACGCGGTTGACGCCCTTGACCTCGTTGATGATGCGGGTGGCGGCGCGGCCGAGGAAGTCCATGTCGAAGTGGAAGAAATCGGCGGTCATGCCGTCGGTCGAGGTGACGGCGCGCAGCGCGCAGGACGTAGTCGTAGGTGCGGCCGTCGCCCATGACGCCGACGGTCTGCACCGGCAGCAGCACGGCGAAGGCCTGCCAGATGGCGTCGTAGAGGCCGGCCTTGCGGATCTCGTCGAGATAGATGGCGTCGGCCTTGCGCAGGATGTCGAGCTTCTCGCGGCGTGACGCCGCCGGGACAGCGGATGGCGAGGCCCGGCCCGGGGAACGGATGGCGGCCGACGAAGGCTTCCGGCAGGCCGAGTTCGCGGCCGAGCGCCCGCACCTCGTCCTTGAACAGTTCGCGCAGCGGCTCGACCAGCTTCATGTTCATGCGCTCCGGCAGGCCGCCGACATTGTGGTGCGACTTGATGGTCACCGACGGGCCGCCGGTGAAGGAGACGCTCTCGATCACGTCCGGATAGAGCGTGCCCTGGGCGAGGAAATCGGCGCCGCCGACCTTCTTCGCCTCCGCCTCGAACACGTCGATGAACAGGCGGCCGATGGTCTTGCGCTTCTTCTCCGGGTCGGACTCGCCCTCGAGCGCCGAGATGAAGCGTGTCGCTGGCGTCGACGTGGACGAGCGGGATGTTGTAGTGGCCGCGGAAGAGCTCGACGACCTCGCTCGCCTCGTTCAGGCGCATCAGGCCGTGATCGACGAGGATGCAGGTGAGCTGGTCGCCGATCGCCTCGTGGATCAGCACGGCGGCGACGGCGGAGTCGACGCCGCCCGACAGGCCGCAGATGACCCGGCCGTCGCCGACCTGCTCGCGGATGCGGGCGATCGCCTGGTCGCGGAAGGCCGCCATGGTCCAGTCGCCGGCACAGCCGGCGATGCTGGTGGACGAAGTTCGGCGAGCAGCTTGCGCGCCGTCCGGCGTGTGGACGACCTCCGAGGTGGAACTGGGTGGCGTAGAAGCGGCGCTTCTCGTCGGCGATCATGGCGAAGGGCGCGCCTTCGGAGATCGCCGACGACCTCGAAGCCGTCGGGCAGCGCGGTGACGCGGTCGCCGTGGCTCATCCACACCTGGTGGCGCTCGCCGGGCTGCCAGACGCCTTCGAGTCAGGGCCGAGGCTTGCGCATCTCGACGAAGGCGCGGCCGAATTCGCGGTTGTGCTCGCCCTCGACCTTGCCGCCGAGCTGGTGCGCCATCGCCTGCTCGCCGTAGCAGATGCCGAGCACCGGCACGCCGGCCTCGATAGACCGACATCGGCGGCAGCGGCGCGTCCTTGTCGAGCACCGAGGCCGGTCCGCCGGAGAGGATGATCGCCTTCGGCTTCAGCCGGGTCATGCCCTCCTCGGCCTTGGTGAAGGGCACGATCTCGCAATAGACGCCGGCCTCGCGCACGCGCCGCGCGATGAGCTGGGTTACCTGGCTGCCAAAGTCGATGATGAGGACGGTGTCGGTCATGGCCCCGATTAGCTGAGTCACCGTTTGCCGGCAATCGTCATGGCGACGCGGCCAGGCTGAAGGCGCCGGCCTCGACGTGGCCGGTGAAGGCGTCGAGCGCGGCGGCGAGTTTCTCATCGATGACGTGGAGATATTCGGTCCAGTCGTGCAGGCCGGTGAGGCCGTTGCGGCCGTCGCTGATGCCGCGCAGTCCGATCATCGGCACGCCGAAACGGGCAGCGGCGCGAAGCACGGCGAAGGACTCCATGTCGACCATGTCGGCGGCGATGGCGTCATAGCCGGCGCCGGAGATGATGGCGCCGCCGGTCGAGATCGACGCGGCCGGAATGCCGGGGATCCGGTGCGGCACCGGGATGACGGCGGGCGCATCGAGAAAGGGCGTGATGCCCTTGGCGAAGCCCAGCGCCGAGGCGTCCATGTCGCGATAGGCGACGCTGGCGATCTGGTAGATGCCGGCGTGCTCCAGGCTGCGCGAGCCGGCGGAGCCCAGCGAAAAGACGAGGTCCGGCGCCTGCCCGTCCGCCGCCAGTCGCGCAAGGGCCGCGGCGGTGGCGGCGGCCGCCTCGACCGGCCCGACGCCGGTGATCAGCGGCGCGATGCGGCGCCGGAGGTGGGCCCCGTATTCCTGCTCCGTCGCCATGACGAAGAGCACGCCGAGACCGCCGATGCGCTTGACGTGGTCGCCGGGACCGACGGTCATTGCCGCCTCAATACCGAGACGAAGAAGCCGTCCGTGCCCGTCCGGCGCGGCGACAGCACCAGCCCGGTGCCGGCGTCGAGCGCTGCCGCCGCCAATCCGTCGATGCCGGACGCCGCCTCAGCCGGCGGCACGGCATGGAAATCGGCGTTGGCCGACAGGAACGCGGCGATCTGGTCGGCGTTCTCGTCGGGCAGCAGCGAACAGGTGACATAGACCAGCCGCCCGCCGGGCTTGACGTAGCGGATGGCGTCGCTGAGGAGCGTCGTCTGCTCGCCGATCCGCTCGGCGAGCGCCCGGTCGGTCAGCCGCCACTTGGCGTCGGGTCGCCGCCGCCAGACGCCGGTTCCGGTGCAGGGCGCGTCGATCAGCACGGCGTCCATGCGGCCGGCGAGATCGTCGAGCGAGGCGCCGGCCTCGCGGACCTGCACATTGCGCGCGCCGGCGCGCTTGAGCCGGTCGAAGATCGGCGCCAGCCGGGCGCGGTCGCTGTCGGTGGCGAAGACCTGGCCCTTGTTTTCCATCACCGAGGCCAGCGCCAGCGTCTTGCCGCCGGCCCCGGCGCAGAGGTCGAGCACCTGTTCGCCCGCCTTGGCGCCGGTCAGCAGTGCGGCGATCTGGCTGCCGACGTCCTGCACCTCGAACCAGCCCTTCTGGAAGGCTGGCTCGTTCTGGACATTGGGGTGGCGGCCCTCGCCGGCGGTTGCCGCGATGCGAACGCCATCGGGCGCCATCGGCGCTTCGCCCGCGGCGAATTTCGCCAGGGCCTTCAGCACCCTGGCGCGGTCGCTCTTGATCCGGTTGACGCGCATGTCGAGCGGCGGGCGGAGCGCCAGCGCCTGCCCTTCGGCGATCCAGTCGGCGCCGAAGACGCGGGCGAAGCGCTCGCCGAGCCATTCCGGCACATCGGCCTGCACATGGGGCGGCGCGGCGGAGAGATCGGCCGCGGCGATGCGGCCGGCTTCGTCCTCGCTCAGCGGTTCCGGCGCGTGCGGGTCGCCGGCGAACATGGCCGCCAGGCCCTCGCTCCCAAGGCCCCAGCGCCAGCCGACCGTGGCCAGGACATGGGCGCGCGGCGTGTCCTCGCCCATGACCCAGGCGCCCGACAGGCGCCAGCGTAGCGCGTCGTAGACGATGTTGCCGATGGCGGCGCGATCGCCCGAACCGGCGAAGCGGTGGGCGACACCCCAGTCCTTCAGCGCCTCGGCAACCGGACGGTGGCGCGTCTCGATCGCGCCCAGCACTTCCATTGCTGCCGCCAGGCGGCCGCCCTGTCTCACGCGCTACGCTCCATGTGCCGTCAGAAGCCGAACGCCAGTTCGGCGAGGAAGATCAACCACATGACGGCGAGAACCGCCATCCCCGCGGTGAAGGCGAAAAAACGGCGGGGGACATTGTTGGTAGTCACCTGAATCAGGGTGTGGACCAGCCGCGTCGCCACGAACAGCCACGAAAGCGAGACCATCCACGGCGTTCCTGGCGCGACCAGCAGGACGAGCACGATCAGCAGGTAGAAGAGAACCGGCAGCTGGAGCTGGTTGTGGTAGGCGTTGGCGACCTTGGTCGCCTGTTGCGGCCATCCCGGCTCGCCGAGCGCAATCTCTCGGATCTGTACGGCTCCGCCGGATACGGAGCGGATGCGCAGGGCACCCATCCAGAAGAGCAGGCCGAAGGTCAGCGCCACCTGAACGATGAGAGGGGCAATGATCGTATCGAAGCTCATGGGAGGCGTGCTCCTCATTGGCCCGTAAGGCCGGCCCGATCGAGCTAGAACGCGCCCGGGTAGTTCGGACTCTCGCGGGTGATGCCGACGTCGTGCACATGGCTTTCGCGCAGCCCCGCGCCGGAAATGCGGATGAAGCGCGCCTTGTCGCGAAACTCGGCCAGGTCGGCCGCGCCGACATAGCCCATGGCGGCGCGCAGGCCGCCGGCGAGCTGGTGGAGGACGCCGGACACGGGGCCCTTGTAGGGCACCTGCCCCTCGATGCCCTCCGGCACCAGCTTGAGGGTGTCGCGAACCTCCGCCTGGAAGTAGCGATCGGCCGAGCCGCGCGCCATGGCGCCGACCGAGCCCATGCCGCGGTAGGATTTGTACGAGCGGCCCTGATGCAGATAGACCTCGCCGGGGCTTTCGTCCGTGCCGGCGAGCAGCCCGCCGATCATGGCGCAGGAGGCGCCGGCGGCGAGCGCCTTGGCAAGATCGCCGGAGGTCTTGATGCCGCCATCGGCAATCACCGGCACGCCCGCCTCCTGCCCCACCCTGGCCACGTCCATGACCGCGGTGAGCTGCGGCACGCCGACACCGGCGACAATGCGGGTCGTGCAGATCGAGCCGGGCCCGATACCGACCTTGACGGCGTCGGCGCCGGCGTCGATCAGCGCGCGGGCGGCGTCGGCGGTGGCGATGTTGCCGGCGATCACCTGGACCCGGTTGGAGAGCTTCTTGACCCGGCGCACCGCCTCCAGCACGCGTTCGGAATGGCCGTGGGCGGTGTCGATCACCACCAGATCGACATCGGCGTCGACGAGGCGTTCGCTGCGCTCGAAGCCGGCATCGCCGACACTGGAGGCGGCGGCGACGCGCAGGCGCCCCTGCTCGTCCTTGGCAGCCTGCGGATTGAGGCGGCTCTTCTCGATGTCCTTGACGGTGATCAGGCCGACACAGCGATAGGCCTCGTCGACCACCAGCAGTTTCTCGATGCGGTGCTGGTGGAGGAGGCGCTTGGCCTCCTCCGGATCGACGCTGTCGTCGACGGTCACCAGATCGTCGCGGGTCATCAGGGCGGCGACCTTCTCCGACGGGTCGGAGGCAAAACGCACGTCGCGATTGGTGAGGATGCCGAGCAGCCGGCCGGGCGCCTCGCCGGCGGCGACGACCGGGATGCCGGAGATGCCGTGGCGCTTCATCAGGCCGAGCGCGTCGGCGAGCGTCGCGTCGGGGTTGATGGTCACCGGATTGACGACCATGCCGGACTTCGAACTTCTTGACGGCGCGGACCGCCTCGGCCTGCTCGTCCGGCGAGAGGTTGCGATGGATGACGCCGATGCCGCCGGCCTGGGCCATGGCGATGGCGAGGCGGGACTCGGTGACCGTATCCATCGCGGCGGAGAGGATGGGCAGGTTGAGCGCGATCGAGCGGGTGAGCCGGGTGCGGATGTCGGCTTCGGCCGGCAGGACCGACGAATAGCCCGGCGTCAGCAGGACATCGTCGAAGGCCAGCGCCTCGCCGCCTGAGAGGGATTTAACGATTGCGGCCATGGCGCCAACTCCCGGATATGAAAAAACGCCGCCGGCGGCACGGGCGGTGCCGGACGGTATCAGCGCAAAGGAAAGTGGCGAGGGTCAATATCACGCGGTTTCGATTCGGCAAATGGGCTGGACCCCGGACGTCGGCCAGCCGACCGGCCGATTGCCCCTAACGCCGAAGACAAACAAGGCTAATATGAACGTACTCGCATAGCGGCAGATTCCCGTTCTCCCCACGTGCGCCCGGCGGAATACCTGCATTTCGCCGGCGAAACGGCCCAGCAAAACCGCAGCAATCCATGCCCGACCGAATCCTGGTGCCCCTGATCGTCGCCTGCGCACTGTTCATGCAGAATCTCGATGCCACCGTGGTGGCGACGGCCCTGCCGGCGATCGCAAAGGATTTCGGCTCCAACCCGATCCACCTGAAGCTGGCGCTCACGTCCTATCTGCTGACCATCGCGGTGTTCCTGCCCGCCTCGGGCTGGTTCGCCGACCGGCTGGGGGCGCGGCTGGTGTTCCGGGTCGCCATCCTCATTTTCACCGTCGGCTCCGTGCTCTGCGGCATGTCGAAGTCCATCGAGATGCTGGTCTTCGCCCGCGTCGTGCAGGGGATCGGCGGCTCGATGATGGTGCCGGTCGGCCGGCTGGTTGTCCTGCGCACGGTCACGAAGGTGGAACTGGTGGCGGCGCTGTCGTGGCTCACGGTGCCCGGCCTGACCGGCCCGGTGCTCGGACCGCCGGTGGGCGGCTTCCTGACCACCTACGCGGGGTGGCCGTGGATCTTCTGGATCAACGTGCCGGTCGGCATCATCGGCATCGTGCTGGCCACGCTGTTCATTCCGGATTTCAAGCTGGACCGGCGGACGAACTTCGACTGGATCGGCTTCATGCAGACCGGACTCGGGCTGGCATTGCTGATGCTGGGCTCCACGACGCTCGGGCTCAACATGTTGCCGCTGGCGGCCGATTTCGTGCTGATGGGAGCCGGCATCGCGCTCCTCGGCGGCCTATGTGGTCCACACCCGCCGCGTGAGCCATCCCATCCTCAACCTCTCCCTCTTCCACATCCCGAGCTTCCGCCACAGCATCGTCGGCGCGTCGCTCTTCCGGATCGGGCTCGGCGCCTCGCCGTTCCTGCTGCCTCTCCTGCTCCAGCTCGGCTTCGGCATGACGCCGTTCCAGTCGGGCTCGATCACCTTCGTGTCGGCGTTGGGCGCGCTGGTGATGAAGTTCACGGCGCCGCAGATCATCCGCCTGTTCGGCTTCCGGCGCGTGCTCATCGTGAACACCATCGTCGCCGCCGGCTTCATTGCGTTGCCCGCGATATTCACGCCGAGCACGCCGGTGTCGGTGATGGTGACCCTGCTCCTGATTGGGGGCTTCTTCCGCTCGCTGCAGTTCACCGCCACCAATGCCCTGTCCTTCGCCGACGTGACGCAGACGGAGATGAGCCAGGCGACAACGATCTCCAGCGTGGCGCAACAATTGTCGGTGTCGGCTCGGCATCACGGTCGGCGCCATCGTCCTTCAGATCTGCCACCGACCTGTCCGGCGGCGAGATCACCGCCGCCGTGTTCTGGCCGGCCTTCCTGACAATCGGCTTCACCACGCTACTGGCGGCCGTGCCGTTCACGCGGCTCGAACAGGATGCCGGCGACGAGATGTCGGGCCATCAACGGCCGGCCGCCGGCAAGGCCCGCCGAATAGTCAGCCGGCTCCGCGGAAGCCCTTGGCGACGAGGTAAAGCTCGACCGATGCGGCGCGGCTCGCCGGCGGCTTGACGTGATGGAGGCTGGCGAAATCCCGCTTGAGCCGCGCGAGCAGCTCGCCCTCGGTGCCGCCGCGGAAGACCTTGGCGACGAAATGGCCGCCGGGCTTCAAGACCGTCGCGGCGAAATCGGCCGCGGCCTCGCAAAGCTGGATGGTGCGCAGGTGGTCGGTCTGGCGGTGGCCGGTGGTCGGCGCCGCCATGTCGGAGAGCACCACGTCGGCCGGCGCGCCGCCAAGCGCGGCGCGGATGGCGTCCGGCGCGTCGTCGTCGAGGAAGTCCTGCTTGAGCACGGTGACGCCGGGGAGCGGGTCCATGTCGAGATAGTCGATGGCGACGACCAGCGGATCGGCCGTCGGTCGAGCGCACGCGCGCCGCCGCCACCTGCGACCAGCCGCCCGGCGCGGCGCCGAGATCGACCACGCGCTTGCCCGGCGCCAGCAGGTGGTAGCGGTCGTCGATCTCGATCAGCTTGTAGGCGGAGCGGGCGCGATAGCCTTCCGCCTGGGCGCGGGCGACGTAGGGGTCGTTGAGCTGGCGCTCGAGCCAGCGGGTCGAGGAGGCCTTGCGGCGCCTGCGCCGTCTTGACGCGCACCTTGAGCGCCGCGCCGCCCGGCGCCGCCGCCGCGCTCAGCCATGCGGCCCGGTCGCGCTGCGCGGCGGCCCGAGCGCGGACGCCAGACGCCGTCCTCGGCCATCAGTTCGACCAGCACGCCCTCGCGCAGGCCCCGGTCGGCGACGCGCAGGCGCTCGCACGGCCAGCGCTGGCGGATGGCCTCGAGAATGGCGCAGCCGGCGAGCACCAGGTCGGCGCGCTCGCGGCCGATGCACGGATTGGCGATGCGCGCCTCGTAGTCCATGGCGACCAGGCCGGCGATCAGGTCGGCGACCTCGGTCGCCGGAGAGCCAGGTGCCGTCGACCCGGCGGCGGTCGTAGCGCGGCAGGTCGAGGTGGACGCCGGCAAGCGTCGTCACCGTGCCGGAGGTGCCGAGCATGTGGACGCCGCCGGCGGCGACGGCGCGGTCGAGCGCCGCGGCCTCGGGAAGGCGGCGAGCATGGCCGGCCACCTCGGCGACCATCGTCGGCGAACAGCTCCGGCGTGACATGGCGGCCGCCGTGGCGCTCGCTGACGTTGACGACGCCGACCGGCAGCGACATCCAGGTGCGGATGCGGTCGGCCATGCGGCGCCGGCGGCCGTCCGGGCGACGGCGCAAGGTCGATCCAGACCAGTTCGGACGAGCCGCCGCCGATGTCGAACAGGATGACGCCGGCGGCCGTCGGATCGACCAGCGAGGCGCAGCCGGCGACCGCCAGCCGCGCCTCGGTCTCGCGCGAGACGATCTCCAGCGACAGGCCGGTCTCGACGCGCACCCGCTCGATGAACTCGGCGCCGTTGGCCGCCGCGCGGCAGGCCTCGGTGGCGATCAGGCGGGCGCGCGTGACGTTGCGCTCCGTCGAGCTTGCGGCCGCAGACCTTGCAGCGCCTCGATGGCGCGCACCATGGCGGCCTCGCTCAGGCGGCCGTTGGCGCCGATCCCCTCGCCCAGCCGCACGATGCGCGAGAAGGCGTCGACGACGCGGAAGCCGTGGTCGCGCGGCGTGGCGACCAGCAGGCGGCAATTGTTGGTGCCGAGATCGAGCGCGGCGTAGAACGGCCCGTCGCCGGCAGGCGCGCCGGCGCGGCGGCCGCCGCCGGTCTCGGCCGCGTCGGGCGCGGGCGCGACTGGCAGGCGCGCGCCGTGGCACCGGCCTGCGCCGCGTCCGGCGCATAGACCGGACCGCGCCGCCGCCGCCGGCTCTTCCTGCGCTTGCGCGGCTTCCCGCCGGCCGGCGGCCAGGCGGGCCCGGCGGCCCGTCTTCGGCCCACGCGCCACCTGTCGCTGCGGATTCTCCGCGCGACCGGCGGGCATATCCGCGCCGTGCGGATCATCGCCCGTCGACAAATGCCATTCCTTCGCAGGGGAAAGCGCGCGCCGGGCTCACGAGCCAACCGGCGCCGCGCGCACCCCTCTGGTTGCGTTTCGACGACCAGTGTAGCAGGCGGCCGGCGGCAGACAAGCGGGCGCCACGGTTGACGCGCTTCCGGCGCCGTGCCTATAGATTTCGCACCGCCTCGGCGGCCAATTCCAGCGGGAATCCGCCGGTCTGCCGCCCGGATTGGGGAATCGTCTAACGGTAGGACAGCGGACTTTGACTCCGCCAGTCTAGGTTCGAATCCTAGTTCCCCAGCCAATCGCCCGTCCGCCAGCGCTCATCAATGCCCGCGCGGCAATTCGCCAAGCCTCTGCAATGGCAGGCTAATTGGCTTTCATTCGTTCGTGGAAGACGCGTCGCCTATCCGCCGAAGCGCGGCTCCGGCAGGCCGCGGAAGCCGGTATCGCTGATGCGGAACAGGCCGCCCGCCTGCGGATCGTCCGGCGAGGGATTCGAGCCGATCGAGGTGACGTATATCTGGTCGAGGTACGGCCCGCCGAACATTGGCCTGGTCGGCTTGGTGGTCGGAAAATCGATCGTGACGTCGAGCGCACCCGTGGGCAGGAAGCGATAGACCTGCGACCCGGTCACGCCGGCGAGCCAGTAGCCGCCATCGGCGTCGACCGTGGCTCCGTCCGGCTTGCCCGCCAGCGCCTGCGTATTTGCGAAGTCGCGGCGTTCGCCAACCCTGCCGCTCGCTGTGTCGTAGTCGTGGACCCAGACCCGATCGACGGTCGTGTCGGCGAAATAGAACCGGTCGCCGGGCGGGCTGAAAGCGATGCCGTTGCCAATGTATATGCCGTCGGCGAGCTTCTCGACGGTCAGGTCGGCATTGAGCCGCCAGCAGGCGCCGCTCGCCTCCTTCTGCCCGTCGAGGTTCATGCTGGACGCGATGAACCGTCCCTGACGGTCACAGCCGCCATCGTTCATGCGATTCTTCGGGCGATCCGCCTCGACATCGAGGATATGTTCCGGCGCCTTGCCCGGCTCCCAGAACCAGAAGCCGTGCTCGGCGGCCAGCACGAAACCGCCGCGCTCCCGCAGCGCATAGCAGCCGACGCGGAACGGCATCTCGTGGACGGTGTCCATGCCCGTCGCCGGATCGAATCGATGCATCGCGCGGCCGTTGATGTCGGTCCACCACAACACCTGCCCGGCCGCATCCCAGACCGGCCCCTCGCCCACCTCGGCATGGGCATCGACCACGCATTCGATCCGCATCGTCACCACCTCCGCCCCGGAAGCTTCTCGACCAGCGTCGGCAGCACCTGATAGCGCATCCACGCCCAGCTCTTGCGCAGATAATGGGCGAACGACATCTGCTGCGGCTCGCCGTCCTGCGGCGTGAAGCCCAGGTCGCGGCTGAGCGGCGCGAGGTCCCAGCGCATTCCGGGATTGTTGGACACCAGATTGTAGACGCCGAACGTGACGTTACTGGTCGTCGATTGCCGCCTGGAAGGCGCCACACAGGTCGCGGTCGCTGACCCACATCTTCTGGCCCCAGTCGCTGAACGGAATCCACGGGCCGAAGCGATTGTCGTGGTGGCGCTGGCAGACCCCGATGCGGAAGGCGATGAAGGACAGCCCGTAGCGCTCGGAGAACATCTTGCCGATGCGCTCGCCGACCAGTTTCGACGCGCCATAGGCATTGATCGGCAGCGGGTCCATGTCGGCGGTGAGCCGATCCGGTTTGAAACGGTAGCCCGAAACGACATAGTTCGAGCTGGCGAAAACGATGCGGCGCACGCCATGCTTCTGCGCCGCCGCCATGACATTGAACAGGAGGTCGAGGTTGCGTTCCCGGATACGCGCCCAGCTCGCCCAGGGGCTCGGGTCCGCTGCAGTGAGCAGCACGCTGTCGACGCCCGCAAAGGCGCCCGCCCACGCCTCGTCATAGACGGACAGGTCGGCGGCATGCACCGCCGGATCGCCTTTGGCGTCGATGTCGAGAAGGCGCAGCTCGTAGCGCCCCACTGCCTCCAGATGAGAACGCAGCTTGTGACCGATATTGCCATTGGCGCCCGCAATGAGGACGGTCGTCTTGTCGGTCATCTCCGCCGCCTACCAGTTGGCAATGGTGCCGTCGCGATCGACGACCGCCTCCAGGCCAGCGATCGTTTCCTGCTGGAAAGGATGCTTGGCGGCGACCGCCTCGTCGATCTCGACACCGAGGCCGGGCGCGGTCGGAATCTCCCAGATACCCGTCGACGCGGTTGATCGGCGATGGAAACGACCTCGGAGAACCACGGTATCGAACCGGTGATTTCCTCGAGAATGACGAAGTTCGGAACGGCGGCGCCGAAATGCAGGCCAACGACGCCGGCGATCGGCCCCATCGGATTGTGCGGGCACACGCCGATGTAGTTCGCGGCGGCGGTGGCGGCGATCTGCTTGCCGATGGTGAAGCCGCCGCAATGGCAAAGGTCGGGCTGGATGTAGGTGACCGCCTTCATGTTGCAGAGGTCTTCGTATTCCTTGTGGGTCAGGATGCGCTCGCCGGTGGCGATCGGGCATCCGGCGCGCTCGGCGATCATGCGCATGGCCTCCGGATCGCCGGGCTGAATCGGCTCCTCGACGAACATCGGCTGGGCCGGGCTGACGGCGTCGATATAGGCGAAGCGCGGCGGCCATCGATGACGGACGGCCGTGGAAATCGAGCAGGATATCGACCGAGTCGCCGACGGCGTCGCGCAGACCTTCCAGCAGCTTGCCCGCGTGGCGGACCGCCGCCAGGTCGGGATCGTAGTGGGTGTAAGGAACGGGGCCGGTCTTCAGGGCGGTATAGCCCGCCTCCTTCAGCTCGGCGGCGGATTCGCGATACTCGCCGATATCGCGCTTGCCGCGATCGATCTTCAGCTTGCCGGCGCCGATATGGGTGTAGACGCGCACGCGATCGCGGACCTGGCCGCCGAGCGCCTGCCAAACCGGCACGCCCATGTCCTTGGCCTTGATGTCCCAGACCGCCTGTTCGATGGCGCTCAACGCCGTCAGGCCGATGACGCCCAGCGGCCAGAAGGCCGCCTTGTTGAGCAACTCGACGATCTGGGTGACGTTGCGCGGGTCGCGCCCGACCACGATCGGCTCGAAATCCTCGACGCAGCCGACCACGCCGCGCGTCTTCCATTCGAGCGTCGCCTCGCCCCATCCGTAAAGACCCGGCTGATCGGTCTCGACCTTGACGAAGATCCAGTTGCGATGCGGCGGGGCAGCCACGACCAGTGGTTTGACGCGGGTGATTTTCATCTGCTTGGTTCCTCTGGTGGGTCTACGGCCAGCTGGAGCAGCTCGCTCAGCCGGCGGTCATCGAAGGGGGCCGGTGTCTGCGTTGAGGATGCAGCGGACGGCTGTGCCGCCGTCGGTAGCATAGACAGGCGGCGGCGCACTACGGCAGGCCGCCGTAACCGACGGGCAGCGACCGGCAAAGGCGCAGCCGCGAACGGGTGCGGTGCGGATCATCGTCCTTGAGGATCGGCTGGCTGGCGCCCCAGCCGACGTCGAGGTCGGGCCACGGTATCGAGTCGACGAGCAGCCGGGTGTAGGGATGTTGCGGCGACTCGATGACGCTTTCCGCCGGACCGGCCTCCACCACCTTGCCGCGGTACATGACCATGATCACGTCGGCGATGTGATAGGCAGTCGTCAGGTCGTGCGTGATGTAGACGATCGGGATCTTCAGCTCATTGTTGAGCGCGCGCAGGTTGCCGAGCACCAGCGCCCTCAGCGAGGCGTCGATCATCGAAACCGGCTCGTCGGCAACCAGCAGCTTCGGCTGCATGCAGCAGCGCGCGCGCCACCATCAGGCGTTGGCGCTGGCCGCCGGAAAGCTGGTGGGGAAACGGCCGAGCGTGTCTTCGTGATGCAGGCCGACCTTCTCGCACACCGCCTCCATCATCCGGTACGCCTCGGCCTTCGACTTGGCGATGCCGAAGAGGCGCAGCGGCTCGAGCAGCGCGTGATCGACCCGGTAGAACGGGTTGTAGACCGCGAAGGGATCCTGGAAGACCGCCTGCACCTCGCGCCGGTAGGAGCGCCAGGCCGGGCCGGTGAGCGCGTTCAGTGGCTTGCCCTGATAGCGGATCTCTCCCGAAGTCGGTTCGGCGAAGCCGAGCAGCAGCGAGGCGAGCGTCGTCTTGCCGCTGCCGCTCTCGCCGGCGACGGCAATGATCGGCGCGCGGTCGACATCGATGCGGAGGTTCAACTCCGACACCGCGACCAGCGCGCCATAGCGCTTCTCCACCGCATCCAGTTCGAGAAGCGGGGCGCTCATGCCACTTTCTCCGCGCGCAGTTCATCGGCGCGATGACAGGCTGCGCGATGGCCGCCAAGCGCGCGATCGAGCGGCGGTCGTTCCGCGCGGCAGTGGTCGACAGCGTAAGGACAGCGCGGCTCGAAGGCGCAGCCCGGCGGCAGCCGGGCAAGCGACGGCGTCACCCCGGGCACGCCCTGCAGGCTGCCGCGATGCCGAAGCCGGGGAACGCTCTCGGTCAGCGCCTTGGTGTAGGGATGGCGTGGATTGGTCGAGGACTTCGGCGACCGTGCCGATCTCGACCAGGCGGCCGGCATACATCACCGCGAGATGGTGCACGAACTGCGACCATCAGGCCCATGTCGTGGCCGATGAGGATCAGCGCCGAGCCGGTCTCGTCCTGATGGCGGCCGAGGTTCTCCATCACCTGGCGCTGGGTCACCACGTCGAGCGCGCTGGTCGGCTCGTCGGCGATGATCAGCTTCGGCTTGAGCAGCGTGCCCATGGCGATGCAGACGCGCTGCTTCATGCCGCCGGAGAGCTCGTGCGGATAGAGCCTGGCGATGCGCGGATCGAGATCGACGCCGGTCAGGGCGCGCGCGATGGTCCGCTCGAGTTCCTCGCGCGACAGGCGGATGTCGTGGTCGACCAGCGCGTTGCGCATCTGCTTGCCGACCGAGAGCACCGGGTTGAGCGAGTTCATCGCGCCCTGCGGGATGTAGCTCACGGTGCGCAGGCGATGCTCACGCATCTCGTGCTCGTTGAGCGTCAGCAGGTCGACGCCGCCGACCACGGCCGTGCCGCCATCGACCCGCCCGGGCGCGCGCAGCATCTGGATGAGGGCAAGGGCCGTCGTCGTCTTGCCCGAGCCCGAATTCGCCGACCAGTCCGAGCCGCTGACCGGCGGGCACGTCGAAGCTGGCGCCGTCCACGGCGCGCACGATGCCGTCATCGGTGTGATAGTTGACGACGAGATCCCGTACCTGAAGCCCCTCGCCCGTCATGTGCTGCGCCTCAGACGCGGATTGGCGAGTTCGTCGAGCCCGGTGGTGACGAGATAAAGGCCAACGAAGAGGATGACGAGCACCGTCACCGGCTCCAGGATCCACCACCAGAGGCCGAGCAGGAATGCCAACTCGTTCATCATCCAGTAGATCGTCATGCCGAGCGTAGGCTCGGACGGCACGCCAAGGCCGAGCGCCTCGAGGCCGATCGACGCAAGCACCGCCGAAGCCACCGCCATGATCAGGCTGGCGCCGAGATAGGGCAACAGGTTGGGGATCAGCTCGCGGAAAATGATGCGGAAGGGGCGCGCTCCATTGAGGCGGGCAACCAGCACGTAGGGCGCCTCGCGCATGACCAGCACCTGCGCGCGGATCTGGCGCGTCGGTTCTCGCCACGCCAGCAGCGCGATGGTCATCGCCATGGTGGTCGTACTCATGCTGCTCTGGATCGCCGAGGCGACGACGACCAGCACCAGCAGCGTCGGCACCGTGATGAACACGTCGACCAGCACGCGCACCGTGGCATCGATCCAGCCGCCGTAATAGGCCGATACGAACGCTATGATCGTGCCGATGAACAGGCCCAGAAAGCCTGCGATCAGTCCGATCTTCAGCGTCAGCAGCGTGCCGTAGACCATGACCGCGAAGAGATCGCGGCCCTTGGCGTCGGTGCCGAACCACCACTCCGCCGAAGGCGGCCGCGAGCGCGGGCCGGTCAGCGGGAAGGCATTGTCCCAGGGCACGAAATGCCGCCCGATCAGCGTGAAGAGAAGCAGAGCGCCGACCATCGACACGCCGATGACCAGGCTCGGATTGCGCCGCAGATAGCGGCCGAACTCGATGCGCGAACGCTTCGAGGCGACCGGGGCGCCGGTTGAGACGGCGCTCATCGGGCGGTCCGGGTGTGGCGCACCCGCGGATCGAGCAGCGGGTAGATGAGATCCATCGCCAGCATCGCCAGCGCAATGGTGCAGATGAGCATGAAGACGATGCCGTAGATGACGAAATAGTCGAGATGCTGGATCGCGCGGAAAAGCTGCTGGCCGACGCCGGGATAGCCGAAGACGAGCTCCACCAGGATCGAGCCGGACAGGATGTGGCCGAGCGACAGGGCGAGCTGGGTTACCTGCGGCAGGATGGCGTTGCGCACGCCGTACTGGACGAACCTTCGCCGGTTCTTGAGTCCGAGCGCCTCGGCGAAGGTCATGTAGTCCTCGCCCTGCACGGTCACCATCATGCCGCGCATCGACAATGCCCAGACGCCGATGGTGGCGAGCAATATCGAGAAGGCCGGCATCAGCGAGTGATAGAGAATCTCGACCACCAGCGACCAACTGAGCGTGTTGGCGGTCTGTATGCCCATGCCGCCGCTTAGTGGGAACCAGCCAAGCTGGAAGGCGAAGACGTAAATCAGGACCAGTCCGATCAGATAGAACGGGATGGCCGAGAAGATCATCAGGAACGGGACGAGGTAGCGATAGATCGCCGCCGAGCCGCGCCACACGGTCAGCGCGCCGAGCACCGTGCCGAAGAGAAATCCAAGGATGGTCGTGGTGAAGAGCAGGCCGATCGTCCACGGCAGGGCGTGGCCGACGATATCGATCGTGCGGCTCGGATAATAGGCGATCGAATAGCCGAGATCGAAACGCACCGTGTCGCCGAGATAGGTCAGGTACTGCTCGAGCAGCGGCTTATCGAGGCCGAACTTGGCGTTGTAGGCGTCGAGCAGCGACCGCAGGTCCGTCGTCGCCGAGCTGCCGTTTTCCATTTCGGCAAGCAGCTTGTCTTCGATCGGATTGCGCGGCGCGAGGCGCGGCACGAAGAAATTGATGGTGCTGGCCACCCAGATGACCAACACCAGCAACCCAAAGCGCCGCGCGATGATGGCGAGAGTCATCGCTTTTCCGACCGTTTCGAAGGACCGACAAAAATGGAAGCCGGCAGGCTGTCGGCACGAAGCCTATTGCCTGCCGGCCCAGGGAGGAACTGCTACTTCTTCGCCTTCTCGAGGTTCAGAAGCACCTGGTAGCCCGTTTCATGCCAGAAGGTCGGCGTAATGTACGGGTCTTCTTGTGTCGGGAAATGCACCCAGTACGTCGTGTTGAACGGGATGCGGTGATAGAACTGCGAGATCGGCACGATCACCTGCTCGTCGAGCATGATGGTCAGAGCCTTGTCCACCAGCCCGCGCACCTTCGGATCTTCCGGCGGAAGCTTTTCGATCTGGTCGACAAGATCGCTGAACTCGTCGTTCTGCCAGCGGGTCGGCCACAGGGCCTCCTGCCCGCGCGGCGTCGCCCAGCGCTTATGGTAGAGACGCAGCGTGTGGTAGGGGTCGTTGACCGAAGCGCCGTTGCCCCACAGCCACCAGGTCGCTTCGCCGTGGAACACGGTGTTGCGGTAGCCCGGACGCGCGGTGGGCGCCACCTCGAAGCCCGCACGACGCAGCTGCTCGGCGATCACCGGGCCGATCTGGT
Source organism: uncultured Alphaproteobacteria bacterium (assembly GCA_963822975.1). Taxonomy (GTDB): domain Bacteria; phylum Pseudomonadota; class Alphaproteobacteria; order Rhizobiales; family Kaistiaceae; genus CAVSRC01. The sequence goes on from CAWGJV010000011.1 coordinate 51,962, forward strand.
TGAGCGAGTTCGTGTGGTACAGGTCGCCGCCGATGCGCTTGCCGTCCTTGGCCCAGAAGCCTTCGCCGTCCTTGGCATATCCGGCTTCCGTCATCAGCTTGTCGGCTGCGTCCTTGTTGTAGTCGAGGAAACCGTCCTTCTCGATGACCGGCTTCAGGTCGTCGAAATACGGCACCAGCGCCTTGTACTTCGGATAGGGCAGACCGGTGATCTCGGCCGCGCCCTCATAGGCGTAGTCCACGGCCTGCTGCTGGTTGATGTAGAGGCCTACCGCCTTGCGGACGCGGACGTCCTGCCACTGGTCGTCCAGGAACTGGAAGAACAGCGCCGTCGGCCACCAGTCGATGTTGCCGTAGGGCGGCTCCTTGCCGGAGAAGGTCGTGATGTCGTCGCGCTTGAGAAGCTGCTTCATCACCGGCACGGTCGCCTCGAGGATCGTGTCGACGCTGCCGTTGACGAGAAGCTGGGCCGCCTGCTCGTGGGTGGTGAAAGGCACGAAGATGACGCGCTTCATCGCCGGCAGGCGGTGGAAGCCGAGCTTGGCACCCCACCAGTCGTCACGACGGTCGAGAATGATGCGCTCCGGCGTCAGTTCGGCAACCTTGAAGGCGCCGGTGCCGACCGGCCAGCCGGGCTTGCCGAGCGCGGTGAACGAACCGAGCTCGTTCGGATCCACCGTCTCGTAGACGTGCTTGGGCACGATGTGCATGCCCTCGGTGAAGCGCAGGGTCAGGAAGGTGAAGAACCAGCGCGGGTTCGCGGTGGTAAGGTCGATGCGAACGGTGAGGTCGTCGACCTTGACGAGGTCCTTCACGTCGCGCGCCAGCGCAACGCCCTCGGCCATGTCCTTCTTGCCCATGCCGTTCTTGCGAAGCATGTCGATCGTGTAGATGACGTCGTCGGCGGTGAACTTCACGCCGTCGTTCCACTCCACGCCCTCGCGCAGATGCACCGTCACCGAATCGTATGCGTCGTTGTACTCGTAGCCCGTGGCCAGCCACGGGATCATCTTGTCCTCGAGCACGTTGTAGTAATACAGCGGCTCGAGCACGTGGGTGACGCTCGACCGCAGGTCGAGGCCCGGCCGGTACGGATTGAAGTCGTTGTACTGGGCGAAGGTGGGCGAGCCGGCCGATGTCTGGCCGGTGGCGATGAAGGTGTCCTCCCGGGCGAAGTCCTCTGAATGCGCCAGGCTCTGCATGCCGATGCTCAAAAGAGCAGCCGCCGCGAGAGACCGGACAACCAGACCGCGCGCTCGTTTCAGCTCTGCCATTCTGCGTCCTCCCCTGTTTTGTTTCGTTATCAGAATATGAAACCTCCCATTTAATATATTATCTGTCAACGCTCGTATACGCTAGCATCTGCCGCACGAGGCGAAGGAGAGGTATCTTTTTGGCCAAACTGGCGAAATTCCGGGTGGAGCCCGGCCATGGTGGTCCGCGCGATCCGATCCGTGAGGACATCATCGAAGGCCGCCATCATCGACGTGGTCGGACGGCCGGACGAAGCCCGGACCGCGCGTCCGGTCGCCGCGCATTTCGGCGATGCCGTGTCGATGCCCGCATCCAAGGCGAAGGGCCGCTGCCTCGTGGCGGCACCCGAGGATCGGATGGGCCCGCAAGAGTTTCTTCCCGGTCATTGCGCTATGATGGACCGGCGCGCAGTGCGAGGCGCAAAACCCGAGCGGGCAACGGAATTGACGGATCTCTCCAGCGTCGCGATTGCCAAAGGCGCAGACGGCCAGACCAGCTACAACCGGCTGCGGGATCTGATCCGCGCCGACATTGTGGAAGGACGGCTTCCGGCTGGCGCGCGCCTGAAGATCGGCGAGATCGCCAAACACCACGGAAGCAGCGCCATTCCCGTGCGCGAGGCGCTGCAGCAGCTGCAGGGCGAGGGCGTGGTTGTCTTCACGCCGAATCGCGGCGCCCGCGTGCGGCCGATCGACGAAGCGTTCCTGCGCAACATTCACGAGATTCGGGCGGTGCTGGAGCCCTATCTCATCCGCTGGTTCGTCCGGCACAGGACCGACGCGCAGCTCGAGGCCCTGGAGGCCGCCCAGCGCGGCTATGACGCGAGCGCCGCGACCGAGGGGCCGCAGGAATGGCGCGTGCACAATCGTCTGTTCCACGCGATCTGCTACGACAATCACTACAACGACGAGGCTCTGGCGATCGCCAAGCGCCACAACGACCTGCTCCACACTCTGGCCCGGCGCTTTCCCATGTCGCGCACCAGAGTGATTCAGGTATGTCGGGAGCATTGGTCCCTTATCGAGATGATCCGCGTGCAGAACGAGGATGCCGCGGCGGCGATCCTGACGGAGCACGTGAGAAACGCCGGACGCCACCTGATCGAACGGATAATGGCCGCGCAGAGGGCCGATGCCGCGCCGTCCGGAAACCGGCAGGACGCGAGGGACTCAGTGGCGGGAACGCCGTAGGACACCCTCCCCGCGACGTCCGCTTCATATGCGATAATTGACAGATAATATATTCTCTGCCAGCTTTCCGGTCTCGCCGGATGCAAGAAGGGCGCGTCGTGCAGGGGCAACAGCGCCCATCCGGGCGTGGCGTGGGGACTCAGGCCCGCACGACAATCATGATCGTCAGCCCCGACAACAGCCGCGGCACAATGTTGAATGCGCGGCGTGGGAGCGGGCTTTGAAAATCACCAAAATCATTCCGTGGCTGGTCAGCGTCAATTCGACGAACTGGGGCGAGTATCTCTTCGTCGAAGTGCGCACCGATGCCGGCATCAATGGCTGGGGAGAAGTCACCACCACCACCAAGGCCGCCAACCGGGCGGTCGCGCTTATCCTGCGCCAACTCAACGACTCCCTCGTCGGCGACGATCCTGAGCGGATCGAGCTCATCTGGCACAAGGTCTTCCGTTCTTTCACCTATATGGGCAGCCGCGGCGCGAGCTCGCATGCGGTGAGCGCCATCGACATCGCTCTGTGGGATATCCGGGGCAAGGCGCTCGGCCGCCCGATCTACGATCTGCTTGGCGGCGCGGTGCGCGACGATATCCTGCTCTACACCCACCCCGATCAGAGCGGATTTTTCGACGAAGCCGGCGAGGTGAACAAGGCGAACGTCGTCCAGGTGATCCGGGCGATCGTCGATTCCGGCCACACTGGCCTGAAGTTCGACCCGTTCCAGCACAAGGAGGAAACCGTCGGTTTCCGGCACGGCTACCTGAACGGCCAACTCCACAAGAAGGGCGAGCGGCAAGCCGCGGAACTGACGGCGCTCATCCGCGCGACCGCCGGACCCGACGTCGAGATCCTCATCGATGCGCATGGCCGCTTCGACGTGCCGACCGCCATCAGGCTGTGCCGCTCCCTTGAGGAAGCCGGCAACATCGACTGGTTCGAGGAGCCGGTGCCGGTGGAGAGCTACCACGCGCTCCGCCAGGTTCGCGAGCGGGTCAACGCGGCGATCAGCGTCGGCGAACGCCTGCACACGCGCTGGGAGTTCATTCCAATCCTCGAGAACGAACTGGCCGACTACATCATGCCGGACGTCACATGGACGGGCGGCATCAGCGAGTTGAAGAAGATCGCCACGCTGGCTGAGGCCTACTACGTGCCGATCTCGCCCCACGACGCCAGCGGCCCCATCAACGTGGTCGCCGGCTCGCACGTCATGATGACGGTGCCGAACTTCTACCGCGTCGAGACCAGCCGTTATGACCTCAGCAAGTACAACAAGTTCATCGACAAGCCCCTCGACAATTCCGGCGGGTCGCTGAAGCTGACGGGCAAGCCGGGCCTCGGCCTCGAGATGAACATCGACGCGCTGCGGGCCAGCGCGGTCGATGGATTCGACGACGGTTCGAAGCCCGGGTGACGGGCGTTCAGCGCCGCCTGACGGCGCGCATCACGGCGGCATCGCCCACACGCTGACGGATATTCGTTCCGTCGTCCTCCACCCGTCAGCCGCGTACGGCTTGCCCGAAGCGATTGCGCAGTTGGCGGGCCGCCCGGGTCTGGCGCCGCCCGTCGCCCGACAAAAATCATTTACACGGCAACAATTTACGGGAATAGTAATTGCCGAAAGCCCGCAAGAGGCTGGGGAGGACATGTATTCCATGGGGCTTCTCGCAGCCGAGACGCCGGTCGATGTGACGCCGTTCCGGCGGCGCTGCGCGTTGCCGGCTTCCGCGTCGAACCCAACACCGCTTTTGCCCTCGCCATCCGCGAAGCGGAGGAGAGGCTGAACGCCTGCCTGACCCGGCGGGCGGTCGCGAGGTCGGAGGGCACGTGAGCCACGCCCAACACCGGCAGTTCGAACTCGAGCGCATCGATCTCGGCGAGTTGGCCGACTCGCTCGGCTTCCTCCTGCGCATGGCGCAGCTGCGGGCATTCGAAGCCTTTTTCGAGGCCGCCGGCCATGACCTGAAGCCTGGCGAATTCACGGTCCTCAGGGTGATCGAACTCAATCCCGGGCTTCCCCAGGGCTCGATCGCCCGCCGGCTCCGCATCAAGCCCGCGCACATGACCAAGCTGATCCGTCGGTTTGTCGATGCCGGACTTGTCGAGCGTGAGATCCCGCCCGACGACCGCCGGTCGGTGCGGCTGTCGCTGACGAAGGCGGGAGAAGCCTTCGTCGAGAAGCACAAGGCCGGAATGCGCAAGGCGCACGATGCCGAGCGCGCGGCAGTCAACGATGACGAATACGGCACGCTGGTCGCCCTGCTCCGCAAGGTGACGGCGAGTTGAGGGATGGACGAATTGCAGAGGGAGATCGCTGTCGGCTTCAAGGCAGCGCCATGCGGGGATTGAGGTGCGCCCCCTCGTTCCGATGGAGAATGCAGTGAGGCTTGTGGGCCTCTGACCGGGCGTCTTGGGAGGAAAGTCATGCGATCAATCGTCAAGCTTGCTGCACTGGCCCTTGCGGGGTCGGTGGTTCTCGGCGTCGCGGCCGAGGCACGCGAACTGCGCGTTGCCCCGGCGGCTCCGCCTGCGCACCCGGCCAACGGGGTGCTCTACACCAACTTCATCAAGTACCTGCCCGAGGAATCGAACGGCCGCCTGACCGGCACGATGATCGGCCCGGAAGTCGTGAATCTCGGCCAGATGAAGGACGCGCTGAAGAGCCAGGTGGTGGAAGTCGGCAACCTGCTGCCGCTCTATTTCCCCGCCGACCTGCCGAACATGGCGCTGACCGGAGAGCTTTCGCTGATCGGCACGAACCCGCAGGCAACCGCTGCGGCGGTGACCGAATTCATCGTCACCTGCGATTCCTGCCAGAAGGAGATGCGCAATTTCGGCGTCGTCTATCTCGGCTCCGGCGCTTCGGACGTTTATGAATTCCTGACCACCAAGCCGGTCCGCAAGGTGGAGGATCTGAAGGGCCTGCGCCTGCGTTCCGGCGGTGCCCCCTGGGCGCGTCTGGCCGAGCATTTTGGCGCGACGCCCGTGCAGATGTCGGTCTTCGACCAGTTCGAGGCCCTGAGCCAGGGCGTCATCGACGGGAGCATGGGATCGATCGCCGACCTCGTCTCCTTCCGTATGGTCGAGGTCGCCAAGTACGTCACCTACGCGCCGATCGGCCTCTACCAGTCGACCTCCGACTTCGCCACCGCAAACGCGACCTGGGACAGCCTCTCGGTCGAGGACCGGGCGGCGATGGCCCGCGCCGCCAACCGCGCCAACGCCGACTTCACCAATCGCTGGGGCGCGCAGATGCCGGACGAGGCCGAGGCCGCCGCCAAGAAGGCCGGGATCGAGATCATCGAGGCGGATGATGCCCTCGTCGCGGCAATCAAGGACTTCGTCAAGACCGAGCCGGAGACGGCCGCGACGCTCAGCAAGAAGAACTTCGGCATCCAGGATGCTCCGGAGCAGGTCGCCCGGTTCCTGGCGCTGGTCGACAAGTGGACCGCGATTGCCGACGAGGTGAAGAACGAGCCCAAGGCGATGGCCGAGCGCGTCTACAAGGAAGTCTGGTCGAAGGTCGATTACGCCACGTACGGGACCTGATAGATCCTGCTCGCCGGGTGCCCGTCGCGGGCTCCCGGCGGCGCTTTCGATGCCGAACCTTCCGGGGCGATGATGCGGGCCTTCGCGCGGCTGCAAAAGATGCTCCTTGACGCACTCGCGCTGATCGGGGCCGCGGCCACGTTGCGCGCTGATGCTGCATGTGGTCGCTGACGTCCTGTTGCGCAGCGTCGCCAATTCGCCGATCCCGGCAACCTACGAAATCGTCACCAACTACTACATGATCGCCCTGGCCTTCATTCCGCTCGCCTGGGTCGAGCGCGGCGGCGGCATGGTGCAGGTCGAGGTGATCGACCATCTGCTCGAGCCCGACGGCGCTCGCCTGGTCGGACCGGTTCGTCTCGGTGCTCTCCGCCCTCGTCTACGGCGCGCTTGCCTGGGTGACCCTGGCAGAGCGCTCTGCAAGCGCCACCGCCGGCACCTTCGTCATGGCGCAGAACGTGCGGGTACCGACCTGGCCGGCGTTCTTCCTGCTGCCGCTCGGCTTCGCGCTGGCTTTCCTGGTCGTATTGATCCGGATCGTCGACCCGAAGACAGAGCAGACCGACATGAGCGTGCGATCGGCTTCGCGGGCGTCGCGGTCCTGATGCTGCTGCTGGCCTGCGCGTGCCGGTCGCGCTGGCGCTGATCGCGGTGTCCTTCGGCGGCGTCGCCTGGCTGCTGGGCTGGACGCCGGCCATCGGCATCCTGTCCAACACGCCGTTTTCCTTCGTCGCCAACTGGACGCTTTCGGCGGTGCCGATGTTCCTGCTGATGGGGTTCGTCGCCTTCCACGCCGGCCTCACCACCGGTCTCTTCGAAGCGGCCAAGGCCGTCCTGCGGCGCATACCCGGCGCGCTCGCGATTTCCTCGGTTTTCGCCTGTTCCGGCTTTGCCGCGGTCTGCGGCTCGTCGCTGGCGACCGCCGCCGCCATGGGCCGCATCGCCATCCCCGAGATGGTGCGCTCGGGCTATTCGCCGAGCTTCGCCTGCGGCGCGATCGCGGCCGGCGGAACGATCGGCGCGTTGATCCCGCCTTCCATCCTGATGATCGTCTACGGCGTCTTCGCCGAAACCTCGGTGACCAGGGTCTTCGTCGGCGGCGTCAGCATCGGACTTCTGACGGCGGCTCTCCTATGCCGCGGTCGTGCTGCTGACTCGTGGTTCCGGCCGGACGTCTGCCCGCCGCGCCCGCTCGATGCCGAGCGATCCACCGCCCTGCAGGCGCTCATGAACATCTGGCCGGTGCTGGTGCTGATGGTCATCGTCTTCGGCGGGCTGTTCTCGGGCTTCTTCACCGCGACCGAGGCCGGCGCGGTCGGCGCGGTCGGCTCCATCGTGATCGCGCTCGCCGCCGGGCGGCTGAACTTCACCATGTTCCGCACGGCCATGATCGAGACGCTGATGACCTCCGCCTCGCTGTTCATCATCGGGGTCGGCGCGTCGATGTTCACGCGGTTTCTCGGCCTGACCGGCCTGACCGGGTTCACTGACCAGTCTGGTCGGCGGCGCCGATCTCGACTATGCGCAGCTCATGCTGATCGTCGTGGCGCTGTATCTGGTGCTCGGCATGTTCATGGAGCCGTTCGGCGCGCTCCTCGTCACGCTTCCGGTCCTGTTGCCGATCTTCCGCGCCGAGGGGATCGACCTCGTCTGGTTCGGGGTGCTGGTCGTCAAGCTGCTTGAGATCGGGATGATCACGCCGCCGGTTGGGATGAATGTATTCGTGATCCGCAACGTCGCCTCCGAATACGCGACCGTCTCGCAGATCTTCAAGGGCGTCATTCCGTTCTTCCTCGCCGATCTCCTGATCGTGGCATTCGTCATCGCCGTTCCGGGATTCGTCCTGTTCCTGCCCTCCCTGCTGTGAGCACGTCAGGCCGGCTGGCGGGTGCGCCAGCCCTGGGCGTAGTGTTCGCGCGCGTCGCTGGCGTAAGGGATGGGTGAAACGCGCACCCGGATCTCCGCCTGCCGGTGCTTCTCCGTGGCCGTCTTGGCCGTGCCGCCGTCGGGCTCGCCCCAGACCAGCGTCAGCTCGTCGCCGACCTGCACGTCCGGATTGACCACGCCGAGCGACAGCATGCGGCGCTCGTTGTAGGAATAGCCGTTGAACATCGACATGCCGACCTGCTTGCCGCCGTCCAGGATCAGGTCGGCCGAGGCCGAGGAATAGTTGGGCTGCGGAAAGTCGATCCACTTGTAGGGATCGGCATCCCGCTCGAACCCGGAAGCGATGACCTTGAGGATGTCATCGACGTTCCATTCGAAGGTGACCCTCTTGCGGTTCGGCTTGTCCTTCATGGCGGCAAGCGCGCTCTTGCCGATGAAGTCCGACTTCCAGCCGATATAGAAGCCGTAGCCCAGCTCGAACGGGTTGACGTAGTAGTCCTCGATGTTCTTCGAGACCATGCTGCCGCCGATCGACGCCATCGCCTCGTAGCTGTCGGCGCCCAGCCACTGCCGGTACTCCGCCAGCATGCCGTCGCCGGTATAGATCCCCGGCAGCGGCGACGGGATCCAGCCCAATTCCAGCGTGTTGGTGGAATAGGCGCGGCTGCCGGCCCGGCGCAGATCGACGCCGGCGTCCCTCGCCGCCTCCAGGATCGTGGACTGGATATACGCCTTGTCCTCGTAGGGGCCCCAGATTTCCAGACCCGGCGCGCCGGCCATGCCGTGGCGCAGGGCCTGCACCCGCTTCGAGCCGACATTGATCCACCCGACCCGGAAGAACTCGACCTCCGGGATCGGGCCGCCGTGCATCTTCTCGAAGACCTTGCCGGCCTCGGGCCCCTGGATCTGGAAACGGTAGTGGGTGCGGTAGACCGCCTTGCCGTCCGGCCGCGAATCCGAGCGCGGATCGCGGTCCACCCGGACGTTCCACTTGCCGATGGCCTGGTGGAACTGCACCCAGTTGGCGGTCGGCGCGCGTCCCACCAGCACGAACTTGTCGTCGCGTTCGCGGAATATGATCATGTCGCCGATGACGTGGCCGGCCGGCGTCACCGGCACGAAATGCTTGGCGCGGCTTGCGTCGAAATTGGCGAAGCTGTTGACGCCGATGTAGTCGAGCATTTCGGCGGCCTGCGGCCCTTCGACCGTCACCTCGTCCATGTGGTGGGTAAGGTCGAAAAGCACCGCCGTGTGGCGCCAGGCGCGATGCTCGTCGCGCCAGTTGGTGAACTCCGCGGCGACGATCGGATACACGTACATCCCGACCTTCGAATTGCGGAGAAGCTCCACGGCGTTCCCGGATTGGTCCAGGACATCCTGAAGGCTCGATCTGCTCATTTCCGCTCTCCCGCTCATCCCAGGCTCATGTGTAGCAACTTCTGGCGGCTCTTGCGCACCGCGGCCGTGCCCGGACGCCGAGCAAATACGAATGGACCGGTCGTCATGTTCCGAGGTTCATGCCGACCGAACGCTCGAGCGTCTGGCGATCGTTGAGCAGGTCCCGCGACATGGCGCGGTGGGCGATGACGCCGCGCTCGATGACGACGGCTTCCTCGGTCAGCTCGAGCGCCACCTCGGCGTGCTGCTCGACGAGCACGAGCGCGATGCCGCCCGCGCCGGCCATCTGCCGGATCGCCGCGGTCAGTTCCTCGACGATGATCGGCGCCAGCCCTTCCAGCGGCTCGTCGAGCAGCAGGATCGCCGGGTTGGTCATCAGCGTGCGGGCGATCGTCAGCATCTGCTGCTCGCCGCCCGAAAGCTGGTTGCCCATGTTGGCGCGCCGCTCCCTCAGGCGCGGGAACAGCCCGTAGACGGCCGTCGAGGTCCCAGCGCCCGGGCCGCGCGGCGACCGTCAGGTTTTCCTCGACGGTCAGCGAGGGGAAGATGTCGCGCTCCTGCGGCACCCAGCCGAGCCCGAGTGCGCGCGCGTTGATGCGGCGGCAGGCGCGAGATGTCCCGTGCCGCGAACAGCGGATGCTCCCGCCGGACAGCGGCAGGAAGCCCATGGTCGTCAGGAGCAGCGTCGACTTGCCGACGCCGTTGCGGCCGAGCAGCGCCAGGCTGCCGCCCGTCGGGACGGAGATCGAGACGCCGTCGAGCACGATGCCGTCGCCATAGCCGGCGCGCACGTCGCGCAGTTCGAGAAGCGGCTCAGCCATGGTGCGTCTGCCCCAGATAGACCTCGCGCACGCGCGGGTCGGTCCTGATCACGTCGGGCTCGGCCTCGAGCAGCACGCCGCCGGAGACGAGCACGATGATGCGCGAGGCGAACCTGAAGACGAGGTTCATGTCGTGCTCGATGAACAGCACCGAGATGTCGTCCGGCAGCGCGGCGATCACGGCGAAGAGCTCCGCGCTCTCGCCCTTCGGCACGCCGGCGGCCGGCTCGTCGAGCAAGCAGCACCTTGGGCCGGGTCGCCAGCGCCAGCGCGATCTCGAGCAGCCGCTGCTGGCCGTAGGCGAGGACGCGGGTCGTCCGCGTCGCGACGTCGCCGAGGCCGCAGCTGCTCGAAGGATGGCGAAGGCCTCGTCGATGGCTTCGCCGTGCGCGGTCAGGCCGCGCCAGAACTGGCCGGCCGTGCCCTTGCGCTCGCACACGGCCAGCATCACCGCCTCGATCGGCGTCAGGTCGGGAAACAGCGTGTTGATCTGGAAGGTGCGCGTCAGCCCGGCCTTGACGCGCTTCGCCCGCGCCATGCCCGTGATGTCGTCGCCGTCGAGCAGGATGCGGCCGGCATCCGGCTGGATCTGGCCGGTGATCAGGTTGATCAGCGTGGTCTTGCCGGCGCCGTTCGGCCCGATCAGCGCATGGCGGGCGCCGCGCGGCAGGGCGATCGAGACGTCGCGCGCCACCTCCAGCGAGCCGAAGTTCTTGCTGAGCCGCTTCGGTGCGCAGGACGGCGTCGGCCGGGGCCATCAGCGGCGCACCCCGGGACCAGCCGGGCGAGCGCCGCCGAGGATGCCCTTCGGCATCAGCAGCACCACCGACCATCAGCAGGAGGCCGATCCAGAAATACCAGTATTGCGGGTTCATGTCGGCGAGCTGGTCGCGCGCGACCATGAAGATGATGGCGCCGACGATGCCGCCGTAGAGCCGGCCGGTGCCGCCGAGGATCAGCATGACGACGACATCGGCGGAGCGCTGGAAGGAGAGCGTGTCGAGCGACACGGTCTCGGTCGTCTGCGTCAGCAGCGCGCCGGCGATCCCGGCGATGCCGGCGGAGATGGTGTAGATCGTCTGCAGGTGGCGGCCGGTAGGGCGAGCCGATGGCCGGCATGCGGCCGAGGTTCTCGCGGATGCCGCGCAGCGACAGCCCGAAGGAGGAATGGACGATGCGCCGGCTGACCAGCACGCCGACGAACAGCACGGCCAGCGCATAGCCGATAGGCGGTGTAGCCCCACAGGTCGAAATCGAAGCGGCCGAAGATCGGCCAGACGTCGACGCCCTGCAGGCCGTCCGTGCCGCCGGTCAGCCAGCTCATGGCGTTGGCGAGTTCGTGCGGTCAGCAGGCCGAGGCCGAGCGTGATCATGATCAGCGCCAGGTGCTGGACGCGCACGATGATGAAGCTGGCCAGGTAGCCGATCAGCGCGGCGAACAGCGCCGGCGATGAGCAGGCCCGTCAGCGGCTCGCCCCAGCCGGCCTTGGTGATGAGGCCCGGCGCATAGGCGCCGAGCCCGAAGAACATCGCGTGGCCAAGCGTGACGATGCCGGCATAGCCGAGGATCAGGTCGACCGAGACGGCGAACAGCGCCGTGATGGCGATCTGGCTCGCCAGCGTCAGATAGGTCGGGAAGAAGAAGAACGGCAGCCAGCGCGGCGAGCCAGAACGCGATCTCGAGACCGATCCAGCGGCTCTGGCGCCTCAGCCAGCGATGCGAGTCTCTCCGAGCGGATGGCGCTGCGTCGGGTCATCGCTGCCTACCGCCTCCCGAACAGGCCGAGCGGGCGCACGAAGAGGATGCCGACCAGCAGCAGATAGATCAGGAACGAGCCGATCTCGCGGCACGAAGTACTTGCCGGCGACGTCGCCGATGCCGAGCAGCGCTGCGGCGGCGAAGGAGCCGCCGATCGAGCCGAGCCCGCCGACCGAGACGACGATCAGCACGTAGACGAGGTAGTGGAAGCCGAAGGAGGGGTCGAGGCCGACGATCTCGATGGCCAGCGCGCCGCCGAGGCCGGCAAGGCCGCTGCCGAGCGCGAAGGTGACGGCGAAGATGGTGTCGACGTCGATGCCGAGCCCCTGCGCCACGCGCTGGTTGTCGACGGCGGCGCGCACCTTGGCGCCGAAGCGCGTGTACTCGAGGCCGAAGACCAGCAGCGCGGTGATGGCAAGCGCCACGACGATGAGGAAGAGGCGGTAGACGCCGAAGCGCATGCCGGCGATCTCGACGATGCCGCGCAGATAGTCGGGCAGCTGGATCGGCTGCTGGCCGGTGCCGAACACATAGGCCGCCGACGCCGAGGCGACGAAGACGAGGCCGATGGTGAACAGCACCTGGTTGAGTTCGCCGGCCCGGTAGAGCCGGCGAAACAGCGTGCGCTCGAAGGCGACGCCGACGAGTGCCGCGCCGAGGAAGGCGACCGGCAGCGACAGCAGGAAGGGCAGCGCCGAGCTCGCTCATGAGCGTCAGACGGCGACGTAGCCGCCGAGCATGCCGAAGGCGCCATGCGCCAGATTGATGAAGTTCATCAGTCCGAGCGTGACCGACAGGCCCACCGACAGGACGAACAGCAGCATCCCGAAGGCGAGCCCGTCGAACAGGACGATCAGCGAGATTGCCGGTCACGACAAGATCGGACTGCCGTCCTCTTGCCGGTGCCCGGCTTACTTGGCGGCGCCGTGCAGCGGGTCCTTCACGTTCGGGATCTCGTCGATGATGACGTTCTGCAGCTTGCCGTCGACCTCCTTCACCTCGCGGATATAGACGGTCTGGATGATGTCGCGGGTCTCCGGATCGATCGACATCGGACCGCGCGGGCTGTCCCAGGACATGCCCTTGGCGGCCGTCGACGAGCGCGTCGCCGCTGGTGTCGCCGTTGGTCTTCTTCAGCGCCTCGTAGATGAGGTGCATGCCGTCATAGCCGCCGACCGAGAAGAGGTCGGGGCTGCGGCCGTTGTTGGCGTCGCGATAGGCCTCGACGAACTCGTTGTTCATCGGGTCGTCGCGCTCGAGCGTGTAGTGGAAGGTGGTGATGATGCCCTTGGCCGTGTCGCCCATGCTCTCGAGCGCCTCGGGCAGGGTCAGTTCGCCCTGGCCGAGGATCTTGGTGTCCGGCGGCGTCAGGCCGCGCTCGGCGAGCGCCTTGCCGAGTCGCCGGCGGCTGCGCGCCGCCGGGGATGAAGACGTAGACGGCTTCGGGGTTGGCGTCCTTGACGCGCTGGACGAAGGCGGAGAAGTCCGGGTTGGCGACCGGCGTCTTGTCGGCGCCGACGATCTTGCCGCCGGCCTCGTTGAAGCCCTTGGCGAAGGACTTCTCGGCGTCATGGCCGGGGCCGTAGTCGGCGACCAGCGTGTAGGCCTGCTTGACGCCGCTGTGTCGAAGGCCCACTTGCCGAAGGGGTAGTTGAGCTGCGGGATCGTCAGCGAGGTGCGCACGATGTAGGGCGACTTCTCGGTGATGATCGAGGTGGCGGCGTTCATCACGACCATGAACTTCTTGGCCTGGCTTGGCGACGTCGGCCGCGCCGAGCGCCTCCGGCGTCAGCGCGAAGCCGGCGAGGATGTCGACCTCGTCGCGCACGACCAGTTCCTGCGCCAGGCGCTTGGCGACGTCCGGCGTCGGGGCCGCCGGTGTCCTTGCGGATGATCTCGATCTTCTTGCCGGCGACCTCGTCGCCATGCTGCTGCATGTAGAGCTTGATGCCGGCGTCGAGCTGGTTCGCGGCGTCGGCGAACGGGCCCGAATAGGGCAGGATGACGCCGATCTTGACGGTCTCCTGTGCGGTTGCATGAACCGACCAGGACACGCCAAGTGCCAAGGCTACGGCGAGCGTCTTTGTTGTCAGCACGTTGGTTCCCTCCCAAACGACTTTTTTCTTTCACGGCGAGTTTATCTTCGGTGGGTGGGAAGGCAATCCCTGCAACAAAATCAAGCGCTTTGGCGGCTATTGGGCGGTGATTATTTCGGGTGCGGCCCCAAACCCCCTCCTCCGCGACGCCTTTTGTCCGAGGCGACGGGAAAGACCCAACCAAGCGTTGAAGTTGTCGCGCGAAGGCGCTTCGGCTACCTGCCAGTCGTGGCGGTTGCCTCAGCCGGCGGGCGCCGGTCCGTCGAGAACCAGCACGTCCTCGGCGGCGAAGCTGACGGTCACCTTCTGGCCCCGTTTGGGCGGCGGGCTGTTGGGGCTGTTGAACGTGTCGAGCGAGACGGCGTTTTCCGTCAGCCGCACGCGGATGCGGACGACGGCGCCAAGGAAATTCACCTCGTCGATCTCGCCACTGAGCCGGTTGCGGCCCTCGCCGGCGTCGTCGAGCAGGATCGCCTCCGGCCTGAGCGCCACCGGGCGCACGTCGCCTGGGCTGGCGTCGACAACGCCGCGCGCCGTGGTGATCTCCTGTCCGTCGATCGTCACCTTGCCGCCGGCGGGGTCGACGATGATCCCACTCAGGATGTTGAGCGTGCCGACGAAAGAGGCGACGAAGCGCGTCCGCGGGTAGTTGTAGATTTCGAACGGCGCACCGATCTGCTCGACGCGGCCCTCGTTCATGACCACGATGCGGTCCGACATCGACAGGGCTTCTTCCTGGTCGTGGGTGACGTAGATCGTGGTGATGCCGAGCTCGCGCTGCAGGGCGCGGATTTCCTCGCGCAGCGACAGCCTGATCTTGGCGTCGAGGGCGGAGAGCGGCTCGTCGAGGAGCAGGACCTGCGGCTGGATGGCAAGCGCGCGGGCAAGCGCGACGCGCTGCTGCTGGCCGCCGGAAAGCTGATAGGGATAGCGGCCGCCGATATGGGGCAGCTTGATCAACGCCAGCAACTCCTCGACCCGGCTGGCGATCTCGGCGGCCGGCCGCTTGGCCACCTTGAGCCCGAAGCCGATGTTGCCGGCCACCGTCAGGTTGGGAAACAGCGCGTAGGACTGGAAGACCATGCCGATGTTGCGCTGGTTGGGGCGCAGGCCGGTGACATCCTTGCCGTCGATGCGAATGGTGCCCGGCGCTCGGCTCCTCGAAGCCGGCGATCATGCGCAGCGTCGTCGTCTTGCCGCAGCCGCTGGGGCCGAGGAACGAGATGAATTCGCCGCGATCGACGCTGAGGTCGAACCCGCGCACCACAGTGTGCGGTCCGTAATCCTTGCGGACGCCTTCGATCTCCAGAAACATCGGCCCCGGCCTTCCTATTGTTTCGCGGGCGATTGCCGCTGGCGGCCGACCAGCTGGATCAGGCCCATGCATGCCCAGGTGACGAAGAACGCAATGATGGCGAGCGCCGACGGCTCGTAGGCGCGGTTGGCGCCGATCAACTGCATGTACGGGGCGAAGGCCGGGCGGTCGAGCAGCGCCGAGATGGTGAACTCGCCGATGACGATGGCGAAGGTCAGGAAGGCGCCCGACAGCACCGCCGAGCGGACATTGGGCAGGATGATCGTGAACAGGATCCTGACCCACCCGGCGCCGAGGCTCTGGGCCGCCTCGGTCAGCGTGCGGATGTCGATGGCGCGCAGGCCGGTGTCGACGGCGCGGTACATGTAGGGCAAGCCCAAGCGTCACGTAGGCGAGGACGAGCAGCAGGTCCGTCAGCCGCGCCGACGAGGTCATCGGCAGGATCGAGGACGTGTTGTAGACCCTGCAGGTAGCCGTAGACGACGATGATCGGCGGGATGACCAGCGGCAGCAGCGTGATGAACTCGACCACCGGCCGTAGCCGCGGCAGGCGCAGCCTGACCCAATAGGCGGTGGGCACCACCAGCAGCGCGCCGACGATGATGGTGGCCAAGGCGATCAACGTCGAATAGGTGAAGGTCGCCTGGAAGCGCGGATCGGCGAAGACGATCTTGTAGGCGTCGAAGGTGTACTGACCGCGGCGGATGCGCAGCGAGAACTCGAACGTGGCGATCAGCGGCACGACGAAATAGGTCGCGCCGAAAATCAGGGCGATCCACGGCCCGATGCGGCTGCGCTTCATCTCAGCCACCGTTCGGAGCGGGCGCGCAGCCAGATGAACAGGCCGTTGGACACGCCGGTGATGAGGATCATGCCGAAGGCAAGCGCGTAACCGAGATGCGGATCGTTGAGGACGTCGCCGCGGATCTGGGCGAAGAGCAGGATGGTGACGATGTTGAGCGAGGAGCCGGTGAGCGCATAGGCGGTGGCGACGGCGCCGAAGGCATTGGCGAAGAGCAGCAGGGTCGTGCCGAGAATGCTCGGCCAGAGGACCGGCAGCGCCACGTGCAGCCAGTATTGCCAGGCATTGGCGCCGAGGATTTCGGAGGCTTCCCGCCACTCCTTCCTGAGGCCGTCGATCGCCGGCGTGATGATCAGCACCATCAGCGGGATCTGGAAATACATGTAGGTGATGGCCAGGCCCCAGAAGCTGAGCAGGTTGAAGCCGGCGGTGTAGATGTTGAAGCCGAGATACTTGATGAGCAGCGCGGTCACCAGGCCGGTGCGGCCGAGCGTGGCGATGAAGGCGAAGGCCAGCGGCACGCCGGCGAAATTGGAGGCGACGCCGGAGAAGGTGAGCAGCGCCGGGCGCAGCCACGGCGGCAGGCCGCCGAGCACAACGGCATAGGCGAGGAAGAAGCCGATGAGCGCGCCACCAATCGCCGAGGCGAGGCTGACCTTGATGCTGATCCAGTAGGCGGCGACGATCGTCGGCGTGAACAGACCGCCGAGGTTGGCAAGGGTGAACTCGCCCTCGGGGGACTGAAACGCCCCGCCGACCAGATAGACCGTCGGGATAACCAGGAACATCAGGGCGAAGACGAAGAACGGCACGACGCCGATCCACGACCACGAGAATCCCGTGGCCTGAAGCCATGCCAATGGCGTCTGACGGGGAATGGCGTCCGAGCGATCGGTCATCGGTTACAGCCGCAACAGGACCCGGCGAAGTGCCGGGCCCCGGGGTCGCAGGAGGGGCCGCGCCGCTGGCCCGGCCGCCAATGGCGGTGGGCAGGTCGGCACGGCCCCGAACACGACGACTACTGGACGTTGGCGCCGACGACCGAATCCCACTTGGTCTTGATCGGCGCACTGCCGGCACCCTGCTCGTCGAGCGTCGGGAACGCGGCCTTGGCGTAGCCTTCCGCCGGCGGCAGCGCGTCGAGCAGCGCCTGCGGAATCTTGCCGGCGGCGGCGAGGTCGTTGAAGCGGATCGGGTGGCAATAGCCCTTCAGCCACAACAACTGGCCCTCATCCGAGTAGAGGTATTCCATCCACAGCTTGGCGGCGTTCGGATGGGGCGCGAAAGCGCTGATCGCCTGAATGTAGACGCCGGCGATGACGCCCGACTTGGGAACGACGACGTCGACCGGCGGGTTGCCGTTGACGCTGTCGCGCCAGGCAAGGCCGTTGTAGTCCCAGGCGATGATGACCGGGGTTGAGCCCTGCGCCAGCGACGCAGCCTTGCCGATCACCGGGACGAAGTTGCCCGCCTTGTTGAGCTTGGCGAAGAACTCCAGACCCTTTTCGCCAGCATCCGCACCGGCGGCGCCGCCGGCGGCGACGCCCGAGGCATAGACGCCCTGGGTTGCCTGGTTGGAGGCGCGCGGATCGCCGGCGAGCGCCACGGCGTTCTTGAAGTCGGGCCCAAGCAGGTCCGGCCAGTCGGTCGGCGTGGTCTTGATGATGTCCTTGTTCACGACGAATGACATGACGCCGTAATAGTCGCCGTACCAGCTGCCGTCGGCATCCTTGGCGCTATCCGGGATCGTGTCCCAGGTGGCGACCTTGTAGGGCGCGATCAGGCCTTCCTTCTTGGCCAGCGGCCCATAGGACAGGCCGACGTCGATGACGTCCGGGGCCTGCGGGCCGGTATTGCCCTTGTTGGCGCGGATCGCCTCGACCTCGTCGGCCGAGCCGGCGTCGGGGTTGAGTTCGTTGATGGCGATTCCGGGATATTTCGCCTTGAAGCCGTCGATCACGTCGCCATAGCCGCACCAGCTGTGCGGCAGGGCGATCGTCGTCAGCGCCCCCTCCTTCTTGGCGGCCGCGACCAGATCGTCCATCGAAGCCGCGAAGGCCGTGCTCGTCATGGCGCAGACTGCCAGCGCCGATACTGAAGCCATCAGTGTTCTGGTCATCTTCGTTCCCCATCAACCGGTTGAGATAGTCCGTCGGGTTGTTTGTCACCCGCGTTCACAATGGCGCTGCTAGCACCGTCATCTGACGTTTACGTGTCAGGCTGGAAAGCTGCCCCCCGCGCCGTGAAAGCCCCCGGACGTTAGGGCCAAATCCGCCATTTCGCCAGCCCATTGGCTGCCACCGATGGCAACGCCCCAGATTAGGCGGCAAACCGGCGCGGCGCAAAAAAGAGACGCCGACCCTGCGGCGAAGGGTCGGCGTCAGATTGACCGCTTCACGCCCGGCCGGCGACGCACTGGAACAATGTCCGGGTCAAGAGCGGCGGGGGCCATTGCCACCGACCCGGAGCATCAGGAAAACCGCAGACGCACTCCCGCAGCGGCGCGTGAACCGGGCAAACTCCAAACGTGCCGGGCCATCGGCCGGATCCGTCTCCCTGACGCCCACATGATTAGCCGGGACAGGTGACAGTCGGATTTCGGTTCTGTGACGTGGACGTGGCCGGTGACGACATGCCGGAGTTATCCACAGGCATGGCGGAAACGGTCACGGGCCGCTGGACCGGACGAGGATCAGACCGGCGACGACCAGCGTTGCGGCCAGCCAGCGAAACGGGCCGAATTTCTCGTGCAGCATGACCGCGCCGAGCGCGGTCGCGAACAGCACCGAGCTCTCGCGGACCGCCGCCACCGCGCCGATCGGCGCAATGGTCATCGCCCACAGCGCGATGCCATAGGAGGCGTAGCCCATGACGCCGCTGGCGAGCGCCATGGGGGCGCGCTTGACCAGCCGGTCGACGAGGCCGTTGCGGTCGACCAGCAAGCGGCCGACGACCGTCACCACGCCGCCGGCAATGAAGATCCACGCGACATAGGCCGCCGGCGACCCGCTCGCACGCGCGCCCAGCCCGTCGACCAGCGTGTAGCCGGCAATGACGAAGGCGTTGGTGACTGCCGCCCCGACCCCGTGCGCCTGGCGTCGCAATCCTTCCACGCCGAGCGACACGATGCCGGCGGCGACCACGGCCACGCCGAACAGCACGCCGGCGGCGGCCGGCTCGACGAAGACGATCGCCGCGACCGTCACGATCAATGGCGCCAGGCCACGCATGATCGGATAGGCCACCGACAGTTCGCCGTGGCGGTAGGCCCGGGCGATCAGCGTGTAGTACGCCAGGTGGATGAAGCTCGAGCCGAGCACATAGGGCACGGCCGCCGGGGCGATCGGCGGCAGGAAAGGCACCAGCGCGATGCCGACGATCACGCCGCCCGCCGCCACGGACATCGTTGCTGCATCGCGGTCGCTGTCGCGACGAACGAGGGCGTTCCAGCCGGCGTGGAGGGCGGCGGCAGCCAGCAGCAGCGCAAAGACGGCCAGGCTCACGGAGCGCCTCTCGCGAAGCGACCGACCGGGAAACCGGGTCGATCGCTCATGGGATGTTTTGGCGGAAATCGGCCACGGAACGGGACGGACAGGCGGAACGAGCAAGAATCGGACAATTGGTTTACCCTGCGGCAAGCAATGTGTCGCAGTGTTTCGGGTCGGGCTGGTGGCTTGCACCAGAGGACGCCATGGAACCCACCGTCAGCGCTGCGCCTGAAGGGGCCGATCGCCGGACGGAGCACCGTTCGCGGACCCTGAAGAGCGCGCGGATCATATTCAATCAGGGCCAATCCGTGTTCGATTGCGTCGTACGCAATCAGTCTCCCAGCGGCGCGCTGCTGGAGATTTCGAACATGCTTGGAATCCCGCCCCGTTTCGACATCGACATCAAGCTTGGCCTCGGCAAACGGCCGTGCACGGTGCGCTGGCACACCGATCGGTTGATGGGCGTCCAGTTCGACGGCGCGGACAAGAAAGCCGTCTGATGGATTGTGCTGGTTCGTCCGCCGCGCAAATCTGCTAAGACTGGCGCGGCAGACTTCCCTGCCGAATTCGCTCATCCTCGGAATCCGTCATCATGCAGACTCCCCTCGCCGGCCTGTGGCCGCCCGTATCCACGCCGTTCACCGCCAGCGGCGCGGTCGACTTGCCGCGTCTCACCCGCCACGGCCGCAACCTGATCGCCGACGGGGCCAGCGGCCTTGCGGTGCTTGGGACGACGAGCGAAGCCAATTCGCTGACGCTTGCCGAGCGGCGGACCGTCATTGACGAGATGATCGCGGCTGGCGTTCCTGCCGGCCGCCTGCTGCCCGGCACCGGTGCCTGCGCCATCGACGACGCGGCGGAACTGACCCGCCATGCCGGCGAGCTCGGCTGTGCCGGCGTGCTGCTGCTGCCGCCGTTCTACTACAAGAACGTCACCGACGACGGCCTGTTCGCCTTCGTCTCGGCGGTGATCGAGCGGTCGGGGCCGAAAGTGCCGCGCATCCTGCTCTACCACATCCCGCAGATGGCGGCGGCCGGGTGGTCGCTGGAACTCACCGGGCGGCTGCTCGAGGCGTTTCCGGGCGTCGTCGTCGGCATGAAGGACTCCACCGGCGATCCCGCGCATACCAAGGCGGTCATCGAGGCGTTTCCCGGTTTCGCCATGTTCCCGGGCGCCGAGGTCTATCTCCTCGACGCCTTGCGCTGGGGCGCGGTCGGATGCATTTCGGCGACCGCCAACATCAACGCCCGCGGCATCTTCGCAATCGATCGAGCGCTGGCAGGAGTCCGACGCCGACGCCCGGCAGGCGGACCTGATCGCCATCCGGCGTTCGTTCGACGGCTTCGTGACCGTCCCGGCGGTGAAGGCGGTGATCGCGGCGCGTCACAACGACGACGACTGGCTGCGCGTGCGTCCGCCGAACGTCGCGCTGACGGAAGCGGAGCGGAAGAGCCTGCTGGCGAAGCCGGCCCTGGTGCAGTTGCTTGCGGGCGTCGCCGCCTGATCCGGGCGGACTACGCCGGCTTGTGATGCGCGTGCCAGTGCCAGGCGATGTCGATGCGCCGCGGCAGCCAGACCTTTTCCTTCGACTGCACGTAGTCGAGGAAGCGCGCCAGTGCGGCGGCGCGGCTCGGGCGGCCGACGAGACGGCAGTGCAGTCCCACCGACATCATCTTGGGCGCGCCCTTGTCGCCCTCCGCCCAGAGGTAGTCGAAGCCGTCCTTCAGATAGGTGAAGAACTGATCGCCTGAATTGAAACCCTGCGGGCTGGCGAAGCGCATGTCGTTGGCGTCGAGCGTATAGGGGATGATCAGGAACGGCCCGTTCGGACTGTCGATCCAGTAGGGCAGATCGTCGGCATACGTGTCCGAGCAATAGACGAAGCCGCCCTCCTCCGCCGCCAGCTTGATGGTGTGGATCGACGAGCGGCCGGTATAGATGCCGAGCGGTCGCGCGCCGGTGACCTTCTCGTGGATGCGGATCGCCTCCATCAGGTGCTGGCGCTCGGCGGCCTCGGTGTAGTCCTTGTAGTCGATCCACTTGTAGCCGTGGCTGGCGATCTCCCAGTCGGCCTCCTTCATGGCGGCGACCGCTTCGGGGTTGCGCTCCAGCGCCATCGCCACGCCATAGACCGTCGGCTGGATGCCGCGCTCGGTGAACATGCGCCAGAGCCGCCAGAAGCCGGCCCGCGAGCCGTATTCGTAGATCGATTCCATGTTCATGTGGCGCATGCCGGGCCACGGCTGGGCGCCGACGATCTCCGACAGGAACGCCTCGGATGCCGCGTCGCCGTGCAGCACGTTGTTCTCGCCGCCCTCCTCGTAGTTGACGACGAACTGGATGGCGACGTTGGCCCCGCCCGGCCATTTCGGATCGGGCGGGTTGCGGCCGTAGCCGATCATGTCGCGGGGGTAAGGCTCGGCGGTCATCGGAAAATGTCCTCGGAGGTGACGATCACGGGCAATGGCGCGGCGGCGAGCGCGGGCCGCCAGCGGCCCGATTCCGCCTCCAGGTGCTTGCGGGGCAATCCTTTTCTTAATCCACCGTTAACGACCCAGCCCACAAGCTTCCACAGGTTTTCACCGGTGGGACGAATCATGAGCAAAAAGAGAGCCAAAAGCGCAAAGGATCCGGCGTTCCAGGCCGAACTCGACGAGCAGGTTCTCCGCATGCGCCAGATGCTCAAGCTGATGGCCCCGGAGAGCGGATCCATGGCGCTCGGCGCCATGCGCGAGGCATTCCCGGGCACGTCGCTGCAGGATCGGGTCGAGGCCTTCAAGACCTACCGCTAGTCCTTCTCCTTGCTGTCGCCGTTGCCGGCTGCCTCCGCTTCGGCCCGCGCCTGCCTTTCATACGAACGCCACGACAGCGGCAGGCAGGCCAGATAGAGCAGCGTCAGCACCATCATCGTCGCCCAGGGAAAGCTGGCGAGGAAGGCGACGACGAGCACGCCCGACACGAAGAGCGGCGCCACCAGGTCGCGCGAAATGCGCCGGCCGATCACCTTGCCCGACCATGTCGGCACCCGCGACACCATCAGGAGGCCGATGGCGATCGTGTAGATGAGCACCACCGGCGCGGTCAGGAACCCGTGCGGGATGGCGACGAACTCGACATAGATCGGCAGCATCACGATCATCGCGCCGGCCGGCGCCGGCACGCCGACGAAGAAGCTGGCGTGCCAGTCCGGCTTGTCGGGCGCGTCGAGGGCGACATTGAAGCGCGCCAGCCTCAGTGCCGCGCAGATGGCGAAGATCAGCGAGGCCATCCAGCCGACCGAGCGCAGGTCGGCGAGCGCCCAGACATAGAGCAGCACGGCCGGCGCCACGCCGAAATTGAGGAAGTCGGTGATCGAGTTCGAGCTCAGCGCCGAAGCGCGACGTCGACTTGAGGAAGCGCGCCATGCGTCCGTCGATGCCGTCGAGGGCGGCGGCAACGGCGATCAGGGCGACGGCGAACTCGTACTGGTGCTCCACCGACATGCGGATGGAGGTGAGGCCGGCGCAAAGCGCCAGCAGCGTCACCAGATTGGGCAGCACCAGCCGCACCGGCACCTGCGGCAACGGTCGCAGGCGCTTGCGGCGCTCGGGATCGTCCGGATCGAATGGCTGGAACAGGGACATCGCGGTCAGTCGACGCGGACGCGGCTCTCGGCGGTCTCCTCGCCGAAGCGGGCGATGACCGTCTCGCCGGCGATCATGGTCTGGCCCTCGGCGACGAGCACGTTGGCGGCGACCGGCAGGTAGACGTCGACGCGCGAGCCGAAGCGGATGAGGCCGATGCGCTGGCCGGCGGCAAGCTCCTCGCCCTCGCCGACGAAACAGGCGATGCGGCGCGCGACCAGGCCGGCGATCTGGACGACGCCGACCGGACCGTGGGCGGTCTCCAGCACGATGCCGTTGCGCTCGTTGCCCTCGCTCGCCTTGTCGAGTTCGGCGTTGAGGAAGACGCCCGGCGTATAGGCGACGGTCTTGACCGTGCCGGGCAACGGCGCCCGGTTCACGTGGCAATCGAAGACGTTCATGAAGACCGAGATGCGCCGGCGGCTCTGTTCGCCGAGGCCGAGTTCCTTGGGCGCCACGCCGATCGCCACCGCCGAGACGCGGCCGTCGGCCGGGCTGACCACGAGATCGGCCCCAAGCGGCGTCACCCGCGGCGGATCACGGAAGAAATAGACGCACCAGGCGGTGAGGATCAGGCCGATCCACAGGATCGGCTGCCAGAACCAGCCGAAGAACAGGGCGGCAAACAGGAGCCCGGCGATGAACGGAAGCCCTTCGCGCCGGATCGGCACCAGCATCTTGCGGATCGAATCGAGCACGGATTCCATGGGTTTCCTCGCCGGCGGCGGCGCCTAGAAAGCATGGAACACCCGCAAAGAAAAGGAACCCGGCGGCGAACCGGTCAATCCCTGACGTGGTGCTCCAGGTCCAGTTCGATCCGGCGCAGTTCCTCGATTGCCTCGCGGACGCGACGCCGATCGGGGATGTTCACTTCCACGTGCCTGCCGACGCGGGTCATCGGCCCCTCCTCGCGGTCGACGCCCCGCAAGCCATCGAGGCGGTAGCAGCCCATCGGACGGGCGAAACCCTTGAGCTGCATGTCTTCCATGCGCTCACAGTTCGCGACGTCCTCGAGCAGCATGAACGTCGATTCGCCGAGGAGGATGGTGTCCGGTTCGGCGGCGGTCTGCAGGCGCGAGGCCAGATTCACCGGGCTGCCGAGGACCGTGTATTCGAGCCGGTGTTCCGAGCCGAAATTGCCCACCGTGCAAAAGCCGGTGGTGATCCCCATGCGGACCCTGAGCGGCCTGGAGATGCCGTTCTCGTGCCAGACCTTTTCCAGCTCGCGCACGCGCTCGCGCATGCGCAGCGCCATGCGGGCGCACTTGAGGGCGTCGTCGCGGTCGCCTTCGGTTTCGGGATCGCCGAAGAAGACGAGGATCGCATCGCCGATGAACTTGTCGATCGTGCCGCCATACTCGATGGCGATATTCGACATCTCGCTGAGGTACGTGTTGATGAAGAACGACAGGCGCTCGGGTTCCATGCCATCGCTGATATCGGTGAAGCCCTCGATATCGGAGAAGAAGATCGTCAGGTTCTTGCGCGCCAGCGGGTCCGCCGCCTGGCTCTTGCCGGAGAAGATCGAGCTGTAGATCTGCGGCGAGAGATACTTGGCCAACCGGTCCGCGACGCGCTGCAGCTCGCGCGTCTTCTCCTCGATGAGCTCACGGTCGCGGAGCTTCTCCTCGAGCAACTGCTCGCGCTCCCGGCGCAAGGACCATTCCGCGGTACGATCGACGAACTGGCCCTGGACGCCGTTGAGATACGAGAAGCTGTCGTCCTTGGTGTACGTCGACATCAGCGAAAACACCCGCTCGGTGCCGTCAACCGTCAGCGGGATGTGCGGAATCAGGACCCAGCCATTCTCGTCGAGCTGGCTCGTGAACGAATCGATGTAGGTCGCCTCGACGCCGAGCTGCTCGAGCACATTCAGGAAACTGGCGTTGGAGACGTTGCCGAGGACGGGGAAGAACGACCTGAAGTTGTCGTTGACCTTGAGGATGCGCAGGTCGCGGTCGGCGAAATAGCAGGCGGTTATCGCATTGCGGAAGTTGAAGAAGCTGATGTCGAGAATATTCGAGCGGTTGAAGATTTCCTCGAGGTTCAGCATTTTCGCCCCCCTTGCCGGCCGCCAGCGACCGCGCGGCCCGAAGTGTAGCAGAAAATGCGCGCTTTACTGCGCCGGCTCAGCTTCCGCCTCGCGCGCCCTTGGTTTGGCGTTTTCGACGGAGCGGATTTCCTCGACCACGCGCAGCGCTTCGGCGGCCTGGCGCTGGCGGTTCCACATCGAGGCGTAGAGGCCGTTGACCTTCAGCAGCGCGTCGTGCGTGCCGCGTTCGACGATGACGCCGTCGTCGAGGACGATGATCTCGTCGGCGTTGACGATTGTCGACAGGCGGTGGGCGATCACCAGGGTCGTGCGGCCGCGCGAAACGCGATCCAGCGCCGCCTGGATCTCGCGCTCGGTGTGGATGTCGAGGGCCGAGGTTGCCTCGTCGAGGATCAGGATCGGCGGCGCCTTGAGCACCGTGCGGGCGATGGCGACGCGCTGCTTCTCGCCGCCGGAGAGCTTCAGCCCGCGCTCGCCAACCTCGCTGTCGTAGCCTTCCGGCAGGCCATCGATGAAATCGGCGATCTGGGCGGTCTGTGCGGCGGCCCGGATCGCGGCCTCGTCTGCCTCCGGCTGGCCGTAGCGGATGTTGTAGAGGATGGTGTCGTTGAACAGCACGGTGTCCTGCGGAACCATGCCGATGGCGGCGCGCAGCGAGTGCTGGGTGACGTCGCGGACATCCTGGCCGTCGATGCTGATGCGCCCGCCGGTCACATCGTAGAAGCGGAACAGGAGCCGCGAGATGGTCGACTTGCCGGCGCCGGACGGGCCGACGATGGCGACCGTGCGTCCTGGCGGCACCTCGAAGCTGACGCCCTTCAGGATCGGCGCGCGCCGGGTCGTAGTGGAAGGACACGTCCTCGAAGCGCACATGTCCGCCGGCCACCTCCAGCGCAGGCGCGCCCGGCCGATCGACGATCTCCGGCGCCACGTCGAGCAGGTCGAACATCGCCTCGATGTCGATCAGGCCCTGCTTGATCTCCCGGTAGACCATGCCGATGAAATTGAGCGGAACGGCAAGCTGCATCAGCAGCGCATTGATCAGCACGAAATCGCCGATGGTCTGCTCGCCGCGCATCACGGCCGTGCCGGACATGACCATGCACACCGTCATGCCGGTCGTGAAGATGACGATCTGGCCGACGTTCAGCCAGGCGAGCGAGGTCCAGATCTGGATCGCCGCCTTCTCGTAGCGCGCCATGGCGCGGTCGAAGCGGCCGGCCTCCATCGTCTCGTTGCCGAAATACTTGACGGTCTCGAAGTTGAGCAGCGAGTCGATCGCCTTGGAGTGGGCGTCCTGGTCGGACTCGTTCATCGCGCGGCGGATCTTGATGCGCCAGTTCGACGCCTTCACCGTGAAGGTGACGTAGCAGACCACGGTCACCGCGATGACGGCGAGGTACACCCAGTCGAACTGGTAGGTGATGATCGCCGCGGCAAAGGCGAATTCGAGGAACGTCGGCAGCGTGTTGAGGATGGTGAAGCGGACGATGGTCTCGATGCCGTTGACGCCGCGCTCGATGATGCGCGACAGGCCGCCGGTGCGCCGCTGCAGGTGATAGCGCAGGGACAGTTCGTGCATGTGCACGAAGGTCCTGTAGGCGAGGCCGCGGACGGCGTGCTGGCCGACCCCGGCGAACAGCGCATCGCGCAGATTGTTGAAGAGGCTCATCAGGATGCGGCCGACGCCGTTGGCGACGACCAGCATGATGGGAACGGTGATCAGCACGGACAGGCCGACGACCAGCGTGCCGCCGGGCCCGGGCGTCGGCGGGCTGGTCAGGGCGTCGGTCGCCCACTTGTAGGTGTAGGGAACCAGGACGGTGACGATCTTGGCGCCGACGAGGACAGCCAGCGCCAGCACCACGCGCCGCTTCAGGTCGGGCCGGTCGCCGGGCCACATGTAGGGCCACAGGCCGGCGAGCGTCGCCAGCATCGGCTTCTGCCGGACAGGCACGGCCGCCGGCTTCGGCGCGTCGTCGACGGCGCTCATCGGGCGGCGGCCGCCATGTCCCGCCCGCCGAGTTCGGCCATCGCTGCGACCACCGAGGCGAGCGCGGCGCGATCGAGGCAGTAGCAGGAGCGCGGCCCGGAGATTTCGCCGCGGATGAGGCCAGCCTCGCGCAGAACCTTGAGGTGCTGGGACACGGTCGATTGCGCCAGCGGCAGGTCGCGAACGATATCGCCGCAGCAGCAGCCGTCGCCGCCGACCCTGAGCAGGGCGCGCACGATCCTCAGCCGGGCCGGATGGGCCAGGGCCTTGATCCGCCGCGCCAGGGCGTCGTCGTCGCTGTCGAGGGTCACCGTCGCTCCATCGTCAAATTACGATGAAGCCGACATAGACCTTATGAGCCGGAAAGCAAGGGCTTTTGCCGGCCGGTCAGTCCTTGGCGACGTCAGGGGTCGCCGGCATGACGAAGACCTGGCCCGGATAGATCCAGTGCGGGTTGCGGATCTGGTCCTTGTTGGCCTGGTAGAGCGTCGACCAGCGAATGCCGCGGCCCCAGGCGTCGCGGGCGATGCTCCAGAGATTGTCGCCGCGCTTGATGATGACCGTCTCGACGCCGACCTTGCCGCTGGTCTGGGCGCCGCCGCCGGCGCCGGTCGAGCCGGAGGCGCTCAGGGCGGCCACGGTGATCTCGCGTTCGAAGGGCACCTCGGCGCGGGCGACGACCGCGCCGCCGCCGGCAACCTGATCGGCGCGGACCTGGTAGGTGCCGGGAGCGACTTCGCGATGCGCCTCGACCAGCCACGTGCCCGAGGGCGACGGATTGGCCTGGCCGAGCACCTCGTCGCCGAGATAGACGCGCACCGGCTCGGGCGTCGTGGCCGTGCCGGCGACGAACAGCATGCCGGCGGTGTCGGCCTCGACGGCGGTGACGGCGATCTCCGGCGCGGGCTTCACCGGTTCGGCGGGCTTGGCCGGCGCGGCAGGTGCCGCGGGCGCGGCCGCCACCGCTTTCGGCGGCTCGGCATTGGCGGCCGGTTGGGGCTGCGGCGCCGCCGCGACCTCGGGCTTGGCCGGCGTCGTCGCCGGGCTTGCGGCGGGCGGCTCCGGTTGCGCCGGCGCGGCAGCCACGGCTGCCGGCTCTCCCGGCGGCTTGGCGGGCTCGGCGGCCGGCGGCTCGGCGGCGGCGACCTTCGGGCCTTCGGCAGGCTTCGGCTCGGCGGGCGGCAACTGAATGATCTTGCTCGGCTTGTCCGGGCTGTTCAGCACCACCAGCACGTCCTTCGAGCCGGGCTCCGGCACCGAGACGGCGACGCGCTGGTCCGACAGGGTCGATATGGAGCGATCCTTCGACGTGGTGCGGATGGCGAGGTCGTGGCTGCCGGGTTCGAGCGCCTTGTCCAGCGCCAGCGCCCACTCGCCACGGTCGTTGGCCTGGGCGGAGGCGACCGCGGCGGCGCCGTCGAGGATATCGACGGTCGCGTCCGGTTCGGAAAGGCCGGCCACCACCGTCTCGCCGGTCGGCTCGACCCGGACGATATCGAATGTCGGCACGATCGCGGGCGCGGCCGGCCTGGCTTCGGCCGGCGGCGCGCTCTCCGGCGCCTTGGGCGGCTCGGCCATGGCGACGGCCTGCGGCGGCTTGTCGGCGGGCGCGGCGTCGGCCGGCGGCGTCGCCGCCATGGTGTCCTTCGGTTCGGCCGACGTGGCGGCTGGCGTTTCCGGCGCTGCCGCGCCGCCGGCCATCATGTTGTTCGGCGGGCTTGGCCGGCTCGGGCGCGGCGGCGCCACCGGCCATCATGTTGTCGGCGGGCTTGGCTGGCTCGGGCGCGGCGGCGCCACCGGCCATCATGTTGTCGGCGGGCTTGGCCGGCTCGGGCGCGGCGGCGCCGCCGGCCATCATGTTGTCGGCGGGCTTGGCCGGCTCGGGCGCGGCGGCGCCGCCGGCCATCATGTTGTCGGCAGGCTTGGCCGGCTCGGGCGCGGCTGCCGCTACCGCCGGCCATCATGTTGTCGGCAGGCTTGGCCGGCTCGGGCGCGGCGGCGCCACCGGCCATCATGTTGTCGGCGGGCTTGGCCGGCTCGGGCGCTGCGGCTCCGCCGGCCATCATGTTGTCCGCGGGCGCCGGGGCTTCGGCCGTCGCGGCCGCGCCGGGTGGCGTCGATTTATCCGCCGACTCGACCGGCACAAGGTCGTCCGGCCCCGACGACCTGTTGTCAAACCAGGTGAGCGCCGCAACCACCAGGATGATGACGACGAGTGCGATCAGTCCCGTCAGCCGGCGTCTGTCCATTGTCCATCCGAATCCGGTCACCGCCCGCCCAGCCAACTTTAGGGCGGGATCGCGGGCGTCACAAGCTGGGCACCCGGCCGGCGTCTAGGCGCGCCTTGACGGGCGACGGGTGCGATGCAACACACGCGCATGGCCGAATTGAGAAGCATCTGCGTCTATTGCGGGTCGAATCCGGGCGCGCGGCCCGATTACGCCGCGGCGGCGGAGGCGCTCGGCCGCGTCATCGCCGAGGCCGGCGTGCGCCTTGTCTATGGCGGCGGCGCGGTCGGCCTGATGGGCATTCTGGCCCGCTCGGCGATGGCGGCCGGTGGGCCGGTGACCGGCATTATTCCGCAGTTTCTCAAGGATCGCGAGGTCATGCTGCGCGAGGTCTCGGACCTCATCGTCACCGCCGACATGCACGAGCGCAAGCGCACCATGTTCGAGCACTCCGATGCCTTCGTGGCGCTGCCCGGCGGCATCGGCACGCTGGAGGAAGTGGTCGAGATGATGACCTGGGCGCAGCTCGACCAGCACATGAAGCCGGTGCTGATCGTCAACCTCAACGGCTTCTGGGACCCGCTGATCGGGCTCTTCCGGCGCATGGGCGAGGAGGGATTCCTGCACAAGGACTTCCTCGGCGGGCACACCGACCTGCCCGTGACCTTCGTCGATTCGGTCGATCAGGTGATTCCGCGATCCGCAGCGCGCTGGCCGAGGCGCCGCCCGCGACGCTCGCCGAACCCGACGGCGCCCGCCTGATGTAGGGGCGAGTCACGCCGGCTCGACGCCCGACTTGACCAGCTTGTAGACGATCGAATCGTTGAGCGCCTCGAAGGAGGCATCGACGACGTTCTCCGACACGCCGACGGTGAACCACGAGTCGCCGGTGGAATCGCTCGAATTCGATCAGCACGCGGGTCACCGCCTCGGTGCCGCCGTTGAGGATACGCACCTTGTAGTCGACCAGTTCGAGGTCGGCGATGACGTGGCGATAGACGCCGAGATCCTTGCGCAGCGCCCGGTCGAGCGCGTTGACCGGGCCGTTGCCTTCCGCAACGGTCAACAGTCGCTCGCCGCCGACGACGATCTTGACCACCGCCTCGGACACCGAGACCAGCTTGCCGACCGCGTTGTGGCGCCGCTCGACGGTGACGTGGAACCCTTCGACGTCGAAATAGTCGGGCACGGTTCCCAGAACGCGGCGGGCGAGCAGTTCGAAGGAGGCGGCGGCGCCCTCGTAGGAATAGCCGACGGCCTCGCGCTCCTTGACCTCGCGCAGCAGCGTGTCGAGGCGGCGGTCGCCCTTGTCGACCGCGATGCCCATGCGCGCCAGTTCGGCGACGAGATTGGCCTTGCCGGCCTGATCGGAGACCAGGACGTGGCGGCGGTTGCCGGTCGCTTCCGGCGGAACGTGCTCGTAGGTCTTCGGGTCCTTGGCGATGGCCGAGGCGTGGATGCCGGCCTTGGTGGTGAAGGCGCTGGCGCCGACATAGGGCGCCTGGCGGTTGGGGGCGCGGTTGACCAGCTCGTCGAAGCGGTGGGCGAGCGCGGTCAGCCCCTCGAGGCCCTCGGCGGTGACGCCGGTCTCGAAGCGTTCGGCATAGGCGGGCTTGAGGAGCAGCGTCGGGATGAGCGAGGTGAGGCTGGCATTGCCGCAGCGCTCGCCGATGCCGTTGAGCGTGCCCTGGATCTGGCGGGCGCCGGCGCGCACGGCGGCGAAGGAATTGGCGACCGCCTGCTCGGTGTCGTTGTGGGCATGGATGCCGAGGTGATCGCCGGGGACGGTCGTGGCGACCTCGCCGACGATCGCCTCGACCTCGTCGGGCAGCGTGCCGCCATTGGTGTCGCAGAGCACCACCCAGCGCGCGCCGGCATCGTAAGCCGCCTTGGCGCAAGCGAGCGCATAGGCCGGATTGGCCTTGTAGCCGTCGAAGAAATGCTCGCAATCGAGCAGGACCTCCCTGCCCGCCTCTTTCGCCGCCGCGACCGACTGGCGGATGGACTCGAGGTTCTCCTCCTCGGTCGTGCCGAGGGCGACGCGGACATGATAGTCCCAGGTCTTGGCGACGAAGCAGATGGCGTCGGCGTGCGCGTCGAGCAGGCCGCGCAGGCCCGGATCGTTGGAAAGGCTGACGCCGGGGCGCTTGGTCATGCCGAAGGCGGTGAAGGCGGCATGGCTGGTGCGCTTTTCCTCGAAGAAGGTCGTGTCGGTCGGGTTGGCGCCGGGATAGCCGCCCTCGACATAGTCGATGCCGAACTCATCCAGCATGCCGGCGACGAGGATCTTGTCCTCCAGCGTGAAGTCGACGCCGTTGGTCTGGGCGCCGTCGCGCAAGGTCGTGTCGAAGAGATACAGCCGTTCCTTGCTCATGACCCGAGCTCCCGGCGCGCGACGGCCTTGTTTGGTTTTGTCCGTCCTCGCTGCTTCGCATCTGCGGGCGGACGGGCGCTCAACGTGGTGTCGAAGAGATAGAGACGCTCTTTACTCATGGCGGTGTCCTCAGCCGGCGGGCGGCCAGACTTGTGTGTCGTGGTCGGGGTGCTGGTGGTTGGTGCGGGCGATGGCGGCGGCCTTTTCAGGCACGTCCTCCTCGGTGGTCTGCTCACCGGGCAAGCCCGCCAGCGCGGCGAAATAGGGCAGCCGCGCCTCGATGCCGTATTGACGGGCGGGCGCGACTTTGGCCGGTTCGTCGAGGGAACCGATCGACACGCAGATGTCGGCGTCGTTGTCGTCCTGGATCGTCAGCGGCGTGCCGCAGGCGCGGCAGAAGCCGCGCTCGGAGACATCCGAGCTTTTGAAGATCGCGAGTTCGCCGCGGGTGATCTCGAAGCTGGCGACCGGCATGTGGAAGAACGGCGCAAAGAAGGACCCGAACGCCTTCTGGCACATGCGGCAATGGCAGATGTGTGGGTTCACCGGCGGCTCATGCAGCGCGTAGCGCACCGCACCGCACTGGCAGCCGCCGGTCATGCGAAACTCAGCCATGGTGCTCCTCCTGTGGCGGCCAGACCGCGGTGTCGTGGTCGGGATGCTGGTAGCTGACGACGCGGGCGTTGAAGGCCAGCTCCTTGTCCTGGTTCGGCTGGGGCGGCAAAGCCGCCAGGCCATCAACGAAGGGCTGCCGGTCCCTCATGTTGAACTGGACGGTTGGTGCGGCGGCAGTCGGATCGTCAAACACGCCGATCGCCATTTCATGCTCGCGGCCATCCTCGACGTAGCAAAGCGGCGTGCCGCAGGCGGCGCAGAAGCCGCGCCGCGCCAGATTGGACGAGCGGAAGTAGGTGGGCTCGCCGCGTGTCCACACGACGTCGTGGCCGGTCACCAGCGGACCATAGAACCCGCCGAACGCCTTCTGGCACATGCGGCAATGGCAGATCGCCGATCCGCCAAGCCGGCCGACGCGGAAGCGCACCGCGCCGCACTGGCAGCCGCCGGTGAGCGGTTCGCTGGCCATCAGCCGGCCTGTGGCGGGGCGTGACACACCGCCTCGATGTTGTGCCCATCGGGATCGAGCACGAAGGCTCCGTAGTAGTTCGGGTGGTACATCTCGCGCACGCCCGGACCGCCATTGTCCTTGCCGCCGGCGGCGAGCGCCGCGGCGTGGAAGGCGTCGACCTGCTCGCGGCTCTCGGCGCGGAAGGCGACGTGGAGATGTGGCGTGGTCTTGCCGCCGCCGTGGATCCAGAAGAACGGCTTGCCGTCGGCGCCGATGCCGCCGGTCTGGATGCCGCCGGTTATCTCCTTGGGCAGTTCCATCACCATCGTCATGCGCAGCGGCTCCAGCGCCGCCAGATAGAACGCCTTGGCGCGTTCGTAGTCGGAAACGCCGATGCCGATGTGGTCGAGTTCAATGGTCATCGTTTTACCTCCCAGGTGGTGACGAGTTCACCGGTTTCGGGGTCCTTCGAGTCCTTCAGCGCGATGCCCATGGCATCGAGCTCGGCGCGGATGCGGTCGGCCTCGGCGAAGTCCTTCGCCTTGCGCGCTGCGGCGCGGGCGGCGATGAGCGGGTCGACTTTGTCTCGACGAGATCCGCATGCGACTTCGTCCAGCACGTCTCCAGAGTGCACCCGTCATCCGACTTCGCACGCTCGAAGCCGGCATCGACAAAGTCCCGAGCTAGCGCATGCCTGCGCTGCAAGCATCGCCGCCACATCAGCCGTGGAGCTCGCAGCGTGTCGCAAGTCCAGTGATCGCAGTGCAGCTGATATGCAGCAGGCGTGTTCAGGTCGTCTGCCAAGTGCCTCCACATACGTCGTCGGCGAGCTCGCCACGCCTCGGCAGTCGCAGCTGTAGCTGATAGCATCGGACCAAGCCAGCGAAGCTGCGTCTGGTCGCCTCGCGCAAGCGCTTCTACGGTCCAGTCGATCGGCTGCCGATAGTGGGTCATCAGCATCGCAAGCGCAGCAGCCGTCGCCTCGACCAGCTCGCGCCCGCCGCCATCCGTCAGTCGCCAGCAACTCATTGATCGTCACGAAATTGCCGAGCGACTTCGACATCTTCTCGCCCTCGACCTGCAGGAAGCCGTTGTGCAGCCAGTAGCGCGCCATCAGCGGCGTGCCGTGGGCGCAGCGCGACTGGGCGATCTCGTTCTCGTGGTGCGGGAACACAGGTCGATGCCGCCGCCGTGGATGTCGAACTCGTGCGGATGGGCGTGCCCGGCCGGCGACAGCTTCGCCTTCACCTCGTCCCATAGCCAGCGGTCGGCCATCGCCGAGCACTCCAGATGCCAGCCGGGGCGGCCCGCCGCATTGATGCCGGCCGGCGACGGCCAGGCCGGCTCGCCCGGCTTCGACGGCTTCCACAGGACGAAGTCGGTCGGGTCCTTCTTGTAGGGCGCGACCTCGACGCGGGCGCCGGCGATCATCTCGTCGAGCGTGCGGTTGGAGAGCTTGCCGTAGTCGGTCATCGCCGCGACGTGGAAGAGCACGTGCTCTTCGGCGACGTAGGCGAAACCCTTGGCGATCAGCGTCTCGATCATCGCCTTCATTTCTTCGATGTGGTCGGTGGCGCGCGGCTCGACGGTCGGCGGCAGGCAGCCCAGCGCCGCCACGTCCTCGTGGAACTGCTTCGTCGTCCGCTCGGTGACCTCGTGGATCGCCTCGTTCAGCGGCAGGTCGGGATATTCCTCCGCCGCGCGCGCGTTGATCTTGTCGTCCACGTCCGTGATGTTGCGGACATAGGTGACGTGCTCGGCGCCGTAGAGGTGGCGCAGCAGGCGGAAGAGCACGTCGAAGACGATCAA
Organism: uncultured Alphaproteobacteria bacterium; assembly: GCA_963822975.1. Lineage (GTDB taxonomy): Bacteria > Pseudomonadota > Alphaproteobacteria > Rhizobiales > Kaistiaceae > CAVSRC01. The sequence goes on from CAWGJV010000011.1 coordinate 86,664, forward strand.
CGGCCGGGCATTGCCGATATGGGCGAAGTCGTAGACCGTCGGCCCGCAGACGTACATGCGCACGTTGGCAGGATCGATCGGGACGAAGTCCTCCTTCGTCCGGGTCAGCGTGTTGTGCAGTCTCAGGCCCATGCCGAAACGTTTCCCTCGCCCGCCGGCCGGGGCGATCGTCTCGTCTTCAGGATGGGCAAAGAGAGGACGGCCTCAGCCAGCGCGTTGCTAGCCGGTAATAATCCCAGAGATACAAATGGCGCGTGAACGCGGGATCGCCGTCATGGGCGTCCATTGGCGCATTTGCCGGAAAAGGTCAAGCGTCGCGGGTAACCGCGCGCCGCGATCAACTCGGCGCGACCGGCGCCCGCAAGTGGCTGCCGCCGCACGGGTTTTCGACCGAATCCGCGCGCGGCCGGACGCCGCATTCCGCGCCACTCGCCGGATTCTCCGCCGCCGCTAGGTACTCCGTGCGGCTGGTGGGGCGACACCCAACGGAGCCTGACATGAAATCCTACATCGCCCTCCTCGCCGTCGCCGGCGCGCTCGCCGCCCTGCCGGGTCTCGCCTCGGCCGCCACCATGCGACACGACATCGACCGGACCGCGCACATGGCGCCGACCGTCTCCGAAGCGACCATCATGGCCGGCCCGGTCATCCCGGCCGGTGACGACCACATCAGCGACATCATGAACGCCGAGCACACCTATCTCGCCCAGGTCTGCCCGACGGTCCTGCGCAGCTCCGGCACCTACGCGCCGGTGCTGGTCAGCTTCTGCCAGCAGTCGCACGGCTGACCCGAAAGCAGGGGCGCGCCTGCGGGCGCGCTCCTTCTCGTCCGCCCGCCCTTGCCTCGCGCCCCGGCGATGGCCTAGGCAGGCGGCATGGCTTGCCTCGCACGCATCGTTGCGGCCGTCTGGCTTGTCGCTCTGGCGAGCGGCGCCGCGGCTCAGGACGCCGCCTATCGCGCGCGCGCCGAGCACGATTTCCACGCCTGGCTCGGCGCCGCCGTCTGGCCGGAGGCCAAGGCCGCCGGCGTGTCGCGGGCGACCTTCGACCGCGCCACCGGTAGCCTGACGCTCGACTGGACGCTGCCGGAGCTTGAGCCGCCCGGCCTGCCGGTGAAGCCGCCGGCGGTCGAATGGCAGGCGGAGTTCGGCAGTCCCGGCGCCTATTTCAACGAGAAGCGGCTCTCCACCCTCGCCCGCCTCGGCCGCGCCCGGCTCGACACCTGGCGGAAGACGCTCGGCACGATCGCAGCGAAATACGGCGTGCCGCCGGCCATCCTCGTCGCCATCTGGGCGAAGGAGTTCGGGCTTCGGCCAGGCGAAGCTGCCGGAGCCGGCGCTCAGGGTGCTGGCGACCGAGGCGTTCATGGGACACCGGCGCGACCTCTTCCGCCGCGAGCTGGTCGCCGCTCTGGTCATCGCCGAGACGGGCGACATCGCGCCCGACCGCATGCGCTCGTCATGGGCCGGCGCGCTCGGCCAGCCGCAGTTCCTGCCCTCGCTCTTCTTGAAATACGCCGTCGATTTCGATGGCGACGGCCGCCGCGACATCTGGGGTTCGGTGCCCGACAGCCTCGCCTCGATGGCGAACTACCTCAAGCGCCGAAGGCTGGAAGCCGGAGCGCGGCTGGGGTGTCGAGGCGCGCGTGCCGGAGAGCGTCGCCTGCACGCTGGAAGGGCCGGAGCAGACAATCACCATGGCGGAGTGGGCGCGGCGCGGCGTGACGCAGGCCGACGGGCGGCCCCTTCCCGTTCACGGCGACCGTCTCGGCTTCCTCATGATGCCCGCCGGCCGCTTCGGCCCGGCCTTCATCGTCACCGAGAATTTCTACACGCTGAAGCAATACAACTACTCGGACCTCTACGCCCTCTACATCGGCCACCTCGCCGACCGCTTCTCCAGCAACAAGCCTTTCGTCGGCCGGTGGCAGAAGGTCGGCGGCTTCAGCCGCGGCGACGTCAAGTCCATGCAGGAGGAACTGGTCGCCGAGGGCTACGATGTCGGCGCGCTCGACGGCCTCGTCGGCTTCAAGACGCGCATCGCCGTCGGCCTGTGGCAGCAGAAGAAGGGCCAGACGCCGACCTGCTTCCCCGACGCGAAGCTGGTGCGCAGCATTCACTGAGCACGCAAAACCGAATTCTCGATGCCGTTGACATGCGTCAAGAGGCCCAAGTCCGGCGCGGCCTACTCTCGGGCAATTGGCCGAATGCAAGCGTCAGGGGTCTGCCATGAAGAAATGGGTCTATCTCTTCGGCGAAGTCGACCAGGCTGAGTCCTACGCCGGCAGCTGGGACAAGGTGCGGGCGCTCCTCGGCGGCAAGGGCGCCAATCTGGCCGACATGACCCGCCTCGGCGTGCCGGTGCCGCCCGGCTTCACCGTCACCACCGAAGGCTGCAACGCCTATCTGGCGGCGGGTGAGACGTTGCCCGACGATCTGTGGAAACAGGAGCTCGACGCGCTTGGCCAGCTCGAGCGCGCCACGGGAAAGGCCTTCGGCGACGCGAAGCGTCCGCTGCTGGTCTCCTGCCGCTCGGGCGCCAAGTTCTCGATGCCCGGCATGATGGACACCATCCTCAACCTCGGGCTCAATGACGTCGTCGCCGAGGGGCTGGTCGAGCGCACCAAGGATGCGCGCTTCGTCTTCGATGCCTATCGGCGTCTGGTGCAGATGTTCGGCAGCGTCGTGCTCGGCGTTCCCGACGAGGTCTTCGAGGCGATCATCACCGCCCGGCGGCGCAACGCCGAGGTGGAAACCGACGCCCAGCTCAAGGCCGAGGACTGGCGCGAGGTGACGCGGAAGTTCCGCGAGATCGTGCGCACCTATGTCGGCCACGAATTCCCCGACGATCCTGTCGAACAGCTCCGCCTCGCCACCGAGGCGGTGTTCAAGTCCTGGAACGGCAAGCGCGCCTTCGCCTATCGCGACGCGGCCAACATCCCCCATGACCTCGGCACCGCCGTCAACATCCAGACCATGGTGTTCGGCAACATGGGCGACGATTGCGCCACCGGCGTCGCCATGTCGCGCAACGCATCGACCGGCGAGTTGGAGCCGGAAGGCGATTATCTGGTCAACGCCCAGGGCGAGGACGTGGTCGCCGGCATCCGCAAGACCCAGCCCTTGGCCCACCTGAAGACGACGTTGCCGCAGCGCCACCGCGAATTCGTCGAGATCGCGCGACGGCTGGAGAAGCACTACCGCAACATGCAGGACATCGAGTTCACCATCGAACACGACAAGCTGTGGATCCTGCAGACGCGCGACGGCAAGCGCACGGCCCAGGCCGAAGTGCGCATCGCCGTCGACATGGTCGACGAAGGCCTCATCAACAAGGAAGAGGCGGTGCGCCGCATCAAGCCGGAGCAGGTGGAATTCTTCCTGCATCCGCAGCTCGAGCCGTCCGCCCGCAAGGAGGCGCGGCTGATCGCCAAGGGCCTCAACGTCTCGCCGGGCGCCGCCGTCGGCGTGGTCGCCCTCGACGCCGATACCGCCGTCGCCTGGGCGAAGGAGGGCCACCGGCCGGTCGTCATGGTGCGGCCGGAGACCAAGCCCGACGACGTGCACGGCATGCTCGCCGCCGAAGGCATCCTCACCAGCCGCGGCGGCCGCACCAGCCACGCGGCGCTGGTGGCGCGCCAGTTCGGCAAGCCGGCCGTGGTCGGCGTCGCCGAGCTCGACATCGATCTCGGCACCCGCGAGATCCGGGTGGGCGACGACGTGATCAAGGAAGGCGATTTCATCTCCCTCGACGGGACGACCGGCGAGGTCTTCCTCGGCGCCCTGCCGACGATGATCCCGGACATCACCAACGCCCATCTCAGCAAGGTTCTGGAATGGGCGGACGAGTTCCGGCGTCTCGGGGTGTGGGCCAACGCCGATTACCCGCAGGACGCCGAGCGCGCCCGCCGCAACGGCGCGGAGGGCCTCGGCCTGGTGCGCACCGAGCACATGTTCTTCGAAACCGATCGCCTGCCCATCGTCCAGGCCATGATCATGGCCCGCAACGTCACCGAGCGCGCCGAGTTCGATCGCTCATTTGCTGCCGCTGCAGCGCGCCGACTTCGAGGGCCTGTTCCGGGCGATGAACGGCGCGCCGGTGGTCATCCGCCTGCTCGACCCGCCGCTGCACGAGTTCCTGCCGACCTACGACCAGCTCGTCCTCGATCTCGCCGACCTCAAGATGGAGCTTCAGCACTTCTCCAACATGAAGGACATCGACACCGCGCTGGCCGAGATCCGCCGCAAGGAGGACTACCTCGAGCGCGTCACCAGCCTGCGCGAGGCCAATCCGATGCTCGGCACGCGCGGCGTGCGCCTCGGCCTGCTGATCCCGGAACTGACCGCCATGCAGGCGCGGGCGATCTTCGAGGCGGCCGCCGCCTGCGTCAGGGACGGCGTCGAGGTGTCGCCGAAAATCATGATTCCGCTGACCGCGCACGTCAACGAGTTGCGCGAGGAGCGCACGGTGATCGAGCAGGTCGCCAAGGAAGTGCTCGCCGAAACCAAGATCGCCGTCGCCTATCAGTTCGGCACCATGATCGAGGTTCCGCGCGCCGCCCTGGTCGCTGGCGAACTGGCCGAGATCGCGCAATTCTTCTCCTTCGGCACCAACGATCTCACCCAGACCGTCTATGCCATCTCGCGCGACGATGCCGAGCGCGGCTTCCTGATCGACTACCTCAGGCGCGGCATCCTGCCGGAAAATCCGTTTGCCACCATCGACGAGGACGGCGTCGGCAGGCTGATCGGCATCGCGGTCGAGGGCGGACGCAGCGTGCGCCCGGAACTCGAAATCGGCGTCTGCGGCGAACACGGCGGCGATCCCAAGAGCATCGCCTTCTGCCACGAGGCCGGCCTCAACTACGTCAGCTGTTCGCCCTACCGCGTGCCGGTCGCGCGCCTTGCCGCGGCGCACGCGGCGCTCGCCGAGCGAGACAGGCAGGAAGCGACGCCGGATCGTCCGATGGCCACAGCCCCGGCCATGGTGGCGGCGCAATGAAACAGGCCCGCGGGCGCGGCTAGCGCATCCCCGGTCGCGTTCGGTTCAGTGGCTGGCGGCAGCCTGGTCCGGCACGATGCAGTCGTGCTCCTCGTCCCAGATATAGGCGTCGCAATGGTACCCCTGCCGCTCGGCCACGACACGCAGCCTGAGCAGCGCCCGGTAGGCCGATCTTGTCGAAGCGTGGTGGCTGACCACCGCCGCTTCATCGCGCAGGTGCGGGTTTTCCGAAATCGGATTTCTGAGCGTGAAAGGCATGTGCACCTCCTGGAATTGCCGGTCGGCAACCAGCGGAGCGGGAGGGACAACACCGGCGAACGCCAACGGGCTTCCGGTGATCCGCTTCGCGCCTAGAGGCATCCGGTCGAAGCTGCTCCTATAGCTACGCCGCGCGCTGTCGGGGCCTTTGATCTGGATCAAAGGGCGCGGTTCCGAAAGCGATGAACGACGAGACCGATGGGATGGGCCGGCACGCCGGAAGAACCGGTCGCCGCGGGCTATCTGGTCCCCCGACGCCAACCCGGTGCGCGGCACCCATTGCGCGCGCGCATCGGGTTCAGTCCGTTCCTGGCGATCAGGCTCTTCGCACCAGCCGGATGATGAAGAGCAGGATGATCGCGCCGATCGCAGCCGAGATGATGGCGCCGACGATTCCACCGCCGAGGTGGATGCCCAGCGTCGGGAACAGCCAGCCGGCGATAAGCGCGCCCACCACGCCCACAATCAAGTCACCAATCAGGCCAAAGCCACCGCCGCGCACCACCTGGCCAGCGAGCCACCCGGCAACGACGCCGACAATCACGATGACGATCAGACTTTCGGCGCCCATATCGGCCTCCCTTGGTGAATGCTCAAACAACCGCCGCAGCCACGATACGCTCGGACGTGCGCACGAACAACGTGCCCACGCGTGTTCCCGCTTTGCGCCGGTGACGGGCCGGCGATCTCACAACGGCCTGCGATGGGCATGGCTGCTGCCGACCCCACCGCCCGGAGCGCCCGGCCAGGAGTCGACACGGCGGGGCCGGGCGAGCCATGTCGGCTTCGCGCCGCAAGCGAAATTCGCCGAAAGGCGAAGGGGGCGGTAAAGTGGGCAGACGGTTCAGGAGTGTCGGACATGATCTCACGCAGACGGATGCTGGCAGGCATCGGAAGCGGCCTAATGCTGTCGGCATCGGGCACATGGTCCCGCGCCTTGGCGGCCCGAGTCTCCGCCAAATTCTCAGGTCCGCACTACGACCTCTCCGACGGAGTGCGCTCTTATTTCTTCCAGCCCACGCCGGGGAAAGCCGCGCCCGATCGACTTGTGGTATTCACGGTCCACGCCTCGGGCGGCCAATCAGGCGATCTTGAGTCAGTCAGCGTCGGCGACATGGCGGCTACCATCGACGGCGTCTTGCGCGGGCCCAATGGTCATCTGATCGCCTTCGCATCGCTGCCGCTGCCGGTCGACACGGACAACACGCTTGTTAACGTCCGGCTGTCGACGCCCCGCAGCCGGTGCATCCTCGGTGTATGGACCCTCTACGGCGTGAGCCGGAAGCCAACCATCTTTCACAGCGAATTTCGCAGTCAGGCCTCGGCCAGCGTTGCGATCCGCGTGCCGGACGGCGGGCTCTGCATCTGCGCCTTCCAGGCTTCGCTAACACGCTTCTCCTGGTCCCAGGCGACACCGGTCTACGGGAAGGCCATCGAACGATCCGTTTCAATCGGGGGGGCGGTCGCCGTCAACGACGCCACCGTCACGGCGACGCCGAGCCGCTCGCCCGTCAACTGCGGATTGTTGGCCGGAGTCTGGGCCTAGTCCCCGCCCTCTCCATTTCGCGACGCGGCAATTCATACCGGCTTCGCGCCGGCGGGGCGCTCCGAACTCCGCCCGTGATAGGGTCAGACACCAAGGCGTCGAGGTGTGTGATGAACGGTGTACCAAAAGCCAGCGAGGAAACGGTTTCGCCAGCGGCGAAGCGATTGGCCGCGTTTCTTGGCGAATGGGACGTGACAGGCACCTTGCAGGCGGTGGGCAGCGATCCCGCGGCGGTTTCCGGGCGATGGCGGTTCGTGAAAGCCGCCGATGGCTGGGCCGTGCGGGGCGACATGACCACGGCGATCGAGGGCATGGGAACCTTCGAGGAATGCGAGTTGATCGGTTTCGACCCGACCGAGAACAAAGTGCATATGTTCAGCATGAACAAGTATGCGGTGCGCGATCACATCGGTGACTGGCTGGACGAGAAGCGGCTCTCGGTTGTCTACACCGCCCTTCCGCAGGGGCACGATGTGACCGAGCGCATGACCATCGATTTCACCAACCCCGAAGAGTTGCACGCCGAGATGATCGAGAGCGAGGACGGTGTGGTGACAATCACCACCGAACTCACGCTTGCACGAACTGGATGAATCGGACGTTGCGGCATGTTCCGATGGATTGTCACGGGGCGGCGGGCCCGATGGGCTCCGGGCGGATCCAGCAAACTCGTGGGCGACATCCGACGAAAATCAGCTAGTCTGGGCAGCGCCCACGGACTCGGCCTGCCAGCGCCAAGGAGCATCGTGGCCCAATGGACTCGCAAACGCGACTATCCGATCAGGATGTGGCCAGAGCCGTTTGGGCGAACACCCTGATCCTGGCCATTTGCATGGCGCTCAGCTGGGCTGTCGTGCAACTGGTCGCCGCTGTTTCGGCCGTCACCCTTTCGCAACTGACGGGACAGGCATCGTTGGGCGGGATCGCCCCCGGTATCTTCCTTGCCAGCTGGGCCGTCGCCAGCCTCCAGATGGGCCGCTTCATGGACCGGCGAGGACGGGCGACCGGCCTGCGCGCGGGCTTCGCCATCGGCGTGGTCGGAGCCGGCCTGGTCTACGTCGGAACCAGCAACGAGTCGGTTGTGGCGTTCCTCCTCGGTCTGGTCTGCATCGGCATGTGCTGCGGCACAATCAACCTCGCACGGGCGGGCGCAGCCGACATGTATCCGCCGGAACGTCGCGCGCGCGGCATCAGCTATGTTCTGGTTGGAGCGGCTGTCGGCGCCATAATCAGCCCAATTGCGTTTTCGCCTTTGCTGGCCGGCGTGCGAAGCGGCACTGGCGAACTGGCTGTTCCCTGGCTGGTTGCTGGAGCCATCCTGGCGCTCGGCTTGATCGTCACATTCGGCATTCGTATCGACCCTGTCGAAATCGCCGCCCGCGGATCATCCGGTGCCGTTCAGGCCGAACAGCCAACGCGGTCCCTTGGTACGCTTGTTCGCCTGCCTGCGGTTGCGCCAGCGATGTTCGCCGCCATCATATCTCAGGCCATCATGTCCGGGCTGATGACGGTGATCGGCCTTTTGATGGTTCAGCGTGGATACGATTTTGGCGCGGTCGCGCTGACGATGAGCGTCCACTTCATAGGAATGTTCGGTCTTGTTCTGGTCGCGGGCCACGTCGTCGACTGGCTCGGACGCCAACGTTCGATCATGCTTGGCCTGTGCGTCATGGCAGGCGGGATGCTCATCCTCATGCTGAGCCCGGGTTTGGTGGCGATCCTGCCGGGAATGTTCGCCATCGGCCTCGGATGGAATCTCGCATTCGTCGGTTCCACGGCGGTCATGGGAGACGCGGCGGGCCCGCACGAGCGCGCGGGTCTTCTGGGGTTCAATGACTTTGTCGCCACCGGGATGGCCGCTGTCAGTGCCGTCCTCGCCGGCGTGGTCCTTGGCATGGCCGGACTCGTTCCTCTGGCCGTGGGGGCGGCAATCATCTCGCTTCTGCCGCTTGGCCTTCTTCGGGCACCGGCGGCCAGCCCCCAGGTCTGAAGCGCGCCTGATGTCCGTTCAGGGCTAGACCCGGCCGCAGGTGTCCACGACTGCTCTGGCGGGCGGGTTCTGGACCTCACACCTCCGGCGTTGTTGTCGTGTCCTTGCCCTCGCGAAATGTAACGTTATAACGTTTCGCACCAGAGCCGGAAAACGCCCATGAAATCCCTGTTTCTGGCGGTTCTTGCCGCCATCGGCATCGCCCTCCCCGCTGCCGCGCAGCCGGTGTCGATCCTCGCCGCCGAGAATTTCTACGGCGAGGCGGCGCGCGCCATCGGCGGCGACCGGGTCGCGGTGGAGAGCGTCATCGTCGCGCCGGGCACCGACCCGCACGATTTCGACCCGCCGCCCTCGGTGGCGCGCCGGCGCGGCGGACGCGGCGATCGTGATCGAGAACGGCGCCGACTACGATCCGTGGATGGGCCGCCTGCTGGCGGCCAGCGCCCGCCCGGCCGCACGGTGATCGACGTGGCGGCGCTTGCCGGCCACAAGCCCGGCGACAACCCGCATGTCTGGTACGACCCGAAGGCGATGCCGGCGCTCGGCCGTGCGCTGGCGGCGGAACTCGTCCGCCGCGACCCCGACGGCAAGGCCGGCTACGAGGCGCGGCGCGACGCCTTCCTGGCGTCGCTCAAGCCGATCGCCGACCGCGTCGCGGCGCTCCGCGAGCAATATGCCGGCACGCCGGTGGCCGCCACCGAGCCGGTCTTCGGCTACATGGCCGCCGCGCTCGGCCTCGAAGATGCAGAACGAGGCCTTCCAGACCGCGATCATGAACGAGACCGAGCCGGCGGCCAGCGACATCGCGGCGATGGAGGACGCGATCCGCAACGGCACGGTGAAGATCCTCTTCTACAATGCGCAGGTGGAAGACGCCTTCACGCGGAACCTCGCCGCGCTCGCCAAGGCGTCCGGCGTGCCCATCGTCGGCGTCACCGAGACCGAGCCCGCGGGCAAGACCTTCCCGGCGTGGATGCTCGATGCGCTCGACGCCACGGCGCACGCACTGGGCGACAAAACCTCTTGAACAAACCGGCCGTATCCCTTGACGGCGTTACGCTTTCCGTCGGCGAGACGTGCGTCCTCCGGGATATCAGCCTGGACATCGCCGAAGGAGAGTTCGTCGGCGTGCTCGGCGCCAACGGCGCCGGCAAGACGACGCTCTTCCGCGCGATCCTCGGCCTGAAGGCCATCGACGCCGGGACGGTGCGGGTCTTCGGCGCGCCGGTGCGCTGGGGCAATGCCGAGATCGGCTACCTGCCGCAGGTGCGCGCGGCGCCGCCGACCATGGCGCTTGCCGGCCGCGATTTCCTCGCCGCCAGCATTGCCGGCCACCGCCTCGGCCTGCCGATCGTCTCGCGCGAAGCGGCGCGCGACATCGACCGGGTGCTGGAGACCGTCCACGCCGAAGCCCTGTCGCGGCGGCCGCTCTCCGAAATGTCGGGCGGCGAGCGTCAGCGGCTGCTGATCGCCCAGGCGCTGATCGGCAAGCCGCGCATGCTCATCCTCGACGAGCCGCTGATCGGCCTCGACCCGCACCAGCAGCACGTCGTCGTCTCGCTCGTCCGCGACCTGTCGCGGGCGATGAAACTCACCGTCCTGTTCAGCGCCCACGAGTTGAACCAGTTGCTCGGCGCCATCGACCGGGTGCTCTATCTCGGCCGCGGCCACGCCGCGCTCGGTACTGTCGACGGACGTGATCCGGCCGGAGATCCTGTCGCCGCTCTACGGCGCGCCGATCGAGGTGCTCAAGGCCGGCGGCCATATCTTCGTGATGTCGCACGGCCAGGACATCGAGCGCGACACACGCCCACGATCACGACCACGACCATGTTCGCCTATGACTTCATGATCCGTGCCTTCCTGGCGAGCGGCATGGTGGCCGTGGTCGCGGGAACCGTCGGCTATTTCCTGGTCATGCGCGGGCAGACCTTTGCCGGCCACGGCCTCGCCCACATCGCCTTTGCCGGTGCGACCGGCGCCGCCCTGATCGGCGTCGCGCCGCTCTTTGGCGTGCTGGCGCTGACGCTTGCCGCCGCCGTCGCCATGGGGGCGCTCGGCGAGCGGCTCAGCGGCCGCGACGTGACCATCGGCGTGGTGCTGGCGCTCTCGCTCGGCTTCGGCATCCTGTTCCTTCGACTCACCACCGCCAACGCGGCATCGGCGACCGCGCTGCTGTTCGGCAGCGTACTGGCGGTTTCGCCGGGGAGTCTGGCGGCGCTCGGCGGGCTTTCCGGCGTCACGATCGGCGGCATCGCGCTCCTCAGCCGGCCGCTGATCTTCGCCACGCTGCAGCCGGAACTGGCTGAAGCCAAAGGACTTTCGCTCCGCCTCGTCGGCATCCTGTTCCTGGTGCTGGTGGCGCTCGCCGTCGCCCAATCCATTCAAATCGTTGGTGTTTTGCTGGTCTTCACGCTGCTGGTCGGGCCGCCGGCGGCGGCGCAGTTGCTGACCGCCCGGCTGATCCCCGGCATCGCCCTGTCGGCGGCGCTGGCGCTGGCGCAAGCCTGGCTCGGCATCACCATCGCCTTCTACACCGACTGGCCGACAAGCTTCTGGATCACGCTGCTTTCCGCCCTCGTTTACGGCGTGGCGGTGGCGATCCGCCGGCGGTAGCGCGCCCCCAACTCGCGTTGACCGTCGCCAAGCGAATCCCCATAATCCCGCACAACTGGAAGGGGCTGCCGCATCGGCGGCAGGGGGGTCCAGATTGGCGGACGGCCGGAGGCCGGTCGTGCGCTCGAGGACCTGGGATGGACGTCTCACGGCTGATCACGGCAAGTGCGGCGATCGCTCTCGCGATTGCGGGCAGCGCTGGCGTTGCGTTCGCCCAGGCCGATGTCTGCACCAGCCTGGAGGCACAACTCGCCGCGCTCGACCGCGGGCCGACGCCCGGCTCGGTGACCAACTACCGGCAATACGACGCCTCGGTCGCCCGCCAGCGCGTGGAGATCGACAGCGCCACGGCGGAAGCGCGGCGCGCCGGCTGCATGGGCGGCTTCCTGATTTTCCAGCCGAAGCCGGAGGCGAAGTGCGGCGAGTTGATGGCGACCATCGACCGCATGCGGGCGAACCTGCAGCGGCTAACCGAGACGCGCGACCAATTCGGCGGCAGCTCGTCCTACGACACGTCGCGGCGGCGGAGCGAAGTGTTGCAGGCGCTGGCCTTCAACCGCTGCGGCGCCGGCTACAGGACGGCCGACGCCCCGCCGCCGCGCCGCGGCGGCTTCCTGGAGATGCTGTTCGGTCAGCCGGTGCGGCCGTTCTTCGACGGCGGCGACCAGTACTACGGACAGAACGGCCAGGGCGGCACCTACCGGACGCTGTGCGTCAGGAGTTGCGACGGCTACTATTTCCCGATCAGCTTCTCGACCGTGCCCGGCCGCTTCGCCGCCGACGAGCAGACCTGCCAGTCGATGTGCCCAGGCGCCGACGTGTCGCTCTACACCTACCGCAACCCCGGCGAGGACCCGACCCAGGCGGTGTCGCTTGTCGGCGAGCCCTACACGGCGCTGCCCAATGCCTTCCGCTACCGCAAGGAATACGACGCCGCCTGCACCTGCGGCAAACCCACAGCAACGACGTTCGCCAGCATCGCCACGCCAACGTTGCTGACGCCGGCGGCCACCGCACCGGTCTCGATCGTGCCGGTGCCGACCGCGCGCCCGGCGGCTGGCGAAGACCCGGAAACGCTGGCCAACCGCGCCGGGCGGTTCGTGCCGCAACCGGTTCGGGGCAAGACGGCCGGTACGGACGTCGCCGGCGTCGGTGTCGGCAGCACGGCCGAACGGAACGTGCGGATCGTCGGTCCCAGCTATTATTACGGGCAGTGAGATGCGCCGCTGCGTTCCGGAGCGCCAAGTGACGGCACGAACAGGGTGGCTTATGTCTGGGCGCTTGGCCGAGGGCAAGGCGGCGGCTTGTGGAGGCGGCGTTGACGCGAGGTTCTTCTATGGGCGGTTCGTTGGCGGCGGGAGCGTTCGCCACACTACTGGCGCTGTTCGCCGCCGGCTGCACCGACATCGGCGGCGTGATCAGCGACTCGCCAATGCCATCGGCACCGGAAATGTACGCGTCGGTCGAAGACGACGGCGTCCGGGTGCCGGCCGTGCCGCTCTACCGCATCGATCCGCAGTACCGACGCCAGCTGGTGCAGCAACCGGGCTGGATTCCGGGCGAACCGGGCACCATCGTGGTCGATCCGCAATACCGCCATCTCTACCTGATCCAGGCCGGCCACACGGCGATCCGTTACGGCATCGGCGTCGGGCGCGAGGGCTTCGCGTGGTCGGGCGAGGCGACGATCCAGGCCAAGAAGCATTGGCCGAAGTGGTTTCCGCCCAAGGAGATGGTGGCCCGCGACCCGCGCGCCGCGCCCTATGCCAACGGCATGGACGGCGGGCTGAAGAACCCGCTCGGCGCCCGCGCCATGTACCTGTTCCAGGATGGCAAGGACACGCTCTACCGCATCCACGGCACCAACGACCCGGAGAGCATCGGCAAGGCGGTGTCGAGCGGCTGCATCCGTCTGATCAACCAGGACGTGATCGACCTCTACGAACGGGCGCCAATCGGCACCAAGGTGATCGTGCTCAAGCCCGACACCAGCTTCCCCCTCGCCGACATCGTCGACCAGCTCTTCCCGGCAGCGCCGCCGCCATCGCCGATCCCGGACAAGAAGAGCTGAGCTAGCGCACGACCGTCAGCCGCGTCGCGGCGCGCGTGATGCCGGTGTAGAGCCAGCGGGCGCGGTTCTCGCGGAAGGCGAAGCTCTCGTCGAAAAGCACGACGTCGTCCCATTGCGAGCCCTGCGCCTTGTGGACGGTGAGCACATAGCCGAAGTCGAACTCGTCGGAGCGGCGGCGCTCGGCGAGCGACAAGGCGTCGGCGGTGCCGTCGAAGAAGGCGGGGTTGATCGAGACCAGGGTGTTGGCCTTCGCCAATCCGCCATCATCGGGAGACAGCACATAGCGGAGCAGGCCCTTGCGAGGCTTGCGAACCTTGTCCACCGACCACAGGCTGCCGTTGAGCAGGCCACGCTTGCGCTCGTTCCTCAGGCAGACGAGCGTGTCGCCAGCCACGGGAGCCGGCCCCTCGCGCTCGAGAAGCTGGCGAATGCGCGCGTTGTAGCTGCGGCGGGTGTTGTTGCGGCCGACCAGAACCTGATCGGCGCCGAGCACCTCCTCCTGCTCGATGCCGTCGCGGCCGACGACGCGGCTGGCGCCGTAGGCGCCCTCCTCCAGCCGCCCGCCCTCGCGCACGATCATCGACATGCGGATGATCGGATCGTCGGCGGCCTGGCGATGGACCTCGGTCAGCATCACGTCCGGCTCGGCCTCGGTGAAGAAGCCGCCGCCGGCGATCGGCGGCAGTTGGGCCGGATCGCCGAGAACCAGGATCGGCGTGCCGAAGGAGAGAAGATCGCGGCCGATCTCGGCGTCGACCATCGAGCACTCGTCGATGACGATGAGCGCCGCCTTGCCGGCGGCGCTGTCGTTGTTGAGCACGAAGGTCGGGCCGTTCTCGTCCTCGCCGCGGGTGCGGTAGATCAGGCTGTGGATGGTGCCGGCGCCCTTGCAGCCCTTGGCGCGGAGCACATGGGCGGCCTTGCCGGTGAAGGCCGCGAAGACAACCTCGCCGCCGGCGTCCTCGGCGATGTGGCGGGCGAGCGTCGTCTTGCCGGTGCCGGCATAGCCGAACAGGCGGAAGACCTGACGGTCGCCGGCCTTCAGCCAGCGCGAGACAGCGGCAAGCGCGGCGTCCTGCTGCGGGGACCAGAGCACACGCCTAGCCCCGGTCGCGGAATTTGTTGGTGATCGGGTAGCGGCGGTCGCGGCCGAAGTTCCTGCGGGTGACCTTGACGCCGGGCGCCGCCTGCCGGCGCTTGTATTCGGCGATGTAGAGCAGCCGTTCGACCTTGCGCACCGTCGCCTCGTCGTGGCCACGAGCAACGACCTCGGAAATGCGCATCTCGCCCTCGACCAGACATTCGAGGATGTCGTCGAGCACATCGTAGGGCGGCAGGGAATCCTGGTCGGTCTGGTCGGGACGCAGTTCGGCGGAAGGCGCGCGGGTGATGACGTTCTCCGGGATGACGCCACCGCCCGGCCCGAGGGAACCGGCGGGCTTGTGGGCGTTTCGCCAGCGGGCGAGACTGTAGAGCTCGGTCTTGTAGAGATCCTTGACCGGGTTGAAGCCGCCGTTCATGTCGCCGTAGAGCGTGGCGTAGCCGACCGACATCTCCGACTTGTTGCCGGTGGTCACGACCATCGAGCCGAACTTGTTGGAGATCGCCATCAGGATGGTGCCGCGGGCGCGCGACTGGACGTTCTCCTCGGTGATGTCCGCCTTTCTGTCGGCGAACATGTGCGCCAGCGCCGCGGTGAAGCCTTCGACCGGCTGCTCGATCGGCACGATGTCGTAGCGCACGCCCAGCGTCTCGGCGATCGTTGCGGCGTCCGACAGGCTCACGTTCGACGTGTAGCGATAGGGCAGCATGACGCAATGGACGCGTTCGGCACCCAGCGCGTCCACGGCCATCGCCGCGACAACGGCCGAGTCGATGCCGCCGGAGAGTCCGAGGACGACACCGGGGAAACCGTTCTTGTTGACGTAGTCGCGAAGGCCCATGACGCAGGCCCGCCAGTTGGCCTCCTCCAGGTCAGGCAGCGCGGCCTTCGGTCCATCGACGCCACGCCAGACTCCGTCCGCCTTCTTCCAGGTGACGATTTCGATCGCCTCCTCGAACTGGGGCATCTGGAAGGCGAGCGTCCGGTCGCCGTTGAGGCCGAAGGAGCCGCCGTCGAATACCAGCTCGTCCTGTGCGCCGTTCTGGTTGACATAAACCATCGGCAGGCCGGTCTCGACGATCCGGGCGAGCGCCACCTGCTGGCGCACGTCGGCCTTGCCCTGCCAGTACGGCGAGCCGTTGGGCACGACCAGCATCTCCGCGCCGGTCTCGGCAAGGCACTCGCAGACCTGTTCGAACCAGATGTCCTCGCAGATCGGCAGGCCGAGCCGGAGGCCGCGAAAACCGACAGGCCCCGGCAGCGGGCCGACCTCGAAGACGCGCAGTTCGTCGAAGACGCCGTAATTTGGCAGTTCGACCTTGTAGCGCAGCGCCTCGACCTTGCCACCGTCGAGCAGCGCGACGGCGTTGTAGCACTTGTCCTCATGCGGCCATGGCGTGCCGATGACCACACCAGGACCGCCATCGGCGGTATCGGCGGCCAGCGATTCGACTGCCTTGCGGCAGGCGTCCTGGAACGCCGGCTTCAGCACCAGGTCTTCCGGCGGATAGCCGGCGATGAACAGCTCCGACAGGACCAGCAGATCGGCGCCGCCGGCGGCAGCCCGGGCACGGGCCTCGCGGGCCTTCTTCAGGTTGCCGTCGATGTCGCCGACGACCGAATCGAGCTGGGCGACGGCGATCTTGAGCGTATCGGTCAGGTCTGCTGCCATAAGGGCCGGTGTAGCCCGCCGGTGGCTGTCGGGCAATCAGGCCCTAGCCGACGTGCTGACGCAGGAAAGCCAGCGTCCGCTCGCGGGCGAGCGTCGCCGACGGTTCGTGGTGGGCGTGGTTGCCGTAGCGGTTGAAGGCGTGGCCGGCGCCGGCGTAGCTGAAGACCTGCACCTGCTTCGGGTCGACGGCGGCCTTGATGGTCGCGACGTCGGTCATCGGGATGCCTCCGTCCTCCTCGCCGAAATGAAGCATGACCGGGCATTTCGGCTTCTCATCGAGCTGCTTCGAAATCATGCCGCCGTAGTAGCCGACGGTCGCCGCGAAAGCCCGACAACCGCGTCGCGGTGAGCCAGGCCAGCGACCCGCCGAGGCAGTAGCCGACCAGACCGACCTTGCCGGCCGGTGCCAAGGCGGCGCGGCAGGCGGCGATGTCGGCCAGCATCTCGTCCAGGCTGATCTTTTCGCGAAGGCCACGCCCGCTGGCGACGTCGTCCTTTTCATAGCCGAGCTCGATGTCGCGCTCGGCCCGGTCGAAGAGGGCTGGCGCCAGGACGTGGTAGCCATCGGCGGCATAGCCATCGGCGACACTCCGGATGTGGGCGTTGACGCCGAATATCTCCTGGACCACGACGAGACCGCCGCGCGGCGTACCGGACGGCTTCGCCTCGTATGCGGAGAATTCGTGGCCGTCGCTGGCCGTCAATGCAATTCTTGTCATCGGTGGTGCCTCTGTTTCATGGCTGTTTGGCTGACGGTTGACGGCAGCGGGAAACTCGACTTTATCTCGGCGGACCTTAGGATCAATGCAGGTAGGCTGAGTGCAATGACGTCGGCTGGGACTGTTGCCAGGGGAGCGGGGGCCGTCGCGCCGGAAGACGTTGCAGAGGTCTTTGCCGGCGTTTTCGACCTCGGTTCCGTCAGCATCGACGACGATTTCTTCGCGCTGGGCGGCAACTCGCTGCTGGCCAAATCCCTGATGATTGCCATCGAGAAGCGGTTTGGCGTCATCCTCGCGTTGTCATCGCTGCTTGAGAGCTCGACCCCACGCCAGCTCTGCGAGGTCGTCAATTCCGCACTTGCCAGGACTCCTGGCTCCTGCCTGATGACAGTCCGTGCGGAAGGCGCCGGCGTCCCGCTGTTCTGTCTTCACGGAATGGACGGCCACTCGACGTCGTCGCGCCAAATCGCCAGTCAACCGGGCTGGACGCGGCCGGTCTATGCCTTGCGGCTGCCCGGTTTCCTTCCCGGCGAGACGGTACTGACCACCGTCCAGGACATCGCCGCCCACCATCTGAGCGAGATGCGGGCAGTCCAGCCGCACGGTCCCTACGCCATCTTCGGCCAGTGCGGCGCCGCGCTCATAGTACTCGAGATGGGCCAGCGGCTGCTGAAGGCAGGCGAGCCGGTCGCCGGTCTGATTCTGGCCGACCCGCTGCACTTCAGCGAAATCGACGGACGGGACGTAGTCCCCTGGATCGCCAACGAGGGCATGGCCCTCGCGCTGATTCAGAGCCGTGCTGCCCAGGGGGCCGTCGAGCTTGCGATGGCGGCCGAAGAGACTCCCCCGGAAACCGGGGAAGAGCGGCGGGATTTGGTTTCGAAGATCTTCCGCCTGGCGCTCAGCGCCTACGTTCCCAAGCCCCTCCCGGGGACGGCCCTGGTCATCAGCGCCGGCGGGCGGACCGATGAGACTTTCCATCCACGCCGCGGCATGCCCCGGTTGCTGCCGAATATGGAGCGGTTCGTCACCGGCGAGACCCACCACGACGTGTTCATACCCAACGCTGCGATGTTCGAGGCGGTGCGTGCCTTCCTCGACAAGGTCGCGCCGGCCTAGGCCCGGCGCCGTCGCCGACAAAAAGAACCGACTGCCGCCGGCGAGCCGGCGACAGTCGGTGTGGCGCGCTTCCGGGAGGTTGCGCCCCCGGCGGACGGCGGGAGGTTCGCAGTCCGCCAAAGCTCGTATCAGGCCCTGATCTCCTGTCGCTGGAAGGTGACGTAGGCGATCGTGAAGACCACGACCATCGCCGCCACGAGGCCGGCGAGCTGCGGCCAGATGAGCAGCGCACTCTGGCCGAACGGCAGCGGCGCGCCCATCAGGGCGCCCCGCAGCTGGCTCAGGAACACGACACCGAGCGTGCGCGTCGACGGATCGAGCAGGGCCAGCGTCATCTCGCCGTAGAGCGTGTTCGGCGAGATGCGCGAGATGCCCGTTGTCACGTAGGCGTTGTGGACGGCGGTCATCGGATCGAGCGGATCGATCGGCGCCACCGCATTGGCAATGAGCGGCGTCAGCATCGACCAGAACACCGCGAACAGGAGCCACAGCGTCAGCGCCGCCAGCGCCGAGGTTGCCGGCGAGCGGAAGAGGGTGGAGAAGAGCAGCGCCACCGCCAGCCAAACGCCGCCATAGGCGAGCGAGCAGAGCAGGAAGGCAAGGCCGCGCAGCACCTCCTCGCCGCTCGGCGGCAGGCCGAGGAGCAGGATGCCGAGGCCGGTCATCAGCAGCCACAGCGTCAGCAGGCAGATGGCGAGCACCAGCATGCCGCCGAGGAACTTTCCGGTGAGCAGCGCGTCGCGATAGATCGGCTGGGCGAGGATGCGGCTCATCGTTCGCCGGCTGTATTCGCCGTTGATGGCGTCGAAAGCGAGCGCGATCGCCACCAGCGGCAGCAGGAAGCCGAGAAACGAGACGAAGGAGGGCAGCGGGCTGCGCGCCGTGGTGAACAGGCGCAGGAACAGGAACGGATCCTGCCCGATCGTGGTCTTGATCTCGCCGATGGCGCCATAGATCGCGCCGACGGCGGTGAGGATGACCAGCAGCATGACCAGGTGCATGCGCGCGCTGGTCAAGTGATCGGCGGCCTCCTTGAGGGCGACCGTCGGCGAGGCCCGTAAAGGGCGATCCTTCACGCCGCATCGGCCACCTCCTCCCCGGCTCTGCCATTGGCCTGCTCGAAATAGCGGACATAGACCTCGTCCAGGCTGGTGCGGCGGATCGCCATGTTGCGGAGCGTGCCGCCGGCGGCGACGACGCGCCGGGCGATCTCGGGCCGCACGTCGCGATCGGCGTCGACACGGGTGGTCGTCGCCGCCACCACGGTAACCGCGCCGACGCCCTCCAGGTCGGCCAGCGCCGCGCCAAGGTCGACGCCTTCCGCCTCGACCTCGACGACATAGGCGCCGCCGAGCACATCGCGGGCAAGGTCGTCGACGCGGCCGATGAGGCCGATCCGGCCCTTGCGGAAGAGCGCGACGCGATCGCAGATGGACTGGACCAGGCCGAGCAGGTGCGAGGAGAGCAGGATGGTCATGCCCTCGGAGCGCAACTGGCCGATCAGTTCGAGCAGTTCCTGGGTGGCCGGTCGGATCGAGGCCGTTGGTGGGCTCGTCGAGGATGGCGATCTCGGCCTGCTTGACCAGCACTTCGGCGAGGCCGAGGCGCTGGCGCATGCCGTGCGAGTAGGTGCCGACGCGACGGTCGGCGACGGCGCCGAGGCCGACACGATCGAGCGCCGCCGACATGCGTCGCCCGGCCTCGTGCGGACTCGATACCGGCGAGCCGCGACGTGTAGGCGAGGTTCTCGCGCGCCGACAGGTGGTCGTAGAAGCCGACCGAGTCCGGCAGGTAGCCGACGCGGCGCTTGACCTCGAGCGGCTGGCGGAACGGGTCGAAGCCGAGCACCCGCACGCTGCCGCCTGACGGTTCGGTCAGCCCGAGCAGCATGAGAATGGTCGTCGTCTTGCCCGAGCCGTTGGGGCCGAGGACGCCGAACACCTCGCCCTTCTCGACCGCCAGGTCGAGACCGTCGACGGCGACCGCCCTGCCGTAGCGCTTGGTGAGGCCCGCCGTCTCGATGACGATGCGCGCTCATCGCCGGCCGTACCGGGTGACGGCGAAGGCGAGCACGACAACCGCCGCGCCGATGATGCCGAGCCCGGCGATGCCCCACATGGTCGAGGTGAGCACGGTGACGCGGAAGCTGGCGCTGTCGGAGGCGCCGTCGCCGTTGGCGCGCACGCTGACGACGTAGTCGCCGGCGATCGCCTTGTCCGACGGCGTCATCGAGACATTGACCGGAACCTCGGCATTCGGCGCGACGGCGTCGATGCTCTTCGGGTCGAACTCGACCTTCCAGCCCTGCGGCGGCGAGGCGCGAGAACTTGACGTTGTTGGCCGGCGCGGTGCCGGTGTTGCGCACGGTGAACTTGAACGTGCGCTCCTGGCCGGCGGTGGCATCGCCCGACAGGCGGCCTTCCGGTCCGGCCAGGGCCAGGGTCGGCTGGCCGGTGACGTCGAGCAGCAGCGCGGTCTGGCCGGAGGCGCCGCCGGCGCCGCGGCGGCGACATCGACCTTGTACTGGCCGGCCTCGACGTTCTGGGGCGGCTTGACGCTGACCTTCAGCGATCTTGGTCTCGCCGGCCTTGATCGGAATGCTGGTCAGTTCCTGCGATGCCGTACTGCTCCTTGAAGGTGGCGTCGAAGCCGGCCGGTGCCTTGGCGAGCAGGTTGAAGGTCTGGTCGGCGGGCGCCGTCGTTGTTGACGTCGACGTCGAAGTCGAAGTTCGACTTCGGCGATGCCGCGGAGCGCCGGCAGCTTCGGCTCGAGCGGTCACGGTCGCCGGCTTGGCGCTCGGCGAGCGACCAGCGTCGACCGGCAGGTCGAGCGTCTGGCTGTCGGTCTTGCCGTTGACCGTGAAGTCGTAGGTGCCGCTCTTGGCGTCCTTCGGCGGCGTGATCTTGAGCGTCAGCGTGCGGCTGGCGTCCGGCGTCGACCATGGCCGCGGTGACGGTCTTGCCGCCGCCGTCGATCTCGTAGGTCCAGCCGTCGGGCAGCCCGTCGACGGAGAGGGCGACCCGGCTCGGCGGCAGGTTCTTGTTGGCAGGGTGAGGTCGAGGCGGACATCGTTGCCGAGCCGTTCGGTCAGCGCCGGATAGTCGGTGGTCAGCCAGAGACCCGTGAGCGGCTTGCGGCGTGGGCGGCGGCGTCTTCCTGAGCATACGCGGCCGCTGCGAACATCCAGCACCGAGACAATCAGGCCCGACGCAAGAATAGCGTTCACGAGGCGCATGTTTCCATCCTCTTCTTCTGAATAAACAGGAAGACTATTCTGGGCGCTGCTTAAGCGCACCAGTTCCCGCCCAGTAAAGTTCGCGGCCTAAGTTGGCGCGAAATGTGGCGAAAATCTGGCAAAGCGCCGGGCGGCGGATTACAGTTTGTAAGAATGGCGCGGCTTTGCGCGGCGAATTGTCGCCACGCCGATTGCGCGGCGCTCCCGCCGTGCGGACTGGCCTCAAGCCTTGAAATACTGTCCGTCAGGCCGAGGCGACTGCAGCCGACTGGGCGGCGTGTTCGAGGCGGTCGCGCTTCAGCAATTCGGCGACCAGGAACGCCAGTTCGAGCGACTGGTCGGCATTGAGCCGCGGGTCGCAATGGGTGTGGTAGCGGTCGTGCAGTTCGTCTTCGGAGATCGCCCGGGCGCCGCCGGTGCACTCGGTGACGTTGTTGCCGGTCATCTCGACGTGGATGCCGCCGGGATGGGTGCCCTCGGCGCGGTGGACGGCGAAGAAGTCCTCGACCTCCGACAGGATGAGGTCGAAGGGCCGTGTCTTGTAGCCGGTCGCCGCCTTGACCGTGTTGCCGTGCATGGGATCGCACGACCAGACGACGCTGCGGCCCTCGCGCTCGACGGCGCGGATCAGCGGCGGCAGCTTGTCGAAGACCTTGTCGGCGCCGAAGCGGCAGATCAGCGTCAGCCGGCCCGGCTCGTTGTCCGGGTTGAGGATGTCGATGAGGTCGGATCAGCTCGTCGCCGGTCATCGACGGACCGCATTTCAGGCCGATCGGATTCTTCACGCCGCGGCAGAACTCGACATGGGCGTGGTCGGGCTGGCGGGTGCGGTCGCCGATCCAGATCATGTGGCCGGAGGTGGCGTACCAGTCGCCGGTGGTGGAATCGACGCGGGTCATGGCCTGCTCGAAGCCGAGCAGCAGCGCCTCGTGGCTGGTGTAGAAATCGGTGGAGCGCATCTCGGGATGCAGCTCCGGGTCGATGCCGCAGGCGCGCATGAAGTCGAGCGCCTCGGTGATGCGGTTGGCGAGTTCCTGGTAGCGGTGCGACTGCGGGCTGTCCTTGACGAAGCCCAGCATCCACTGGTGGACGTGCTGGAGGTTGGCGTAGCCGCCGGTGGCGAAGGCGCGCAGCAGATTCAGCGTCGCGGCCGACTGGCGGTAGGCCATCTCGATGCGGTTCGGATCCGGCATGCGCGAGGCGGCGTCGAACTCGATGCCGTTGATGATGTCGCCGCGGTAGCTCGGCAGCTCGACGTCGCCCTGCTTCTCGGTCGGCGCCGAGCGCGGCTTGGCGAACTGGCCGGCGATGCGGCCGACCTTCACCACCGGCAGCGCCCCGGCGAAGGTCAGCACCACGGCCATCTGCAGGAAGACGCGGAAGAAATCGCGGATATTGTCGGCGCGATGCTCGGCGAAGCTCTCGGCGCAGTCGCCGCCCTGGAGCAGGAAGCTCTTGCCCGCGGCGACGCCGGCAAGCGCCCGCTTGAGCTTGCGCGCCTCGCCGGCGAAGACCAGCGGCGGATAGGTGGCGAGGCGCGCCTCGACCGCGGCCAAGGCCGCCGGGTCGGGATAGACCGGGGCCTGTTCGATCGGCTTCGCGCGCCAGCTCGATCGGCGACCAGTTGTCTTTCATCGCACACCACTCCCGCGAAAAAGCGCAGCATCCGGCGCTTCGCGGCGCGGTTATACACGCGCCGGCGGGGCCGTGCCACCCAAAGGTCGCGGCATGACGGGCCGGCGGAGGCCTGCTATTCGGCGGCTTGCGCGCCGAATTCGCTCGGCCGGCCGACCGAGCGTGACGATCTCCTCGGCCAGCGTCGGATGGAGCGCGGTGGTGGCGTCGAAGTCCGCCTTGGTGGCGCCCATCTTGACCGCGATGGCGACGAGCTGGACCAGTTCGCTGGCGTTCGGGCCGACGAAGTGGCAGCCGAGCACGCGGTCGGTGTCGGCGTCGACGACCAGCTTGATGAGCATGCGTTCGTCGCGCCCGGCGACGCGGTTGGGCAGCGGCTTGAAGTGCGTCCGGTAGATATCGAGGGAGGGATAGCGGGCGCGGGCCTGCTCCTCCGACAGCCCGACCGAGCCGACCTCGGGATTGGCGAACACCGCTACCGGCACGTTGTCGTAGTCGATGCGCCGTCGGCCTGATCGTCGAACACCGTCTGGACGAAGGCGGCGCCTTCGCGGATGGCGACCGGCGTGAACTGGAGCCGGTTGGTGACGTCGCCGACGGCGTAGATGTTGTCGGCGCTGGTGCGCGAGTAGGCGTCGACCTCGATGGCGCCGCCGGCATCGAGCTTGACGCCGGCCTGCTCCAGGCCGATGCCGGCGGTGTTGGGGTGGCGGCCGATGGCGAGCAGCACCTGATCGACGATCGATGCGGCTGCCGGACTGGGTGACGGCGACCAGCCCCTCATCGGTCCTTGTCGATGCCGGCAAGCTGCTCCTCGGTCATGACGGTGACGCCGCGGCGCTCCAGGCCTGAGCACAGTTCGTTGCGAACCTCGTCATCGAAGCCGCGCAGCACCTGGGCGCCGCGATGGATGAGCGTGGTCTCGGTGCCGAGCCCGGCGAAGACCGAGGCAATCTCCACCGCGATGTAGCTGCCGCCGACGATCAGCACCCGCTTGGGCAGCCTGTCGAGATGGAAGAACTCGTCGGAGGTGATGGCGTGCTCGATGCCGGGGATCGGCGAGATCGCGGCTGCGGCGCGCCGCCGGTGGCGATCAGGATGTACTCGGCGGTGACCGACCGGTCCTCGGCGACCAGGCGCACGGTGTGCGCGTCCTCGAGGACGGCGCGGCTGTGGATGATCTCGGCGCCGGCCTTCTCGAGGTTGCGGATGTAGATGCTGCTCAGCCACGTCGACATCGCCGGCGACGTTGTTGACCAGCGTCGGCCAGTCGAAATGCAGCCCCTCGACGCGCCAGCCGAAGCCGACCGCATCCTCGAAGGCTTCGGCGAAAGTGCGAAGCCGTGGACGAACAGCTTCTTCGGCACGCAGCCGCGCAGCACGCAGGTGCCGCCGACCCGATCCTCCTCGGCGACCGCCACGCGCTTGCCGAGTTCGGCGGCCATGCGCGCCGCGCGGACGCCGGCCGAGCCGGCGCCGATGACGAAGAGATCGTAGTCGTAGCGATCGGTCATCGCGCAGCGCTCAGAGTTCGTGGCCCTGCTGCTTCAAGGTCCTCTCTCGACTTGTCGAGGAGTTCGCTGCCGACGCGGTCGGACCAGGCCTGCACGGCGTTGAAGGTGTCGGCGAAGACCTTCGGACCGTTCTCCTGGTACTTCTGTCCGGCGGGGCTCTTCAGAAAGGCCGTAATGGCGACCAGTTCGTCCTCGCTGAACGTCTTGGCGTAGAGCCGCGCGATATCGAGATCGAGATCCTTGCGGCGCGGCACCAGCTTGAGGGCCGTCGCCTGCACGGTATCGGATATCTCCTTGCTGAGATCGGGGCGCTGTTTGACCAGCCGGTGCGGCGACCTCGCCGGCGACCTTCGGCAGCTGCGCGTCGAAGCTCTGCGTGGCGATCGTGGCGTGGACGACGTCGAGGGCGGCGGCGAGTTGCGACTGGCTGATCTCCTGCGCAAGCAGCGGCGAGGCAGGAAGCACGGCGATTGCCGCCGCCAGCGCGGCCCGGCGGGTGAACTTTCCGATCAGGGACATGACCTACTCCATCTGGGTCCTGGGATTTGGTGCATTGAGCCGGCTTACGCCCCCGTTTCCGGCGACGATGGCCAGCGTGGCCAAACCGATGAAAAGACCGTGCTCGACCACACCGGGAATCGCCCCGATCTCTTGGGCGAGGCGCTCCGGATCGTCAATACGACCGAATGAAACGTCGAGAATATGATTGCCCGCGTCGGTGACGAAGGGTGCGGCTCCGGCCATGCGCTGGACGATCGTGCCGCCCAGGCCGAGGCGGCCAGCGGTGCGCTCGATGGCGAGGCGGACGGGGGTCGCGCCGAACGGGACGACCTCGATCGGCAGCGGAAAGGCGCCGAGCGTATCGACCAGCTTGCCGGCATCGGCGATGACGATCATGCGCCGCGAGGCGGTGGCGACGATCTTCTCGCGGAGCAGCGCGCCGCCGCCGCCCTTGATCAGCCGGAGGCGCGGATCGATCTCGTCGGCGCCGTCGACGGTGAGGTCGAGCGCCGGATCGGCGTCGAGCGTCGTCAGGGGAATGCCCTCGTCGGCGGCAAGCCGCGCCGTCCGCTCCGATGTCGGAACGCCGACGACGTCAAGCCGCTCCTCGCGAATGCGCGCCGCCAGCAGCCGGACGAAATGTTCGGCCGTGCGGCCGCTGCCAAGGCCGAGCCGCATGCCGGCGCGCACCTCGCCGACGGCCGCCTCGGCGGCGCGACGTCGCTCATCGTCTGTGCCCGGGGCCTTGTCCAGCATTACGGCCTGCACCCGCGGGGGAAAACGCTCATCTGGCCCGGTTCCCGTGGCTCTCGCCTCTTTCGGGCGGCTTGTTAGCACCTGCCGGGCCTTGACGCCACGCTGGCGGCGTGGTCCCGATCCCAGCAAGACCACGAGTCGAGGCCACATAGAGAA
>CAWGJV010000012.1:0-131825 GCA_963822975.1 uncultured Alphaproteobacteria bacterium
TCATCCTGGAGAAGATGGAATTCCCCGATCCGGTCATCGAGATCGCGGTGGAGCCGAAGACCAAGGGCGACCAGGAGAAGCTGGGCGTCGCGCTGCAGCGCCTTGCCGCCGAGGACCCGTCGTTCCGCGTTTCGACCGATCAGGAGAGCGGCCAGACCATCCTCAAGGGCATGGGCGAGCTGCATCTCGACATCAAGGTCGACATCCTCCGGCGGACCTACAAGGTCGACGTCAATGTCGGCCAGCCGCAGGTCGCCTATCGCGAGACGATCACGCGCGAGATCACCCACGCCTACACCCACAAGAAGCAGTCCGGCGGTTCCGGGCAGTTTGCCCAGGTCGAGTTCGAGCTGAAGCCGTCGGGCGCGGGGCAGGGCAATCATTTCGAGGCCAAGATCGTCGGCGGCGCGGTGCCGAAGGAATACATCCCCGGCGTCGAGAAGGGCTACGAGTCGGTGCTGACCTCGGGCGTGCTCATCGGCTTCCCGGTGGTCGACGTCTCGGTGTCGCTGGTCGACGGCAAGTATCACGACGTCAACTCCTCGGCGCTGGCCTTCGAAATCGCGACGCGCGCCGGTTTGCGCGAGGCGCTCAAGATCGCCGGCCCGGTGCTGCTCGAGCCGATCATGAAGGTCGAGGTGGTGACGCCGGAAGATTACCTCGGTTCGGTGATCGGCGACCTCAATTCGCGGCGCGGCTCGATCGCCGGCACGGACACGCGCGGCAACGCGCAGGTGATCAACGCCATGGTGCCGCTGGCCAACATGTTCGGCTACGTCAACACGCTGCGCTCCATGTCGCAGGGCCGTGCGAACTACACCATGCAGTTCGATCACTACGAGCAAGTACCGCAGGCGGTGGCACAGGAGGTTCAGGCGAAGTTCGCCTGACGTCCGGCCCGGAACACAGATCTAAAGGAAAGACGGAGAGCCCCGATGGCCAAAGAGAAATTCGCGCGGACCAAGCCGCACTGCAACATCGGCACGATCGGTCACGTGGACCATGGCAAGACGTCGCTGACGGCGGCGATCACCAAGATCCTGGCCGAGACCGGCGGAGCGACCTACAAGGACTACGCCTCGATCGACGCCGCGCCGGAAGAGAAGGCGCGCGGCATCACGATCAACACGGCGCATGTCGAGTACGAGACCGCCAAGCGCCACTACGCCCACGTCGACTGCCCCGGCCACGCCGACTATGTGAAGAACATGATCACCGGCGCGGCGCAGATGGACGGCGCCATCCTGGTGGTTTCCGCCGCCGACGGCCCGATGCCGCAGACCCGCGAGCACATCCTGCTCGCCCGCCAGGTCGGCGTGCCGGCGCTGGTGGTGTTCCTCAACAAGTGCGACATGGTCGACGATCCCGAGCTGCTCGATCTCGTCGAGCTTGAGGTCCGCGAGCTGCTCTCGAAGTACGAATTCCCGGGCGACGACACCCCGATCATTCGTGGCTCGGCGCTCGCCGCGCTCGAGGAACTCGAGCAAGGAGCTCGGCCACGACGCCGTTCTCAAGCTGATGGACGCGGTCGACTCCTACATCCCGCAGCCGACCCGGCCGATCGATCAGCCGTTCCTGATGCCGATCGAGGACGTGTTCTCGATCTCCGGTCGCGGCACGGTGGTGACCGGCCGCGTCGAGCGCGGCGTCATCAAGGTTGGCGAGGAAGTCGAGATCGTCGGCATCCGCGACACCACCAAGACGGTGGTCACCGGCGTCGAGATGTTCCGCAAGCTGCTCGACCAGGGCGAGGCCGGCGACAACATCGGCGCGCTGCTGCGTGGCGTCGACCGCGAGGGCGTCGAGCGCGGCCAGGTGCTGTGCAAGCCCGGCTCGGTGACGCCGCACACGGTGTTCAAGGCCGAGGCGTACATCCTGACCAAGGACGAGGGCGGCCGCCACACGCCGTTCTTCACCAACTACCGTCCGCAGTTCTACTTCCGCACCACCGACGTGACCGGCGTGGTGACGCTGCCCGAGGGCACCGAGATGGTGATGCCCGGCGACAACGTCTCCATGGAAGTGACGCTGATCGTGCCGATCGCGATGGAAGAGAAACTGCGCTTCGCCATTCGCGAAGGCGGCCGCACCGTCGGTTCGGGCGTCGTCTCGTCGATCGTGAAATAGGCCGGAAAAGACGACGCGGGCTCCCGCTTCGGCGGGACCCGCAGAACGATAACAGGGTACCGACAGATGAACGGCCAGAATATCCGAATCCGGCTCAAGGCGTTCGACCATCGCATTCTCGATGCGTCGACCCGCGAGATCGTCAATACCGCCAAGCGAACCGGCGCGCGCGTGCGCGGGCCGGTGCCGCTGCCGACCCGGATCGAGAAGTTCACCGTCAACCGTGGTCCCCACGTCGACAAGAAGAGCCGCGAGCAGTTCGAGATGCGCACTCACAAGCGCCTGCTCGATATCGTCGACCCGACGCCGCAGACCGTGGACGCGCTGATGAAGCTCGACCTCGCCGCCGGCGTTGACGTCGAGATCAAGCTCTAGGCCGCGCGAGGAAGGCTGAAACAGTCATGCGTTCAGGTATGATCGCACAAAAGGTCGGCATGACCCGCGTCTTCACCGATGCGGGCGAACAGGTGCCGGTCACCGTGCTCAAGGTGGATAATTGCCAGGTGGTGGCGCAGCGCACCGTCGAGAAGAACGGTTACGCGGCGCTGCAGCTCGGCGCCGGCATGCGCAAGGTGCGCGGCACGCCGCGGGCGTTGCGCGGGCATTTCGCGACGGCCTCCGTCGAGCCGAAGCGCAAGGTGGTCGAGTTCCGCGTCAGCCCGGACAACCTGATCGAGATCGGCGCCGAGCTGACCGCGGACCATTTCGTCGTCGGCCAGTTCGTCGACGTCACCGGGACTTCGCAGGGCAAGGGTTTCCAGGGCGTCATCAAGCGGCACCATTTCGGTGGCGGCCGCGCCACCCACGGCAACTCCGTCAGCCACCGC
Source organism: uncultured Alphaproteobacteria bacterium (assembly GCA_963822975.1). Taxonomy (GTDB): domain Bacteria; phylum Pseudomonadota; class Alphaproteobacteria; order Rhizobiales; family Kaistiaceae; genus CAVSRC01. Next base: position 2,955 of record CAWGJV010000012.1, read on the forward strand.
AGTCACGGTTCGACCGGACAGCGCCAGGACCCCGGCAAGGTGTTCAAGGGCAAGAAGATGGCCGGTCACATGGGCGATACCCGGGTGACCACGCAGAACCTGAAGATCGTCAAGACCGATGCGGACCGCGGCCTGATCATGGTGGAGGGCGCCGTGCCCGGCGCCCGCGGCGGCTGGATCCTGGTGCGCGATGCGGTCAAGCGGGCGCTGCCCGATGGCGTGCCGACGCCGGGAGCGTTTCGCAAGCCCGAGGGCGCTGCTGCCCCGGCCGCCGCTGAAGCGGCGCCGGCCGTTGAAACGCCGGCAGAGGGGGCCGAGTGATGGATCAGAAGGTCACCACCCTCGACGGCAAGTCGGCCGGCAACATCGTGCTCGATGACGCGATCTTCGGTCTCGAGCCGCGTCCCGACATCCTGCAGCGCATGGTGCGCTACCAGCTTTCCAAGCGGCAGGCGGGCACGCACAAGACCAAGATGCGTGGCGAAATCAGCGCGACCACCCACAAGATGTTCAAGCAGAAGGGCACCGGCCGCGCCCGCCACGGCGCCAAGACCGCGCCGCAGTTTCGCGGCGGCGGCAAGGCGTTCGGGCCGGTCGTGCGCAGCCATGCCCACGATCTGCCGAAGAAGGTGCGGGCGCTGGCTCTCAAGCATGCGCTGTCCGACAAGGCACGCGGCGAGAAGCTGATCGTGATCGCCGACGCCACGGCCAAGGAGCCGAAGACCAAGGCGCTGGCCGCGCAGTTCAAGGAGCTTGGCCTTGCCAATGCGCTGATCATCGGCGGCGCCGAACTTGAGGCCAATTTCGCGCTTGCGGCACGCAACATCACGTCGATCGACGTGCTGCCGGTGCAGGGCATCAACGTCTACGACATCCTTCGCCGCGACACGCTGGTGCTCACCAAGGCGGCCGTCGACGCGCTGACGGAGCGGTTCAAATGAGCGCACTCACGCACTACGACGTCATCCGCCGGCCGGTGATCACCGAGAAGTCGACCGCGGCGTCGGAGCACAACAAGGTGATCTTCCTGGTCAACCGCGCGGCCACCAAGCCGGAGATCAAGGCGGCGGTCGAGGCGCTCTTCAAGGTCAAGGTGACCGGCGTCAACACGCTCATCCGCAAGGGCAAGACCAAGCGGTTCCGGGGCTTCCTCGGCACGCCAGTCGGACACCAAGCGCGCCATCGTGACCCTGGCCGAAGGCCAGATGATCGACGTGACGACCGGCTTGTAAGAGGGATTGGTCGAAGCCATGGCACTCAAGAAATACAACCCGACCACGCCCAGCCAGCGCGAGCTGGTCAATCGTCGACCGCTCGGAGCTCCACAAGGGCAAGCCGGTCAAGGGACTGGTCGAGGGCAAGCATTCGACCGGCGGGCGCAACAGCTACGGCCGCATCACCGTGCGCTGGCGCGGCGGCGGGCACAAGCGCGCCTACCGGCGCATCGACTTCAAGCGCCGCAAGCTCGATCTCGAGGCGGTGGTCGAGCGGCTGGAATACGATCCGAACCGGACCGCGTTCATCGCGCTGATCAAGTATTCCGATGGCGAGCTTTCCTACATCCTGGCGCCGCAGCGCCTGGCGGTCGGCGACGCGGTGATCGCGTCGATGCAGGCCGACGTGAAGCCCGGCAACGCCATGCCGCTGGTCGCCATGCCGGTCGGCACCATCGTGCACAATGTCGAGATGAAGCCCGGCGCCGGCGGCCAGATCGCCCGTTCGGCCGGCACCTACGCCCAGTATGTCGGCCGCGAGCAGGGCTACGCCATCCTGCGGCTGAATTCCGGCGAGCAGCGCCTGGTCCACCAGAACTGCTTCGCCACGGTCGGCGCGGTTTCCAACCCCGACCACGGCAACATCAATATCGGCAAGGCCGGCCGTAACCGCTGGCTCGGCCGCAAGCCGGGCGTGCGCGGCGTCGCCATGAACCCGGTCGATCATCCGCTGGGCGGCGGCGAAGGCCGTTCCTCGGGCGGCCGCCACCCGGTGACCCCGTGGGGCAAGCCGACCAAGGGCAAGAAGACGCGCGCCAACAAGCGCACCAACAAATTCATCGCGCGCAGCCGTCATGCGCGCAAAGGCAAATAGTCGGAGAAGCTGACAGTGGCTCGTTCGGTCTGGAAAGGTCCCTTTGTCGACGGCTACCTGCTGCGCAAGGCCGACAAGGCGCGCGCCGGTGGCCGCTCCGAAGTCATCAAGATCTGGAGCCGGCGCTCGACGATCCTGCCGCAATTCGTCGGGCTGACCTTCGGCGTCTACAACGGCAACAAGCACATTCCGGTGCTCGTCTCCGAGGACATGGTCGGCCACAAGTTCGGCGAGTTCTCGCCGACGCGTACCTTCCACGGCCATACCGCGGGCGACAAGAAGGCGAAGAGGGCCTGATCATGGGCAAGCCGAAACGCGAGCGGGTTCTGCCGGCAAACGAGGCGAAGGCGCGTACCAGCACCATTCGCATCTCGCCGCAGAAGCTCAATCTCGTCGCGCAGATGATCCGCGGCAAGAAGGTCGCCGACGGCGCTCGCCGACCTTACCTTCAGCCGCAAGCGCATCGCCCGCGACGTCAAGAAGACGCTGCAGTCGGCGGTCGCCAATGCCGAGAACAACCACCAGCTCGACGTCGACTCGCTGGTCGTCGCCGAGGCTCATGTCGGCAAGTCGCTGGTGCTGAAGCGCTGGACGCCGCGGGCGCGCGGCCGCGTCGGCTCGATCCACAAGAGCTTTTCGCACCTGACCATCGTCGTTCGTGAAGTCGAGGAGCCCGCCTGATGGGCCAGAAAGTCAATCCGATCGGGCTCAGGCTCGGCATCAACCGCACCTGGGACTCGCGCTGGTTCGCCAACAAGGGCGAATACGGCAGCCTGCTGCATGAGGACATGCAGATCCGCAAGTCGCTGATGGACGACCTCAAGCAGGCGGCGGTCTCGAAGATCGTCATCGAGCGCCCGCACAAGAAGTGCCGGGTGACGATGCATTCGGCGCGGCCGGGCATCGTCATCGGCAAGAAGGGCGCCGACATCGAGAAGCTGCGCCGCAAGGTGGCGAGGCTCACCAACTCCGAGGTGCACATCAATATCGTCGAGGTGCGCAAGCCCGAGATCGACGCAACCCTGGTGGCGGCCTCGATCGCCCAGCAGCTCGAGCGCCGCGTCGCCTTCCGTCGCGCCATGAAGCGCGCCGTGCAGTCGGCCATGCGCCTTGGCGCCGAGGGCATCCGCATCTCCTGCGGCGGCCGTCTCGGCGGCGCCGAGATCGCGCGCTCGGAGTGGTATCGCGAGGGGCGCGTGCCGCTGCACACGCTGCGCGCCGACATCGACTACGGCCAGGCGACCGCCAAGACCGCCTACGGCACCTGCGGCGTCAAGGTCTGGGTGTTCAAGGGCGAGATCCTCGAGCACGACCCGATGGCGTCCGAGCGCCGGCTGATCGAAAGCGCCGAGCAGGGCGGTGGCGGCCAGCGCCGTCGCCCCGACGCGGCCTGACCCGCGAATGAACGAGAAGAACCATGCTGCAACCGAAGCGCACGACCTACCGCAAGCAGTTCAAGGGCCGCATCCACGGCACCGCGACCTCGGGCGCCGAGCTGACCTTCGGCTCCTTCGGGCTGAAGGCGCTGGAGCCGGAGCGGGTGACCGCGCGCCAGATCGAGGCGGCGCGCCGCGCCATCACGCGCGAGATGAAGCGCGCCGGGCGCGTGTGGATCCGCGTCTTCCCGGACGTGCCGGTGTCGAAGAAGCCGACCGAAGTGCGCATGGGCAAGGGCAAGGGCACGCCGGAACTGTGGGTGTGCCGCGTCAAGCCCGGCCGCATCATGTTCGAGATCGACGGCGTGCCGGCGGATCTGGCGCGCGAGGCGCTGCGTCTCGGCGCTGCCAAGCTGCCGGTCCGGACGCGCTTCGTGCAGCGCATCGCCGACTAGGGCCGGGATAGAGGAACGACGACGATGAAGGCGGCGGACATTCGGCTGATGACCGACGACCAGGTGAGCGACGAGATCGAGCGCCTGAAGAAGGAGCAGTTCAACCTGCGCTTCCAGCGGGCGACGGGTCAGCTTGAGAACACGGCGCGCGTGCGCCAGGTGCGCCGCGATATTGCGCGCCTGACCACGGTCACCGCTGAAAAGCGCGCGAAAGCAAAGGGTTAAGACAGATGCCGAAGCGCGTCCTGCAGGGCACGGTGGTCAGCGACAAGAACGACAAGACGGTCGTCGTGCGCGTCGAGCGCCGGTTCACCCATCCGGTGATGAAGAAGACCATCCGCCGGTCGAAGAAGTATCACGCGCACGACGCGGACAATAAGCACAAGGTCGGCGAGATCGTTCTCATCCAGGAGAGCGTGCCGATCTCGAAGAACAAACGCTGGGTGGTCATCGAAGCCACCGCGCAAGGCAAGTGAGGGCGGGGCCACCGCCTCCAGGGGAAAAGAGTACGCAGTCATGATCCAGATGCAGACCAATCTCGACGTGGCGGACAATTCCGGCGCCCGCCGCGTCATGTGCATCAAGGTGCTCGGCGGATCGAAGCGCAAATACGCCTCGGTCGGCGACATCATCGTCGTCTCGGTCAAGGAGGCGATCCCGCGCGGCCGCGTGAAGAAGGGCGACGTGATGAAGGCGGTGGTCGTGCGCACCGCCAAGGACATCCGCCGCGCCGACGGCTCGGTCATCCGTTTCGACCGTAACGCCGCCGTGCTGATCAACAACCAGGCGGAGCCGGTCGGCACCCGCATCTTCGGGCCGGTGCCGCGCGAACTGAGGGCCAAGAACCACATGAAGATCATCTCGCTCGCGCCGGAGGTGCTCTAGATGCAGCGCATCCGCAAAGGCGACAACGTCGTCGTCATCGCCGGCCGCGACCGCGGCAAGACCGGCGAAGTGCTGCGCATGCTGCCCCGCGAAAGCCGGGCGGTGGTGCGCGGCGTCAACCTCGTGCGTCGCCACCAGAAGCAGACGCCGAACACCCAGGGCGGCATCATCACCAAGGAGATGCCGATCCACATTTCCAACGTATCCCTGGTCGATCCGGCGAGCGGCAAGCCCACACGGGTCGGCTTCCGGATGACCGAGGGCCGCAAGGTCCGCTTCGCCAAGCGGACGGGAGACCAGATCGATGGCTGAGACGCAATACCAGCCGCGGATGAGAAGTCTGTACCGGGACACCATCCGGGCGCAGATGATCGAACAGTTCGGCTACAAGAATCCGATGGAAGTGCCGCGGGTCGACAAGATCGTCATCAACATGGGCGTTGGCGAGGCGGTCAACGATTCCAAGAAGGTGACGGCGGCGCTCGGCGACCTCGCCAGGATCGCCGGCCAGAAGCCGGCGGTGACGCGGGCCCGCACCTCGATCGCCACCTTCAAGGTGCGCGAGGGCATGCCGATCGGCGGCAAGGTGACGCTGCGCCGCGACCGCATGTACGATTTCCTCGACCGGCTGATCAACGTGGCGCTGCCGCGGGTGCGGGATTTCCGCGGCCTGAACGGCAAGAGCTTCGACGGCCGCGGCAACTTCGCCATGGGCATCAAGGAGCACATCGTGTTCCCCGAGATCAACTACGACGAGGTCGAGGAGGTCTGGGGCATGGACGTGATCGTGTGCACGACCGCGAAGACCGACGACGAGGCGCGCGCCTTGCTCAAGGCATTCAATTTTCCGTTCCGCCAGTAGGACAACCCGATGGCAAAGACCAGTTCGATCGAGAAGAACAAGCACCGGCGCGCGTTGGTCGCCCGCTTCGCCGTCCGGCGGGCGGAACTGAAGCGCGTCGCCAACGACGAGAGCTTGACGCTGGAGGAGCGCTTCCAGGCCCGCCTGAAGCTGGCGGAACTGCCGCGCAATTCCTCGGCCGTACGCATCCGCAACCGTTGCGAGATCAGCGGCCGGCCGCGCGCCTACTACCGCAAGCTCAAGATGTCGCGCATCGCGCTGCGCGACCTGGCCTCCATGGGATTGATCCCTGGCATGGTCAAGTCGAGCTGGTGAGGGAGGGCGTCCGATGACGATGAGCGATCCACTCGGCGATATGCTGACACGCATCCGCAACGCGCAGATGCGCAAGAGCTCCAAGGTGTCGACGCCGGGCTCACGGCTGCGCCAGCACGTGCTCGACGTCCTCCAGTCGGAGGGCTATATCCGCGGCTATTCGACGGTCGATTTCGACAACGGCCGGCAGGAACTGGAAATCGAGCTGAAATACTACGACGGCGAGCCGGTTATCCGCGAGATCGTGCGGGTGTCGAAGCCGGGCCGGCGGGTCTATGCTTCGGTCAAGACCATTCCGCGCGTCGCCAACGGCCTCGGCGTGTCGATCCTTTCGACGCCGAAGGGCGTGATGTCGGACGCCGAGGCGCGCGACCAGAACGTCGGCGGCGAAGTCCTCTGCCGGGTGTTCTGACCGGGCGAAGCGAAGCAAACGGGTTTGATGCGATGTCCAGGATCGGCAAGAAGCCAGTGAAGCTGCCCCAGGGCGTGACCGCGACGGTCGACGGCCAGCAGGTCTCCGTCAAGGGGCCGAAGGGCACGCTCGCCTTCCTCGCCGGCGACGACGTCGAGGTGAAGATGGAAGACGGCGCCATCACGGTGACGCCGCGCGAGGAGACCAAGACGCGCGCGCTCCGCATGGGGCATGTCGCGCACGATGGTGTCCAACCTGATCGCCGGCGTGACCGAAGGCTTCGAGCGCCGCCTCGAGATCAACGGCGTCGGCTATCGCGCCGCCGTGCAGGGCAAGGATCTGCAGCTCAGCCTCGGCTACAGCCACGAGGTCAAGTATCCGATCCCGGCGGGCATCAAGATCGAGTGCCCGCGGCCGACGGAGATCGTGGTCACCGGCGCCAGACAAGCAGCAGGTCGGCCAGGTCGCCGCCGAGATCCGCGAATTCCGCAAGCCCGAGCCCTACAAGGGCAAGGGCGTGAAATATGCCGACGAGCACATCTTCCGCAAGGAAGGCAAGAAGAAGTAGCGGGAAACAGACCATGTTGACCAAAACCAAGGATCGCCGCATCGCAGCGCGTCCGCAATGCGGTCCGCAAGGCCGCTGCCGGCCGCGCGCGGCTCAGCGTGTTCCGCTCGTCGAAGCACATCTATGCGCAGGTCATCGACGATGCCGCCGGCCGCACGCTGGCGGCCGCCTCGTCGATCGAGAAGGATCTTCGCGAAAAGTTGAAGACCGGTGCGGATACCGCCGCCGCGGCCGAGGTCGGCAAGTTGCTGGCCGAGCGCGCGGTCAAGGCAGGCGTTAAGGACGGTGGTCTTCGACCGCGGCGGTTATCTCTATCACGGCCGCGTGAAGGCGCTGGCCGACGGAGCGCGCGAGGGCGGGCTCGGCATTCTGACGCCTCTTGCGGCGTCTCCACGCAACAACGATATCGGATCGACGGAACAGATAGATGGCGAGAGAACCCAGAGACCGCGACCGCGAGCGGGAGGACAGCGAGTTCGTCGACAAGCTGGTCCACATCAATCGCGTCGCGAAGGTGGTGAAGGGCGGCCGGCGCTTCGGCTTCGCCGCGCTCGTCGTCGTCGGCGACCAGAAGGGCCGGGTCGGCTTCGGCCACGGCAAGGCGCGCGAGGTGCCCGAGGCGATCCGCAAGGCGACCGAGGCGGCCAAGCGCAGCCTGATCCGCGTGCCGCTGCGCGAGGGCCGTACGCTGCACCACGACGTCGCCGGCCGTCACGGCGCCGGCAAGGTGGTTTGCCGCGCGGCGCCGCCGGGCACCGGCATCATCGCCGGCGGTCCGATGCGCGCCGTGTTCGAGACGCTCGGCGTGCAGGACGTGGTCGCCAAGTCGTTCGGCTCGTCGAACCCGTACAACATGGTGCGCGCCACCTTCGATGCGCTCGCCCACGAGGACAGCCCGCGCAGCGTCGCCGCGCGCCGCGGCATCAAGGTATCGACCCTGCAGGCCCGCCGTCGCGACGTCGACGCCGAGCCGGTCGAGGCCTGAGCGGCCGCCGCGCAAGAGGATTTGGGAAGATGGCAAAGAAAAGCGACGGCAAGACGCTGGTTGTCGAGCAGATCGGCGAGCCCGAGCCGGCGTCCGGCCGCGCAGCGCGCGACCCTCGATCGGCCTCGGACTGAACCGCATCCGCCGCCGCAGGACGCTGCCGGATAATCCGGCGGTGCGCGGCATGATCGCCAAGGTGCAGCACCTCGTGCGCGTCGTCGACGAGGCCTGAAGGACGGAAATGCCATGAAACTCAACGAATTAGCCGACAAGGCCGGGGCCACCAAGAACCGCATGCGCGTCGGGCGCGGCATCGGTTCGGGCAAGGGCAAGACCGCCGGGCGCGGCGTCAAGGGCCAGAAGGCCCGCACCGGCGTCGCCATCAAGGGCTTCGAGGGCGGCCAGATGCCGCTGCATCGGCGCTTGCCGAAGCGTGGCTTCAAGAACATCTTCGCCAAGGACTTCAACGCCGTCGGCCTCGACCGCGTGCAGCAGGCGATCGATGCCGGCAAGCTCGACGCCAAGGCGCCGGTGACCGCGGCAGCGCTGCAGGCCGCTGGCGTCATCCGCCGCGTGCGCGACGGCGTTCGCCTGCTCGCCAACGGCGAGATCAAGGCGAAGGTCGACATTCGAGGTCGCCGGTGCGTCGAAGTCGGCGATCGCGGCGGTGGAGAAGGCCGGGGGCTCGGTCAAGGTCGCGGGGGCGGCGGCAAGCACGGCCGAGTAGGCCGGAACGGAGCGGTACCCATGGCATCGGCGGCAGAACAACTCGCGGCCAATCTCAACTTCGGCGCCTTCGCCAAGGCCGACGCGCTGAAGAAGCGGATCTGGTTCACGCTCGGCGCCCTTCTGGTCTATCGGCTCGGCACCTACGTTCCGGTTCCCGGCATCAATCCGGAAGCGCTCGCCCAGGCGTTCAACAACGCCTCGAGCGGCATCATCGGCATGTTCAACATGTTCTCCGGTGGCGCGGTCGGACGCATGGCGATCTTCGCCCTCGGCGTCATGCCCTACATCTCCGCCTCGATCATCATGCAGCTGATGACGTCGGTGATCCCGACGCTCGAACAGCTCAAGAAGGAAGGCGAGCAGGGCCGCAAGGTCATCAACCAGTACACGCGCTACGGCACGGTCATTCTGTCGGCGCTGCAGGCCTACGGCATCGCCATCGGGCTGCAGGGTGGCACCAACATCGTCATCAATCCCGGGCCGTTCTTCGTGATTTCGACGGTGATCACGCTCACCGGCGGGACCATGTTCCTGATGTGGCTCGGCGAGCAGATCACGGCGCGCGGCATCGGCAACGGCCTGTCGCTGATCATCTTCTCCGGCATCGTCGCCAACCTCCCGCACGCCATCGTCGGCACGCTGGAACTCGGCCGCGAAGGCGCACTGTCGCCGGTGGTCATCATCGCGGTGGCGGTCATGGCGATCGCCGTCATCGGCTTCATCGTGTTCGTCGAGCGCGCTCAGCGCCGGCTGCTGATCCAGTATCCCAAGCGTCAGGTCGGCAACCGCATGTTCCAGGGCGACTCCTCGCACCTGCCGCTGAAGCTGAACACGTCCGGCGTCATCCCGCCGATCTTTGCCTCCTCGCTGCTGCTGCTGCCGGTGACGGTGGCGAATTTCACGGCCGGGCAGGGGCCGGGCTGGCTGACGACGATCACGGCGCTGCTCGGCCGCGGTCAGCCGCTCTACCTGATCCTCTACGCCAGCATGATCGTCTTCTTCGCCTTCTTCTACACGGCGATCGTGTTCAACCCGACCGACACCGCCGACAATCTGAAGAAGCACGGCGGCTTCATTCCCGGCATCCGTCCCGGCAAGAATACGGCCGACTACATCGACTACGTGCTGACGCGCATCACCGCGATCGGCGCGGTTTACCTGGTGCTGGTGTGCCTGCTGCCGCAGATCCTGATCGATTACACCGGCGTGCCGTTCTATTTCGGCGGCACCTCGCTGCTGATCGTCGTCAGCGTCACCATGGATACCGTCGCCCAGGTGCAGGGACACCTGCTTGCCCACCAGTATGAAGGCCTGATCAAGAAGTCGAAGCTCAAGGGGCGGACGCGATGAGGCTGATCCTGCTCGGGCCGCCCGGCGCGGGCAAAGGAACCCAGGCGCAGCGTCTGGTCGCGCGCCATGGCATCGTCCAATTGTCGACCGGGGACATGCTGCGCGCCGCCGTCGCCGCCGGGACGCCAGTTGGCAAGCGGGCCCAGGTGATCATGGACCGGGGCGACCTGGTGCCCGACGACATCATGGTTGAGATCATTGCCGACCGCATCCAGGAGGCGGACGCTGCCAACGGCTTCATCCTCGACGGTTTCCCGCGCACCATCGCGCAGGCCGAGGAGCTTGACCAACTGCTTGAGAAAACCGGCCTAAAGCTCGATGCCGTCATCGAAATTGCCGTCGATGAGATCGATGCTTGTCAGCCGTATCGAGAATCGCGCCAAGGAAACCGGCGGCGCCCGCGCCGACGACACCGTTGAGACGCTCCATAACCGGCTGGCCGTCTACCGTCGGCAGACTGCGCCGGTCGCGGGCTATTACGAGCGGAAAGGCATGCTTTCCAAGGTTGGCGGCATGGGAACGATGGACGAAGTCTCGAATGCGATCGAGGCTGTTCTTGCCCAGGCCACCGATGCGTGAGGAAAACCGTCCGGCCAGTTGACGAAAACCGGCCGAATGGCTATCTACCGGCGCATAATTCTGCGGTTTGCAGACTTGCGGTGCCGGTGGCCGAAGCGGGTAACCGGGGCCGCGTTTTGCGTTTACCGGCAAGTCCCGGGGAAATAACGAGAATTCCGGCTGCTCATGGCCGCCGGACCAGAGGAGTGACGAATTTGGCCCGCATCGCAGGCGTCAACATCCCGACCAACAAGCGCGTCGTCATCGCGCTGCAGTACATTCATGGCATCGGGGCGACCAAGGCGAAGGAAATCTGCGCCAAGGTCAACATCCCGCCGGAGCGGCGCACCGCCCAGTTGACCGACGCCGAAGTCGGCCAGATTCGCGAGATCATCGACCACGATCACCTGGTCGAGGGCGACCTTCGCCGCGAAGTGGCGATGAACATCAAGCGGCTGATGGACCTCGGCTGCTACCGCGGCCTGCGGCATCGCCGCGGACTGCCGGTGCGCGGCCAGCGCACCCATACCAATGCCCGGACCCGCAAGGGACCGGCGCGGGCGATCGCCGGCAAGAAGAAGTAGCAGTCAGTCGGCAACGCGCACCGGGCGGCTTCGCAAGAGCCGACGGCCGGGCGCCGATTGCCGTTCAGGTGGAGCCGCTGGCACTACGGCGGTGTTGAGATCGAAGGCTAAGGACACCAGATGGTAAAAGACGCAACACGCGTGCGCCGCCGGGAGCGCAAGAACATCACCTCCGGCGTGGCGCACGTGAAGTTCCAGTTTCAACAACACCATGATCACCATCACGGACGCGCAGGGGAACACCATCTCCTGGTCGTCCTCGGGGCTCATGGGATTCAAGGGCTCGCGCAAGTCGACGCCCTACGCCGCCCAGATGGCGGCGGAAGATGCCGGCAAGAAGGCCACCGAGCACGGCGTCAAGATGCTCGAGGTCGAGGTTTCCGGTCCGGGGTCGGGACGTGAATCGGCGCTGCGCGCGTTGCAGTCGGCCGGCTTCATCATTACCTCGATCCGCGACGTCACGCCGATCGCCCATAACGGCTGCCGTCCGCGCAAGCGTCGTCGCGTATAGCGCTGCTGCCGATTGCCAATTTGACGCGGCTGCCTGAGCGGCCGCAAGGACCGCCCCCTCCCGGGCGGCCGGACCAAGTGAAAGGAAGAGGCTCGTGACAATCCAGAAGAACTGGCAAGAGCTGATCAAGCCGAACAAGCTCGAAATCTCGCCCGGCAGCGACGCCAAGCGCTTTGCGACAGTGGTCGCCGAGCCGCTGGAGCGCGGCTTCGGCCTGACGCTGGGAAATGCGCTGCGCCGCGTGCTGCTGTCGTCGCTGCAGGGCGCCGCGGTCAAGGCGGTGCAGATCGACGGCGTGCTGCATGAGTTCTCGTCGATCGCGGGCGTGCGCGAAGACGTCACCGACATCGTGCTCAACATCAAGGAAGTCGCCATCCGCATGCAGGGCGAGGGCCCCAAGCGCATGGTCGTGCGCAAGCAGGGTCCGGGCGTGGTCACTGCCGGCGACATCCAGACGGTCGGCGACATCGAGATCCTCAATCCGGAGCTGGTGCTGTGCACCCTCGACGAGGGTGCCGAAATCCGCATGGAGTTCACCGTCGACAACGGCAAGGGCTATGTCACCGCCGACCGCAACCGGCCGGAGGACGCACCGATCGGGCTGATCCCGGTCGACAGCCTCTATTCGCCGGTCCGCAAGGTTTCCTACCGGGTCGAGAACACCCGCGAGGGGCAGGTGCTCGACTACGACAAGCTGACCATGTCGGTGGAAACCAACGGGTCGCTGCGCGCCGAGGACGCGGTCGCCTATGCGGCGCGCATCCTGCAGGACCAGCTGTCGATCTTCGTCAATTTCGAGGAGCCGCAGAAGCCGACCGCCGAGGTCTCGATCCCCGAGCTCGCCTTCAATCCGGCGCTGCTCAAGAAGGTCGACGAGCTCGAACTGTCGGTGCGCTCGGCCAACTGCCTGAAGAACGACAACATCGTCTATATCGGCGATCTCATCCAGAAGACCGAGGGCGAGATGCTGCGCACGCCGAACTTCGGCCGCAAGTCGCTCAACGAGATCAAGGAAGTCCTTGCCCAGATGGGTCTCCATCTGGGCATGGAAGTGCAGAACTGGCCGCCGGAAAACATCGACGAGCTGGCCAAGCGCTACGAAGACCACTATTGATGCCGCGCCCCGCCGAGGCGGGGTAAGGAGAACGCCATGCGTCACGGAAACAGGGGCCGTAGGCTCAATCATCTCGCAGAGCCATCGCAAGGCTCTGTTCGCCAATCTGGCCTCGTCGCTGATCAAGCACGAGCAGATCGTCACGACCTTGCCGAAGGCCAAGGACCTCGGCCGATCGTCGAGAAGCTGGTGACGCTTGCCAAGCGCGGCGACCTGCACGCCCGCCGCCAGGCGATCGCCGAGCTGCGCGATCTCGGCAGGGTCAAGAAGCTCTTCGACACGATCGGCCCGCGCTACAAGGCCCGTGCCGGCGGCTATACCCGCGTGCTCAAGGCAGGCTTCCGGCTTGGCGACAACGCTCCGGTGGCGGTGATCGAGTTCGTCGATCGCGACCGCGATGCCAAGGGGGCGGATGACAGGGCGCGCCATGCCGCCGAGGTTGCCGCCCAGGGCGGCGTTGCGGCCGAGGCGACCGCCTGACGCTCGGGATTCGATAGCAGGAATTGAAGGGCGGCCGGGAGGCCGCCCTTTTTCGTTTGGCGGGACGATCGGTATCGCCACGCCGTCGCCGCATTTGGTGTACCATTTCGGCCTGTTTCCGGGCGGCGGCAACGAGGCATGAACGAGGATCGGAATGATGCTGCGCTGGACTACGATCGCACTGCTTTCGCTGACGATGGTGTTTGGTACGGGGGCGCTTGCCGCCGAAAGGCAGGTGCCGGACAATTCCGCGGCGGTGCAGCTTTCGTTTGCGCCGGTGGTCAAGCGGGTGGCGCCGGCGGTGGTCAATGTCTACGCCTCGCGCGTCGTTGAGCAACAGGCCTCGCCGTTCTTCGCCGATCCGTTCTTCCGCCGTTTCTTCGGCGATCTCGGCGGCCAGCCCAGCCAGCGCGTCCAGCGTTCGCTGGGATCGGGCGTCATCATCGATCCGTCCGGGCTGATCGTCACCAACTACCACGTCATCGCCAGTGCCGATCAGGTGAAGGTGGCGCTGTCGGACAAGCGTGAATTCACCGCCGAAATCGTATTGAAGGACCGGCGGTCCGACCTTGCGGTGCTGCGCATCAAGGGCGCCGGCGGCGACCTGCCGACGATCGCCTTCGCCGATTCCGACAAGGTCGAGGTCGGCGACCTGGTTCTGGCCATCGGCGATCCCTTCGGCGTCGGCCAGAGCGTGACCAGCGGCATCGTCTCGGCTTTCGCGCACGTGCCGGGCGATCAGTCCGAGGACCAGTATTTCATCCAGACGGACGCGGCCATCAATCCGGGCAATTCCGGCGGCGCGCTGGTCGACATGCACGGTCGGCTGGTGGGGATCAACCGGATGATCGTGACGCCTTCGGGCGGGTCGACGGGCATCGGCTTCGCGATTCCGTCGAATCTGGTCAAGGTCGTGGCGCGTGGGGCGATGACCGGCCACGCGGCCCAGCGGCCATGGCTGGGAGCGACGCTGCAGGCGGTGACGCCGGATATCGCCGACGCCATGGGCCTCGACACGCCAATCGGCGTGCTGGTGGCGGACGTCGCTGCCGGCGGACCGGCGGCGGCGGCGCACCTGAAGGCCGGGGACCTGATCGTCTCCATCGACGGGAGCGATGTGGATGACGTCGGCATGCTGAACTACCGCCTCGCCACAAAGGGCGTTGGCGGTCAGGCCAAGCTCGGCATCGTTCGCGAAGGCAAGCGATACATGACCAACATCAGCCTCGAGGCGCCGCCCGAGTCGGTGCCGCGCGATCAGGCCGCGATTTCCGGCAATTCGCCGCTCTCCGGCGCGACGGTGGTCAATCTGTCGCCGGCGGTCGCGGCGGAGATGCTCTACGACGGAAAGACCAACGGCGTGATCGTGACCGAGGTGGCGCAAGGTTCGCGGGCGCAATTGGCGGGACTGAGACGCGGCGATGTGATCCTCTCACTGAACGGCGTCGCGATCGATGGAACCCGGACGCTGGTGCGGGTCTCGGGCCAGGACACATCGTTCTGGCAGGTCACCATCAATCGCAACGGTCAGGTGATCCGTCAGCAGTTCCGCGGATAGGAGGATGGGTGGCGTCGCTGTTTGAGGCAGCCGGGCTGGAGAAGGCGGCGCCGCGCCCGCTGGCAGACCGGCTGAGGCCGCAGAAGCTGGCGGAAGTGGTCGGGCAGGACCATTTGCTCGGCGAGGACGGCGCGCTGACAAGGATGCTCCGTTCCGGCTCGCTCGGCTCGCTGGTCTTCTGGGGGCCGCCGGGGACCGGCAAGACCACCGTCGCGCGGCTGCTCGCCAAGGAAACCGACCTCCAGTTCGAGCAGATTTCGGCGGTCTTCTCCGGCGTCGCCGACCTGAAGAAAGTGTTCGAGGCGGCGCGCGGGCGGCGCGAAACCGGCAAGGGAACGCTGCTCTTCGTCGACGAGATCCACCGTTTCAACCGGGCGCAGCAGGATTCCTTCCTGCCGGTGATGGAGGACGGCACGGTCACGCTGGTCGGCGCCACCACCGAGAACCCGTCCTTCGAACTGAACGCGGCGCTGCTGTCGCGCGCCCGCGTGCTCGTGTTTCGCCCGCTCGATGGCGAAGCGCTCAGCCATCTCCTCGAGCGCGCCGAGGCGATTGAGGAACGGGCGCTGCCGCTCGATGACGATGCCCGCCAGATGCTGATCGCGATGGCCGACGCCGACGGGCGGGCGCTGCTGACGCTGGCGGAGGAAGTGTGGCGGGCGGCGCGGGAAGGGGAGACGTTCGATTCCGACGCAGTTGCAGGAGGTCGTGCAGCGCCGGGCGCCGCTCTACGACAAGAGCCAGGACGGCCACTACAACCTGATTTCCGCGCTGCACAAGTCGGTGCGCGGCTCCGATCCGGATGCGGCGCTCTACTATCTCGCCCGCATGCTCGATGCCGGCGAGCTGCCGCTCTATATCGGCCGCCGGCTGGTGCGGATGGCGATGGAGGACATCGGCCTCGCCGATCCGCAGGCGCTGGTCGTGGCGCTCGCCGCCAAGGACGCCTACGATTATCTCGGCTCGCCGGAAGGCGAGCTCGGCCTTGCGGAGGCGGTGGTCTATCTCGCTACCGCGCCGAAATCGAACGCCGTCTACACCGCCTTCAGCGCCGCTACGGCGGCCGCCAAGCAGGGCGGCTCGCTGTCGCCGCCGAAGACCATCCTCAACGCACCCACCGGCCTGATGAAGACCGAGGGCTACGGCGAAGGCTATCGCTACGACCACGATCAGCCGGACGCCTTCTCCGGCCAGGATTATTTCCCCGAGGCGCTCGGCCGCCAGACCTTCTACGAGCCGCCCGACCGCGGCTTCGAACGGGAGATCCGGAAGCGGCTGGACTACTGGGCGAAGCTCCGGCGCGAGCGCGGCGGCTGAGCGAGCCAAAGCCGCTCAATCTTTGCTGCGCGTCGATGCAATCGCGCCGCCTCGCCCCCATATAAGGACAAAGCAATGCGGTCGTTGGAGGCAACGATGCGTATTTTGATCGCCTATGGCACGACCGAGGGCCAGACGCGCAAGATTGCGACCTTTCTGGCCGAACGGTTCACCGATCAGTCCCATATCGTCACCCTTGTGGACGCGAGCGCATTACCGCCGGTGCTCGATGTGGCGGCGTGTGACGCGGTTGTCGTTGCCGCCCGCGTCCACGCCAGCACCTATCCCTCATCGATCCGGCGTTTCGTTCGCAGGTATCGTGCGGCTCTGACCGACAGGCCATCGGCCTTCGTGTCGGTGTCGTTGATGGCGGCGATGGGAACGCCCCGATCCGCCGACGCGATGGCGGGTTATGTGGAGCGGTTCTCCCGCAAGACAGGCTGGAGCCCGACCATGGTTCATCATGCCGCCGGGGCGCGTTTCTACACAAAGCACGGCGCCTTCGGTCGCTGGATTCTGCGCATGATCGACAGCAAGGCCTGGGGCAAGCAGATCGATACCAGCGTCGATCACGTATGGACCGATTGGCGGGCCCTCGGTCGCTTCGGCGACCGGTTCCTGACGGCGGCGATGCCGGCCAGAGAGGTTCGGTCGGCGGCCTGAGGGATTGAAAGGAGGCTCAGATGAGCATTCTGATCGTCTATGGAAGCGCTCACGGCCAGACGCGGAAGGTGGCGGAATTTCTCGCCGAACGCTTCCGCGGCCAGTCGCAGAGCGTGGAGTTGTACAATGCGGCCAGGATGGGCCGCGGACCCGATCCTGCCGACTTTGACATGACGGTCGTGGCTTCGCCGGTCCGTATGGGGGCCTATCGCCCCTCGATCGTGCGGTTCGTCCGGCGTCACCTTGACGCGCTGACAGCGACCCGGACGGCGTTCGTGTCCGTTTCGATGGCAGCCGCGGGGCACCGCGACGGCGAGACGATGACAGCCATGCTGCAGAACTGGGTCAATCGGTTCTGCCTGAAGACGGGCTGGACGCCGGCCCAGGTGCTTCATGTCGCCGGCGCCTTGCCCTACACGCGGTACAACTTCATCACCCGCTCGATCATGAGGCGGATTGCCGAGAGTCAGGGCGACGACACCGACACCAGTCGCGACTACGAGTACACCGACTGGGCGGCGCTCGGGCACTTCGCCGACTTGTTCGCGGCGGGCCGGCCGGTTCTCGCCCATGCGGCCTGAACCGATCGGAAGGCGCGGCGGCCTGATTGGCTGCCGCGCGGCCGTTCTTGTGCCTGTATCATTGGTCCGGGCATGAGTTGGGTTGGGGTGTGATGGAGAGCAAGCGGGTCATCTACTTCGCCTACGGTTCGAACCTCAATCCCGGCCAGATGGCTGAACGCTGCCCCGGCTATCGCAGCTTGGGGGTGGCCCGGCTGCCCGGCCACAGGCTGTGTTTCCCGCGCTATTCCCGCTCGCGGCGATGCGCCTCGGCGGGCTTCGAGCCGAGCCCGGGCGATGTCCTGTGGGGTGCCCTTTACGAGATCCCGCCGGACGACCTGCCCATCCTGCATTACCAGGAGGGCTACGACCCGGATGGGCCTGCGCACCTCAACCGGCACGATTTCCGCGAGGTTACGGTCCTCCGTCTCGGCGGGTCGGAACCTGTCAAGGCGATGACCTATGCCGCCATACCCGACGGCACGACCGAACTGCCGTCGCGCGCCTATCTCGACACCATCATCGACGGCGCCATGTATCACGGGTTGCCGAGGACCTGGCTGGTCGTCCTGGAGGCGATCCGGACCGCCTGACGAATCTTTCGGCTCGGCGCCGAAGGCGACTCAGCGTATGCAGTGGGACGGTAGCCACCATGCTCTACTTCGCCCACGGATCGAACATCGACCGCCCGCAGATGCGATTGCGCTGCCCGGGCGCGCAATTCGTGGCGCCGGCGCGGCTTCATGACTACCGGTTGTGTTTCCCGCGCTGGTCGAAAATGCGCGACAGCGCCATCGCCGGGATCGAGCCGGCCAAGGGCGAAATCGTCTGGGGCGTGCTCTACGAGCTGACAACCGAAGACCTCGCGCGCCTCGACACCATCGAAGGCTACGCCCCCGGCCGCGATCCTGCGCGAAACGAGGCACGGCGGCTTCTGGTCCGGGTGCAGCGGCCCGATGGCATCAGCGCCGACGCCGAGACCCACGTGCCGGTGCCGATGGAAGATCCCGGACGGCCGTCGACCGGCTATCTACTGGTGCTCGTCCGCGCGGCGACGGCGCTGGACTTTCCCGACGAGTACATCGCGCGCCTGAAAGCCACTCAGGTCGGGGCTCTGGCGGCGTAAGGGCCGAGTGTCGGCGCGATCAGGCGCCGGCCTTGCCATTGGTGCCGTATTGCAGCACCTGGACTTTCTCCATAGTCACCAGACCGCTGCCCATCATGCCGTCGAGGACCGGCAGGAACGCGTCGATCTTCTCCCGCAAGTCGACGATCTCGATGACGATCGGCAGGTCCTGCGACAAGCGCAGGATCTTGGTGGTGTGCAGGTGGCTGGAATGGCCGAAGCCGATCGTGCCGCGCAGCATGGTGGCGCCGGCGAGGCCCATCTCGCGGGCCTTGAGGACGATGGCTTCGTAGAGCGGCGTGTGGCCGTGGCGGTCGTCCTCGCCGCAGAAGACACGGAGCAGCGTCGCTTCGCTTGGCAGGTTCATGGCTCAGGTCCACTTGAGGGCGTTGAGGCTGGCCGCGGCCGCGCTGCCGGCCCATACCGCAGCGAGGCATAGCACAACCGAGAGGCCGATATTGGCGCCGGCCTGGAGCGCTTCGCCATCGTTGATCAGGTTGAGGGTCTGGATGCTGAACGACGAGAACGTCGTGAAGCCGCCGCAGAAACCGGCCATGATCGCCAAGCGCGTGGTCGAGCCGAGGAACAGGCGACCGTCGGGCGCCGTCAGGGTCGCGACGAACCCGATGATGAACGAGCCAACGACGTTGACCAGCAGCGTGCCCCACGGAAAGGTTTCGCCGACAAGGCGGGCGACGACACCGGAGCACCAGAAGCGGGCCATGCCTCCGGCGGCGCTGCCGACCGCGATCCACAAATAGACTGCCACCGCCTCACGCTCCGTTTGGTCGAACACAGCCGGTGCAAATCGACTGGCCGGACAGGCCGATCCTAGCAACCGGCGGCTTGCCGGCGCCAATCCAGCCCGGCGGTCCGGAATGGCCGCCGGGCAACAAAAAACCCACCTCGCGGTGGGCTCGCACATCTCTCCCACCGCGATTTCTCGCGCGGCAGGAGTCATCAGCCGGTGACGGCGGTTACGGGGGGACTCCATCCCGAGGCTTGCCGCCAGCTTGCCCGTCGGGCCGCGGACGGTCAAGGCGGCTGCGGCTTGCGAGCAGGCCGAGGAGGGCAGCCGCGGCGAAGCCGGCTCCGGCGAGGAACGTGCCCTCCGGGCCCGTCAGGTCCCAAAGCCCGCCAGCGATGACGCTCGCGGCAAGGAGGGCGATTCCTGTCATCAGATTGAACATTCCGAACGCCGTGCCGCGCAGTTCCGCCGGTGACGCGTCAGCGACCAGCGTTGCGAGCAGGCCCTGGGAGAGACCCATGTGCAGGCCCCAAAGCGCCACGCCGACGGCGACGCCGGCGACATCGCCGGCCAGGCCGAGAACGAGATCCGCGACGATCAGCAGCCCCAGCCCGGCGATCAGCACCGTCACGCGGTCGACCTTGTCGGACAACGCCCCGGCCGGGTAGGCGGCGAGGGAATAGACGACATTCATCAGCACCATCACCGCCGGCGCCAGGTAGATGGGCAGCCCAACCGATAGCGCGCGCAGTATCAGAAACGCTTCGCTGAATCGCGCCAGGGTGAAGACACTCGCGACCGCCACGACCAGCCAGTAGGTCTCGCCGAGGCGCGCGAGTTCGGCACGGCTGAGCGGTGCCCGCACCTTGCGCAGAGCTTCCGCGCGGGCGGGCTCGCGCACTGCGAGGGCGATCAGGGCGAAGGAGAGGAAGCCCGGGACCACGGCCACCCAGAACACGGCGGTGAAGTTGTTCGCCGTCAGCCACATCAGGACGATCGCCAGCAGCGGTCCGAGGAAAGCGCCGACGGTGTCCAGCGATTGGCGTAACCCGAAGCTCGAGCCCCGCTTGTCGGCCGGCGCGATATCCGCAATCAGGGCGTCCCGCGGCGCTCCGCGGATGCCCTTGCCGATCCTGTCAATGAAGCGGGCGGCGACCAGCCAGCCGACCGTCGTCGCCAGCGGGAAGATCAGCTTGGTGAAGGCCGACAGGCCGTAGCCGGTTGCCGCCAGGAATTTCCGTTTCCCCAGCCAGTCGGACAGCGCGCCGGAGAATACCTTGGTGATCGCGGCGGTTGCCTCGGCAATTCCTTCGATCACGCCCACGGTCAGGGCGGACGTGGCCAGCACGGTCACCAGATAGATGGGCAGCAGGGCGTGGATCATCTCCGAGGAGACGTCCATCAGCAGGGAGACGAACCCAAGGATCCAGACGCTGGTCGGGATTCCCCGCAAGAGCGGGTTCGGCCGAACGGGTGGGGTCATTGGTTGCCCTCCTTGCGTGCCGCTCGGTGCATGCCGCTCGAACAGGCGGCCATCCGCCTGAAAACTAGCCCTGCGGCGTGGGGCCGGCAATCATCGGCGCGGGTCTTCGCCCATTCGCTCTGGTGGGTCGTCAGAGCCCCCGTCGGATGCTATGTATGGGGCTCCTCTCGATCCTCAGATCATGGCAATTCTCGAAACCCGAACCGTCGCCCCCGACGAGGCCGGAATGCGTCTTGACCGCTGGTTCAAGGCCCATTTCCCCGATCTCGCCTTCGGCCACCTGCAGAAGCTCCTGCGCTCAGGCCAGGTGCGCGTCGATGGCGGCCGGGTGAAGACAAGCACGCGCCTCGAACCGGGGCAGGCCGTGCGCGTGCCGCCGCTCGGCGGCAATGGCCGCCCAGCCTCGGAACGGGAAGCGGGACCACGCCAAGCGGCGTGGATCGGGAGCCTTCCAGTGGCGATCCCTTGCGGCCGGCCTCACAGGCGGCCTCTGCCCGCCAGGGGGAGGACCGGAAGAGCCGCCCGCACGTCAGCGATGGCGACGCGCTGCGCGCCATGCTGCTCCACGAGGACGATCAGGTCTTTGTCTTCAACAAGCCGGCCGGGTCTGGCGGTGCAAGGCGGCTCCGGCCTGACCCGCCATGTCGACGGCATGCTCGAGGCGCTGGTCGATCGCAAGGGCCAGAAGCCGCGCCTCGTTCACCGTCTCGACCGCGATACTTCAGGCGTTCTCGTCGTCGCCCGCACGCGGCTGGCGGCGCAGAAGCTGGCCGAATCCTTCCGCCATCGCTCGACCCGCAAGATCTACTGGGCGCTGGTCAAAGGCGTGCCCAAGCCGCATCAAGGGCGCATCTCGACCTGGCTTGCCAAGGAGGGCACCGCGGACGGCGACCGCATGCGCGTCGCCCGCCACGGCGCCGACGATGCCAGCCATGCCGTCACGCACTATTCGGTGGTGGAGACCGCCGGCCAGCAGCTCGCCTGGCTGTCCATGCGGCCGGTGACGGGACGCACCCACCAGCTGCGCGCCCACGCCGCTCATATCGGCCACCCGATCGTCGGCGATCCGAAATACTTCAACATCGACGACTGGCAATTGCCGGGCGGCATGCAGAACAAGCTGCATCTCCACGCCCGCCGCATCGTCATGCCCCATCCGGCGGGCGGAACGCTCGACGTCACGGCGCCGCTGCCGCCGCACATGCAGCAAAGCTGGAACCTGCTCGGTTTCGATCTGGAAGCGGGCGCAAGACAATCCGAACAGGAGGAAGACTGAAATGGCATCCAATCCCGGCCCCGTCGCCCGCATCAAGATTCACAAGCAAGGCCCTGAATTCTCACGAGTAATCTGGGGCGCCATGCGCTCGCAGCAGCAGTTCGAGTCGTCGAGCGAATTGGCGAAGTTCCTCGATTTCCTGCTGGAACGCGGCGTCACCACCATCGACACGGCGAGCGTCTACGGCGCGCCCTACACGGTCGAGCGCTTTCTTGGCCAGGCGCTCAAGGAGCAGGGCGGCGCGCGACAAGTTCGAGATCGTCACCAAATGCGGCATCTGCCGGCCGGGGCCGGTCCTGCCGCAGTTCCGCCTGCGCTACTACGACCTGAGCTCGGAGCACATCCACTGGTCGGTGGACCGCTCGCTCAACGAGCTCGGCATCGACGTGATCGACGTGCTCATCCTGCATCGCGCCGATCACCTGATGGACCCGGACGAGACCGCCGCCGCCCTCGACGACGTTATCGCCAAGGGCAAGGTCAGGTACATCGCGGTATCGAACTTCCTGCCGTCGCGTTTCGAACTGCTGCAGTCGCGGCTGAAGGCGCCAATCGTCAGCAATCAGGTGCAGTTCTCGCCGATCTACCTCAGGCCGGCGGGCGACGGCACCTTCGACCTCGCCCTCAAGCTCGGCCATGCGCCGATGATCTGGTCGCCGGTTGGCGGCGGGCGCCTGTTGACCTCCGACGAGGAAAAGATCGTCGAGGTGCGCAACCTGCTGACCGAATTGGCCGGGCGCATGGGGCTGCCGGGGCCGGCCGAGGTGGCGATGTCCTTCGTCGCGCGGCACCCGGTCAAGGGTATGCCGATCGTCGGCTCCGGCAAGCGCGAGCGCGTCGATGGCGCCATCCAGGCGCTCAACACGCCGTTTGCCCGCGACGACTGGTACGACGTCATCAGCAAGATGAGCCCGATGCTCGAATTGCGGGAGTGGATTCCTTCGTGAGCAGCCCGCAAGCCAATCCGATGGCCGCTGCGCAGCGACTGGCGCGGCAGGAACTGCCGCGCCGCTTCTACAAGGTCGCCAGCGTCGCGGAGCAGGAGGGCGCCTTCGCCCTTCTGCTCGACGGCAAGGCGGCGCGCACGCCGGGGCGCAAGCCGCTCAGCGTCGCCGACCGCGCCGTCGCCGAGGCGCTGGCAGCGGAGTGGGACGGGCAGGGGGAGCACATCGACCCCGCCGCGATGCCGCTGACTCGCATCGTCAACTCGGCGATCGACCGGGTGGCCGGCGAAATGCCGGCGGTGCGCGCCGAGATCGTCAAATATGCCGGCAGCGATCTCGTCTGCTACCGCGGCGGGGAGCCGCAGACGCTGGTCGAGGCGCAGGAGGCGGCGTGGTCGCCGGTGCTTGCCTGGGCGCGCGAGGCGCTGGGCGCGCGTTTCGTGCTGGTCGAAGGCATTGTCGCGGTGGCGCAGCCGGCGGAGAGCCTGGCCGCCGTGGCGGCGGCGGTCGCCGACCTCGATCCGCTGCGGCTCGCCGCCGTCCATGTCGTCACGACGCTCACCGGCTCGGCGATCATCGCACTGGCCGTGCTCCACGGCCGCCTGTCGGCCGAGGCGGCGTGGACCGCCGCACATGTGGACGAAGACTGGCAGATGACCCAATGGGGCAGGGACGAGCTGGCGCTGCAGCGCCGCGCCGCCCGCTGGCAAGAGATGGAAGCGGCGGCGCTGATCCTCCGATAGGGGAGCGGGAAGCGGGTCATTTTCGGCTATAAGTGGGCAGCCGCCCCGGAACCCTCCGACGGTCCAAAAAGGAAAAAGCCGATGCGCGCGCCGCTTATGGTCCTGCTTCCTCTCCTGCCGTTTCTTGCAAACGGAGCCCTCGCCGCGGATATCCGGATCGACGGCATCGATGTCGTCGGCAAGGGCATCTACGAGGTGAAGACCGGTGCCGTGACGAAAGACCCGAACACGCCGACTGGCGAGATCACGTTGCCGGACAGGTTCGCCATTCTGGAGGCGACGGATACGATTCCGGCGAGCGTCGGCACGGAGTTCGGGATCGCCTATCGGATCGTCGGAGCGCCGGAGGGCGCCGAGGTGAAACTGCAATTCGTCAACACCTATCCGTCGCCCGGCATCGTCGACCCGGCGGACAACAAGCCGATCCTTTCCGACAAATTCGAGCGGACGAAGAAGGTCGGGGTCAACTACCTCGGCTACGGCTTCGAGAACGACTGGGAGCTCGTGCCCGGCACGTGGACGATGGAGATCTGGTACAACGGCCACAAGCTGGTCGACCAGAGCTTTGCCGTCGTGAAGTGACCGGCCGGCGATGCGCCTGCGGCGCCGCTAGCGTGGTGTGCGCCTGACGCGGCGTGCCAGCCGATCGAGTTCGCCGAGGAAGCGCGAGCGATCGGCCTTGGTGAAGCCGGGATTGATGCCTTTGATCTCGCCGGTCTCGCGGAGGTGCTGCTTGAGGTCGCGCATCGCAAGCGCCATGCCGATCGTGTCGTCGGTGAAGGGCCGTCCGTCAGGACCCAGTACCGCCGCCTTGCGGTCGATAGCTCGGGCCGCAAGGCGGATATCGGCGGTCACGACGATGTCGCCTTCGCAGGCATTGGCGGCGATCCAGTCGTCGGCGGCATCGGGCGTGCGTGGCACGACAACGTGGCGCACCATCGGATCGCGCGATGGACGCAGCCCGCCGTTGGACACGATGATCGCCGGCAGGCCGTGGCGGGCCGCCACGCGCAGCGCCTCGTCCTTCACCGGGCAGGCATCGCCATCGATGAAGAGGCGTGGGCCGGCCTCAGTCTGACGTTCCGACATGGGTTGATCGTCCCGGGCGCGCCGGCCTCCATCAAATGCACGTCACGGTATCAGCACCACTGTCTGTGATCGCTGTCACGCTTTCGCCCGACGCCTGGTGCTACAATCGGGAACCCTTGATGTGGAGGTTCCGATGAACAGAGTCCTTCGCAAACTGGCGGCGCCGGCGGTTTGCGCCGGCCTTGCCGCAGCGCTCGCCAGCAGTCCCGCCGCGGCGGCCTGTTTCGAGTCAGGCGTCGGCTGCACGAACAGCGAATTGCTGCCCTACGCGGCGCTTCGCCAGTTGTCCTGCGACGCGCTATGGACCGTGCGCAACACGATCTACTACGAAAACGGCTATTGCTTCAAAACCGCCAGAGGCAAGGCGAATTTCGACAATTCAGCCTGCAAGTACAATAGCGCCTCGCTCGTGCCGCGGAACGACTTCGAGCGTCAGAACGTCGATCGTGTCGTGAAGGTGGAGAAGGAAAAGCACTGCTGAGGCACGTTCCCCCGGTCAGACCGCCGGCGGCAGGTGGAGTTGGCAGGTGTCTGGATCGCCGGCGACCTTGGGGAAGCGGCGCAGCACCTCCGGATCGTGGCCGGGGATGATGTGGTCGGGGCCGTCGGCCAGTTCCTCGCACAAGACCCAGCCTTCGGCCATCTTCTCGAGATTGTGGACGATCACGAACGGGCTGCGGCGGCGGATGTTGTACCAGAAATGGGTGGCGTCGCTGGCCAGCACCACCCAGCCGCGGGCGGTCGGCACGCGCATGATCTGCATGCCGCCGGAATGACCGCCGACGAGGTGCAAGGTGATGCCGGGCGCGATCTCGGCCGTGCCGTCGTGGAACCTGACCCGTTCGGCGAAGACGTGACGGACGGCGGTGGTCACCTGCTCGACGTCGAAGGTCCGGCGCAGCGGCTCGTGGCACATGCAGCGGCCGGTGCAGTAGGCCATTTCGGCGTCCTGGAGATGGAACGTCGCCTTGGGAAACTCCGCCCAGTGGCCGGCGTGGTCCCAGTGCATGTGGCTGAGGACGACGTCCTTCACCTCCGCCGCGTCGATGCCGATGTTCTTCAGCGCCGCGATCGGAGAGCGCCGGACTTGCCGGTTCCGCCGCCGGCCGCTCGCCTCGTCGAAACCGGTGTCGAGGACGATCGTGCGTCCGCCGCCGCGGATCGCCCAGATGTAGAAATCGAGCGGCATCGGCGCGGCATGGTCGTCGGGGTAGATCAGCACGTCGCCCTGGGTGCGGTCGTCCGCGCGGGCGTATCGGAGGGCGAAGACCTCGTATTCGGGCGTTGGCATCGTTTCGTTTCCCCCTCGCGGTGTTGTGAAGCGCGGAAAGCTGGCAGCTTCCGCCACGGGTGACAAGGCGACCGGCAGCCATGAGCCCAGCGCAATTGTCTCAAGGGCCGCGCGGTGTCAGGTTCCCGCGCCCATGACACCCCGTTCCAAACGCATATCGATTCTGACCCTCGTCATCGCCGAGATGGCGGGCATGAGCCCGTGGTTCACGTCCGCCGCTGTGCTGCCCGACATGGTGCGCGAGGGCGGGATCGACCCGTTCCATCAGGCGCTGCTTTCCACCGGCGTGCAGGCCGGCTTCGTCGTCGGCGCGCTGGTGGTCGCCATCAGCGGGATCGCCGACCGCATCGACCCGCGCCGGGTGTTCGCCGTATCGGCGATCGCCGCGGCTCTGGCCAATGCCGTGTTGTTGGTCGCGCCGCTTGGCGGCGTCATGGCGATCTCCGCCCGCTTCGCCACCGGCGCGTTGCTGGCGGGCGTCTATCCGGTCGGCATGAAGATCGCGGTCGGCTGGGGCACGCGCGACCGCGGTTTCCTGGTCGGCCTTCTCGTCGGCGCGCTGACGCTCGGCAACGGCACGCCCTATCTGGCCGCCTTCCTTGGCGGCGCCGACTGGCGCTGGGCGGTCACGGCAGTATCCATCGTCGCGTGCGTCGGCGGCCTCCTGGTCCTCGCCGCCGGCCTCGGGCCGCATCATGCCCATTCGCCGCGATTCGAGCCGGGCGCCATCCGCCTTGCCTGGACCGACCGGCGCATCCGCGACGCCTATCTCGGCTATTTCGGCCACATGTGGGAGTTGTTCGCCATGTGGGCCTGGGTCGGCGTCGCGGCGACCGCCTCGTATGAAGCCACCCTCGACAGCGCCAGTGCGGTCAGCCTCGCCAAGCTCACCGCCTTTCTCGCCATCGGCCTCGGCGGTCTTGCCTGCGTGGTCGCCGGTGTGGCCGCCGACCGCATCGGCAAGGCCGAGGTGACCATCATCGCGATGGCGGCGAGCGGCACGGCGGCGCTCCTCACGGCCGCGACGTTCGGCGGACCGGTCTGGCTGACCTTCGCGCTGGTGGTGATCTGGGGAATCGCGGTCATCCCGGATTCGGCGCAGTTCTCGGCACTGGTCGCCGATGCCGCGCCGCCGCACCTGGCCGGCAGCCTGCTCACCTTCCAGACCGCCCTCGGCTTCACGCTGACGATCGCCACCGTGCAGGTGACCCCCGTCGCCGCGGCCGCTTTCGGCTGGCCGGTCGTGCTGGCGGCGATGGCGCTGGGGCCGGCGGCCGGCATCGTCGCCATGCTGCCGCTCCGCCGGAGGCGCTGACCGGCGGTTGCGCATCTGGCGCGAGTCGGCCCCGCGGGCCGATACTCATCGCCGAATTCGACCCCTGCGGGAGCTCCACGCCCATGCTCGCCGTCTTCCTGTCCGGTTGCATCGACCAGACGAGAGGCGGTTTCTGGCCGCGATGGCGGCTGACAGGGCCTGAGCCCCGGTTGGGCGGAACAAATGCTGCCGATGCGCTAGACTGTGATCATGGATATGAGCCAGCAGGAAATCCTCGTCCGCCTCGGCCTGGCACTGGCGATCGGCATGCTGATCGGTATCGAGCGCGGCTGGCGCGAGCGCGATCAGGCGGAAGGCGAGCGGACCGCGGGCCTCAGGACCTTCTCGCTGATCGGCTTGCTGGGCGGGGTGTGGGGGCTCCTGACCGACCTGCTTGGGCCGATCCCGCTGGCCGCGGCCTTCATCGCCTTCGCCGGCGGCTTCACCCTGTTCAAGTGGCGCGAGGCCGAGCACTTGGCCAGTTTCGGCGCCACCACGCTGATTGCGGGGCTGCTGACCTTTGCCCTTGGCGTCTATGCCGTCCTGGGCCAGATGACCGCGGCGGCCGCCGCCGGCGTCGTGATGGCGGTGCTGCTGGCAACCAAGCGCTGGCTGCACCAGTGGATCGAGGCGCTGACCTGGGAGGAATTGCGCGCCACGCTGATCCTGCTGGTCATGAGCTTCGTGGCCTTGCCGGTGCTGCCGGATCACGGCTTCGGGCCTTACGAAGCGCTGAACCCTCATGCGCTGTGGTTGATGACCATCGCCATCGCCGGCGTTTCGTTCGTCGGCTACGTGGCGATCAAGGTCATCGGCGCCAAGTATGGGTCGCTTGCCGCCGGCGTCGCGGGTGGCCTCGTCTCCTCGACGGTGGCGACCCTCGATTTTGCGCGCCGGGCGAAGGCCGACCCCGGCCAGCAGCGCATTTCGCTCGCCGGTGCGCTCACGGCTTCGTCGGTCATGTTCCTGCGCATGCTGGTGATCGTCGCCCTGTTCGCTCCCGGGCGTTTGCCGGGCCTTGTTGGACCGTTGGGGATGGCGGCAATCGTGCTGCTCGGTGCCTCGATCTTCCTCGGCGCGAACTGGCAGCCGGGGGACAAGGGCGAGGATCGCGGCATCTTCCGAAATCCGTTCGAGCTTCTGTCGGTGCTGCGCTTCGCCGCGCTGCTGGCGATCATTCTCGTCGCCTCGAAGGCGTTGGTTGCCTGGTTCGGCGGCACCGGCGCCATCGGGGCGGCGGCCGTGGCCGGGCTCGCCGATGTCGACGCCATTACGCTGTCGCTGACGCAGGTGAACGGAGGAACCGTCTCTGGCGCCGAAACGGTGATCGCGATTTTCGTCGCGGCCGTCGCCAACTCGGTCTCCAAGTCGGGCATTGCCGCCATCGTCGGCGGGCCGTCGTTCGGCCTGGCCTATGCCGGCTTCACATTGGCGGCGGTGGTCGCCGGCGGAGTGGTTCTGGCCGGTCAGTCCCTGCTGTTCTAGCCCTTGGGTGACGCCGGCGCGGCCGGGTTTGACCACGCCCTGTCCGGATGGTGTTATCGGGCCGCTTCGCGATTGGGGGGACCATGCACCTTGCCGAAATCAACGTCGGCGCGGCTGCGCCATCCGCTGGAGGATCCGCGGGTTGCCGAGTTCGTCGAAAATCTCGATCGGGTCAATGCGCTCGCCGAGGCGAGCGAGGGCTTCGTCTGGCGGCTGAAGGACGAGGCGGGCAACGCCACGCAGATCCGCGCCTATGACGACCCGCTGATCATCGTCAACATGTCGGTCATGGGAGTCGCCGGAGGCGCTGTACGCCTTCGCCTACAAGACCATGCATCGCCGCTTCGTCCAGCGCCGCAAGGAATGGTTCGAGCTGTTCGACGGGCCTTATCTGGCGCTCTGGTGGGTGGAGGAGGGCCGTTACCCCGATGTCGCGGATGGACGGCGCCGGCTTGCCCATCTCGAGCGCTTCGGGCCGACCGCCTGGGCCTTCAATTTCCGCAAACTGTTCGCGCCGAGCGCCGATGCGGCACCGCTCGGCGATGTCGGCGACGGCCGCGCCCGTCCGGACTCCTACCGCGTCTGCGGCTGATGGCGCAGCGTGCGGTTCGCGTCGTGATCGCGGGTCGGGTGCAAGGCGTCGGCTTCCGCGCGTTCGTGGCAGGCGAGGCGGCGCGCCATGGCATTGCCGGCTGGGTGCGCAACCGCCGCGACGGCACCGTCGAGGCCGTGTTCATCGGTGAGGGCGCGGCGGTGGATGCGATGCTGGCGGCTTGCCGCCGCGGGCCGCGCGTCTCGCCGAGGTCGAGCGACGTAGCGGTGTCGGACTATGTCGGGCCGGCGCTGACGCCGCTTCACCGAACTGCCGACGGAATAGTCTTCCCGAACAGCGTTTCGAACTCGCGTCGCAGCGCCATGTCGACGTCTTCCATGGTGGCGATGATGCCGAGGTCGGCCAGGCTGGTGACTCCCTGACCGCGGATGCCGCAGGGCACGATGCCGGAGAAGTGCTCCAGCACCGGGTCGACGTTGAGCGAGACGCCGTGGAAGGTCACCCAGCGGCGCACGCGGATGCCGATGGCGGCGATCTTGTCCTCGCGGCCGACGCCCTTGTCGGGGCGTCTGCACCCAGATGCCGACATTGCCGTCCGCCGGCCGGCGGTGACGTTGAACGCCGCGAGCGTGCGGATGATCCATTCCTCGAGCGTGTTCACGAACAGGCGCAGATCGGCCGGCGCCGATTGAGGTCGAGCATCAGGTAGGCCACCCGCTGGCCGGGGCCATGATAGGTGTACTGGCCGCCGCGGCCGGTGCGATGGACGGGGAAACGGTCCGGCGTCAGAAGGTCGACGTCGCTGGCGCTGGTGCCGGCGGTATAGAGCGGCGGGTGCTCGACGAGCCAGACCTGCTCGGCGGCGCTGCCGTCGCGGATCGCCGCGACGCGGGTCTCCATGGCGGCGACCGCGGCCTCATAGTCGACCTGGCCGTCGGCAATCGCCCATTCGACCGGTGGGGAGCCGGCAACAGGCCGCATCGACCGGGCCGTGGCCGGGCGTTCCATGAGGTCGTCGGACAAGGCTGGCATGGTCTTTCGAGCGGCACCGCCTCAGGGTTTCGTCTGGCGGCAATGTAGGGCGCTCGGCGGGCGGTTGATAGGGTCGCGGCCTCCCTCTGCTCGCCTTGTCTGGCCTTCCGCGATTTGTTACATGGAGCGCGCTTTTCCGGCGGTCGTGGCGGAATTGGTAGACGCGCAGCGTTGAGGTCGCTGTGGGGCAACCCGTGGAAGTTCGAGTTTTCTCGACCGCACCAGCATTTTCCTATCGAAACGGCGGCATTGCCGCCGTTTTCGATTCTCGGCCGATGGCCGCATTCGGCCGTATCGCGTGATATTTCAAGGCATTGCAATTCTTTATGGGCGCCTCGACCGCTGCCCCGTCTAACGTCCGGGCGAATTCGAAGGCGCCGGTGTTGGGGGTCGAGCGCAGCGTGACATCCGTACAGGACATCAGGGTCGGCGTGATCGGACTGGGCGCTTTCGGCCGCCATCACGTCCGCCACTACGCGGCGCATCCCGGCGTGCTGCTTGCCGCGGTGGCCGACGTCGACGGCGCGCGCGCCGAGAGCATGGCGCGTGATTTCGGCGCCCGGTCCTTCGTCGATCACCGCGGGCTCATCGGAATGGTCGATGCGGTCTCCGTGACCGCTCCCGCAAGCCACCATCACGCCATCGCCGCCGACTTCCTCGACGCCGGCGTGCACGTTTTCGTCGAGAAGCCGATTGCCATCGACAGCGCCACGGCTGGCGATCTCGTCCGGCGCGCCGGGACGGCCGGTGCTGTCCTCCAGGTCGGGCACATCGAGCGCTTCTCGCCGGCAGTCGGCGAACTGGCGAGCCGGCTTACCAATCCCCGCCGCATCGCGGCCGTGCGCCGCACGCCGTGGACCGGGCGGTCGGCCGATGTCGATGTCGTCCTCGACCTGATGATCCACGACATCGACCTTGTCCTGGCTCTCGCCAACGCGCCGGTGGCCTCGGTCGCAGCCGACGGCATGGCGCGGGTGAGCGGCCGGATCGACGAAGCCGAGGCCTGGATCATCTTCGAGAACGGCATCGTCGCGACCCTGTCGGCGAGCCGGATCGCGGCGGCCAACGAGCGCCGGTTGACGGTGACCGAGCCCGGCACGATGTATGTCGCCGACCTCGCCGGGCCGACGCTGTCGGTTGCGCGCCGCGTCTCCGGCGCGGTGGCCGAGATGATCCCGCTCATGCCGCGCGACAACCTTGGCGCCGAGATTTCGAACTTCCTCGACAGCGTGCGGACCGGGACGCCGCCGCTGGTCGATGGCCGGGCAGGGGCCGCCGCCCTTGCCGTGGCCGAGCGCATCCAGGCGGCGATCGCCGATGGTGCCGAACCCGCCAGACGGAGCCAGTAACCCGATGACGCCATCCCGCCCGGCGCTTGCCGTAGCCGAGGACGCCGACAGCCGTATTCCGCTGTTCGATCTGCAGCGCCAGCGCCGCCGGCTCGAGGCCGACATCCGGCGACGGATGGATGCGGTTCTCGCCCACGGCCAGTTCGTGCTCGGCCCGGAAGTCGCTCAGCTTGAGCAGCGGCTGGCCGAGTTTGCCGGCGTCGGGCACGCCATCGCGGTGTCGAGCGGCCGCGACGCGCTGATGATCGCCCTGATGGCGATGGGCGTGAAGCCGGGCGACGCGGTCTATGTGCCGGCCTTCACGTTCGCGGCGACCGCCGGTGCGGTCGTGTCGATCGGGGCGACGCCGGTCTTCGTCGATGTCGACGAAGCTACGTTCAATCTCGATTCCGGCGATCTGGATCGGGCGGTCGCGGAGACCGTCAGGGCCGGCGCGCTGCGTCCGCGCGTCGTCATGCCGGTCGATCTTTACGGCTTGCCCGCGGACTACAAGGCCATCGCAGCCGTCGCCCACCGCCACGGCATGGAAGTGCTGGCGGACGCCGCGCAGAGCTTTGGCGGTGGCATGGGCAACCGCCGGGTTGGTGCTCTGGCGCCGATCAGCGCAACCAGTTTCTACCCGACCAAGCCGCTCGGCTGCTACGGCGACGGTGGCGCCATCCTCGCCGAGGATGCCGACCTGGCCGAGCACGTCCGCATGATCCGTTCGCACGGCCGTGCCGGCACCGGCGACGAGGCGATGGTGCTCGGGCTCACCGGGCGGCTCGACACGCTGCAGGCGGCCGTCCTGCTCGCCAAGCTGGAGGTTTTTGGCGAGGAACTGGAGCGGCGGCGTGCGATTGCCGCGCGCTACACGGCGGCGCTCGCCGATATCGTGACCGTGCCGGTGATCCCCGACGGGTTCGAGAGCGCCTTCGCGCTCTACACCATCCGCCTTCCCCACCGCGACCGGGTCCGCGAGGCGCTCGATGGCATGGGGATCGGCACCGGCCTGTTCTACCGTCTGGCGCTTCACCAGCACCCGGCCTTCCGCGGCTACGATGGCCGCGCCCTCCTGGTGTCGGAACGGCTCGCGCGCGAGGCTCTCAGCCTGCCGATCCACGCCGACCTGACCGATGCCGAGGTGGATCGCGTCATCGCGGCGGTGCGCGCCTGCATCTGAGGGCCGGGTTCGGCCGTTTCCGCCATGTGACCGCTGTCACTGACGGGCCGACCGGCGTCCCCTACCTGATTGCCCACAACGCGCGGCGAACTTTGTCCGCGCGGTCGCAATCGGAAAGGGAAGACCATGAGTGCCAACACCAGTGGAACCGGCATCTTCGGCGTCATCGCTGGCCTTGCCGGGCGCGCCGCGGTGGCCTATCGCCGCCACCGGACCGCGCAGATCGTCGCCGATCTGCCGGAATACCTTCGCAAGGACATCGGCTTCTATCGCGACGACCGCAATTCAGCGGTTCGTTAACGGATCGCAACCGTGAATGCAGGAAAACGGCGGGCTTCTGGCCCGCCGTTTTTGCTTCAACCCCTGGGGAGCGGGGCAATCACTTCTTAATCACACTGCGGCATGATCTCCGGCCTGATTCGGCGAGATCCGGGCACCCTGTGAATATCGACGTTCCAACCCTTTTGCTGCTGACAACGCTCGTCTGCGGGACCGTGGGCGTCATCTTCCTGGTCGCATGGTGGGGCGCTCGTGGCACCGACCTCGAGTTGCGGATCGCCTGCACCATGCTGTCGATCGCCGCCGGCGTCTCGCTCATTCTCATGCGGGGCTACGTGCCGGACCGCGTTTCGATCGATATCGCGAACGCGCTCATTGCCCTCGGTCTTGGTTTCGGGTGGTCCGCGGCGCGGGCCTTCGTGGGGACCAATGCGTCGAGTGGGGTGGTGGTCGCGGGCGCGATCGTTTGGCTGGTCGCGTGCGCCTTCCCGGGATTCCACGACAACGCCACCTACCGGGTGGTGCTGATATCCCTGATCACTGGCGGCTACGCCGCGGCATGCGGTGTGGAGTTCCTGCGCCCAGGACCGGAGAGTGTGCGCGTTCGCCGCATGATCGCGTTCCTCTGTTTCGCCCATGCGGGTGTTACCGTCGGCCGCGGCGTGCTCTGGCTGGCGCTCCCGCTGAGCGGCGATCCGCTGGCGGCCGGCGGTCTGCGCGGCCTGCTTCTGGCCGAGCCGGTGGTTGCCGTGATCACCTTCGGCATCCTCGGCATGTCGCTGGTGCGTGGACGCACGGAGCACATCCTGCGGCGGAGTGCGGAGACCGACTCACTGACCGGCATCCTCAACCGCCGTGCGCTGATGGCACGGGCGGATCTGGCGCTCGACCGTGCCCGGCTCATGGGCCAGCAGGTGACGCTGCTGATCTTCGACCTCGACCATTTCAAGTCGATCAACGATCGTTTCGGCCATGCGACCGGCGATCTGACGCTGCGCACGTTCGCCGGGGTCGTCAGCAAGGCCATCCGATCAAACGATCTGTTCGGGCGCATCGGCGGCGAGGAGTTTGCAGCGCTGCTGGTCGGCGCCGACGCCGAAACCGGACAGCGCATCGCGGATCGGATCAGGATCGATCTCGCCGCGGCGACGGTCGTTGATGGCGTGAGCATCCCGGCGACGGTGAGCGTCGGCGTGGCGGAGATGACGGTGGGCCTGAAGGCAGGGTTCGACGAACTCCTGGCGCAGGCGGACGCGGCGCTCTACGAGGCCAAACGCGGCGGTCGCGATCGGGTGGTCCGCGCCCTTGCCCTGGCCGGCTAGGGCGGCCGCCCCCGGTTATTGCCGCCGCCGCGATTGACCGCGGCGCCTTCGGGCACCATCCTGCCCGCTCCACCCATCCAGACATTCCCGGAAGGACAAGAGCCGTGCAGGTCGTCACAGCGCATGGGGCAAGCATGCCCGTCATCGGAATCGGAACATGGGCCACCAACGGCGAGGAGTGCGCCGGCGCGGTCGCCGAGGCCCTCAGGGCCGGCTATCGCCACGTCGACACCGCCGCCGGCTATCGTAACGAGGACAGGGTGGGCGAGGGCATTCGCGCCTCCGGCGTCAAGCGCGACGACATCTTCATCACCACCAAGGTGGCGCCGGACAGCCTCGAGGACGGCGCCTTCAAGGCGTCGGTGGAACGCAGCCTCAAGCTGATCGGCGTCGACCAGGTCGACCTCGTTCTCATCCACTGGCCGAGCAAGACGATTCCGGTGGCGACGACCATCGCGACGCTGAACGCCGTCAAGAAGGCCGGCTGGACCCGCCACATCGGCGTGTCGAACTTCACGGTGAAACTGCTGGGCGAAGCCTGGGCGGCGACCGAGGCGCCGCTGGTCACCAACCAGTGCGAGTACCACCCCTATCTCAATCAGGACAAGCTGATCGCCGCCTGCCGCGAACACGGCATGATCTTCACGGCCTTCTCGCCGCTTGCCCGCCAGGTCGTGCTCGAGGATCCGGTGATCGCCGGGATCGCCAAGGCGAAGGGGCGCACCACCTCGCAGATCGTGCTGCGCTGGGATATTCAGCAGGAAAACATCGTCGCCATCCCGAAGAGCACCAACCCGGCGCACATCAAGTCGAACCTCGACGTCTTCGATTTCTCGCTGGACGACAGCGAGATGGCGGCCATCTCGGCCCTGACGAAGACGCACATGCACCGTGGATCGAGCCCGGCCAGCGTGGCGCCGGACTGGGATACGAAATAGGCGATACCTATTTGCCGAACGCCTGGTTCCAGAGGTGTTTGGCGTTGGCGACCTGCTCGTCGACGACGCTCTTCAGCACGTTCCAGTTGACGATCTGGTGTTCGGTCGCCAACGGCAGAACCGGATCGGGCGGCACGTTGTTGTCGTGCACGAAGAAGGCTCCCACGGTGATCACGATGCCGAGGACGATGCCGAAGAACAAGCGCATGGAAGTCTCCCGAGCTGGGGGAGGGTGCAGGGACGAATGCGGTCGGAGTGTGGTGCAGATCGCTGATTCCGGGAAGGGGCGGCCCGGTTGGCCAGCAGCGACAACCTGTGGCAAACAACGCGCCCTTCCAGCCGGCGGGTGCCGTCATGCAGCGGATCGTCATCATCGGCCGATCAGGCTCCGGAAAGTCGACGCTGGCGCGGGCGCTCGGTGAGCGGCTCGGCCTGCCGGTCACCCATCTCGACGCGCTCTATTGGCGGCCCGGCTGGCAGCCGACATCGGACCGGGCCGCCTTCGACGCCGCGGTGCTGGCGGTTGTGGCGGCCGACCGGTGGATCATCGACGGCGGCTATTCGAGCACGCTGCCGCAGCGGCTG
Source organism: uncultured Alphaproteobacteria bacterium (assembly GCA_963822975.1). Lineage (GTDB taxonomy): Bacteria > Pseudomonadota > Alphaproteobacteria > Rhizobiales > Kaistiaceae > CAVSRC01. Next base: position 39,045 of record CAWGJV010000012.1, read on the forward strand.
GCGAGGGCCGACACGGTCATCCTGATGATGCTGCCGCTGTGGCTGTGCCTGTGGCGGGCGTTGTGGCGTGTGGTGCAGTTCCGGGCCGGCCGCGAGCGTCCGGACATGGCGCCGGGATGCGAGGAAAGGATCGATCCGGAGTTCCTCGCCTATATCTGGAACTACCGCAGGAAGACCTTGCCCAGGATCGAGGCGCAGATCGCGGCGCATTTCGCCGGCAGGCCGGTGCGGCTCTCCAGCTCACGCGATGTCGCCGCTTTCCTCGAAACCGTCAGGGGTGTCAGCGGATGAGATTGCCGACGCCCTGCCAGACCACGTAGAGGCCGACCACGCCGACGATCGCCGCGAAGGCGCGGGAGAGCGCCTGCCGCTGCCCGGCAAGCCGGCGCGCCGCGGCAGCGCCGGCAAGGCCGCCGACATACGCCGCCGGCCAGCAGCAGGCAGGCGATCCACCAGTCGATCAGACCCGAGATGTCGCGTAGTTGCGCGGCGGTCGTGGTGCCGAAGGTCGCGACCGAAACCAGCGACGAACTGATGGCGTTGATCAGCGGCATGCCGGTCGCGATCACCAGGCCGGGAACGATCAGGAAGCCGCCGCCGATGCCGAAGAAGCCGGAGAGGAACCCGGTGGCGAGCGCCGCGGCGCCGAGGCGCGGCACGAGCTGACCAGCCGTACCGGCATCGAGGTGAACCTCCGGATGGCCGGCGCTTGGCGGCCGGCGGCCCATCGAGACCGCGATGACGATCATCACCACGCCGAACAGGGCGAGAAGCTTGTCGCCGTCGATGGACTTGCCGACGGTCGAGCCAATGGCCGCGCCGGCGATGCCGAAGGCGGCATAGGTGACGGCGCAAGCGAGCTTCACGTTGCCGGAGCGCCAGTGGCTGACGAGATTGGCGGCGGCGTTGGCGGCGACCGCCAGAGCGCTGGTGCCGATGGCGACGTGGGGGCTCTTCACGCCGACCACGTAGACCAGCAGCGGAACCGCCAGCACGGAACCGCCGCCGCCGATCAAGCCGAGCGAGAAGCCGACGAGGCTGCCGGAGAGGATGGCGAGGATGTCCTGGAGGACGTGTCATGGCGGAAAAGGCGCGCCGGCTTGCCGGCGCGCCTCCCTTGGCGGGTCGGAGGGGAAGGAGCCTACCCGCGGACGGTCTGGAAAGCCCGGCCCGCTTCCAGCCGGCGATGCCGCCGACCATGTTGTAGGCGTTGCCGTTGGTCAGCGAGGCGAGCGCCGCGCCGTTGGTCTTGGTGCGGGCGCCCGAGGCGCAGTGGAAGACCACCGCCTTGTCCTGCGGGAGATTGGCCGGCCGGCCGCGCGCCAACTGCGAGAGGGGCAGTTCGATCGCGCCCGGGATACGCTCGGCCGCGTGCTCATACGGCTCGCGCACGTCGACCAGAACGGCATCCTTCTGAATCAGGTCTTGCGCTTCGATGGCGTCGATGTCTTTCAGGCTCATGATGGTTTCCTTAGGCCGGTCGCACCCGGCGGGTTGCAGAACAGGGCTTTCAGCATGGACAGGAACCGGCCGGCGGCCGGATCGGCGATCGTGTAGTGCAGCGTCTGGCCATCGCGCCGGAAGGCGACCAGCCCGTCCTCGCGCATGCAGCGCCAGGTGCTGCGACAGGCGCCGACTGGCTGAGGCCGACGGCGGTGGCCAGAGCGCCGACGCTCATTTCGCCGGCATCGGCCAGGTGGCAGAGCAGCAGCAGCCGCCGCTCGTTGGAGAGCAGCTTCATCAGGCGTGCCGCGTCCTCCGCCTTGTCGGCGAGGTCGGCGAATTCGAGCGTTTCGGCGTGTGTGCATCGGTGTCTTATCCATTAGCGTTGACTAAATTAGATATTGCTAATATATTTGTCAACACCAGATCGCGAAGCAGAATACGGAGTTCACCATGACCGCGCAAGGCAAAGCCCCGAGGTTCGCGCCTTCTTCGACCAGCGCGACCAACACGGTCAGCTACCTGGTCGCCGATCCCGGCGACGAAGCACGCCGCCATCATCGACCCGGTGCTCGACTACGACCAGTCGACCGGCAAGGCGTCCACCCATTCGGCCGACGCCATCCTCAAGGCCGCCGCGGAGGAGGGGCTGACCGTCGAGTGGGTGCTGGAGACCCACGCCCACGCCGACCACCTGTCGGGCGCGCCCTACGTCAAGCTGAAGACCGGCGCCAAGGTCGGCATCGGCGAGCACATCCGCGAGGTGCAGAAGATCTTCCGGCCGGTGTTCAACGCCACCGACGTCTCCGGCGACGGCAGCGAGTTCGACCACCTGTTCGCCGAAGGCGAGACATTCAGGATCGGCGAGCTCGAGGGCAGCATCCTGCACACGCCCGGCCACACGCCGGCCTGCGTCTCCTACGTGATCGGCGACGCGGTGTTCGTCGGCGACACGCTGTTCATGCCCGACTACGGCACGGCGCGCGCGGATTTCCCCGGCGGCGATGCGCGCACGCTCTACCGCTCGATCCAGAAGCTGCTGGCGCTGCCGGACGAGACGCGCATCTTCGTCTGCCACGATTATCTCCCCGGAGGGCCGCAAGGACTATGCCTGGGAGACGACGATCGGCGAGGAGCGCAAGAACGTGCAACTCGCCGGCGTCAGCGAGGACGAGTTCGTCGCATGGCGCGAGGGGCGCGACTCCAAGCTGGCGGCGCCGCTGCTGCTGCTGCCCTCGATCCAGACCAACATCCGCGCCGGCAAGCTGCCGCCGCCGGACGCCAACGGCGTCTCCTACATCAAGATTCCGGTCAAGCTGGCGAGTTGAGCGGCCGGCGGGCGACAATCGGCGGGACAGCGGAAGCCGTTATCCCGTACGGACAATCGGTCGCACAGGTTGCCGCGCAAGATGACTTGCCGGGAGGAGGGTGATACAACCCGCCTCCCGCCGCCTGTTGCGGTGCAACAACGGCCCGCGAACCTTGGGCAATTCGCCGCCCGGAACGGCCACCCCCGAGGGAGCCGATCCGCCGCCATCGGAAGCCGGCTTCTGGGCCCTCACCATCGGCTCGATCGGCGTCGTCTATGGCGACATCGGCACCAGCCCGCTCTATGCCTTCCGCGAGGCGATGCTGGCCGCACGGCCGACGGCCGCGGTGTCACGCGAGCCGGTGTTTTCGGCGTCCTGTCGCTGATCTTCTGGTCGCTGATCATCATCGTCACCTTAAATACGTCCTGATCCTGACGCGCGCCGACAATCGCGGCGAGGGCGGCACGCTGGCGCTGATGGCGCTGGCGCAGGAAGCTTTCAAGCGGGCGGCGCCGGCGATCGTGGTGCTCGGCGTGATTGCGGCGGCGCTGTTCTACGGCAACGCGATCATCACCCCGGCGCTGTCGGTGCTGTCGGCCGTCGAGGGCCTCGAAGTCGTCGAGCCGGTGCTCGCAGTCCGTCGATCCTGCCGCTGACGGTCGTCATTCTGGTCGTGTTGTTCCTCGTCCAGTCGCGCGGCACGGCGCGCGTGGCGGCTTTGTTCGGCCCGATCAGCAGCGTCTGGTTCGTGGCGCTCGCCGGCGCCGGGATCGTGGCGATCGCGGCCGATCCGGTTGTCCTTCTCGCCCTCAATCCGGTCTATGCCGTCAGCTTTCCTGTTCAGCCACGGCGTCATCAGCCTGGTGACGCTGGGCGCGGTGTTCCTTGCGGTCACCGGCGCCGAGGCGCTCTACGCCGACCTCGGCCATTTCGGCCGCAAGCCGATTCAGACGGCGTGGCTGGGCTTCGTGCTCCCGGCCCTGGTGCTCAACTATTTCGGACAGGGGGCGCTGGTGCTCAGGCATGCCCGACGGCGCTCGATAACCCGTTCTTCCTGCTGTATCCGGACTGGGCGCGGCTGCCGATGGTGGTCCTGGCCACCGCGGCGACGGTGATCGCCAGCCAGGCGGTCATCACGGGCGCCTTTTCGCTGAGCCGCCAGGCGGTCCAGCTTGGCCTGCTGCCGCGTCTCGAGATCCGGCACACATCCGAGGCCCATCCCGGCCAGATCTACGTGCCGCGGGTCAACGCCTTCCTGCTGGTCGGTGTCCTGCTGCTGGTCGGGCTGTTCCGCTCGTCCAGCGCGCTGGCCGGCGCGTACGGAATTGCGGTGACCGGCACGATGGTGGTCACGGCGCTGCTGGCTTTCATCGTCATCTGGCGCGTGTGGCACTGGCATCCGCTCGCCGCGGCGCTTCTCGTCCTGCCCTTCCTGGTCATCGACGTGGCGTTTCTCGTGGCCAACCTTCTCAAGATCGTCTCCGGCGGCTGGGTTCCGCTGCTTCTCGGCGGGTTCCTGATGCTGTTGATGCTGACCTGGCTGCGCGGCAGCCGCATCCTGTTCGAGAAGACGCGGCGGATGGAGGTGCCGCTCATCGAACTGATCGACAAGCTCGAGGCCAAGCCGCCGCCGCGCATCGCCGGCACCGCCGTTTTCCTGACCAGCGATCCGGAGAGCACGCCGACCGCGCTGCTGCACAGCCTCAAGCATTTTCAGGTGCTGCACGAGAACAACGCCATCGTGACGGTGGTCACGGCCGATACGCCGAGTGTGTCCCCGCAGGAACGGGCGATCGTCGAGCCGCTTTCCGCCTCGTTCGTGCGCATCACCCTGCGTTACGGTTTTGCCGAGACGCCCAATCTTCCGCGCGCCCTGTCGCGCATCAAGGACGAGGTGTTCTCCTACGATGTCATGAAGACCACGTTCTTCCTGTCGCGGCGCTCGCTGAAGGCGTCCGCCCACTCGGGCATGCCGTTGTGGCAGGACAGGATATTCATGCCGTTGGCGCGCAACGCCGACGACGCGTCGAGCTATTTCCGCATTCCGACCGATCGGGTGGTCGAGATCGGCACCCAGGTCACCATCTGACCCTGTGGACAAGCGGCTTGCCGGCGTTTGACGCGGGCGTCCCGGTTGGCGAGTGTTAGCGACGATGACTCTCCATCGATCAAGCTCTGCGTTGGCTGCGATTCCATCGACGACCTTGTCGAATGGATCGATTTCCGGATGAAGGAGAAGCGCAAGGCCGGCCAGCCGCTGGAGCACTTCCACACCACCCGAATGGTGCCCAAGCGGGCCGCGGAGCTGATCGACGGCGGCTCGCTCTACTGGGTCATCAAAGGCATCGTCCAGGCCCGCCAGCGCATCGTCGATGTCCGTCCTTTCGTCGACGAAGAGGGCATCGGCCGCTGCCGCCTGGTGCTCGAGCCGAAGGTGGTGCCCACCAATGGCAGCCGAAGCGACCGTTCCAGGGCTGGCGCTACCTGGAGGCCAAGGACGCGCCGCGCGATCTCAAGCGTGGAAGGCGGGGTGGCGGCCTGCCGCCGGAGCTTGGCGCCGAACTGGCGGCGCTGGGCCTCCGCTAGCCCCGGCGGCGGTAAGCCTAACGGCGAAGTTTTGCCGCTGCTGCCACAATTGTTGACGAATTCTTGGCTCTTTCCGTGCATGTTTCGGCGAATCAAAGGGTAACGCCGCGAACTGCACCGTCATGGCCAACGAAACGCCCGCCCCGAACGCTGCCCACGTCATCGTTCTCGGCAACGAGAAGGGCGGCTCGGGCAAGTCGACGCTCGCCATGCACATCATCGTGGCGCTGCTCAAGGCCGGCCATCGCGTCGCCTCCATCGACACCGACAGCCGCCAGCTTTCGCTGACCCGCTACCTCGAGAACCGCGCCCGCTGGGCGCGCCGGACCGGCCTGCCGCTGGAACTGCCGGCCCATTTCTCGGTCCGGCTCGGCGAGGGCGACATCGTCAGCGAGATGGAGGCGCGGGAATTCGCCGATTTCGCCGAGATCATCGACCGGCTGGGCGAAACGGTGGATTTCGTCGTCATCGACACGCCCGCCAACAACTCCTACCGCATGCGGCTCAGTCACGCGCTGGCGGACACCCTGGTCACGCCGATCAACGACAGTTTCGTCGATCTTGACGTGCTGGGGCGGATCGAGGGGCCCGAACTCAACGTCACCGCGGTCAGCCAGTATGCCGCGCTGGTCGAGGACGTGCGGCGCAAGCGGCTGATGAGCGTGCCGCAGGGCACCGACTGGATCGTCGTGCGCAACCGGCTGTCGACCGCTCTATAGCCGCAATCAGGGCCAAGTCATCGCCGGCCTGGCGAAGCTGTCGGAACGACTCGGTTTCCGTATCGCCCACGGCATTTCGGAGCGGGTGATCTTCCGCGAATTCTTCCCGATGGGGCTGACGGCGTTCGATCCGCTGGAACGCGCCGTCCTCGGCACGCGGCCGACCATGTCGCATCTGGCGGCGCGCAGCGAAATCCGCGAACTGGTGGAGATGCTTCACCTGCCGGTCAAAGCGCCGGCCACGGCGCCAGCGGCGGAATCCGTGGAACCCGCACCGATCCGGATCGAGCGCGCCGGCCAGCCGGCCGAGTGACACCAGGCGCACGCAAAACCTGAATTCCCCGTTCTTCGCAGAATCGGGTATTGAATCAGGAATGTTGCGCGCAGTGCGGAAGCCCGCCCACGTTATCGTCCTCGGCAACGAGAAAGGCGGGTCGGGCAAATCCACGACCGCCATGCACGTGATCGTCGCCCTGCTGAAGAGCGGGGCGCGCGTCGCCTCCATCGACACCGACGGCCGCCAGCGGTCGCTGACGCGCTATATCGAGAACCGCGCCGGGTGGGCGCAGCGCACCGGCCAGCCGCTCGAAGTGCCGGTCCATTTCACCGTGCCGCCGGCCGACGGCGAACTGGTGTCCGATATCGAAGGCCGCGAATTCCGCGCTTTCGCCGAGGCGGTCAGCCGCACCGAGTACGGCTTCGACTACGTCGTCATCGATACCGCGGGGCACAACACGTACCTGATGCGCGTCAGCCACGCGATGGCCGACACGCTGATCACGCCGATCAACGACTCCTTCATCGACTTCGACGTGCTGGGCCGGGTCGATCCGGAAACCCTGGAAGTGCTCGGCCCCAGTCACTACGCCGAACTTGTCCGTGAATCGCTGCGCCAGCGCCGGCTGATCGACGACCGCGCCACCGACTGGATCGTGGTGCGCAATCGCCAGTCGCACGTGAGAAGCCGCAATCGGCGCAATATCGAGCGCGGGCTCAAGGAACTGTCGCGTCTGGTCGGGTTTCGGCTCGCCGACGGTATCTCCGAGCGGGTGATTTTTCGCGAATTGTTCCCGAGCGGGCTGACGGCGCTCGATCCCTTCGACCGGGGCGCCGGGGACAGCGCGCCGACGCTGTCCCACATTTCCGCCCGCAACGAGGTCCGCGGCCTGCTCGACGCCCTCAACTTGCCGGCGCTGCAAACGGCGTCTTCCGCTGCGCCCGAGGGCCCGCCGCAACAGCCCGGGGGGCGCGCCCCGGACGAGCGACGGCCGGTTGCGCGGCTCCCTGTAAGCGCCACATGATAGGGGTATGGGCCTCGCGGGCTGGTGCGAAGCCCAGGGAAACCACGCCGATGGCGACCGACAACAAGCGCGCCCCGGTCCGCCGGGCCAAACCCGACTCCCCGCCGGAGACCTCCCGGCCGCAGGAGATCGACGCCTTTCTCGCCAAGGCCCGCACGATGGCGCCAGCGGCGAAGGGCAGCGAGGCCGCGGCCGGCTGATCTTCGCCCTCGACGCCACCATGAGCCGCCAGCCGACCTGGGACACGGCGCTCAGGCTTGCAGGCCGAGATGTTCGAGGAGGCCGCCAAGGTCGGCGGCCTCGACGTGCAGCTCGTCTATTTCCGCGGCTTCAACGAGTGCCGCGCGAGCCGCTGGGTAAGCGACGCGCGCGCGCTCCGCGACCTGATGACCGGCATCGCCTGCCGCGGCGGCCACACCCAGATCGGCAAGGTGCTCAGCCACGCGCGCAAGGAGACCGGCAAGAAGAAGGTCGGCGTGCTGGTCTTCGTCGGCGACGCGCATGGAGGAGAAGATCGACGATCTTGCCGCCAAGGCCGGCGAACTCGGCATGCTCGGCGTGCGCGTCTTCATCTTCCAGGAGGGCCGCGACCCGACCGTCGAACGCGGCGTTCCGCGAGATCGCGCGGCTTTCCGGCGGCGCCTATGCGCGCTTCGACGTCAACGCCGCGGGCCAACTGGCGGAACTGCTGCGCGCCGCCGCGGTCTATGCCGCCGGTGGCATGAAGGCGCTGGCCGAGGGCGGCGCCAGCGCGCGACTGCTCCTCCAGCAACTCAGATAGCCATGGCCTATCTCGGCGCCGGCATCATCGCGCTGGCGATCCTGCTCGTTCTCGGGCGGGCTTTCGTCGACCGTCGATCCGCGCGACGCTGGTCCGCGCCATCCGCTACCTGGTCGGCGTCGTGGCTGATCGTCTCGGCGCCGGGCTGGCGCTTGCCGAGCGCTGGGGCGTCGGGCTGGTGATGATAGCGCTCGGGCTGTCGGCGATGGCGACCGGGCGCATCGGCCCGCTCGATCTCGGCGGCGGCAGCCGGTCGCGCGGATCGGCCTCGACGGTGCGCTCGCGCCTATTTCGAGATGACGGCTCGATCACGACAGCGGCGCCATGCGGCGGCCGCATCGTGGCCGGCAGTCACGCCGGCCGCTCGCTCGACGATCTCGACGACCAGGCGGTGCTCGACTGGTCGCGGAGGTCGCCGGCGACGCGGAGAGCCTGGCGCTACTCGAAGCTTATCTCGACCGCCGGATGCCCGGATGGCGTGAAGACGTCGAGGGCGATGCGGCAGCGGGGGCGGGCGGCGCGGCGGATGCGGGCCCCATGACTGATCAGCAGGCCTATGAGATCCTTGGCCTTGCGCCCGGCGCCAGTGAGGCGGAAATCCGGGCGGCCCACCGTCGGCTCATGAAGCGGGTGCACCCCGACCAGGGCGGTTCGACGTTCCTCGCGGCGAAAATCAACCAGGCTAAGGACTGGCTTCTCGGCAATCATCGCTAAGTCCTACTACTCGATACAAAAAAGGACCCCTGGCGAATTCCAGTTCAGTTCAGTCGCTGAGCGCCAGGCAGGTGAACTTCGCGCTTGGCGAGGTAGGCGCAGGCGGCGCGGGCTTCGTCCTTGCCGGCGAAGCCGGCGAAGCGCGCGCGGTAGAGGGTGGTGCCGCCCGTCACCACCGGCTCGGTGTAGGGCGAGGCGTTGGCGAGGACGCGCGACGCCTTGGACAGCGCCCGGTCGAGAATGTCCTCGGCCGACGCCTGGGTCGGCGCGGCGGCGATCTGGATCTTCCAGCCGGCGATCGACCGCGCGCGGCGCCGTTCGGCGTCGCTGCTGTCGTCGTCGGCCGAGGTGTCGCCCTGATCGATGGGTCGGCCGCGTCGAGCGCGAAGACCGAATTGGCGCCGATCAGCGAGGCGACGCTGACGGACTGCGCCTTGGCGGCGGCGCTGCGGCCTTCTCGCCGAGGCGTCGACCGACGGCGTCGTCGACGACCTCGACGGTCGGGCGGAGCCGCGGCAGCGGCATATCGCTCGGATCGATCTGCGCGACGCGCGGAGCCTTGCCGGGGATGGCGGCGGCGGTGCGCGGCCGGTCGAGGCCTTCGGCAGGTAGCTCGTCGATCAGCTCGGCCATGCGCTTGTCGCGCGACGCTGCGCGGTCTCGCCGCCGATGACCACCGCGACGATCTTGCGGTTGCCGCGCTTGACCGAGGTGACCAGGTTGAAGCCCGAGGCGCGGGTGTAGCCGGTCTTGATGCCGTCGACGCCGTCGACCTTGCCGAGCAGGTGGTTGTGGTTGCCGATGCGCCGGCCGTTCCAGACGAAGCTGCGCGTCGAGAAGTAGCGAGAAGTACTCGGGTAGTGCTCCTGCAGCGCGCGGCCGAGGGTCGGCGAGGTCGCGGGCGGTGGTGATCTGGCCGGAATTGGGCAGGCCGGAGGCGTTGTTGAACATGGTGTGCGACATGCCGAGTTCGTGGGCCTTGCTCGGTCATGGCGTGGCGAAAGCCGGCTTCCGTGCCGGCCGAGATGCTCGCCGATGGCGACGGCGACGTCGTTGGCCGACTTGGTGACCAGCGCCAGGATGGCGTCGCGCACCTTGATCGTCTGGCCGGGCTTCAGGCCGAGCTTCGACGGCGCCTGGGCGGCGGCGTGCGCGGAGACGTGATCCGCGAGGTCGAGGCTGGCCTTGCCGCTCTCGAGCGCCTCGAAGAGCAGGTAGAGCGTCATCATCTTGGTCAGCGACGCGGGATAGCGCTTGGCGTCGGCGTTGCGGCGTAGAGCACCTTGCCGGTCTTGGCGTCGACGACGATGGCGGAGTCGGGCGCCGGCAAGGCGGCCGTCGCGGCCGCAGCGCCGCGACCGCAGACCAGACCGCCGCAAGTGCCAGTGCCTTGAACGCTGCTCGCGCCAAGGCGCCGCAACGTCCGCAATTGCAGTCTCATCAACACATACCCGCACCTTGCCGGCGCTGGCCCGTGCGCCGGCAGCAACGTCCTGGACTCCGGCTGGAATACAGCCGGAACAGCCGCCCGTGCACGGTCTCGCACCGCAAGCGGCGGCTGCTCCTCGTCCCCTGGCGGAGCCCGCATTCCGCTGCGCGGCGCTCGTCCCATGCACCCGCCGCTCCGGCTCATCGCGGACAGTATGAAAGCGCAGTTACCGTTCGGTAAAGCGCAAATCGGCCACACTCGCGACTCGTTATCCGCAGCGCCGGAATGCGTATTGTGCGCTGCACAAATTCTCTTGACATTCATGTTGCAGTGCACATATATGAGGCATCGCATAGCACCGGCCGCCAACGGGCCGGCCGGCGATGACCTCCAAGGGGACACAAGACAATGACCGCTTTCGACATTGCAGATTTCGGCAAGGACAACGTGGACGTGGCGCTGAAGAGCGCTGACGCCGTGAGCAAGGGCTTCAGGCGATCGCCGCCGAGGCCACGGACTATTCCAAGCGCAGCTGGACGCGGCGGCGCGCCATCGAGAAGCTGCTGGCCGTCCAGAGCCTCGACAAGGCGTCGAGGTCCAGTCCGACTTCGTCACGCTCCGCCTATGAGGGCTATGTCGGCCAGGTCAGCCGATCGGCGAGATCGTCGACCGACATGGCCAAGGGCGCCTACAAGCCGTACGAGGCGCTCTTCGGCAAGTTCGGCAAGTAAGCTGCCGCCGCCGTCTTGCCGTGCGGCATGGCTGAAAGGCCCGGCGATTCGCCGGGCCTTTTTCATGCGCGGGCGCGATCGTGCCGGCACATATTCACAAGCCCGGATGACGACCTACATAGGGCGTGTGTTCCGGCCCGGTTCGTGCTCCGCCCAAAACAGGTCTTTCACGCGTCTGCGTGAGCGGATGGCAATTTTGAGCGTTGACGGATTGCGCGCCCGTTTGTCGGCAGGATTCGGCGGAGAAGATACAGTCGGACGCGAACATGAGCAACTCGAATTCGTCGTCCCGATTTCGACGACGGCGGCTCGGGAACGAGCGTCGTCACCAAGACCCGGCCGAAGACCAAGCGGCCGAGCCTCTATCGGGTACTGCTTCTGAACGACGACTACACGCCGATGGAGTTCGTCGTTCATGTGCTGGAGCGGTTTTTCCAGAAGGGGCGCGAGGAGGCGACCCAGATCATGCTGCACGTGCACCAGCATGGGGTCGGGGAGTGCGGCGTCTACACCTACGAGGTCGCCGAGACCAAGGTGACGCAGGTGATGGATTTCGCCCGCAAGCATCAGCATCCGCTGCAATGCGTGATGGAAAAGAAGTGAGGTTCTCAGGTGCCGTCATTCTCCCGCAGTCTTGAGAAGGCCCTGCATCAGGCGCTGGCGCTCGCCAGCGAGCGCCATCAGGAATACGCGACGCTGGAGCACCTGCTGCTGGCGCTTGATCGAGGATCAGGACGCCGCCGCGGTCATGCGCGCCTGCAACGTCGATCTCGACGTGCTGCGCCGCAGCCTGATCGAATACATCGACACCGAGCTCGCCAATCTCGCGACCGGGGCCGGCGAGGATTCCAAGCCGACCGCCGGCTTCCAGCGCGTCATCCAGCGCGCCGTCATCCACGTGCAGTCGTCCGGCCGCGAGGAGGTGACCGGCGCCAACGTGCTGGTCGCGATCTTCGCCGAGCGCGAAAGCCACGCCGCCTATTTCCTGCAGGAGCAGGAGATGACGCGCTACGACGCGGTCAACTACATCAGCCACGGCATCGCCAAGCGCGCCGGCATGTCGGAGTCGCGCCCCGTGCGCGGCGTCGACGACGACGCGGCGACGGTCGACGGCCGCGACGAGTCGAAGAAGAAGGCCGACGCGCTCGAGGCCTATTGCGTCAACCTCAACGAGAAGGCGCGCAAGGGCCGCATCGATCCGCTGATCGGCCGCGAGCAGGAGATCAACCGCACCATCCAGATGCTCTGCCGCCGGCAGAAGAACAATCCGCTCTTCGTCGGCGATCCCGGCGTCGGCAAGACCGCGATCGCCGAGGGCCTGGCCAAGCGCATCGTCGAGGGCGACGTGCCCGAGGTGCTGCGCAAGTCGACGGTCTTCGCGCTCGACATGGGCACGCTGCTCGCCGGCACGCGCTATCGCGGCGATTTCGAGGAACGCCTCAAGCAGGTCATCAAGGAGATCGAGGAGTTTCCCGGCGCGATCATGTTCATCGACGAGATCCACACGGTGATCGGCGCCGGCGCCACGTCGGGCGGCGCGATGGACGCCTCGAACCTGCTCAAGCCGGCGCTGGCTTCCGGCACCATCCGCTGCATCGGCTCGACCACCTACAAGGAATACCGGCAGTTCTTCGAGAAGGACCGGGCGCTGGTGCGCCGCTTCCAGAAGATCGACATCAACGAGCCGACGATCCCGGACGCCATCGAGATCCTCAAGGGCCTGAAGCCCTATTTCGAGGAGTACCACCGCGTCCGCTACACCAACGACGCGATCAAGACGGCGGTGGAGCTGTCGTCGCGCTACATCAACGACCGCAAGCTGCCCGACAAGGCGATCGACGTGATCGACGAGACCGGCGCCTCGCAGATGCTTCTGCCGGAGTCGCGGCGGCGCAAGACCATCGGCGTCAAGGAGATCGAGGACACCATCGCGACGATGGCGCGCATTCCGCCGAAGACCGTCTCGAAGGACGATGCCGAGGTGCTCCAGCATCTGGACGACCCAGCTGAAGCGCGTGGTCTACGGCCAGGACAAGGCGATCGAGCGCATCGCCTCGGCGATCAAGCTCGCCCGCGCGGGCCTGCGCGAGCCGGAGAAGCCGATCGGCTGCTACCTGTTCTCCGGTCCGACCGGCGTCGGCAAGACCGAGGTCGCCCGCCAGCTCGCCTCGACGCTGGGCGTCGAGCTGATCCGCTTCGACATGTCGGAATACATGGAGCGCCACACCGTCTCGCGGCTGATCGGCGCGCCTCCCGGCTATGTCGGCTTCGACCAGGGCGGCCTGCTCACCGACGGCGTCGACCAGCATCCGCACTGCGTGCTCCTCCTCGACGAAATCGAGAAGGCGCATCCGGACCTGTTCAACATCCTCCTGCAGGTGATGGACCACGGCAAGCTGACCGACCACAACGGCAAGCAGGTCGACTTCCGCAACGTCATCCTGATCATGACCACCAACGCCGGCGCCGGCGATCTTGCCAAGGCGGCCATCGGCTTCGGCAATTCGGTCAAGGACGGCGACGACATGGAGGCGATCAACCGGCTGTTCGCGCCGGAGTTCCGCAACCGCCTCGATGCGATCGTGCCGTTCGGCAATCTGCCGCCGGAGGTCGTCTATCAGGTCGTGCAGAAGTTCGTGCTCCAGCTCGAGGCCCAGCTCGCCGACCGCGGCGTCACCTTCGACCTGTCCGACGACGCGGTGAAGTGGCTGGCCGAGAAGGGCTACGACAGCCGCATGGGCGCCCGCCCGCTCGGCCGCGTCATCCAGGACCACATCAAGCAGCCGCTCGCCGACGAGGTGCTCTTCGGCAAGCTGAAGAAGGGCGGCACGGTCAAGGTGACGGCCAAGGAGGACGGCAGCGGGCTCGACCTCGAGGCGCTCGAGGACGGGCCGGTGACGCCGAAGCCCGAGCCGACGCCACGCAAGCCGCGGCGCCGCGGCGCCGCCGGCCGCCATCGCAGGCGGCGGCCAAGAAGCCGCCGCAGCACGCCACCGGGCGACGGTGGCGGCAAGCGCGGGCTCGTGCCCAAGGTGCCGCTGAAGACGAACTGAACGGGCGACAGAGATGTGAAAAGGCGGCGGATCTCTCCGCCGCCTTTTGTTTGTCGGCCACTGATGTCGTCAGAGCGTGCGCAACTCGGTTCGATCCCGGCCGTCGCGGCGGCGCAGGGTAGACTATCGGCTCTTGCGGCGCTGGCGGGCGAGCTTGCGCGGCGCGGCATGCAGCCAGGCCGCCTCGACGGCGCTGGCGAAGGTGTAGTCTCCGGCCTTGACGTTGATCTGCAGATAGCCCGGCCTCCGCCAGGTGCCGGGCAGGGGCACGAACAGCTCCGGCTCGCCGGCGCCGGCGGCCTCGGAGTCTTCGCGCTTCAGCATCACGTCGACGAAACGCGGGCGTTCGGCCGTATCCGTGCGAAGGGCTTGCCGGCGACGGTGAACAGCAGCGTCCCGTCGTCCGAGGTCGTCTCGGTGACCTCGGGATAGCTCAGCGCCAGCGTGCGGAATTCGTCGTGGGTCACGCTCTCATTCCCCGGGCGGCGTGGCGAAGCAGCGGCTCAGGCGAGCGCCCGGCGCATCTTCTCGGCGTTGGTCGGCCAGCACCTGCGGGGTCTTCCATCTTGCCGGTGTGCGGCTTCAGCGGCACGCCTTCGAAGCGCGGAATGACGTGGAAATGCAGGTGAAACACGGACTGGCCGGCGGCCGGCTCGTTGAACTGGATGATGGTGACGCCGTCGGCATCGAAGGCGGTCTTCGCGGCCCGCGCGACCTTCTGCACGGCCGCCATCAGCGGCGCGAACCCGGTCGGGTCGGCGTCGAGCAGGTTGCGTGACGGCGCCTTGGGGACAACCAGCGTGTGCCCGGGGCCTTGCGGCATCACGTCCATGAAGGCGACCGTGTCGTCGTCTTCGTAGACCCGCTCGGACGGGATCTCGCCGCGCAGGATCTTCGCGAAGATGTTGCTGTCGTCGTAGGCTTCGGTCATCGGCTCGCGCTCCGCTTTTCAGACGTTTTCGCGGAACGGCAGGTACTCGGCAAGGGTTCTCCTGATCTGCGGGCGACATCGCCGGCGCTCGCGCTTGAGGTAGTCGGCGACGGCGCTGCGGAAGCCGGGATCGGCGATCCAGTGGGCGGAGTGGGTGGTGATCGGGCGGTAGCCGCGCGCCAGCTTGTGCTCGCCCTGCGCGCCTGCCTCGACGCAGCGCGAGCCCGTGGGCGATGCCCCAGTCGATGGCCTGATAGTAGCAGAGCTCGAAATGCAGGAACGGCTGCGTCCTCGACGGCGCCCCAGTAGCGGCCGTAGAGCGTGTCGGAGCCGATGAAGTTGAGCGCGCCGGCGATCGGCTGGCCGTTCGCGCATGGCGAGCATCAGCAGGATGCGGTCGGCCATGCGCTCGCCGATCAGCGAGAAGAAGCGCCGGTTGAGGTAGGGCCGGCCCCATTTGCGCGAGCCGGTGTCCATGTAGAACGCGAAGAAGGCGTCCCAGGCGTCCTCGGTCAGGTCGCTGCCGGTGAGGTGGACGACCTCGATGCCGCCGGCCAGCGCGTCGCGGCGCTCGCGGCGGATGGCCTTGCGCTTGCGCGAGGCGAGGGCGGAGAGGAAATCGTCGAAGTCGCCGTAGCCCTCGTTGACGAAGTGGAACTGCTGGTCGTTGCGCGGCAGATAGCCGGCCTCGGCGAGGACTGCCTGCTCGGTCCGCCGGCGCGAAGGTGACGTGCAGCGAGGAGACGCCAAGCTTGGCGGCCAGCGTGGCGCCGGCTGCCGGCGAGCAGGGCCGCGATTGCGTTCGGCGTCGTCGCCGGGCGCGACCAGCAGGCGCCGGCCCGTCACCGGCGTGAAGGGCACCGACGCCTGGAGCTTGGGGTAATAGCGCCCGCCGGCGCGCTCATAGGCGTCCGCCCAGCCGTGGTCGAACACGTACTCGCCCTGGGAGTGGCACTTGAGGTAGCAGGGCATGACCGCGGCCGGCCTGCCGTCGGCGCCGTCGAGGACGAGGTGCTGGCCGAGCCAGCCGGTCTTGCGGGTGGCCGAGCCGGATTCCTCCAGCGACCACAGGAAGTCGTGGGACAGGAACGGGTTGTAACCGACGCCCGGCGGGTTGGCGCAGGCGTCCCAGTCCTCGCGCGCTATGTCGCTGAGCGAGGAAACGACTCGGAATGTTGCTTCCGCCGGACTGTTTGCGGCCAAGGCTTTGACGCTCTTCGCGGGGGGACGGGCCAACGTCAAACTTAGGGTGACCAGCGCCGCGCGCAAGCCACCTTGTCAGCGACCGCTGGCCGCGTCCGGATCGAAACCCTCGAAGGTGATCTGGTCCGTGTAGAGCCGTGCCTTCTGCCAATCCGCCGGGCTGCGCACGGTCCAGGTGATCAGCGGCATGCCGAGATGACGCCACAGGAGCGGGGCGTTGGCCGGCAAGGCGTTGAGACCGTAGGAGACAAAGCGTGGCCAGACCGTCGCGGCGGCAAGCAGGTGACGGAGCGCAAATCGCCCGATCGCAGGGCGGTTCCGGCCTTCGCCGCGGCCGTCGAAACGGTCGGCGATCAGCCCGCGCGGAATGGCGGGGGCCAGCCGGCGCATGGCGAGCATCGATGCCGGGTCGAAGGACATGACCGCAGTCGGGCCGGAATAGGTGGCGAGGATCGGCGCCACCAGCCGCTCCAGCCGGCGGTCGCCGTCCCATCGGCTCTTGAGTTCGATAACCAGCGGCACGCGCCCGTCGACGAGGTCGAGGAGTTCCTCCAGCGTCGGGATACGGGCGTCGGTGTCCTTGAGCCGCACCGACCTGAGGTCGGCCAGCGAGCGCGTTGCCAGCGGGCCGGCCGCCTCGGTCGAGCCGGTCGAGGTTGTCGTCGTGGAAGACGACCACCGCACCGTCGGCCGTCGGCTGCAGGTCGCACTCGATGGCGAAGTTGTGGTCGATCGCCGCCGTGGCTGCTGGCAGCGTGTTCTCGACGCGTCCGGCCTTCCGGTCGTGAAAACCGCGATGGGCGATCGGCCGGGCGGTCAGCCAGTCAATGTCGGACATCGGGAGGCGCTTCAGGCGAGTTCCACGATCGCTTCGACCTCGACCGCGGCGCCCAGCGGCAGGGTCGCCACGCCGATGGCGGAGCGGGAGTGCTTGCCGCGGTCGCCGAGAACCTCGATCAGGAAATCGGAGCAGCCGTTGACCGCCTTGTGCGGTTCGGTGAAGTCCGGCGTGCTGTTGACGAAGCCGGTCAGCTTGACGATGCGCTTGACCTTTTCCAGATCGCCGAGCGCGGCCTTGAGGTTGGCGAGGATGTTGATTGCGCAGACGCGTCCGGCCTTCACGCCGTCCTCGATGCCATAGTCGCGGCCAAGCTTGCCGACGTATTTCTCATCGCCGAGGATCGAAACCTGGCCGGAAACGAACATCAGCTGCCCACTGGCCACGGTCGGGATGTAGCTTGCCTGTGGCGCGCCCGGGATCGGCAGGGTGACGCCCAGCGCTTTGAGGCGTGTGTCGGCGGTTTCGGCCATTGCTTTTCGTCTCCGGTTGCCCTGTTGTGGCCGCTCTAGTCGCCTAGAATCCACGGCGACGCAAGGGTTACGGGTTGACGATGGTCGTGGGAATGCTTGTCCGGCTCGCGGGCGTTTCCGCCGTCCTGTTGGTTGCCGCGCCGGCCGGCGCCAAGGCGCCGGATCTGGCGTCCTACCGCGTCGTCTATGACCTTGCCATCGACGACACCAGCGATGCCGGCGGCAGCGCGACGGTGAGCGGACGCCTGGCGATGGAGTTCACCGCGTCGCGTTGCGGCGACTACCGGACACGAATGCGCTTCGTGACCGAGGGCGACGACGGTGATGGCACGACGCAGGTTACCGACAGCCGTAGCGAGACGCTGGAAACCGCAGACGGGCGGTTTGAGTTCGACAACCAGACCTATTCCAACGACGTACTGGCCGAGGAGTCGAAGGGCGTCGCGATGCGTGGCCCGCAAGGCGTCAAGGTCGTGCTGACCAGGCCGTCCGCGAAGACGTTCACGATCGCCGAGCCGGTGTTCTACCCGACCGAGCAGCTGAAGAAGATCATGGCAACGGCCGCGGCCGGGCGAGCATTTCGTGTCGATGAACGTCTATGACGGCTCGCAGACCGGCGACGTCGTGTTCTCCAGCGCCACCGTGATCGGCAAGCCCTCCGACGCCGCCGACGATCGCGCCGCGGAAGCGCCGCTCAGGGACGTGGGTTTCGCCGGCCTCCGCCATTGGCCGGTGACGGTCAGCTATTTCGAGAAGGACGGCGGCACCGACGACACGCCGGCCTACGTTACGTCCTACTTCGCTTATGCCAACGGCTTCGGCAGTCGGCTGAAGATCGACTACCTCAAGTTCGCGCTGAGCGGCAGCATTGCCCACCTGGAGCTGCTGCCGGCGCCGCCGTGCTGACCGGCTAGCGCTTTGCAGCCGGAGCCGCCGGCTTGCGCGGCGTGTCGAAGACCAGCCCGAGTTCCACCGCCCGGTTGCCGAAGCGATCGCGGATGGCATCCACCGCCGCCTCGGCGGCGGCGCGCTTGGCGGCGGCGGGGTCGACCAGATCGGTGGGATCGGCGAGGCGCGGGTCGGCGAACTCGGAGATGCCGATGCCGATGAGCCGGAAGCGGGTGTGGCCGTCCGCCTCACGGGCGAGGAGATCGCTGCCTGTCTGGAAGATGCGGTCGGCGAGCTGGGTTGGATCGGCGAGATGACGGCTGCGCGTGCGCAGCCTGAAGTCGGCGGTCTTGAGCTTCAACGTGACGACGACGCCCGCCAGCCCGGCGCGCTTCAGCCGGCGCGAGACCTTTTCCGACAGGGCGCGCAGGATTGCCTGCAATTCGTGCGGCTCGGCGAGGTCGGTCTCGAAAGTGGTCTCGGCGCTGACGCTCTTCGCCTCGCCGCGCGGATCGACGCTGCGCCGGTCGTCGCCGCGGGAGAGCCGCGCCAGGCGGAAACCCATCGTGCCGTAGCGCCGGCCAAGTTCCGCCGCGTCCATGCGCTGCAGGGCGCCGATGGTGCGGATGCCGTCCTCGGCAAGCCGCGCCTGCATCGTCTTGCCGACGCCCCAGATCAGCCCGACCGGCTTGCCGGCGAGAAACGATATGGCCTCGGCCTCGCCGATGACCGAGAAGCCGCGCGGCTTCTCGAGGTCGGAGGCAATCTTGGCGAGGAACTTGTTGTAGGAGAGGCCGATCGAAACGGTGATGCCGATCTCCGCCTCGATCCGTTTCTGCAGGCGGGCGAGAGCCAGCGCCGGCGGCGCCCGGTGCAACCGCTCGGTGCCGGACAGGTCCATGAAGGCCTCGTCGATCGACAGCGGTTCGACCAGCGGCGTCAGGTCCTGCATGAGGGCGCGGACCTCGCGGCCGACGCGGCTGTATTTCTCGAAGTCCGGACGCACGACGACCGCGTCGGGGCAGGCCTTGAGCGCCTGGAACATGGGCATGGCGGAGCGCACGCCGCGGATTCGCGCGATGTAGCAGGCGGTCGCCACGACGCCGCGCTTGCCTCCGCCGACGATGACCGGCTTGTCGGCAATTTCCGGGTTGTCGCGCTTCTCGATGGCCGCGTAGAAGGCGTCGCAGTCGAGATGGGCGATGGCCAGGCGGAAGAGTTCGTCGTGGCGGATCAGGCGGGGGCTGCCGCAGACCGGGCAGCGGTGGCCCGCCGCCGGCGCCGCCGAGAGGCAGTCGCGGCAGAAACCGGTGGTCGTCGGGGCGGGTGCCGGCATCGTCTTGTCCGAACGGCTTGGGCCGGAGGCTAGCGGTCCGCCGCGCCCCGCACAATCGATGGCCCGGCAGGGGCGGCGGTCATGGCCCTTGCCGGCCGAAAAGCCGCTCTGCTAAGAGGGCGCAACCCATCGGGAATTCAGGCAAAATGTCGGTCGACAAGGACACGGTCAAACGGGTGGCGCATCTCGCCCGTATCGCGGTCAGCGACGCGGAGGCGGAGGCTCTGCGCGAGGACCTCAACACGATTCTCGGCTTCGTCGAGCAGTTGAACGAGGTCGACGTCACCGGGGTCGAGCCGATGACGGCCGTGATCCCCATGAAAATGAAGATGCGCGCCGACGCGGTTACCGACGGCGCCAGGGCGGATTCCGTGGTCGCCAATGCCCCGACGCGCGAGGAGCACTTCTTCGTGGTGCCCAAGGTCGTCGAATGAGCCACGTCCGACCAGCAGCCGGCGCAACGCCGACATGAGCGACCTCACCCAACTCACCATCGCCGACATCCGCGAGGGATTGTCGGCCCGCCGCTTCTCCGCGGTCGAATTGACCGAGGCCTATCTCGCGGCGGTCGCCAAGGCGCGTTCGCTGAACGCCTACATCGTCGAGACGCCGGACAAGGCGCTGTCGATGGCCGCCGAGTCCGATCTCAGGATCGCGCGCGGCGACGCGCGGCCGCTGGAGGGCGTGCCGCTCGGCATCAAGGATCTGTTCTGCACCGAGGGCGTCCACAGCCAGGCGGCGAGCCACGTGCTCGATGGCTTCCAGCCGGCCTACGAGTCGACCGTCACCGCCAATCTCTGGGCCGACGGTGCGGTGATGCTGGGCAAGCTCAACATGGACGAGTTCGCCATGGGCTCGTCCAACGAGACCTCCTACTACGGCCCGGTGGTCAATCCGTGGCGGTCGAAGGGATCGAACGCGCCGCTGGTTCCGGGCGGCTCGTCCGGCGGATCGGCCACCGCCGTCGCCGCGCGTCTGTGCGCCGGCGCCACCGCGACCGATACCGGCGGGTCGATCCGCCAGCCGGCGGCGTTCACCGGGACGGTCGGCATCAAGCCGACCTATGGCCGCTGTTCGCGCTGGGGCATCGTCGCCTTCGCCTCCTCGCTC
The DNA here is from genome assembly GCA_963822975.1 of uncultured Alphaproteobacteria bacterium. Classification (GTDB taxonomy): domain Bacteria; phylum Pseudomonadota; class Alphaproteobacteria; order Rhizobiales; family Kaistiaceae; genus CAVSRC01. The sequence goes on from CAWGJV010000012.1 coordinate 59,891, forward strand.
GACCAGGCCGGGCCGATCGCCCGCACGGTCCGGGACGCCGCCATCCTGCTGAAGTCGATGGCGAGCGCCGATGCGAAGGACACGACGTCGGCGGACCTGCCGGTGCCCGACTACGAGGCGGCGATCGGCCAGGGCGTCAAGGGGCTGAAGGTCGGCATCCCGAAGGAGTATCGCGTCGAGGGCATGCCGCCGGAGATCGAAGCGCTGTGGGAGCAGGGCAAGACGTGGCTGAAGGACGCCGGGGCGGAACTGGTCGACATTTCCCTTCCGCACACCAAATACGCTTTGCCGGCTTACTACATCGTCGCGCCGGCCGAAGCCTCGTCCAATCTCGCCCGCTTTGACGGCGTGCGCTATGGCCTGCGCGTGCCCGGCGACGACGTGATCTCGATGTACGAGGCGACGCGCGCGGCGGGCTTCGGCAAGGAGGTCAAGCGACGCGTGCTGATCGGCACCTATGTCTTGTCGGCCGGCTACTACGACGCCTATTACCTGCGTGCCCAGAAGGTGCGCACGCTGATCAAGCAGGATTTCGAGCAGGTCTTCGCCGATGGCATCGACACGATCCTGACGCCGGCAACGCCGACCGCCGCCTTCGGGCTGGAAGCGATGGCGCTGGCCTCGCCCATCGAGATGTATCTCAACGACGTCTTCACGGTGACGGTCAACATGGCCGGCCTGCCGGGCATCGCGGTGCCGGCCGGCGTCACCGGCGACGGGTTGCCGCTCGGGCTTCAGCTCATCGGCCGGCCCTTCGACGAGGCGATGCTGTTCCGCACGGCGCAGGCGATCGAGGATGCGGCCGGCCGGTTCAGTCCCGAGCCGTGGTGGGCGACATGACCCGCCAGACCGTCTCCTCCGGCAGCCCGTACGAGCCGGCCATCGGTATCTCGCGGGCGGTGCGCATCGGCAACGTGGTTTCCGTCAGCGGAACGGCGCCGATCGGGCCGGACGGGAAGACGGTCGGTATCGGCGATGCCGCGGCTCAGACCCGCCGCTGCATCGAGATCATACGGGCCGCCCTGGAGCAGGCCGGCGCCAGCCTCGAGGATGTGATCCGGACGCGGACGTTCTTCACCCGCCGCTCGGACTGGGAGGCGATCGGCCGGGCGCATGGCGAGGCGTTTGGCAAGATCCGCCCGGCGAGTACGATGGCCATCGTCGTGGGCTTCATCGACGAGGACTGGCTGGTCGAGATCGAAGCCGACGCGATCCTGAATGACCAGCAGGGAGGTACCAAATGACACCGGCCGAAATCCGCAGCAGCAAGACCATGCCGAAAGGGTTCAGCGGTCCGCTGGCGGCGTTGTGGCACACCGCCAGGGGCGAGTGGGACAAGGCCCATGAGATCGTCATGGATGACGAGAGCAAGGCGGCCGCCTGGGTGCATGCCCATCTGCATCGCGTTGAGGGCGACGAGGCCAATGCCGGCTACTGGTACCGCCGCGCCGGCCAGACTCACGCGACGCAGCCGCTCGACGACGAGTGGGATCTGATCGCGATGACGCTGGTCAAGCAGGGTGGCTTGTGACGACGCGCGGCGCCGCCGATCCGAAACAGCTGCTGAAAGGCGCCACCGGCGACTGGGAAATCGTCGTCGGCATGGAGGTGCATGCCCAGGTGACCTCCCGCTCCAAGCTGTTCTCCGGCGCCTCGACCGAATTCGGCGGCGAGCCAAACTCGCATGTCAGCATGGTCGATGCGGCGATGCCGGGCATGCTGCCGGTCATCAACGAGGAATGCGTCGCGCAGGCGGTGCGCACCGGCCTCGGCCTCAAGGCGAAGATCAACCTGAAGAGCCGTTTCGACCGCAAGAACTACTTTTACCCCGACCTGCCGCAGGGCTACCAGATCTCGCAGTACCAGCAGCCGATTGTCGGCGAGGGCGTCGTCACGGTTGATCGCGACGATGGCAGCAGCTTCGATGTGGGCATCGAGCGGCTGCATCTGGAGCAGGATGCCGGCAAGTCGCTGCACGACCAGCATGCGACGGCGACCTTCGTCGACCTGAACCGGTCCGGCGTGGCGCTGATGGAGATCGTCTCCAAGCCGGACATCCACTCGGCCGAGGACGCCAAGGCTTACCTGACCAAGCTGCGCTCGATCCTGCGCTATCTCGGCACGTGCGACGGCAACATGGAGGAAGGTTCGCTGAAGGCGGACGTTAACGTGTCGGTGCGCCGGCCCGGCGAGGCGCTGGGCACCCGCTGCGAGATCAAGAACATGAACTCGATCCGCTTCATCGGAGAAGCGATCGATTTCGAAGCGCGCCGGCAGATTGCCATCCTCGAGGACGGCGGGACGATCGACCAGGAAACCCGCAGGTTCGATCCCAATCGCGGCGATACCCAGGCGATGCGCTCCAAGGAGGAGGCGCACGACTACCGCTATTTCCCCGACCCGGACCTGTTGCCGCTGGAATTCGAGCAGGCGTGGGTGGACGAACTCGCGGCCGGCCTGCCGGAACTGCCGGACGCCAAGAAGGCGCGCTTCGTCTCCGAACTGGGTGTCAGCCCCTATGACGCCGCGGTGCTCACGGCGGATCAGGATACCGCCGGCTATTTCGAGGCGGTCGCCAATGGTCGCGACGCGAAGCTCGCCGCCAACTGGGTGATCAACGATCTGTCGGGCCGGTTGAACCGGGAGGGGCTCAACGTCGCCGCCAGCCCGGTGTCTCCGGCGCAACTCGGCGCGATCATCGACATGATCGGCGCCGGCACCATCTCCGGCAAGATCGCCAAGGACGTGTTCGAGATCGTATGGGCGGAGGGCGGCGATCCGGCCGCGATCGTCGAGGCGCGGGGCCTCAAACAGGTCACCGACAGCGGCGCCATCGAGAAGATCGTCGACGAGATCATCGCTGCCAATCCCGACAAGGCGGCGGACGTGAAGGCGAAGCCGCAGGCGATCGGCTGGTTCGTCGGTCAGGTGATGAAGGCAAGCGGCGGCAAGGCCAACCCGCAAGTCGTCAACGCGCTCCTGAAGGCGAAGCTCGGCCTCTGACGCGAAGCGCCGGTTACTCGAACGTGACCTCGTAGGTGCTGACGGGGTCCTCGCCCGCGGCAATCGCCGCCTTGGCGAGCGTGATATAGGCGTTGACGTCCTCGATGCAGACCATGTCCATGTCCTGGCGCTTGCAGTGCGGCAGGCCCGCTCCGCCATCCGCCTTGCTGGCCACGGACTTGTAGATCGTGGCGATTTTCGCGGCGGCATCGAACTTCAGCAGGGCGTAGAGGCGGGTCAGCTGGCCGTCGGTCTCGCCGCTCACTTCGGTGAGGTAGAGGTTGTCGCCGACCGGCATGAAGCGCATCGCGACCTTGGCGCCGTTGTCGCCGGTGCCGACATAGGCCGTGCCTTCGCGTTGCATGGTCGTGCGGTCCTCGGGCGAACCTTTCTCGTTGAAGGTGAGTTTGGCGTAGGGAGTCACCGCCTTGCTATCGGGGATCAGCGACTTGTCGGCGGTGAAACAGCCCGTGAGGCCAAGGCCGACAAGGACGACGAGCAGCAGGTGTCTGGCTTTCAAGGCGGTCTCTCCGGTCAGGTTCGATGGCGGCAGCCTAGTGGCAATCGGGGCTTTTCCAAGGAGGCGGCGCACCCTTCGCAAGCGACCAGGGCCGCGGGCGTTGTTGCGGGTGTGGTTAGCGGCCCGTTGCCGGTGGATGAAGGATGGGTGAATCGGCCGCCGCGGCCGCGCGGAAAAGGCAAGGGATTCAAAGGCGCCGGCGCGGCATGCTTAGCGAAACCCTGATTGCGCGTTGGAATCTTGTTAAGCGCGCTGCTTAACCGGCTTTTGATCCGACCTCGCGAAACTCGCTCCATCGATCCGGCGGCGGGGACGACTGCCGGGCAAAACGAAGACGAGGGGATGTGTCATGGCACGTTGGGACATGGGCGGCGCGGAAATCGCGTCGATGGCGGAAGCCAAGCCGACGGCGGAGAACCTGTTCGAACTCGGCATGCTCTATTCGAGCGGCGGAGAAGTGGAGACCGATCTGGTCGCCGCGCACAAGTGGTTCAATCTGGCGGCGGCCAGGGGAGTTGCTGAGGCGGCTAACTATCGCCAGGAAATCGCCCGCGAGATGAGCGAGGCAGCGATCGCCGCCGCCCAGCGCGCGGCGCGCGAGTGGCTGACGACCCACTGAGGGATTGGCGGGCCGCGATCACGAGCGGCCCGGCATGCGGCGTCGGTGTGACGTCAGGTGTGCGAGTCAAATCTTGTCGCGGCAGGGCCCCGGTCAGCGGCGGAGGGCGGCGGCGGGTATCTTGATCCCGCGCCGCTCCATCTCTTCCTTCAGCTTGCCGGTGATCGCCCGGCAGCCGCAGTTGCGGGCGTGTTCGACATGCCAGGCGATGCGCTGATCCAGCGTCGGGTTCTTCGGCATCGGGTGAGCCCGATGCCAATCGGCGTTGATCTTGCCCATCGCCGCGCCGTCAGTGGTTGTCGCGCGGGACGCCCATGGTCTTGGCGACGTGCTGGTATTTGATTGCCGGCTTGAGGACCATGCCCTCCGAGAACTGGTCGACGATACCGCGCTGGATCTCCTGCCAGGGGGTCTGGCTTTGCGGGATCGGGAAGCCGCCATGGGCGCCGAGATCGGCGCGGCGGCTGGCCAGTTCCTCGTCGGATATCAGGATGTTGGCTTCGCCCTTGTTGAGGTCGATGCGGATGCGGTCGCCGGTCCTGACCAGCGCCAGTCCGCCGCCGGCCGCTGCCTCCGGCGATGCGTTGAGGATCGACGGCGAGCCTGATGTGCCCGACTGGCGTCCGTCGCCGATGCAGGGCAGGGAGTGGATGCCGCGTTTGATGAGCGCCGCCGGCGGCTGCATGTTCACCACCTCGGCGCCGCCGGGATAACCGATCGGCCCGGCGCCGCGGATGAACAGCATGCAGTTCTCGTCGATGCCCAGCGACGGGTCCTCGATGCGGTGGTGATAATCCTCCGGTCCTTCGAAGACGATGGCGCGGCCCTCCCAGGCATTGGGGCTCTTCGGATTTGAGAGATAGCGGTCGCGGAACTCCTTCGAGATCACGCTGGTCTTCATGATCGCCGAGTCGAAGAGATTTCCCTTGAGCACGATGAAGCCGGCGTCGGCAACCAGCGGCTTGTCGAAGGGCCGGATGACGTCCGCGTCCTCGATTTTGCGGCTGCGGCAGTTTTCGCCCATGGTCTTGCCGTTGGCCGTCATGGCGCCTTCACGGATAAGGCCGTGCTTCATCAGTTCGCTGACCACCGCCGGCACGCCGCCCGCACGGTGATACTCCTCGCCAAGGTATTTGCCCGCTGGCTGGAGATTGACCAGCAGCGGGACCTTGAGACCGACCTTCTCCCAGTCCTCGACGTCGAGCTTGACGCCGGCATGGCGGGCGATGGCGTTGAGGTGGATGGGGGCGTTGGTCGAGCCGCCGATGGCCGAGTTGACCACAATGGCGTTCTCGAAGGCCTCGCGGGTCAGGATGTCGGAGGGCTTGAGATCCTCCCAGACCATCTCCACGGCGCGCTTGCCCGTCTCGTAGGCGATCTGGCCGCGCTCGCGGTAGGGCGCCGGAATGGCGGCGCAGCCAGGAAGGCTCATGCCCAGCGCCTCGGCCAGCGAGTTCATCGTGCTCGCGGTGCCCATCGTATTGCAGTGGCCGACTGAGGGCGCGGAGGAGGCGACGATGTCGATGAATTGCTCGTAGTCGATCTCGCCGGCGGCCAGCCATTCACGCGCCTGCCAGACAATCGTGCCGGAGCCGGAGCGCTCACCCTTCCACCAGCCGTTCAGCATCGGACCGCCGGACAGCACGATCGCCGGAATGTCGACTGTCGCGGCGGCCATGATGCAGGCCGGAGTCGTCTTGTCGCAGCCGGTGGTCAGCACGACGCCGTCGAGGGGATAGCCGTAGAGCAGTTCGACCAGGCCGAGATAGGCGAGGTTGCGGTCCAGCGCGGCGGTGGGCCGCTTGCCGGTCTCCTGGATCGGGTGGACCGGGAACTCCATGGTCAGGCCGCCGGCCGCCGTGATGCCTTCGCGAACGCGTTTGGCGAGGTCCAGATGGTGTCGGTTGCACGGCGAGAGATCCGAACCGGTCTGGGCGATGCCGATGATCGGCTTGCCGGATTGCAGTTCCTCGCGGGTCAGCCCGTAGTTGAGGTATCGTTCCAGATACAGGGCCGTCATTCCGGGATTTTCCGGATTGTCGAACCATGCCTTCGAGCGCAACTGCGACTTGTCTTTCCTCGCCATGTCTTTGGTTTCCGCAATTCGGTCGTTATACGGCAGGCCGGGCCGGCCCCCTGGGACCGCCTTCGTAGCATGGACGACCACCCGGAATCAGCAGTTCCGATGGTGATTTGTTGCCGCCCCCCCAGGGTGGTAGCGCTTCGTGGTCTCACGGACGGGGAGTAAACAGATGCGCCTTATGCAGATCCGAGACGGCCGCTCGCGCCGCGTCGTGGCCAGCGACCGGGGGAAGTCGTGGATCGTCGGCGGCCGCCATCGCACGGTCCTCGATCTCGCCCGGGCAGCTATCGGCAAGCGGACGACGATTGCCAGCCTGGTCGCTGCCGCCGGAAGTCGGGGCGAGGTCGAGCCGGCTGAGCTCCTGTCGAAGGGGCGCGTGCTGACTCCGATCGACCATCCCGACCCGGCGCACCTGCTGGTCACCGGCACCGGGCTCACCCATCTCGGTTCGGCCGCCACCCGCGACGCCATGCACGCCAAGGTCGCCGACGCGGACGCCGCCACGCTGACGGATTCGATGAAGATGTTCCGCATGGGGCTGGACGGCGGCAAGCCGGCGAAGGGGCAGAAGGGCGTGCAGCCGGAGTGGTTCTACAAGGGCGATGGCAGCTTCGTGGCTGCGCCGGGCAAGCCGCTCGTCTCACCGGCCTTCGCCGAGGACGGGGGCGAGGAACCGGAGGTCGCCGGCATCTACCTGGTCGGCAAGGACGGCGAGCCCTGGCGTGTCGGCTTCGCGCTTCTCAACGAATTCTCCGATCACGTCATGGAGCGGCGGAACTACCTGTACCTGGCTCATTCCAAGCTGCGGCCATGTTCCTTCGGGCCGGAAATCCTGCTCGGCAATCTGCCGGCGGATGTGCGCGGGACGTCGCGGATCCGCCGGGGCAGCAAATCGATCTTCGAGCAGCCGTTCCTCACCGGCGAGGCGAACATGTCGCACACCATCGCCAACCTTGAGGCGCATCATTTCAAGTACCCCTATTTCCGGCGTCCCGGCGACATCCATGTGCATGCCTTCGGCACAGCGACGCTGTCGTTCGCCGCGGGCGTGCGTGCCGAGGCAGGGGACGTGTTCGAGATTTCGGCCCCCCAATTCGGGCTGCCGCTTGCCAATCCGCTTGCCATCGGCAAAGAGGAGAAGGTGAGGGTCCGGCGCCTTTGAAGGTGTTGGACCGGCCCGAGATTTCTCGCTCAAGGGATTCGCGTTCAGGAAGGACATCAGCAGCCATGGACGATCTGCACCGCAACTATATCGACGGCGATTGGGTCGACGGCGAAGCCGCGCCCGACGTCAACCCGTCCAACACCGACGAGATCGTCGGGCACTATGCGCGCGGTAGCGCCGATGACGCCAAGCGCGCCATCGCGGCCGCGAAAGCAGCGTTCCCGGCATGGTCGCGGAGCGGCATCCAGCAGCGCCACGACATCCTCAAGGCCGCCGCGGACGAGATCCTGAAGCGCCGCGAGGAACTCGGCCGGCTGCTGGCGCGCGAAGAAGGCAAGACACTCGCGGAAGGCATTGGCGAGACGGTGCGTGCCGGGCAGATTTTCGATTTCTTTGCCGGCGAAGCATTGCGCCTTGCTGGAGAGACGGTGCCGAGCGTGCGTCCCGGCATCGAGGTGTCGATGACCCGCGAGCCGGTGGGCGTCGTTGGCATCATCACGCCGTGGAATTTCCCGATCGCGATTCCGGCGTGGAAGATCGCGCCGGCGCTCTGCCATGGCAACACGGTGGTGTTCAAGCCGGCCGACCTGGTGCCGGGCAGCGCCTGGGCGATCGTCGACATCCTGGCGCGCGCCGGCCTGCCGAAGGGCGTGCTCAACCTCGTCATGGGGCGCGGCTCGGTGGTCGGCGACGTCATCATCAATTCGCCGGACGTCAACGCGATGACCTTCACCGGCTCGGTGACCACCGGCCGAAAGGTGGCGGACGCCTCGGTCAAGGTGCTGCGCAAGTTCCAACTCGAGATGGGCGGCAAGAATCCGCTCGTGGTGCTCGACGACGCCGACCTCAAGGTCGCCGTCGAGGTGGCGGCCAACGGCTCGTACTTCTCCACCGGCCAGCGCTGCACGGCATCATCGCGGCTGGTGGTGACGGACGGAATCCACGACGCCTTCGTCGAAGCGCTGACCGAGCGGCTGAAGGGTCTCAAGGTCGACGACGCCTGCAAGGAGGGCACGCATATCGGGCCGGTCGTCGACCCGAGCCAGCTCAAGCAGGACGAGGACTACATCAAAATAGGCCGCGATGAGGGCGCCAGCCTGCATTGGGGCGGGGAGCGCCTCAATCGCGAGACACCCGGCTACTATCTGCAGCCGGCCCTGTTCGTGGATACGAAGTCCGAGATGCGCATCAACCGGGAAGAGATATTCGGCCCGGTCGCGCTCGTCATCCGCGTCAAGGACTACGACGAGGCTCTGGCGGTCGCCAACGACACGCCGTTCGGCCTGACCTCCGGCATCTGCACGACCAGCCTCAAGCACGCCTCGCACTTCAAGCGGAATTCCGAGGCAGGCATGGTCATGGTCAACCTGCCGACGGCGGGCGTCGATTATCACGTGCCGTTCGGCGGCCGAAAGGCGTCGAGCTACGGCCCGCGCGAACAGGGCCGCTACGCGGCGGAGTTCTTCACCACGGTCAAGACAGCCTACACGCTGCCCTGACGCCCGGAGCCTAGTCGCAGAAGCGCGGCTTGTTGGTGTCGTAGGGCAGGATCATTCCCGTCTTCTCGTCGAAGGAATGCGGGAAGTGATCCTTGCACCACTTTGCCCATTCCGGCGTCCACGGCTGTTTGCCGCTGCCGTAGTAGCGTTTGCGGGGCGTGTTGTCGGCCTGCTGCGTCTTCGCCGGCGCGGCAGGCGCCGTCTTGTCCGCAGTCCCGGTATCGATTGAACCGGTTTTCGCCGGTGCCTCCGCCAGCGGCTCGAGCGGCCCGCCTTCTGCCGCGGTGTCGATCTCGGTGCCGTAATAGGCCGAGGTCGCCGGCAGTTGGGGATCCTCGTCCTGATTGAGGCAGTGGTAGTACGCCTCGTCCTGGATGCGCTGTTCGGTGCCCAATGGCTGGCCGGCGGCATCGGTGAACTGGTTGGCGTATTCGCGTGCGTAGAGCGCGCAATAGGCCGGCGAGGCCGCCTGGGCCGCTCCGGCGGCCGCCAGAAATCCGATGCCGGCCAGCGGCATGATCAATGTTTTCATTGGCTTCCGGCTCCCTCCCGGTCGCTTGATTTTGCCCTGTCGTTTACGCGGCGGAACGGGATGAGAAGAGGAAGATGTGGCGTCCGTTCGCCCCTGCCACGAATCGAGTTTCATGCGGCTCTTTGGTGAGAACACGGTCTTGCGATGGCCGGAAAGGGGCAATTCGCGATTGTCTGGTGACTTTTTTTGGGCGAAGACGATGGCGACAGACGCCGGAGGCGACGCGGCGCAAGGGAGGGCCTGACGTGCCGGATTTTCCACTGGTGGACGCCCATGTCCACCTCTACGACCCCGATGCGGTCGACTATTCGTGGATGAAGGGCGTGCCCCTTCTCAATTCGCCCCACGGGTCGGCGGAATACAGCGCGGCGATCGGCGACGTGGCGGTGGAGAAGCTGGTCTTCGTCGAGGTCAACGCCGATCCGGGTGCTCATCTGGCCGAGGTAGCCTGGGTTGAGGCGGCAGCGGCGCGCGACCCGCGAATTGCCGGGATCGTTGCGTCGGTGCCGCTGGAGAAGGGTCCGGCCGCGGTCGAGGCCGACCTCGCCGCGCTTGCCCGATCGCCGGCTGTCCACAACGTCCGCCGCCTGATCCAGGGCCACGCCGACGAGCCCGGCTGGTGCCTCAGGCCGGACTTCGTCGCCGCGGTCCAGCTCCTGCCGAAATACGGTCTCGGGTTCGATATCTGCATCTACCATTCGCAGATGGCCGATGCGATCGAACTCGTCCGGCGCTGCCCGGAGGTCAGCTTCATTCTCGACCACATCGGCAAGCCCGGCATCAAGGACGGTCTGCGCGAGCCGTGGTGGAGCCAGATGCGCGACCTGGCGAGCCTGCCGAACGTCATCTGCAAGATTTCGGGCGTCGTCACCGAGGCCGACCACGCGGCCTGGACCTACGATCAGGTCGCGCCCTATGTCGCTCACGCAATTGAGTGTTTCGGCTTCGACCGGGTGGCCTTCGGCGGCGACTGGCCGGTCATGGAAATGGCCACCCGCTATCCTGACTGGGTTGCGGTGGTCGATCAGGTGACCGCCGGAGCGTCGCAGGCGGACCTGCGCAAGCTCTATCGCGACAACGCCATCGCCTATTACCGGCTGTAGGGGCAGAGGGCCGATCTTGTCTGAGCCAACGATCGCAATCTCGACCTGGAGCCTGCACCGGGCTGTGGGGATCACCTACGTCAACCGTCCGGCTCGCGATGTCCCCGACGCGTTCGAGGAGACCTACGGTCCGGCCAAGGTCGACCTGCTCGACCTGCCTGCTGCCTTCCGCGCCAATGGCATCGATCGCATGGAAATCGTCCATTTCCATATGCGTTCGCGGGATGCCAGCTACCTGGCCGAGCTCAAGGCGGCGCTTGCCGAGTCAGGCGTCCGTCTGCAGACGCTGCTCATCGACAGCGGCGATATTGCCGACCCCGTCAACCGGGAACGGGACATCGCCTGGATCGGCGAATGGATCGACGCCGCGGCTGCGCTGGGCGCCGACCAGGCGCGGGTGAGCGGCGGCCGGCAGACGCCGACGCGGGAAGCGCTCGACCTCGCCGTGGATGGCCTCCGCCGTGTCGAACGGCGCGGGCGCGAACAAGGCGTCAAGGTGATTACCGAGAACTGGCAGGAGCTTACGAGCGGCCCCGACGCGGTCCACTACCTGCTCGACGGGGTTGGCGACGGCCTCGGCCTGATCGCCGATTTCGCCAACTGGAAGGGGCCGACCAAATACCAGGACCTCGCCTCGATCATGAAGCGGGCGACGTGCACCCATGCGGCCGCCTGGTTTCCGCAAGCCGGGGTCATGGACCGCGAGGATTACGGGCGCTGCCTGGACCTCGCCATCGACGCCGGGCTGACGGGGCCGCACACGCTGATCTACAACAGCCCCGACGAAGACGAATGGGCCGCGCTACGCATGCAGCGCGATTTCGTGCGCGAGCGGTTCGCGGCGCTGGCCTGAGGCGGGCGCGGCTGGCACGCCGGCCGAGGAGGGGCGACCCGGGAAGTCAAGCCGGGTGCAGCAACCCTTCGGGGATGGCCGCGAGATTGAGCTGTGTGATGCCAGCTGACACGTCGGCAAACTTTGTGTCGCGCAGGTAGGTGGCAACTGCCTTTTGGTCGAACGGGAAGTGGTGGTCGGGAATTTTTCCGCGCCGGTATTGCTCAACCAGCCATTCTCGCCAGGGTGAATTGTTCACGTACTGCCGGATCCCGGCGGGAGCCGGGTGCGGGATGGCGACTTCGCCATGCCATGGCTTGTTAGGCCCCATGAAATGCGAGATGGCCGGCGGCACGACTTGCCTCACGAAGGTCGGCATGAAGGGCGGTGCCATATTGATCGCGGGCGAGAGGCGCAGCCACCGGCCATTTAGTGCGTCATTCAATAAAATCTGATCGTTGAATTGTCCCTTCCTCATGCGCTCATTCGACTGCTCCAGCACCCTCTCTCTGATGTACGCCTCGCGATCGATAAGGAGCACGCCGGAGTTGAAGAAATCGCGAGGTTCGACTCCCGCTTCGAGTGCTGCGGCCGCTGTAATGAAAAGCTCGCAAACGGCGCCAATCACGAAGCCGCGAAGGTCGAGATCAAAGAGACGGAACAGACTCTCGCTTTCCGGATAAGTGTCGGCGTCGAGATACAAGATCCGCGCGACATTTGGCGGAACGACCTTGGGCACGAACAATCTCAAGAGCGAGGCTTGAGTTAGCCCTCCGACCCTGGGCAGCGATTGGGACATGGTCGTGTGCTGGAGCTCGGCAGGAACGCCGAACGCTTGGGCCTGGGCGAGATGGGTGAAGGAGTCCGAGAAGATCACGACTTCTGTATCGTCGCGGGGATTAAGTCTCGCCAGACGATCGGCGAGAAATGCCGCAGCGGGAAACTGGCTGGCGTCGGTTGTGATGGCAATTATGTTCGATTTCACGGTTCGGCCATTTCGCGTCAAGCGAGTGATCTGGTCGGCATGCGGGGGCTGGCGGAGAGGATGGGATTCGAACCCACGATACGGCTTTAGACCGTATACCCGCTTAGCAGGCGGGCGCCTTCGACCACTCGGCCACCTCTCCAGTCCCCTCGCAATACCGACGTGGGTCGGCCGCGGCAAGGGCCGAACGCGGCTGACGGTCCCCACGGCGCAAAGAAGTGAGATGAGGGGCGCGAAGAATCAGATGGAGAAGGGTGTGGGCCGGGCCGCCCTTGGTTGGGTCGAGAAGAGAATCACGCGCATTGCCCAAGAAAGCGCCAGCCACCCATTCCGTCGGCAAGGTCAACAGCCTTGCGGAGATGCTCGATCGGGCCATCCTCGAGAAGACCGCTGGCTTCCCTGGCCGCCAATGACAAGCCACCGGGTGTCCGTGATCGGATGATTCCGCTGGCGGACCGATCCGATCCCCGCGCAAACGGCGGCTTACTGCGCCGTGCTTCGACTAGCGAGAAGCCGGCGGACATTCGCCGGGGGATCGCCAAGTCCTTTGGGAAGCTGCGAAAGTTGCCGAATAACCGCCTTGGGGGCGGCTTGGTCGACAAGGTCCTCTGGCGGCACGGCGCGATCCCTTGGGGGCAGTGGCCGGCGTGGGCAGAATCGTGCACTGGGTGGCGTGCTGCCGCCATGCGCCAGCGACCCTTGTTGCAGAATGGCAACAAGCATGGCGGCCTCCCGCGCGTAAACCTCCTGTATAGAAATGGCCGAAGAACGCGGCTTCAGCGCGGATATCGTGCCAATTCTGCAACATGGCCCTGAAAACAGGCATGCAGCTACCGGAAATGGCGCTTTCTCCGTTGCGGCTCGGGACGGGTCGGATATGGTTCGAGTTCGCGAAACGCGGGAACCCCGCGTGACGTGTTGACCAGCCGGTCGCCCTGGGGTGGGCAAATATCCGGGTCGGTCTACTCGCGGGGAATGGGACAGACTAGCAGCTGCTCAATATCGAGGGTCGGAAGGCACTCGGGAGCTTCGGCGAGAAAGACCTGCCCCTTGGAACATGGTTTGGAGGTCAGGACATGAAACTTAAGACCTTACTTCTCGGCTCCGCTGCCGTCTTCTCGGTCGCGGGTGCTGCGCAGGCAGCGGATCTTTCCGTTGCCGAGCCCGTAGAATACGTGCGGGTTTGCGATGCTTTCGGGACGACCTATTGGTACATCCCGGGCACCGACACTTGCATCAAGATTGGCGGTTACGTCCGGTTTGACGTTAACTTCCACACCACGAACTGGCAGGCTTACCCGACCCACTCTGCGAGTTGGGACTTCTCGACCAAGGCGCATCTGGACGTCACCGCCTCGTCGATGACGGAATACGGTGCGCTCACCGGCTTCCTCGCTCTTGAGGCCGTGTCGAGCAATTCGGACACCACCAACAACGTGATCACGTCCAGCTACACGGGCGACCCGAAAAGGCTTGCTACGCTTAACTCGGCGTGGCTGTCGCTCGGCATGTTGCTGGTGGGCCGTACCGGTTCGATCTACGACTACAGCGGTGGCTTCACGTACAACGGCTACGACGGCGACGCTGACGCTTCGTCCGATCAGGTGCGGTTGAGCTGGGCCATGAGCGGCTTCGGCGTGCAGTTGGCCATCGACGATCCGCGTGATCGTTGGGGTTCCAACCTGTCGACGAGCTACTCGATGCCAACCATCGTCGGCGCCATCACGATGTCGCAGGCGACTTGGGATGGAAAGCTGTCGGCTGGCTTTGCCGAGACGTGGCAGGGTAGTGGTTTCGGCGCTCAGGCCGCCGCGACCTTCAAGCTCGACTCCATCGCTCCTGGCGACAAGTTGTTGCTGAAGGGCGCGTGGGCGCAGGGCCAGGTTGGTGCGTTCGCCGATGGTCGTGGAGCGGTCTACGCCAACGGCACGTCAGTGTGGAGCGTGGTCGGTTCATTCCAGCACTTCTGGTCGCCGACTCTGTCGTCTGCGATCACCGCGGGCTTCACCGATCGCCCGAGCAACCAGTCGCTTGGCGACCTGACGCAGGTCAAGGCCAATATCGTCTGGGCGCCGGTCAGCGGCTTCGCGGCGGGTGTCGAGGGTGCCTATACCTCAACCTCGGGGAATACTCAGACGACCGCCACCAGCGCGTGGACTGGCTTGATCCGCTTGCAGCGGAGCTGGTAGTCGAGCCACAAGCTCAGGTCTTTCAAATCGGAGCCCGGCGGAGAAATCCGCCGGGCTCTTTCGTTGTGGGGGCGGGCCCGGTCAGTTGAATCGGCTCGGTTCGAGAGCTTTGGCTGCTGGTCGGCGGCGGCCTGCCTTGCGGCTGCCATCTATCCTGGCAATATTGCGCTGGGCCGAGGTGCGCGCGCGAGAATCGTCATTTTGCGGCATCCGGGCTGTTGGCTCGGTGCGTTGGCGGAGATCGCCCGGGCGACGCGGCGCTCGGTTTCCGGTGGCGCGCCAAGGCGACGCGTCGGGACACGGACGGCATGAACTGGCACAGGTGGATACGTCCGGGGCTGGCGGCAACGATCCTGATGACGCTGATCGCGCTTGTTGTGCGCAGCGGGGCGATCGGGCGCGACCTTGCGGCCGAAGTCAACGCACGGCTGGCGGCGGAGGGCCAGGTGTGGGCGACGGCCGAGGGCGCGGCTCGCGATGTTACGATCCGTGGAACGGCTCCCTCGCCTGAGTCGCAACAGGCCGTCGTCAGGCTCGCGCAGGGGGTGCGCGGGGTTCACGCCGTCAGCGACCGTACCGATCTCCTGCCGCTGGTTTCGCCGTATCAATGGAGCGCGAAACGGGCGGGTCGTCTGGTCACGCTGTCGGGGGCCGTGCCGTCCGAGGGGAGCCGGGGAGCTGTGCTGGCGGCCGCCAGGCGCGCCATGCCGAAAGCGGAGATCGTGGACCAAATGGCGCCGGCCAGGGGGGCGCCGACCGCGTTCGGGCCGGCCACCACATTTGCCCTGGCGCGCCTGGCCGAGTTTGGCGAGGGGACTGTCTCGTTGACCGATTCGACGCTGGTCGTCACCGGCGTTGCGCTCGACGCGGCGACCTATGCCGCGGCGAGGGAAGCATTGCAGCAGGATCTGCCGGCTTCGGTCGTGCTCGGCCCGGTCGATGTCGAGCCCGAGCGAGCCGATCCCTTCGTCTGGTCGGCGAATTTCGACGGGACAAACGTGGCGCTGGCCGGTTTTGTTCCGAACAAGGTCGTTCACGAGTCGCTGGTCGCGAGCATCAAGGCGACCCTTCCGGGGGCCGCGGTCGAGGACCGGGTAGCGATCGCCTCGGGCGATCCACCGGGTTTTGCCGAAGCGGCCGGCTTCGCGATAACCGTGCTCGACAGGCTGAGGAGCGGCGGCGTCACCCTGGACGGGCTCAAGCTGGATGTCGCCGGCGCCGCCAAGTCCGTTGACGACTACGAGGCTTTGCTGGCCAGCCTGTCCGGGCCGCTGCCGGAGGGCATGCAGGTCGTCGCCGCCGAGGTCGAACCGGCGCCCGTCTCGCCCTATGGCTGGCGCGCGGAACGGGCCGATGGCCACGTCGTGCTGACCGGCTATGTGCCGGATCCGGAAAGCCAGGCCGAGGTGGTTGGGCTGGCGCGATCGCTGTTCGGTGGCGATGCGATCGAGTCGCGCGTCCGTGTTGCCGCCGGCGAGCCGCGCATGGATTGGGTTGGCGCGATCAAGTTTGCGCTCGGCCAGCTGGCCCTCCTCAGTCGCGGTTCGGTGGACCTCGGCGACAAGACATATGCGATTGAGGGCGAAGCGGCGAGTTCGGACGCGTTCATCGCCGTCTCCGATGTGAACACACACAAGCTGCCCGCCAGCCTTGTGCTCGGCAAAGCCGATGTCACGCCGCCGCGTGTGTCGCCTTTTCGCTTTGTCGCCGAGCGCAAGGGCAACGGCGTCGTGCTCTCCGGCGACGTCGCCAGCGCGGCCGATCGTCAGCACGTGATCGAGGCCGTCCAGCACAAGTTCGGCGCTGTCCCGATTGAGGACCGGCTGGTCTTCGCCAGCGGCGGACCGCAGGATTTCGGCGTGGCCGTCGACACCGCGGTACAGTTGCTTAGCCGGCTCACCGGCGGCCGGATCGAGATTGTCGACAAGGCGCTTAGCTTGGCCGGCTACACCTATTATCCGGCGGCAGTCGGCGAGATTGCCGACGACCTCGGCGGGGAACTGCCGGAGGGTTTCACGGTTGCCGCCAACGCGGTTGCGGCGCGGCAGGACGACCAGCCGGTGACGCCGGCGCAGTGCCGCGACCTTCTGCAAAAGGCGTTGCAGACCGGCCGGATCGCGTTTAGCGGGACGAAGGCCGCTCTCGCCGCTGACAGTATCGGTGTGCTGGACCGCATTTCGGCGATCGTCGCCCGCTGTCCGGATGCGGCGGTGGAGATCGGGGCGCACAGCGATTCCGACGGTTCTGCGTCGCGCAACCGAGACCTGACGCAGGTGCGCGCCGATGCGATTGCGGACTATCTCGTCGGCGCGGGCGTCAAGCGGGAGCGATTGACCGCGATGGGCTACGGCGAATCCAAACCGATCGCCGACAACTCCACGGCAGCGGGCAAGGCCGCCAATCGGCGGATCGAGTTCACCGTCACCGAGGTCGCAGGCGGATGAACATGCTGTTTGTCATCGCGGCTTACTGGCCGTTCCTGATCGCGATGCTGGTCGTCGGCGTGCTCGTCGGCTGGTGGTATCAGGACCCGCGCAGCATTGACGACCTCACCGCTTGGCTCGAGCGGGGGCCCGACGAGCCATGATCTGGCACTTCGCGGAGGTGTGGGTTCTGATGCTGGCGGCGTTTGCCATCGGCTGTCCGCTTGGAGCAATCGCGTACGATCTGATTGCGCGAAGCGAGCTTCGTCACGCGCAAGGGGCTGTTGCCGACCTGATCGGCAATTTCGTCGACGGCATCAAGAGCCGCCTCGGGATTGGACCGGTCTGGCGCCCGGAATATCGCCGCCTGCTTGAGCGCCCCGTGCTCGGCTATTCGTCCGAACCCGGAACAGACGAGGCGTCTGGCGGGCAACTCACGGCGACGCTCGATGCCGATTGGAAAGCGGACGCGGCGTCCGAGCCTGACCTCGAAATCGATGAACGGCATGGCGAGGATCTTGCCGACCTGGCCACCGATGACGGGGATTGGGCGGAAGACGACGGGCCGATTGACGGAGACATGGTGATCGAAGGGGCGGCCTTGCCGACAGGTGTCTTCGCGGATGACGGCATTGTGCCCATGCGCCCCGCCAGCTTGGCCGCACCACGCAACGGCGTGCCCGACGATTTGCAGCGTGTCCGCGGGATCGGCGAGCGCAACGAGCGGCGTCTCAACCAGCTTGGCATCTTCCATTTCGGCCAGATCGCGGCCTGGACGCCGGCAGAGATGCGCTGGGTGGCGCTGCAGCTTGCGTTCCCGGAACGCGTCGAGCGGGAGGACTGGGTGGGGCAGGCGATCATCCTGGCGAGCGGCGGTGACACCGGCTTCGTCAAATCGGCGGATCGGCGCCGCGCTCGACGGCAAAGGCAGCTTGAGGAGGAGACCCTCCGGATCGAGCACCAGGGTGCGGAAGCCGAGCCGCTCGCCGAGGAGACGGACGAATCCGATCGGCTGGATGCGGATGGGGAAGACGACGGCAGCGAGCCGGCGCCCGACGATCCCGACAGGGACTAGCCAGCGTCGGTCGGCGCTGCCGGAGAATCGAGATCGTAGGTTGCCTCGGCGCGCGGAATGACCGCGTCCGCCGGCGGTCCCGAACCCTCAACGGACGTGATGAAGGCGGAAACGCGGGCAACGAGCTGGCCGTGGCGGAGCAGCGGCGGATGGCCTTCGCCGGCGACCGTGATCTCCTCGACACGCGGGTGCTCGCGGCTCATGCGGGCTACCGTTTCGGCGGACAGAAGATCGGAGTTCTCGCCGCGGATTACCAGGATCGCGATGGCCTTCAGGGCGTTGAATTCATCCCACATGGCCGGCACCGGCTGGTCGAGGTCGACGCCATCCAGCGTTGTGGCCAGCTTCGGATCGTAGTCGCCGACCGGGCCGTTCGTCGCTGTCGCGATAGGTCAGGCGCGCGAAATGCTCCCAGTCGCTGTCGGTCCAGCCGGTGAAGCGGCCGCCGTGGAGCCTGCGCATGAGGTAGGCGGCGTCCGCCCAGTCGGTCGGGGCCGGCGTTCGGCCGACATAGGTCTTGATGCGGGCAAGGCCATGGGCGTCGATCGCCGGGCCGACGTCATTGAGCACCAGCGCGGCGACGGTTGCCGGACGGGCGAGCCCATCAGCATGGCAATGATGCCGCCGCGCGACGTGCCGACGATGATGGCACGGGGGATGCCGAGCGCGGCCATGCCGTCGAAGACGTCGTTCATTTCGGTCAGCGGATTGTAGTTCTCGCTGTTCTTGTCCCATTCGGACCGGCCGCGTCCGCGATAGTCGAAAGCGACGACGCGGCGGGGGCGATGGCGATGGGTCGAGAGCTGCACGGCAAGGTCATGGAAATCGCGGCTGTTGCGCGTCAGGCCGGCGAGGCAGACGACCGGAAGCCAGGGGGAGAGCGGGTTGCCGTAGTCGCGTGCAAACAGCGTCAGACCGTCGGCCGCGCGGTAGGTGACTTCGCGGACGACAGCGGCCGCCGATGCGCTGCTCTCGCTGCCGGTGTCAGCCTGTTCCTGTGGCTGGAGTCTTTTGGCCATGCAAGGGATATCGACCGGCAACGACGCGGCGTCAACTCGCCGCCTTGCCCCGCTTCAGATCGGCCTCGATGGTCAATGCCGGCTCGCCAAGGCGCGCCCGGTAGACCTGCAGGTTTTCCATGACGCGCTGGACATAGTTGCGCGTCTCGGTGAACGGGATCAACTCGATCCAGTCGACCACATCGACCTTCGGATCGCGCGGGTCGCCGTGCCGCTTGACCCAGTCGGCGACGCGGCTGGCGCCGGCATTGTAGGCGGCGGCGGTCATGACGTAGGAGCCGCCGAAGTTGTCGACCAGATCGCCGAGGTGCGCGGCGCCGAGGGTGGCGTTGTAGGCGGGGTCCGCGGTCAGCCGCGTCTTCGAATAAGGCACGCCAATGGACTTGGCGACCTGGCGGGCGGTCGCCGGCATGAGTTGCAGGAGCCCGCGCGCGCCGGCCCGGCTGATTGCGTCCGGGATTGAAGGCGCTCTCCTGCCGCGCGACGGCGTAGACCAGCGACTTCTCGACGTTGGGCGTCTTCGCGTTGGCCGGGATGGCGGCGACCGGGAATGCCAGCGTTTCGACCGGCATGCCGCGGACCGCGGCCGTCTTGCCGATCTGGAGCGCGACCTGATGCTCGCCGGCGGCGTCGGCCATGGCGGCAAGCAGGGCAATCTCGGCGGGGTCGGTGAGGGTGTCGGCGAGATGACGATAGAAGATTAGGGCACGGCTCTCTCGGCCGGCGGCGGTCAGGCGCTGGATCACCTTGACCAGTTCGCGGCCGGCGAAGCGCGCGCGAACCCCGGCATCGGGCGCCGGCGGGCGCGACAGGCCGAGGTGGGTGTGGCCGAGCCGCGCCAGCGCCAGTTGGCCGTAGAACGTTGTCGGGTAGGCACCCGCCTTCCTGAAGCGCGCGGTCGCCTCGGCCTTGTCGCCTGCGGCGGCGGCTGCGCGACCCAGCCAATACTGGGCGCGCGACAGGCTGAGCGGCATGGTCGAAATGGCCGCGATTTCGGCGAAGTGCTTGCGAGCCGCGGCCGGATCGTGAAGGAATTCAAGCGCATACCAGCCGGCGTGGAACTCGGCCTCGGCGCGGTAGGTGGCCAATTCGGCGGAGTGGCCAGCCGCAACGCGGTAGGCGAGTTTGGCATTGCCATCCTCGATCAGCGACCGCGAGATCAGCCGGCGCTCGATCCACCAGGCATCGGGGTCGACCAGTGCTTTGGCATCGCGTGGCGCCGAAACAAGCAGTGCGGCGGCCTCCTTGGTCTTGTCGGCCCGTCGCAGCACCTGGATCCGCGAGTAGATCGCCAGCGGGTCGGACCTGACAGCCCTGGGCAGGGCGTTGAGCGTCTTGAGGGCGCTTCGCCGTCCCTTGATCACGTCCACGACCGCCTTGGCGAGCGCCTGCTGGTTCTTGTCGAGCAGCGCGGCAGCCCGCAGCGCCTCGGTCGAGTGCTCGTCGTAGAGCAGGCGGTCCATGCGTGCCTTGTGGTCGGCCGGCCTCAAGAGATCGCCGAATTGGGAGAGGATCTTCTTCTCGTTCGATACGGAGAAGTCCTGGTTGCGCCAGAAGGCGCGGATCAGCGCGGCGGCGTCGCTCTGGCGGCCGCTGGCAACGTAGGCATCGGCAAGTAGCAGCGTTGCCGCGTCCGAAGACAGCCGCAAGCCGCCGAGTGCCTTGATCACCTTCGCCGGCGAGGGTTTCTCGTTGGCAACCGCCTGTTCGTAGCGGAGGCGGAGGAGGGATTGCCCCGGCCAGTTGGAGAGTTCCCGCGAGATGTCCTTTATCCGTGACGAGGGCACCTTCTTGCTGCCGCTGTTCGCGACCAGCCAGTCGACGATCTTGACGTCTATGGGATCGGGCAGGGCATAGGCCGCCATCGTGGCGCCGGCCGGATCGTCCGCGTCGAGGCGTTTCAGCGCAAGCTCGAAGCCGGCGGAATTCGGTCCCGCGTCGGCAACCACCGGCGGCGCCGGCGAGGGAATCGGCGGATCGATCGCGTCGGTATCGTCGACCTGGGCTGTGTCGCTGTCCTCGGTGGCGGTGCTCTCGTCCGGGTTCTCGGCAATCAGCGCGCCGATGGCGTCGTCCTCCGGAACCGACGGTGAGGCCGAGCCGGGGCGCGGCACGGGGACGGGCACGTGCGCGGACTTGCTCGCGGCAAGTCCGCTGGCCGTTGTCGCGATCAAGACGCTCAACGCCGCGGCGGCCAGGAGGCTCATGCCGCTCAGACCATGGCGGAGATCGGCCGTGGAGGCCCTGCTCATGCCCATCGTCCCATCGTTTGGTTCGTCGGCGTCGGGTCGCGCCCGTCGCTACCCGGGCGCCGCGCCCGTCGTTTCGATCGTGAGCCTATTGTGCCATAGTGAAAGATTGCTTGACGACCCCTCCATTCTTGCCGGGAAAACGGGCAAGGACTATGGTCGCCGCCCAATTCAAACCGCCGGATACGACCAGAATCCGGCCGCTGGAAGCAGATCATATGTTCAAGGGCTCCATTACAGCGCTGGTGACGCCGATGCGCGACGGCCGCCTCGACGAGGACGGGTTCCGCGCCTTCGTCGACTGGCAGATCAGCGAGGGGACCCACGGCCTGGTGCCGGTGGGCACCACCGGCGAGAGCCCGACGCTGACCCACGACGAACACAAGCGCGTCGTCGAACTCTGCATCGAAACGGCGGCGGGCCGCGTTCCGGTGATCGCCGGCGCTGGCTCCAACAACACGCGTGAGGCGATCGAACTGGCCGAGTTTGCCGAAAAGGCCGGTGCGGACGGATTGCTGGTGGTGACGCCGTACTACAACAAGCCCAATCAGGAAGGGCTTTACCAGCACTACAAGGCGATCAACGACGCCGTCGGCATCCCGATCATCATCTACAACATTCCGCCGCGCTCGGTGATCGACATGGATGTCGAGACGATGGCGCGGCTGTTCGAGCTCAAGAATATCGCCGGCGTCAAGGACGCGACCGGCAAGATCGACCGGATCAGCCTGCAGCGGGAGAAGTGCGGGCACGATTTCATCCAGCTTTCCGGTGACGACGGCACGGCGCTGGCGGTGATGGCGCATGGCGGTCACGGCTGCATCTCGGTGTCGTCGAACGTGGCCCCGAAGCTCTTGTCCGAGTTCCAGGAAGCCTGCATGGCCGGCGACTTCGCCAAGGCGCTTGCCTATCAGGACCGGTTGATGCCGCTGCACAAGGCCCTGTTCCTCGAGCCGAGCCCGGCGGGAACCAAGTACGCACTCTCGCTCCTCGGCCGGATGAGCGAAGAACTCCGCCTGCCAATCGTCAAGGTGACCGAGGCGGCGCGCGCGGCGATCCGCTCCGCGATGGTGCACGCGGGGCTCATCAACTGATCCCATGGCCACCAAGAAGGAAAGAGCGCCGAGCCGGACCGCGGCAGTCAACCGGCGCGCGCGCTTCACCTACGAGATCGGCCAGACCTACGAGGCCGGCATCGCGCTGACCGGCACCGAGGTGAAGTCGCTGCGCGAGGGCCGCTCGAACATCGCCGACTCCTATGCCGGCGAGCGCAACGGTGAGATGTGGCTCTACAACGCCTATATCCCGGAATACCTCCAGGCGAACCGCTTCAACCACGAGACGCGACGGCCGCGAAAGCTCCTCCTCCACAAGAAGGAGATCAGCCGGCTGGTCGGCGCCGTCGACCGCGAGGGCATGACGGTCGTGCCGCTGAAGATCTTCTTCAACGATCGCGGGCGCGCCAAGGTCGAACTGGCGGTCGCGCGCGGCAAGAAGCTGCACGACAAGCGGGAGACCGAGAAGAAACGCGACTGGGGCCGCGAGAAGGCGCGATTGCTCAGAGAAAAGGGCTAGGCGCGTGAACGACCTGGTCGCGGCGCAGGTGTGCCTGCGCGATGCGTGGCCGGCGCCGGAGAGCATGGAGCTTGGCGGTTGGCAGCTTCGCGCCGGCAAGGGCGGATACAATCGCGCCAACTCGGTCTGGACCGGACAATTCACCGGCGACGTCGCGCTCGGCGACGCCATCGCGCATGCCGAGGCGTTCTACCGCCAGCGCGGCCTGGGGCCACGCTTCCAGATCCTCGATATCGCCCAACCGATTGACCTTGATGATGTTTTGGCGGCGCGAGGCTATCGGCGCGAGCTCGAATGCACGCGATATGTGGAAGCCGGTCGAGCGGGGTCACCATGCCGTCGGACGTCTCGGTGATGCCGGAGGTCTCGGCGGATTGGCTGGTCGCTCTACGACTCGCAGCAGCCGGCAGAGAAGAGGGCGGAGTATCCGCAGATCCTGAAGAGGTCCTCCGCGGGGCGCGGCTTCATCGTCTGCTACCGCAACGGCCGGCCCGTCGGCGTGGCGCTAGTCAGCCGCGTTGGCGACGATGTCGCGGTCGACTGCGTGCTGACCAGCCCGGAGAGCCGGCGCTCAGGCGTTGCCGTCGCGGTCATGACCGCGGCCGAGGCGTGGGCGGCGCTGCGCGGCGGGACGCGCTTATTGCTGTCGGTGGTGGATGATAACGCGTCAGCCGCGGCGCTTTACGAGAAGCTCGGCTACCGCAAGCTCGGCGCGTACCACTATCGCTTCAGGCCGGCCTGTCGAGCCTCGCCCGGATCGCGGTGAACACCTCGTGGAACATCGCCTCGGTGAGCACGCCGGTGTTCGTGTTGTAGCGGGAGCAGTGGTAGCTGTCGAAGAGCGCCAGGCGCGGCCCGATCTCGTGCGCGGCGCCGTGCTTGAATGGTGCGGCGCTGCGCTTCAGGCCGAGCGCCGGCAGCACGCTGTCATGGGCGATGCGGCCGAGGGCGAGGATCACGGCGAGGCGTGGCATTGCCTCGATGGTGGCGCCGAGGAAGGTCCGGCAGGTGTTGATCTCGGCCGGCGTCGGCTTGTTCTTCGGCGGCACGCAGCGCACGGCATTGGTGATCGCCGCGTCCCCGCAGCGCCAGGCCGTCGTCTGGCCGGGCCGCGTAAGTGCCTGATGCGAAACCGAAATCGACCAGCGTTCGGTAGAGCAGGTCGCCGGCAAAGTCGCCGGTGAACGGCCGCCCGGTGCGGTTGGCGCCGCGCAGGCCCGGCGCGAGGCCGACGATCAGCAGGGCTGCGTCTCCGGGGCGGTCCGAAGGTCGGCACCGGCGCGTTGTGCCAGCCGGGCTCCTTCGCCCGCCATTCGGCGCGAAAGGCGACCAGACGCGGGCAGAGGGGGCAGTCGTGGCCCGGTTCGTTCGGGTTCATGCCGACGGGCTGCGCGTCAGACGACGTCGTCGCTCTCGAACTCGTCCTCTTCGAAGGTCGTCGTTGTCTGCACGCGTTCGGCCTGGCGCTGGGCGCGTTCGGCCGGGTCGCGGCCGATCTTGGACTGAAGCGAAGCAGATCGACGAAATGATCGGCCTGGCGGCGCAATTCGTCGGCGATCATCGGCGGCTGGCTGGACAGGGTCGAGACGACGCTGACCTTGCGGCCCTTGCGCTGCACAGCCTCGACCAGCGAGCGGAAGTCGCCGTCGCCGGAGAACAGGACGAAATGATCGACGTGCTCGGCCATCTCCATCACGTTGACGGCGAGTTCGATATCCATGTTGCCCTTGATCTTGCGCCGGCCGGTGGCGTCGACGAATTCCTTGGTCGGCTTGGTGACGACCGTGTAGCCGTTGTAGTCGAGCCAGTCGATCAGCGGGCGAATCGAGGAGTATTCCTGCTCTTCGGCCAGCGCGGTGTAGTAATAGGCGCGGAGCAGATAGCCTTTCGACTGAAACTCCTGCAGAAGCTTCTTGTAGTCTATGTCGAAGCCGAGCGCCTTCGCGGCCGCGTAAAGGTTGGCGCCATCAATGAATAGTGCGATCTTTTCTCGTGGGTCGAACATGTTTTCTATTTGGTTTGCCTTTGGCCGAGTGCGCTCGCAGGCTGCGCCTGGACCGTGTTGCCGATTGCGAAACTGAAAACCGTTCCGAGCACTGCGGGCGCAATACAAACCCGATCAGCCCGGAAGACCAATCCTGAAACAAGCGAATAATACCACATTTGACGTAGGATTTGGCGCCAGTCCAGTCCTTTGGCGGCGATTGGCTGTGCGCTACCAGCCAGAATTCGCCGGAAATCGGGCCGGTGCCTTGCTTTTGCCCGAGGACCGGACTATATGCGCCGCAACATCCAAACAGGAGAGAAGCCATGGCGCGCGTCACCGTCGAAGATTGCGTCGACAAGGTCGATAATCGCTTCGAGCTGGTGCTGCTCGCCAGCCATCGCGCTCGCATGATTTCCAGCGGCACGCCGCTGACCATCGACCGCGACAACGACAAGAATCCGGTGGTTGCGCTGCGCGAGATCGCCGAGCAGACGGTCGCTCCCGAGGATCTCAAGGAAGACCTGATCCATTCGCTCCAGAAATACGTCGAGGTCGACGAGCCGGAAGCCGAGCCGGTGCCGATGATCGCCTCGAGCGTGCCGACGGCAAGCGGTGACGAGCCGGACGTGGCTTTCGACCGCATGTCGGAGGAGGAATTGCTCCGCGGCCTGGAGAGCATGGTCCCGCCCGACAAGACCGAGGAATTCTGACCCGGCGGGCATGCGCGCACAGGTCTCGCGCTTAAAGCTTTCCCTATACTATATACGGTATTGTGACACGGTGCCCGCCAGCCGCGGCGGGCCGTGTTCGTGCCGGAAGTATGCGCCATGATGCGCCAGTACGAGTTGGTCGAGCGGGTCACGCGTTATAATCCCAACGCGGACGAGAACCTGCTCAACAAGGCCTACGTCTACGCCATGCAGAAGCATGGTGCGCAGCAGCGCGCCAACGGCGACCCCTATTTCTCGCATCCGCTCGAGGTCGCCGGCATCCTGACCGACCTCAAGCTCGACGACGCCACGATCGCGGTGGCGCTGCTCCACGACACCATCGAGGACACGGACGCCACGCGCGCCGAGATCGACCAGATGTTCGGGGAGGACATCGGCCGGCTGGTCGAGGGCCTGACCAAGATCGGCAAGCTCGATCTGGTGTCCAAGAAGGCGGCGCAGGCGGAGAACCTGCGGAAGCTGCTGCTGGCGATCTCGTCGGATATCCGCGTTCTGCTGGTGAAACTCGCCGACCGGCTGCACAACATGCGCACGCTCCAGCACATGCCGGAGGAAGCGCGCGGCCGCATCGCCGAGGAGACGCTGGAGATCTATGCCCCGCTCGCCGGCCGCATGGGCATGCACGACATGCGCGAAGAGATGGAGGACCTGGCCTTCCGGACGGTCAATCCGGAAGCCTACGCCACCATCGAGCGCCGGCTGGTCGATCTGCGCGAGCGCAATCGCCGCCTGATCGAGGCGATCGAGAACGAGCTGACCGAACGGCTCGCCAAGGCCGGCATCAGGGCCGAGGTGAAGGGACGCGAGAAGCAGCCCTATTCGATCTTCCGCAAGATGGAGCGCAAGGCGGTCAGCTTCGAGCAGCTCTCCGACATCCTGGGCTTCCGGGTGATCGTCGGCAGCGTCGCGGAATGCTACGCGGCGGTCGGCGTCGTGCACACGACATGGCCGGCCGTGCCCGGCCGTTTCAAGGACTACGTCTCCACGCCGAAGCAGAACGACTACCGCTCGATCCACACCACCGTGGTCGGTCCGGGCAGCCAGCGCGTCGAGTTGCAGGTGCGCACCGCCGCGATGCACGGCATCGCCGAATACGGCATCGCCGCCCACGCCCTCTACAAGGACGGGGTCGCGCCGGCGAAGCCGAAGGGCAACGGCGCCGCCAAGCCCAATGGCGGCAACGGATCGGCGCAGCTGGCGGGGTTCACCGAGGAAATCCGCGCCTATGAATGGCTGCGGCGAACCATCGAGATGCTGGCCGAGGGCGATACGCCTGAGGAATTCCTCGAGCACACCAAGCTGGAGCTCTTCCAGGACCAGGTGTTCTGCTTCACGCCGAAAGGGCGGCTGATCGCGCTGCCGCGTGGGGCGACGCCCATCGATTTCGCCTATGCGGTCCACACCGATATCGGCGACACCACGGTCGGCGCCCGCGTCAACGGGCGCAACATGCCGCTGATGACCGAGCTCCACAACGGCGACGAAGTCGAAATCCTGTGCTCCAAGGCGCAGGTGCCGCCGGCTGCCTGGGAGTCGATGGTGGTCACCGGCAAGGCGCGCTCGGCGATCCGCCGGGCGACGCGGGCGGCGGTGCGCAAGCAATATGCCGGCCTCGGCCGTCAGATCGTCGAGCGGGCTTTTGCCCGCGCCGAGCGCAACTATTCCGACAAGCTGGTCGAGGCGGTGCTGCCGCGGCTCGCCCAGAACAACGTCGAGGACATGCTGGCGGCCGTCGGGCGCGGCGAAATCCCGTCCGCCAACGTGCTCAAGGCCGCCTATCCCGATCACAAGGAGGAGCGGCCGGCGCGGGCGAAGGCCGGCAACGAGGAGGGCTGGTTCGGCCTCAAACGGGGCTCCGGCATGATTTTCCGGGTGCCCGGCCTGTCGCGCCGACCGACGGGCACGCGCGGCGGCGGCAAGGAACAGGCGATCCCGATCCGGGGCATCCACGGCGAGATGCCGGTGCGCTTCGGCGAAGGCGGCGCGATTCCCGGCGAACGGATCGTCGGGATCATGACACCGGGCGAGGGGATCACTATCTATCCGATCCAGTCGCCGGCGCTGAAGCAGTTCGACGACGAGCCGGAGCGCTGGCTCGATGTGCGCTGGGACGTGGACGACGAGCGCCGGGAGCGTTTCCCGGTCAGGATAGAGGTGACGGCGATCAACGAACCGGGCACGCTGGCCCAGGTCGCCCAGGTCATGGCGGACAACGAGGCGAACATCATCAACATCCGCATCGTCAAGACGGCGCCGGACTTCTCCGTGATGCTTTTCGATATCGACGTGTTCGACGTGAAACACCTGAACCGCCTGCTGGCGCAGCTGCGCGCGCGCCCGGTGGTGAGCAGCGTGGCGCGGGTCAATGAATAGTCGCGCGCTCAGGCCGGCGGCGGGGCCGACGATGCGCGGCGCCCGTTCGGTCGGTCGCTGAAGGGCGGCGGCGATGCTGTTCCGACGGCGAGAGGCGCAAAGCCTGCCAGAGCGTGTGCGGACAGCCGTGTGGCCCCGTCACAGCTGGTCGCGGTCGTCCCGCTACTTCCTGAAGCGCGTCCTGCGCCTGTCCGGCTCGCCCCATGCCGTCGCGGCCGGCGTGGCGGCCGGCGTGTTCGCGTCGTTCACGCCGTTCGTCGGGCTGCATTTCATCATCAGCTTCGTCCTGGCCTTTGCCATTGGCGGCAACCTGATCGCCGCCGGCCTCGGCACCTTCTTCGGTAACCCGCTGACCTTCCCGTTCATCTGGGCGTCGACCTACAGCCTCGGCAGTCGGATTCTGGGCCACGCCGGATCGTTCGAGATCGGCGCGTTCCACCATAATCTCGCCGAAAAGTCGTTCGACGCCCTGTGGCCGCTGATCGCGCCGATGACGGTCGGTGCGGTACCGCTTGGCCTGCCG
Source organism: uncultured Alphaproteobacteria bacterium (assembly GCA_963822975.1). Classification (GTDB taxonomy): domain Bacteria; phylum Pseudomonadota; class Alphaproteobacteria; order Rhizobiales; family Kaistiaceae; genus CAVSRC01. The sequence goes on from CAWGJV010000012.1 coordinate 88,376, forward strand.
GTGGCGGTGGTGGTTTATTTCGTGGCGTTCCTGGCGGTGCGCGCCTTCCGCGACATGCGCCGCGAGCGGCTGGAGGCGCGGCGGCGCGAGCGCGACGCCGAAATGGCGCCCGCCAAGGAGTTGGACGACGCATGAACGATCCCGGCCACTTGCGCCTCGGCGTCAACATCGATCACGTCGCCACCATCCGCAATGCGCGTGGCGGCGATCACCCCGACCCGCTGCGCGCCGCGGCGATCGCCGCGGCGGCCGGCGCCGACGGCATCACGGCTCACCTCCGCGAGGACCGGCGGCATATCGGCGATCGCGACATCGAACGCCTGCGGCACAACATCTCCCTGCCGCTCAACTTCGAAATGGCGGCGACCGACGAGATGCTGGCGATCGCGTTGCGCCATCGGCCGCATGCCGCCTGCATCGTGCCGGAGCGGCGCGAGGAGCGGACCACCGAAGGCGGTATCGACGCTGCCGGTCAGCACAACCGCCTGAAGCATGTGGTCGACGCGCTGGGCGAGGCCGGCGTTCGTGCTTCGCTGTTCATCGAGGCGGATCGGCGCCAGCTCGACGCTGCCGTCGTCCTTGGCGCGCCGGTGGTCGAGCTGCACACCGGCGCCTATTGCGAGGCATGGCATTCCGGACCGGAGGCGTTCGAGCGCGAGCGCCGGCGCATTGCCGCTGCCGCCGCCTACGGCAAGATGCTGGGTCTCGAGGTCCATGCCGGCCACGGCCTGTCGTTCGATACCGTCAAGCCGATCGCCGCGATCCGCGAGTTGTCCGAGCTCAACATCGGCCACTTCCTGATCGGCGAGGCGATCTTCGTCGGCCTCGACGACGCCGTGCGCACCATGCGGCACCTGATGGACGAGGCGCGTGCCGCTGCGGAAAGCGGCGAGGGGGCGACGCAGGCATGATCGTCGGCATCGGCAACGACACCATCGACATCCGCCGGGTCGAGAAGGTGATCGAGCGGCACGGCGACCGCTTCACCGCCCGCATCTTCACAGAGATCGAGCAGCGGAAGTCCGACCGGCGGCGGCTACGGGCGGCGTCCTACGCCAAGCGCTTCGCCGCCAAGGAGGCGTGCTCCAAGGCGCTTGGCACCGGCATCCGCGGCGGGGTGTTCTGGCGCGACATGGGCGTCGTCAACCTGCCGTCGGGCAAGCCGACGATGAAATTGACCGGAGGCGCCGCGGAGCGGCTGTTGGCATTGATTCCGCCGGGTCATCGGCCAGAGATCCACGTTACGATCACCGACGACTTCCCCCTGGCCCAGGCGCTGGTGATCATCGAGGCGGTCCCCGCCGGGGCGTCGTAAGGCCGCCACCGGCGGCGTTGCGCAGGCGCGGGGGAGCCGGTATGACCGGGCGCGTCGGCGGCCGGTAATCCGGTGTGAATGGACGGGATCATGAGCGTGGCATCGGAAAAGCAGGCCAGCGGCGGATTCGGCGAAACCGTCAAGATCATCATCCAGGCGCTGATCCTGGCGCTTCTGGTGCGAACCTTCCTGTTTCAGCCGTTCAATATTCCATCGGGCTCGATGGAGAATACCCTGCTGATCGGCGACTACCTGTTCGTTTCCAAATACGCCTACGGCTATTCGCGCTTCTCGCTGCCCTTCGGCATCCACCTGTTCGACGGCCGGGTCTGGTCGGCGCCGCCGAAGCGCGGCGACATCGTGGTCTTCAAGCTGCCGCGTGACGATTCCACCGACTACATCAAGCGGGTGATCGGCCTGCCGGGCGACAAGATCCAGGTCATGCACAGCGTCCTGTACATCAACGGCAAGGCGGTGCCGCGCAAGGAGATCGGTCCGGTGACCCTCGATGGGGTTGAATACACCCAGTACGAGGAGACCATGCCGGAGGGCGTCACTTACAAGGTGCTCGACCGCCAGCCCGACGGCATGGAGGACAATACGCAGGTCTTCGAAGTGCCGCCGGGCGATTATTTCATGATGGGCGACAACCGCGACAATTCCACCGACAGTCGTGTGCCACCGACCAGCGGTGGCGTCGGCTACGTGCCCTTCGAGAATCTGGTCGGCCGGGCCGAGATCATCTTCTTTTCGGTCAACGAGGGCTATCCGGCTCTCGCCTTCTGGGAATGGCCGTGGAGCGTCCGCTGGGACCGACTGCTCAAGATTCTATGACCGCCCGCGGCGACGATGCGCTTGATGTGCTCGAGCGCCGCGCCGGCTATCGCTTCAGGGACCGCAGCCATCTTGTCACCGCGCTGACCCATGCCAGCGCGGTCGGCGACACCCGCATCGCCGCCGGCCAGACCTATCAGCGGCTCGAGTTTCTCGGCGACCGCGTGCTCGGACTGGTGGTTGCCGGCATGCTGCTGGAGGCGTTCCCGGAAGCCAGCGAGGGCGAATTGTCGGCGCGGCTCGCGGATCTCGTGCGCAAGGAAACCTGCGCCGACGTCGCCACGTCGCTCGATCTCGGCGCGGCGATCTTGTTCGGCGGCAATCGCGCCCAGAAGCGCGCGCTACAGACGGTCAACGTCCTCGGCGACGTGTGCGAGGCGCTGATCGCCGCGGTCTATCTCGACGGCGGTTTCGACGCGGCCCGCGCCTTCGTTTCCGGCCAGTGGCGCGAGCGCATGCTGGGCGGTCCGGTCGCCGGCCGCAACGCCAAGACCGCCTTGCAGGAATGGGCGCAAGCCAACGGCCATGGCACGCCGACCTACGAGATCGCCGAGCGGAGCGGCCCGGACCATGCGCCGACCTTCGCGGTGACCGTACACGTGGGCGCGCTTCCGCCGGGGCGCGGCGAGGGGCGGAATCGGCGCGAGGCGGAGCAGGCGGCGGCAGGGTCGGTCCTGGTTCGCGAAGGCGCGTGGGGCGCGGAACAATGAGCGACGCCGCACCCGCGACCCGCTGCGGCTTCGTCGCCCTGATCGGCGCGCCCAATGCCGGCAAGTCTACGCTCGCCAACCGGCTGGTCGGCACCAAGGTGACGATCGTCAGCCACAAGGTGCAGACGACGCGCTCCATCGTGCGCGGCATCGCCATGATCGGCAGTTCGCAGATCGTGCTGGTCGACACGCCCGGCATCTTCAAGCCGAAACGGCGGCTCGACCGGGCGATGGTCGACACCGCGTGGGGCGGCGCCCGCGACGCGGATATCGTCGCCCTTCTGATCGACGCGCAGAAGGGCATCGACGAGGAGGCGGGCGCGCTGCTGGCGAAGCTCGCCGAGGTGCGGCTGCCGAAGATCCTGCTTCTCAACAAGATCGACACGGTGAAGCGGGAGAGCCTGCTGGCCCTGGCCGAAGCGGCCAACAAGGCGGTCGCCTTCGAGCGCACCTTCATGATCTCGGCGCTCAACGGCGACGGCATCGAGGACCTGAAGGCCTGGCTCGCCGACGCGGTGCCGCCCGGTCCCTTCCACTATCCCGAGGACGAGGTCAGCGACGTGCCGCTTCGCCAGCTCGCCGCCGAGATCACGCGCGAAAAGCTGTTCGAGCGGCTGCATCAGGAGCTGCCCTACCAGGCGACGGTCGAGACGGAGAAGTGGACCGACCAGAAGAACGGCTCGGCGCGCGTCGAGCAGACCATCTTCGTCGCGCGCGACAGCCAGAAGAAGATCGTCATCGGCAAGGGCGGCGCCACGATCAAGGCGATCTCGACCGCGGCGCGCAAGGAAATCTCCGAGATCGCCGAGAAGCCGGTGCATCTCTTCCTGTTCGTCAAGGTGCGCGAGAACTGGGCCGACGATCCCGAGCGCTACCGCATGATGGGCATCGAGTTCCCGAAGGGGTAAGCGCTGGCCCCGATTTCGGGCTAGATTGCCGCCATGCAGTGGACCGACGAAGGCATCATCATCGGCACGCGCCGGCATGGCGAGACGAGCCTGATCGTCGAACTGATGACGCCGGCGCACGGCCGCCATCTGGGGCTGGTGCGCGGCGGGCGATCGCGCCGCCAGCAGCCGATCCTGCAGCCGGGCAATTCGGTGACGGCCACCTGGCGGGCGCGGCTGGACGAGCATCTCGGCACCTACACGGTCGAGCCGACCACCCAGCGCGCTGCCCGGCTGATCGAGGGGGCGGCCGGGCTCTACGGCATCCAGGCGCTCGCCGGCCTCCTGCGCCTGCTGCCCGAGCGCGATTCGCATCCGCGGCTCTATGAGGGGCTTGCCTCCATTCTCGACTGGTTCGGTGAGCCGCTGGTGGCCGGCGCTCTGATTGCGCGCTTCGAACTCGGGCTGCTCGACGATCTCGGCTTCGGCCTCGACCTCGAACGTTGCGCGGCGACCGGCACCAATGACGATTTGGCCTTCGTCTCGCCGAAATCGGGGCGGGCGGTCAGCCGCTCCGCCGGCGAGCCCTATGGCGACCGGCTGCTGAAGCTGCCGCGCTTCCTGCTGGAGCCGGCCTCCGCTACGCCGGCCGCCCCGGAGGAGCTGGCGCAAGCCTTTGGTCTCACCGGCTACTTTCTCGCCCGCCACGTCTTCGAGCCGCGTGGGCTTGAGCCGCCGGCGGCGCGCGAGCGCTTCATCAGACTGGTCGCGCGGCCGGCCGAAACCATTCCTCAATGAGGAGCGAGCCATGGACGATCTGAAGCGGATCACCGAACGCCGCAAGGCGGCCCACCAGCGTCTGCTGCAACTGGATTCCAAGGTCTACAAGGCCTTTCTGGCCATGGAAGAGGCCGCCTTCAGCGACGCCGTGCTGCCCAAGAAGACGAAGGAGCTGATCGCCATCGGCATCTCGGTGGTGATCGATTGCGAGTCCTGCATGCAGTGGCACATCGAACAGGCCGCGAAGACGGGCGCCACCTACGCGGAAGTCCTGGAAGCGGTCGAAGTCGGCATCGAGATGGGCGGGGGCCCTGCCACGGTGTCGGCCCGCTTTGCGCTGGAAGTGATGGACAGCGTTGTGAAGCCCGGCTGAGGCCCGCGGTCGGTTCACCGGCCGGCCGAAAAGCTTGAATCGCAAGGGTTTGACCGCTAGGCCCAAGGGATGGCCAAGCATCTGATTCCGCCCGGCGGCGGCGATATCGAGCCCGTCAACCTGCGCGAGGCGCTGGAGAAACGCTACCTCGCCTACGCGCTCTCCACCATCACCAACCGGGCGCTGCCCGACCTCCGCGACGGGCTGAAGCCGGTGCACCGGCGTATCCTCTACGGCATGCGCCAGCTCCGCCTCGATCCCGGCGGCGGCTACAAGAAGTCGGCCAAGATCGTCGGCGACGTGATGGGCGGCTTCCACCCGCACGGCGACCAGGCGATCTACGACGCCCTCGTGCGCCTCGCCCAGGATTTCGCGGTGCGCTACCCGCTCGTCGACGGCCAGGGCAATTTCGGCAATATCGACGGCGATAACGCTGCGGCCATGCGCTACACCGAGGCGCGTATGACCGAGGTGGCGCGGCTGCTGCTCGACGGCATCGACGAGGACGCCGTCGACTTTCGCCCGACCTATGACGGCTCCGACCGCGAGCCGGTGGTGCTGCCCGGCGCGTTCCCCAATCTGCTCGCCAACGGCGCCTCGGGCATTGCCGTCGGCATGGCGACCAACATCCCGCCGCACAATGTCGCCGAGCTCTGCGACGCGGCGCTGCACCTGATCAAGTCGCCGAAGGCGCGGATCGAGACGCTGGTGGAGATGGTCAAGGGACCGGACTTCCCGACCGGCGGCATCATCGTCGAGCCGCGCGCCAATATGGTCGAGGCTTACCGGACCGGCCGCGGTTCGTTCCGCGTGCGCGCCCGCTGGCAGGAGGAGCCGCAGGGGCGCGGCACCTGGGTGGCGGTGGTCACCGAGATCCCCTACCAGGTCCAGAAGGCGCGGCTGATCGAGAAGATCGCCGAATTGCTGGAGGCCAAGAAGCTGCCGCTGGTCGCCGACATCCGCGACGAGTTCGCCGAGGATATCCGCGTCGTCATCGAGCCGAAGAGCCGCACGGTCGATGCGGCGCTGATGATGGAATCGTTGTTCCGGCTGACCGACCTCGAGGCGCGCGTGCCGCTCAACCTCAACGTCCTGTCGAGGGGCGTGGTGCCCAAGGTCATGGGTCTTGGCGAGGTGCTGAACGAGTGGCTGGCGCATCGGCGCGAGGTGCTGGTTCGCCGCGCCAACTTCCGGCTGGAGCAGATCCGCCACCGGCTGGAAGTGCTCGACGGCTACCTGATCGCCTACCTGAACCTCGATGAGGTGATCCGGATCATCCGCAGCGAGGATGAGCCGAAGCCGGTGCTGATGAAGACCTTCAAGCTCACCGACGTGCAGGCTGAGGCGATCCTCAACATGCGGCTCCGCGCGCTGCGCAAGCTCGAGGAAATGGAGATCAAGGGCGAGCACGCGGAGCTCACCAAAGAGCAGAAGTCACTGAAATCGCTGGTGAAATCGGAAGACCAGCAATGGGCGAAGATCGCCGACCAGATCCGCGAGATCCGCAAGACCTTCGGACCCAACACGCCGCTCGGCAAGCGGCGCACCGACTTCGGCGACGCGCCCGAACACGATGTCGAGGTGATGCAGTCGGCGATGATCGAGCGCGAGCCGATCACGGTGATCGTGTCGGAGAAGGGCTGGATCCGGGCGATGAAGGGCCACGAGGTCGACACCGCCGCGCTTGCCTTCAAGACCGACGACAGCCTCAGGGCGGCCATTCACGCGGAGACGACCGACAAGATCATCGTGGCGTCCACGGGCGGGCGCTTCTACACGCTCGCCGCCGACAAGCTGCCGGGCGGGCGCGGCCACGGCGAGCCGATCAAGCTGATGGTGGACATGGACGCCGCCGACGACGTGGTGACGGTGTTCGTCCACAATCCGGAGCGCCGGCTCCTGGTGGTCTCCACCGAGGGGCGCGGCTTCGTCGTGCCCGAGGCGGAAATCCTCGCCAACACCCGCAAGGGCAAGAACGTGATGACGGTTTCGGCGCCGGAGGAGATGCGCGTCTGCGTGTCGGCCGCCGGCGATACGGTGGCGGTGCTCGGCGAGAACCGGAAGCTGCTGCTGTTTCCGCTGGTGCAGGTGCCGGAGATGAACCGCGGCAAGGGCGTCCGCCTGCAGAAATACAAGGACGGCGGGGTCGCCGATGCGCGCGTCTTCGACAGGAAGGACGGGCTCTCCTGGCAGGATTCGTCGGGCCGGACGTTCGTCCGTCCGATGAACGAACTGAAGGAATGGGTCGGCGACCGGGCGCAGGCCGGCCGCATCCGGCCCGACGGCTTCCCGCGGTCCAACAGGTTCGGCACGCCGGGCGTCGCCTAGCGCCATGCGCGCCAACGCCGAGACCGCGTGGTCGGTGCTGGCGGCGGTCGATGCTTTGTTCGATCACATTGCCAACGGCAGGCACCGGGAGTCGATCGAGAGCTTCACCGGCGATGCCGATGTGATGCTGATCGGGTCGGAGCCGGGCGAAATCGCCATCGGACCGGAAGCGCTGCGCGCCTTCTTCGCCGATCTCTACGCCAGGCCGTACCGCGTGCTCTTTTCCATGCCGGATCGAAGGGTTTCCGCCGCTGGCAATGTCGCCTGGATCACGGGCGAGGGGACCTACGTGCTCTCCACCGGCGGCGAGCCGGCGCCCTACCGGCTGACCGGCATCCTTGAGCGTCGCCGCGAGCGCTGGCTGTGGCAGGTGTTCAGCGGTTCGGAGCCTCGCTAGAGCGCCGCCAGAAGTCCCGGTGCGGGGCGATCAGTTCGTCCTCGATCTCCGGGAACGGTCCGTCGACCTCGATCTGCTTCTGGCCGGACGCGAGAACGTCGCGCGAGGCGAGCGACATGGTCGGGTTCTTCTGGCTGTCGCCGGTCAGCGCCAGCAGCTTCACCTCCTCGACGCCGTAGACCAGGCGGCCGATGTTGGCCCAGTAGAGCGTGCCGGTGCACATGGCGCAGGGCTCGAACGTGGTGGCGAGCGTGCATGTCCACAGATAGTCGGGACCGTAGGCCGCGGCGGCGCGCCGGGCGAGTTCGGTCTCGGCATGGTGGACAACGTCGAGATTGCCCTGACGCATGAGGACGCGGTCGTCCGGGCCGACGAGGACCGCGCCGAAAGGATGGTGGCCGTGCGCGGCTGCCTCGCGCGCCACGTCGTTGGCGGTCGCGCAGATGGGCGATCATCCGGTCGCGGTTCATCGGGTGATGGGGCGCCTGCGGCACCTCAGTCGACCCGAACCCAGCCGCGGGCCATCAGGTGTTCCTGCGGGCGGAAGCGGCGCTTGTAGCCCATCTTGCGCGAGCCATCGACCCAGTAGCCGAGATAGACGTAGGGCAGGCCCATCTTTCGCGCGCGCTGGATGTGATCGAGGATCATGAAGGTGCCAAGGCCGCGGTCGGCGTAGTCCGGGTCGAAGAACGAGTAGACCATGGACAGGCCGTCGGCGAGGATGTCGGTCAGCGCGGTGGCGATCAGCGGGCCTTCGCCGCGGCCGGTGATGCCGGTGTCGGGGCCGCGGAAGCGGTACTCGACGACCAGGGTGTCGACGTGGGAATCGCCGACCATCATGGCGTAGTCGAGCACCGTCATGTCGGCCATGCCGCCCTCGGCGTGGCGGGCGTCGAGATAGGCGCGGAAGAGGGAATACTGGTCCGAGGACGGGCTTGCGGTGGTCTGCGCGCCGACGATGTCGCGATTGAGTTTCAGCACGCGCGAGAGGTTCCGCGACGGCTGGAAGGCATCGACCACGACCCGGATCGAAACGCAGGCGCGGCAGCCCTCGCAGGCCGGACGGTAGGCGATGTTCTGGCTGCGGCGGAAGCCGCCCTGGGTGAGGATGTCGTTGAGCGCGGCGGCGCGATCACCGACGAGGTGGGTGAAGACCTTGCGTTCGGCGCGGCCGGGCAGATAGGGGCACGGGGCCGGGGCCGTCAGGTAGAATTGCGGGGTCTCGGTCGTGTGCTGGGTCATGCCGCGTTATGCGGTCGTCGTCTCAAATCACCCTCACACACCATAATACCAAGGGCCGACGATCGAAAAGACGATCCACATCAAGACGACCAGCGGCAGGCCGCCGACGACATAATCCGAGAAACGATAGTGGCCGGGGCCCATGACCAGGAGGTTGGTCTGGTAGCCGACCGGCGTGGCGAAGGCGCAGCTCGCCGCCAGCATGACCGCCACGACGAAGGGCAGCGGCGGGGCGCCGACCTTGTCGGCGATGCCAAGGGCGACCGGCGTGAAGAGGACCGCGGTGGCATTGTTGGACAGGACGTTGGTCATCAGGCTGACGACCAGGAAGAGCATCGACAGGGTCACCCAGCCGGGCTGGCCGGCGACCAGATCGATGGCAGCGTTGGCGAGCGTGGTGGCGCCGCCGGTCGCCTGCAGGGCCGAGGCGGCGGCCAGGGCGGCGCCGATCATCAGGTAGATGCGCCGATCGAAGGAGCGGACGGCCTGGCGGATGTTGAGGCAGCCGGCGAGGACCATGGCGAGTGCCCCGGCAAGCGCGCCGATGACGATGGGCCCGATGCCGCTCGCGGCGTAGAGAACGACGAGGCCGAAGATGATCGAGCGCGCGGCGGGCGTAGCGGCGCTGCGGCAGCTCGCTTGCCGACCATTCGAGCAGCAGGAGGTCGCGGTTGGCGCGCAGGCCCTCGATGGCTTCCTGTGTGCCGCCGAGAAGGAGCACGTCGCCGGCCTCAAGGCGGATGTCGGCGAGTTGCATGCGCGGCATGCGGCTGCGGCGTTCGACGCCGAGGACGACGTTGCCGGTGTCGTAGTGGATGGCCGCCTGCTCGATGGTGCGGCCGATGAGGCGGGCGCCGGGCGCGACCACGGCCTCGGCAAGGGTGAGGTCGCGGGTCGGGATCGTCGTGGCCGCCCCCTCGGCATCGGGGGATGGCGTGCTGGCGGCGCCCTCGGACAGCGCCCGGGTCAGGGCGGACCGGGTGGCGGCGACGATGACGGTGTCGCCGGGCTGGAGCGTGAGGTTTTCGAAGGGCGGCAGGAAGGGGTGCTCGCCGCGCTGGACGAGGCGGACGGTCATGTCCTTCAGCCTGGGAAACATGCCGGCGACGGCGGTGGTGCCGGCCAGCGGATGGCCGTAGCCGATCTCGATCTGGGCGATGAACTGCTTGCCGCTGCCGCCGGTGATCTGCTCCGCCATGCCGGTGCGCGCCTTGAGGATGCGCGGCAGGACGAAGGCGACATAGGCGAAGCCGACGATGGCCATGGCGCCGGCAGGCACCGTGAAGTCGAAGAAGCCGATGGCGAGCCCGCCGCTCTTCAGCGCCACCCCGGCGGCGAGCAGGTTGGTCGATGTGCCGATCAGCGTGGTCATGCCGCCGAGCAGGGCGGCGAAGGACAAGGGCATCAGCGCCTTGGAGGCGGCGATGCCGCGGCCCGCCGCGATCGCCGTGACGATGGGCAGGAACATCACCACGACCGGCGTGTCGTTGACGAAGGCGCTGACCACCATCGCGGCCAGAAGCACGACGAGGATGGCGCCCATGCCGGTCTTGCCGCCGAGGCGGGCAAGCAGGTTGGTGGGGTGCTCCAGCGCGTCGGTGTGGAACAGGCCCTGGCCGACGACGATGAGCGCCAGCACGGTGATGAGCGCCTGATTGGAAAGGCCGGCAAGAAGCTCGTCGGGGCCGAGCGGGCTCCTGGTGCCGGTCAGCATCGGTACCGCCCAGAACAGCACCAGCCAGCCAACCAGGGCGGCCAGCGACACCACCTCGATCGACCAGCGCTCGAGCGCGTAGGCGACGATCATCGCCACGATGCCCGCAAAGGTCAGCCAGGTCAGGATTTCCGCCGCCGCCATGCCGCTCTCCACCAGCGGCATCATGCCCAAGCGCGGCCGGCGCTCAAGCAGCCGGCGTGCTCTCAAAACGGGCGATGGCGCAATTATTTGCCCATTCGGGCGAGCGGTTCGGCATTGAGCGCGACGACGCCGAGGATGAGGTCGTGCAGCAACTGGCGGCGCCGGGTGAACAGGCCGACGAGCAGGACGAAGGGCGTCAGGATGCCGACCGAGAACCAGAAGATGAGCGCGTGCATGATGGCGAGCAGCGGGAACATCTTCTGGCCGTTCCAGGTCCGCATTTCGACGCCGGCAAAGCGCATGCCGGGCGTCGCCGAGGCGCGGCCGCCGAGCGTCAGGCCGCAATAGCCGAGCGCCACGATGGCGAACAGCGCCGGGAACAGGAGCCAGGCGATGCCGAGGGTGACGATCCCGAGGATCAGGATCATCAGGGCCGCCGGCACCATCAGGAGCACGATCAGGATGGCGTCGATGATGAATGCCACGATGCGCTTCGACAGGATGCCGTCGAACAGCTCGGGCTGGGTCGCCGGGTCGTAGACGAAGCGGTAGGTTCTGAGCTCGTTGCCGGTGTCGCTCACGGGGTCTCCTCGCAGGGGTGCGCTCGCCCACGAGTATAGCGGATTGGCGACGATTCTGCTGGCCGGCCGGTCAGGGCGTGTCGAGGCGCTCGATGCCGAAGCCTTTGGCCGTCAGTGCCGCAACGATCTCGGCGGCGTGGCCGGGACCGTGGGTTTCGACGGTGACGTCGACGCTGGCGCCCTTGGGCGGCACATTCAGCATGGTGCGGTGGTGGGAGACCTCGAGGATGTTGCCGCCGGCCTCGCCGATGGTGCGGGCGATTTCGGCGAGCACGCCCGGCCGGTCCCGGATGACGATGCGCACGGCGATGACGCGTTCCTCGCGCGCGAGCTGGCGGACCATGATCGAGGCGGCAAGCCGCGGGTCGATGTTGCCGCCGGCGAGGATGAGCCCGACGCGGCGTCCGCGGAAGCGGGCGGGATCGGCGAGCACGGCGGCGAGGCCGGCGGCGCCGGCGCCCTCGGCCATGGTCTTCTGGAGCATGAGATAGGCGGCGACGGCCTGCTCGATGGCGCGCTCGGGCACCAGCACGACGTCGTCGACGTGGCGGCGAACGATTGCCAGCGGCAGCGCACCGACGTTCTTGACGGCGATGCCCTCGGCCAGCGTCTCGCCGCCGATCTTCGCCGGCTCGCCGTCGAGGGCTGCGCGCATGGAGGGATACATTTCGGTTTCGACGCCGATGACCTCCGTGTCCGGCTTGAGCGCCTTGACCGCGATGGCGATGCCCGAAACCAGACCACCGCCGCCGACCGGCACGATGACCGTTTCGAGGTCCGGACGGTCGGCGAGGATTTCGAGGCCGATGGTGCCCTGTCCGGCAATGACATGCGGGTCGTCATAGGGATGGACGAGCACAGCGCCGCTGCGGGCGATCGTCTCCTCCACGATCGCCTGGCAATCGGCCAGCGTCTCGCCGTCAACGATGACCTCGGCGCCGAAGGAGCGTGTGGCGGCGATCTTCACGAAGGGCGTCGGCCTCGGCATGACGATTGTCGCCGGGATGCCGAGCCGCTGGGCGTGCCAGGCGACGGCCTGCGCGTGGTTGCCGGCGGACATGGCGATGACGCCGCGGGTGCGCTCGTCGGGAGAAAGCGTTAGCAGCCTGACGAGTGCGCCGCGTTCCTTGAACGAGGCGGTCGCCTGCAGGTTCTCGTATTTGACCCAGATGTCGGCGCCGGTGAGGTCGGACAGGCGCGGAGCGGGCAGGAAAGGCGTGCGCATCACGACGCCGGCGATCTGTCCTGCGGCGGCGTGGATGTCGGCGAGGGTGGGGATCGTCGCGGTGGCGCGCGGCGCGGCGGTCACGCTTGCGACGCCGGCCGACATGGTCACGCCTTCAGCTTCTCCGCCACGAACGGCGCGAAATAGGTGAGCACACCATCGGCGCCGGCGCGCTTGAAGGCGATCAGCGATTCCAGCATCGCCTTGTCGCCGTCGATCCAGCCGTTGGCTTCGGCGGCGCGGATCATCGAATATTCGCCCGACACCTGATAGGCGAAGGTCGGCATGCCGAAGGCCTCCTTCAGCCGCCAGACGATGTCGAGATAGGGCAGGCCGGGTTTGACCATGATCATGTCGGCGCCCTCGGCGATGTCGAGCTCGGCCTCGCGCAGGGCCTCGTCGCCGTTCGCCGGATCCATCTGGTAGGTGCGCTTGTCGCCGATCAGCGTCTTGGAGGTGCCGACCGCGTCGCGGAACGGCCCGTAGAAGGCGGAGGCATATTTGGCCGAGTAGGCCATGATCTGCACGTCGCGGAAGTCCTTGGCGTCGAGCGCCCGGCGGATGGCGCCGACGCGCCCGTCCATCATGTCGGACGGCGCGATGACGTCGGCGCCGGCCTCGGCCTGGATCAGGCTCTGCACCACCAGCCGTTCGACGGTGGCGTCGTTGACGATCTGGTCGCCGGCCATGACGCCGTCGTGGCCGTGGCTGGTGTAGGGGTCGAGCGCCACATCGGTGATCAGGCCGACCTCGGGCACGGCCGCCTTGATGGCGCGCAGGGTCGCACAGACGAGGTTGTTGGGGTTCAGCGCTTCGGAGCCGGCGTCGTCGCGGAGCTTCGGGTCGGTGTTGGGGAAGAGCGCGATGGCGGGGATGCCGAGGTCGCGGGCGCGGCGCGCTTCGGCGACGGCGCCGTCGACCGTCAGGCGCTCGACACCGGGCATGGCGGCGACCGGCTGGTTGCGCTCGCCGTCGGTCAGGAACAGCGGCCAGATGAGATCGTCGACGGTCAGGGTCGATTCGCGCACCAGCCGTCGCGACCAGTCCGTGCGGCGGTTGCGGCGCATGCGGCGGCCGCCGAGGATCGAGTCCATGTCCGGCCGAATGGCCGGGTCGGCGGCGAAGGGTGGAGGCTGTCGAGTCATGGCGCGGACCGGCGGTGTGCTTGGGTTTTGCTCTTGAAACATAGCATCTTTCGGGTGGCCACAGGCTTTTTGACGCTGGCAAGGTGGGCGGCGAGGATATAAGGGCTGGCGGGCGCCTCGCCCGGCGGGTTCGGGACCGAAATGTCGAGCAACGACGACCCTTCAGAGCCGATGACGATCGCGCGCGACCGCGAGGAGGTCGTGCTCGACTACTACCTGATCGGCCTGTCGGTGCTGATGATGCTGCTTGGCCTGCACCAATGGGCGGTGATCCTCGGCATCATCAACGGCGCGCCGGGGTCGTTCGAGGCGATGACGACGCCGTGGAAGATCGGCACCATGTACCTGTCGGTGGTCGATCTGGTCGCTTCGGTCGGCTTGTGGATGCGGGTCGCATGGGGCCGGGTGGTCTGGCTGCTGGCGGCGGTTTCCGAGATCGCGCTTCACACCGTGTTCATCGGCACGTTCGGCAGCGACCTGCCGATCCTCGCCCTGCACCTGCTGGCGATCATCGGGTTTGTAACTCTGTTCATCATGTCGCGACGGAGTTGAGCCGCTTCAGCCGCTAAACAGCGGAAACCCGCGCAATTCGCCCGATTCCCGTAAGTGTCTGTTAAGGCTGGTGCTTAAGCCGATTTTTAGTCGCTTTGCTTATGGTCGCCTTCACAGAGCAGGGGCACACCTGCCGAAACAGAGAGGCGATCATGGCTATTGCAAAAAGGGCAGTGGAGGCAGTTGCTCAGCCCGTGCGCGGCGCGGAGCTCAAGCCGCTTTACATGGAGGCGCTGACGCTCGTCGAACGTCTCCACCGGCGTCTGCTGGACGTCATCAAGGACGAATTCGACCGCGCCGGGCGTTCGGACGTGAACAGCGTGCAGGCGCTGCTCCTGTCCAACATCGGCGACTCGGAGCTGACTGCCGGCGAACTCAGGACGCGCGGCTACTACCTCGGCTCCAACGTGTCCTACAATCTCAAGAAGCTCGTCGAGATGGGCTACATCCATCACCAGCGCTCGCGCATGGACCGCCGCTCGGTCCGCGTCAGCCTGACCGAAAAGGGTCACGAGGTCGCGGATATCGTCAACAAGCTCTACGACCGCCACATCCGCTCGATCGACCAGGTCGGCGGCATCGGCGCCGACGATTTCCATACGCTCAACCGCTCGCTGCAGCGGCTGGAGCGCTTCTGGACCGATCAGATCCTCTATCGGCTCTGATCGCCTGCTGAACTGCATCTTCGTTCGCGTCAGATGGCCCGGCTTTGCCGGGCCATTTGCTTTTCGAGTGGTCGCATCGGGGTTTCCACGCCGAGGCGTCCACGAGCCATTGAAGCGCGCCGTGAAAGCGCCACATAACCATTTCAGACCTTGAATCGAGGGGATGTGCGCACGGGTGTTCAAACCTGCGCGAGTTGGGCGCGCCGGCAGCGCTCTGCAATTGTCACAATGGGCTGGTCGTGCTAGCTGCAAAATCCAGGGCAAAAGTGTTGGGATTCGGACATTTGCGTGAGAAACAGCTCCCCGTGATCGCGGGCCGTCACAACATCGGCTGGCTTGGTGGGGTCGCGGCTGCCGTTGCTCTGGTGGCGGGGCTCGCGATTGGGCCGGCTCTCGCCAGGGACCCGATCAGTGAAGTGCTGCAAAACGGCGCCAGCGAGTGGTCGGACGGCTTCGACGCCGCCTCGGTCGGTGCGGCGGACGTGCGCACCTCGACGCCGACCATGTCGCCGCAGATTGTCGGCGCGTTGCAGCAGGCGATCGCCGAATATTCCGACATCGTCGCGCGCGGTGGCTGGCCGATGGTGCCGGCCGATAACAAGCTGAAGATCGGCGTCAGCGATCCGGCGGTGGTGCTGCTGCGCCAGCGCCTGTCGATCGCCGGCGATCTGCCGTCGGCGGCGGCCAACAATTCGCGGGCCTTCGATTCCTACGTCGATGCCGCGGTCAAACGCTTCCAGGCGCGCCACGGCATCCAGCCGGACGGCGTGGTCGGCTCATCGACCTTTGCGGCGCTCAACATCCCGGCGCAGGTTCGCCTGACCCAGCTTGCCACCAACCTGACCCGCCTCAAGGTGTTGACATCGAAGGCGCTGCCGGCGCGCTACGTGATGGTCAACATTCCGGCGGCCTCCGTCGAGGCGGTGGAGAACGGGCAGGTGGTGCAGCGGCACACGGCCGTCGTCGGCAAGGTCGACCGCCCGTCGCCGATCGTCAATTCGAAGATCACCGAGATCAACTTCCATCCTTACTGGACGGTGCCGGCAAGCATCATCAGGAAGGACCTGATCCCGTTGATGCAGAAGGATCCGACCTACCTCGCGACGTGGAAGATCCGCGTCTATGACCCGAAGGGCAACGAGATTCCGCCGGAGCAGATCGACTGGCAGACCGACCAGGCGACGAAGGGCTACAGTTTCCGGCAGGATCCGGGAGAAGAGAATTCGCTCGGCATCGTGAAGATCAACTTCCCGAGCCCGGACGGCGTGTACATGCACGACACGCCGCACAAGGGCCTGTTCAACGACGACTATCGCTTCGATTCGTCGGGCTGCGTGCGCATCCAGAATATCCGCGAACTGATCATCTGGCTGCTGCGTGATACGCCCGGCCAGACGCCGGACGTCGTGGAGAACGAGTTGCGCACGCCGGAACGGCTTGACGTGAAGGTCGCGAACCCCGTTCCGCTCCACTGGACCTACATCACGGCGTGGGCGACCGAGGACGGAATCGTCAATTTCCGCAATGACATCTACGACCTGGACGGCCTTGACCAGTTGACGGCCGACGCCGCCGGCACCCGGCCGCTCTAGGCTTCCGGCGGTTACGGACGGGCGCGGTTCCTTGGCGCGCGCCGCGCCGCTATGATAGAGCGCGAGGGAATCTCCGGCCTCGCGCGAGGCCGGCCCGTCTTCCGCCGACAGGAACGCTTGCGACCATGTCCATGACCGCCGCCGCCATCGGCGCCAACACCGCGCCCGGCTTCTTTTCCGCTTCGCTTGCCGAGTCCGATCCGGAGATCGCCGACGCGATCGCCCGGGAGCTCGGTCGTCAGCAGCACGAGATCGAGCTGATCGCCTCGGAGAACATCGTCTCGAAGGCGGTGCTCGAGGCGCAGGGCTCGGTGATGACCAACAAGTATGCCGAGGGCTACCCGGGCAAGCGCTACTACGGCGGCTGCGAATTCGTCGATATCGCCGAGACGCTGGCGATCGAGCGGGCGAAGAAACTGTTCGGCGCGAACTTCGCCAACGTCCAGCCTAATTCCGGCAGCCAGATGAACCAGGCGGTGTTCCTGGCGCTGCTCCAGCCCGGCGACACCTTCATGGGCCTCGATCTCGCCGCCGGCGGCCACCTGACGCACGGCTCGCCGGTCAACATGTCCGGCAAGTGGTTCAAGGTGGTGCCCTATGGCGTGCGCCGCGACGACCAGCTCCTCGACTACGACGAGATCGAGCGGATCGCCCAGGAGGCGAAACCCAAGCTGATCGTCGCCGGCGGCACGGCCTATTCGCGCTACTGGGACTTCAAGCGCTTCCGCGAGATCGCCGATTCCGTCGGCGCCTACCTGATGGTGGACATGGCGCATTTCGCCGGGCTGGTGGCGGGCGGTGTGCATCCCACGCCAGTTCCGCATGCCCATGTCACCACGACGACGACGCACAAGTCGCTGCGCGGCCCGCGCGGCGGCATGATCCTCGCCAACGACGAGGCGCTCGCCAAGAAGCTGAACTCGGCCGTGTTCCCCGGCCTGCAGGGCGGGCCGCTGATGCATGTCATCGCCGCCAAGGCGGTGGCGCTCGGCGAGGCGCTGAGGCCCGAGTTCAAGGCCTATGCGCGCAACGTCGTCGAGAACGCCCGGGCGCTCGCCGAAACGCTGAAGAGCGCCGGCTTCGAGATCGTCTCCGGCGGAACCGACAACCACCTGATGCTGGTCGACCTCCGCCCGAAGGCGCTGAAGGGCAACGTCTCGGAGAAGGCGCTGGTGCGCGCCGGGCTGACCTGCAACAAGAACGGCGTGCCCTACGACCCGGAGAAGCCGTTCGTGACCTCCGGCATCCGCCTCGGAACGCCGGCCGGCACGACGCGCGGCTTCGGCGTCGCCGAGTTCCGACAGGTCGGGCAACTGATCGCGGAGGTTCTGGACGCGGTGGCGCAATCCGAGGACGGGGCGGCGCCATTGGTCGAAGCGGCGGTCAAGCAGAAGGTGAGGGCGCTCACCGACCGCTTTCCGATCTACCAGTGAGCGGCGGCCGGGCGAGCGGACGCTGAAGGCGGGCGCGGGCGATGCGGTGTCCCTATTGCGGCAATCCCGACACGCAGGTGAAGGACTCGCGTCCGTCGGAGGACAACACCACCATTCGCCGCCGGCGGGTCTGTCCGGATTGCGGCGGGCGGTTCACGACCTTCGAGCGGGTGCAGTTGCGCGAACTGACCGTGGTCAAGCGCAGCGGCCGGCGCGTGCCCTTCGACCGTGACAAGCTGATGCGCTCGGTGCAGGTGGCACTGCGCAAGCGCACGGTCGATCCCGACCGAATCGAGCGCATGATCAACGGCATCGTGCGGCAGCTCGAGAGCAGCGGCGAAAGCGACGTGCCGGCGGAGACCATCGGGCGGCTGGCGATGGAGGGCCTGCGCAATCTCGACGAGGTCGCCTACGTGCGTTTCGCCTCGGTCTACAAGAACTTCAAGGACAGCGAGGATTTCAAGACCGCGCTCGGCGAACTGTCCGGCGACCAGCCGGCCGTGGCGGTGAAGAAGTGAGCGCCGCCATGGCCGCCCGTCGCCCCAAAGCCGCGCCTGCCGTCGATCCGGAATTCGACCGGCGGATGATGGCCGCCGCGCTGCGGCTCGGTCGTCGCAACCTCGGCCGCACCGGTTCCAACCCCGCCGTCGGCTGCATCATCGTCAGGACCGACGGCGACGCGCCGGAGGTGGTGGGGCGCGGATGGACGGCGGCCGGCGGGCGGCCCCACGCCGAGAAGGAGGCGCTCAAGGAAGCCGGCGCCGCAGCGGCCGGGGCGACGGTCTACGTGACGCTTGAGCCCTGCGCCCACAAGGGGCGGACCAAACCCTGCAGCGAGGCGCTGATCGACGCCAAGGTCGCCCGGGTGGTGACCGCCATGGTCGATCCCGACCCGCGCACGCAGGGCAAGGGCATCGCGGCGCTGGAGGCGGCCGGCATCGCCGTTACCAACGGCGTGCTCGGCGACGAGGCGGCGCGCGCCCATTCCGGGCACATCCAGCGCCAGACGAAGGGCCGGCCGCATGTGACGCTGAAGCTCGCGGTTTCCGCCGACGGCATGATCGGCACGCGCGGCGGCGAGCGCATGATCATTACCAGCAAGGAGGCGTTCACTGCCGTGCAGGCAATGCGCACCAGCTTCGACGCGGTGATGGTCGGCATCGGCACCGTGCTGGTCGACAATCCGCGACTGACGGTGCGGCTGCCCGGCCTGACCGACCGCACGCCGACGCGCGTCATCCTCGATGCCACCGCGCGGCTGCCGCTGGAATCGAACCTGGTGCAGACCGCCGGCGAAGTGCCGCTCATGGTGATTGTCGGCCCGCAGGCGCCGGAGACCCAGAGAACGGCGCTGGAGGCGGCCGGGGCCAGGATCCTCACCGTCGATGTCGCCAGCGGCGGGATCGACCTCCGCCAGGCCCTCGAGGCATTGGCGAAGGCCGGCTTCTCGCGCGTGTTCGCCGAAGGCGGGGCCGAAGTCGCGGCGTCGCTGGTTGCCGGCGACCTCATCGACGAGGTGGTGATCTTCCGTGCGCCGGTGGTGGTCGGGCCGAACGGAGTGCGGGCGCTCAGCGGCACGGCTCTGTCGGCGATCGAGCGCAGCCCGCGTTACCGGCTGGTCGAGACGGCAATCATCGGCGAGGACACCCTGCGCCGCTACGTGCGGACCTGATCGTCATGTTCACCGGCATCGTCAGCGACGTCGGGCGGATCGTTCGCGTCAATGACCACAACGACGTGCGCCGGCTGGCGGTCGCCTCGTCCTACGACGCGGACAGCATCGACATCGGCGCGTCGATCACCTGCGCCGGCATTTGCCTCACCGTGGTGGCGAAAGTGCCCGACGGAAAGGGCGGCAGCATCTTCGACGTCGAGGCGGCGCCGGAGACGTTGGCCGTAACCAGCGTTCAGGACTGGACGCTGGGTACGCGCATCAACCTGGAACGGTCGCTGCGCCTGGGCGACGAACTCGGCGGGCACATGGTCAGCGGGCATGTCGACGGGCTGGCGACGATCGCTGCGCGCGAGGATTTCGGGGAGACGACCAGGTTCACGTTCGAGGCGCCGCATGCTCTGTCCCGTTTCATCGCCCCGAAGGGATCCGTGGCGCTTGATGGCACGTCGCTGACGGTCAACGGCGTTGCCGGCGACCGTTTCGACTGCCTGCTGATCCCGCACACGCTGAAGGTCACGACCTGGGGCGAGCGCAAGGCCGGCGACCGCGTCAACATCGAGGTCGATACCATCGCCCGCTACGTCGCACGGATGGTCGGGGCGACCACGCCAACATGAGCGATTCCGCTGGACATGGTCGGCTCGGGCGCTATTGCTCACAGCCGTTTCCGGCGACCGGCAGTATCCGAGTGAAAACGTGCCCCACCTCCTGATTGTTGAAGCGCGGTTCTATGAGGACCTCGCCGACGAATTGCTGCGTGGCGCGGTCGGCGCGCTCGAGCGTGCCGGCGCGACCTACGAGCGGATCACCGTGCCGGGGGCGCTGGAGATCCCGGCGGCGCTGGCCATGGCGCTGGAAGCCGTGGAGGCGGGGAGGGCGGACTACGACGGCTACGTTGCTCTCGGCACCGTCATCCGTGGCGAGACCACGCATTACGACACGGTCGCCGGAGAGTCGGCGCGCGCCATCATGGATCTGGCCGTCGACGAGGCGCTGGCGATCGGCAACGGCATTCTCACGGTCGAGAACGAGCAGCAGGCCTGGGCGCGGGCGCGGGTTGACGACCAGAACAAGGGTGGCGCCGCGGCAGAAGCGGCCTTGCGCATGATCGTGCTGCGCGCCCGCTTCGGCCTCTGAGATGGTCGCCCGGCCGAAGGTGGACGCGCGACCGGCGAACCAGCGCGGCGCGGCCCGGCTCGCTGCGGTGCAGGCGCTCTACCAGATGGACCTCGGCGGCACGACGCTGCCCGAGGTGATCGCCGAATTCGAGACATACCGGCTCGGCAAGGAGGTCGACGGCGACCAGTACCGCGACGCCGATCAGGCATTCTTCCGCGACATCGTCGCCGGCGTCGTGCGCGACCAGATGAAACTCGATCCGGCGATCGACCAGACCCTGGCCGCCGGGCTGGCCGCTGGGGCGCATCGACGCGACGCTGCGGGCTGTCCTGCGTTGCGGCGCGTTCGAGTTGGCGAACCGGCCGGATGTTCCGTCGCGTGTGGTGATCAGCGAGTATGTCGATGTCGCCAAGGCATTCTTCGAGGATGACGCTCCGGGGGTCGTGAACGCGGTGCTTGACGGACTTGCCCGCACGTTGCGGCCGGCCGAGTTCGGCGCCGCCGGCGAAGGGACCTGACGGCATGGTGGCGCGGGGCCGCAAGAAGCCGGGCGAGTTCGAGCTGATCGAGCGCTATTTCCGCCCGCTCGCCACCGATCCCGGTGCGTTCCGCCTTACCGACGATGCCGCCCTCTACCGGCAGCGGCCGGGCGATGATCTGGTGCTGACCACCGACATGATTGCCGGCGGTATCCATTTCTTCGCCGACGATCCTCCCGATGCGATCGCCAAGAAGGCGCTGCGGGTCAACCTCTCCGACCTTGCCGCCAAGGGCGCGGTGCCGTTCGGCTATCTGGTGTCGCTGGCGCTGCCGAAGGGCTGGGACGAGGGCTGGGTAGCGGGCTTCGCCAAGGGGCTCAAAGCCGACCAGGCGCGCTATGACGTCACCTGCCTCGGCGGCGACACGATCCGTGCCTCCGGCGGCGTGACGGTGTCGGTGACGGCAATCGGGCGCATCCCAAAGGGCCGCATGGTCGGGCGTGGCGGTGCACGGCCGGGCGATGTCATCTTCGTCTCCGGCACCATCGGCGATGCCGCGCTTGGCCTGGCGCTGCATCTCGGCAAGATCGAGGCGGCGCCGCGGGAGGCGAAGCATCTCCGCGACCGCTACCTCCTTCCGCGTCCGCGCATGGCGCTGGCGCCGGTGCTCCGCCGCCACGCCACCAGCGCCATGGATGTCTCCGACGGCTTGATCGGCGATCTCGCGCACATCTGCGAGGTTTCCGGGGTTGGCGCGGAAATCGAGTCCGCGCTGGTGCCGCTGTCGGCGGCGGCGCGGACGCTGCTGGCGGCGAAGCGCGCCCTGATCAGGCCGATCCTCACCGGCGGCGACGACTACGAGATCCTGGCGACGGTGGCTGGTCCTGCAGCACTGCGTTTCGCCAGCGATGCACGCGAGGTCGGGGTGCCGGTGACGCGGATCGGACATATCGTTGCGGGAGAGGCGCCGCCGGTCGTGCGCGACGCGGCGGGGCTTGCGATCAAGCTGGCGCGCACCGGCCACAAGCACTTTTGACGCGGCCCGTGGGCGGAGCTATCCAGACGGCATGACCAGCACGACGATGGATGGCAGCGCGGGCGAACCCGCCGGCGTGAGGCGGAATGCGCTGCTCCTGACGACGGCAGCCGCTTTCAGCGGCGCCATCGCGCCAATTGCCATCAGCATCGGCGGGTTGACCGGCTCGTACCTGCTCGGGCCGGACAAGTCGCTGGCGACGCTGCCGGTCAGCGGCTTCACCATCGGCGTTGCCGCCGGAACGGTTCCCGCCGCGCTGCTGATGCGCCGCGTCGGCCGGCGGCACGGCTTCATGCTGGGGGCGTCCGTCGGGATCGTCGGGGGGATCGTCGCCGGGCTGGCCGTGCTGATGGGCTCGTTCGCCGGTTTCATCCTCGGCCTGGCCTGCGTCGGCTTTGCCGGCGCCTTCGCCCAGCAATACCGCTTCGCGGCGGCCGACAGCGGCAGCCCCGGATTCCGCGCTCGCGCCATCTCGTGGGTGCTCGCCGGCGGCGTAGCGGCGGCGATCATCGGCCCGCAGACCGTGATTTTCACGCGCAACTTGCTCGACCCCATTCCGTTCGCCGGCAGTTTCTTCGCCATGAGCGTGCTGGCGGCGACCGCGCTGGGTGTCCTTTCCCTGCTCGGCGGGCAGGCGCGCGCCGTACCGCCCGCGGCCTCCCATGCCGGCGGGCGGCCGCTCGGCGAGATCGTGCGGCAGCCGCGCTTCATCGTGGCGATCGTCTGCGGCGTCGGCTCCTACGCCCTGATGAGCCTGCTGATGACTGCGGCGCCGCTTGCCATGGTCGGCTGCGGCCTCACCCAGAACGATGCGGCGCTCGGCATCCAGTGGCACGTGCTGGCGATGTTCGCGCCGAGCTTCGTGACCGGTTCGCTGATCGCCCGGTTCGGCAAGGAAATCGTGATCGCCACCGGCATGGTGCTGCTCGCCATCTGCGCCACCATCGCGATGTCCGGCCTGAATCTGGCCAATTTCTGGGGCGCGCTGATCCTCCTTGGCGTCGGCTGGAATTTTGGCTTCATCGGCTCCACGGCCCTTCTGACCGAAACCTATCGGCCGGAAGAGCGCGGCAAGGTGCAGGGGCTGAACGATTTCCTGGTGTTCGGGTCGGTCGCGGTGGCCTCCTTCTCGTCGGGCAAGCTCTACGTCGCGGTCGGCTGGGAACAGTTGAATCTCTACGCCTTCCCGATCATCGGCGTGTGCGCCGTCGCCCTGGCGGTTGCGGCCATCGCCCGATGGGCCAGACCCGCCTGAACCGGCAAGCGGGATCGTCGGCGAGGCCGGCGCGGGGGCGCTCCGACACGGCTTGACGGCCGTTTCGTGACAGGCCATACCCACGGCCTGTTCCAGGGCCGCCGGGGCGATTTCCGCGGCCTTTTTCACATGATTCTGGCCGGTCAGGGGCGCCTGGCGCCCGTATTCCACCGGCGGACGGAGGGGAAAAGACCCGTGATTTACCTGATCATCCTGTGCGGCCTGATCGCCATCGCCTACAGCGTCTGGGCGGCGCGCGACGTTCTGGCGGCCGACGCTGGCTCGGCCCGCATGCAAGAGATTGCCGCGGCCATCCAGGAGGGCGCGACCGCCTATCTCCGCCGGCAATACGCCACCATCGCGGCGGTCGGCGTCGTGGTGTTCGTGATCATCGCCTGGTTCCTGTCGCTGACCGTCGCAATCGGCTTCCTGATCGGTGCGGTGCTGTCGGGTTCTGCCGGTTTCGCCGGCATGATGGTGTCGGTGCGCGCCAACGTGCGCACGGCGCAGGCGTCGAGCCAGAGCCTTGCCGCCGGCCTTGCCATCGCCTTCCGTTCCGGCGCGATCACCGGCATGCTGGTTGCCGGCCTCGCGCTGCTCGGCGTCACCGTCTACTTCTTCGTGCTGACGCGCATCGCCGGCTACGCCGTCAATGACCGTATTGTCATCGATGCGCTGGTTGCGCTCGGCTTCGGCGCCTCGCTGATCTCGATCTTCGCCCGTCTCGGCGGCGGCATCTTCACCAAGGGCGCCGACGTCGGCGGCGATCTCGTCGGCAAGGTCGAGGCCGGCATTCCGGAGGATGACCCGCGTAATCCGGCGACGATCGCCGACAATGTCGGCGACAATGTCGGCGACTGCGCTGGCATGGCGGCCGACCTGTTCGAGACCTATGCGGTGACCGTGGTGGCCACCATGGTGCTCGCCTCGATCTTCTTCGTCGGCGACCTGACCTCTTCGGCGATGATCTATCCCCTTGCGATTGCTGGCGTTTGCGTGCTGACCTCGATCGCCGGCACCTTCTTCGTCAAGCTCGGCGCCAACAACTCGATCATGGGCGCGCTCTACAAGGGCTTCATCGCCACCGCGGTGCTGTCGCTGATCGTGCTCTACCCGATCACCTGGTGGGTGTTCGGCTCCATGTACTCGCCGCTCGGCGAGCTCGGCTTCCGCGGCATCGACCTGTACATGTGCGGCCTCGCCGGTCTGGTGGTCACCGGCCTGATCATCGTGATCACCGAGTACTACACCGGCACCAATTTCCGCCCGGTCCAGTCGATCGCCAACGCCTCGGTGACCGGCCACGGCACCAACGTCATTCAGGGCCTCGCGGTGTCGCTTGAATCGACGGCACTGCCGGCGCTGGTCATCATCGCCGGCATCCTGACGGCCAATTCGCTGGCGGGCCTGTTCGGTATCGCCATCGCGGTGACCACGATGCTGGCCCTGGCCGGCGTGGTCGTGGCGCTCGACGCCTTCGGCCCGGTCACCGACAATGCCGGCGGTATCGCCGAAATGGCCGATCTACCGGCGGAGGTGCGCAAGACCACGGACGCGCTCGACGCGGTCGGCAACACCACCAAGGCGGTGACCAAGGGCTACGCCATCGGCTCGGCCGGTCTCGGCGCGCTGGTGCTGTTCGCGGCCTATACCTCGGACCTGACGCATTTCTCGCAGGATCCGGCGGCCTTCCCGTACTTCGCCGGGATCACGGTCGATTTCTCGCTGAAGAACCCCTACGTCGTCGTCGGCCTGATCTTCGGCGGCCTGCTGCCCTACCTCTTCGGCGGCATCACCATGACGGCGGTCGGCCGCGCGGCCAGCGCCATCGTGGAGGAAGTGCGCCGGCAGTTCCGCGAGAAGCCGGGCATCATGAAGGGCACCGACAAGCCTGACTACGGCAAGGCGGTCGATCTGCTTACCCGCGCGGCGATCAAGGAGATGATCGTTCCCTCGCTGTTGCCGGTGCTGTCGCCGATCGTCTGCTTCTTCGCGATCTCGTGGATCGGCGGCAAGGGCGCGGCGTTCTCGGCGCTCGGGGCCATGCTGCTCGGCGTGATCGCCAACGGGCTGTTCGTCGCCATCTCGATGACGGCCGGCGGCGGCGCCTGGGACAACGCCAAGAAGTACATCGAGGACGGCCACCACGGCGGCAAGGGCTCGGAGGCCCACAAGGCGGCGGTGACCGGCGACACGGTCGGCGACCCCTACAAGGACACCGCCGGCCCGGCCGTGAACCCGATGATCAAGATCACCAATATCGTCGCGCTGCTGCTGCTGGCGGTGCTGGCGCACTGAACGTCGCGTTCGAGAACGACAAAGCCCCGCCGGAGCAATCCGGCGGGGCTTTTCGTTGCGAATCGGGCCGAGGCGCTAGCGCGGCGCGCCGAAACCGATGACGCCAGACAGCACCTGCTGCAGGAAGCCTTGGTCGGCGCCACCGGTGGGGGTGGTGCGCGAGATGAAGTCAAAGATCTTGCCATCCTGCAGGCCGTAATTGGCGACGCGTTCGACCTGGTTCTTCTTGTCGAAGTAGACGGCGACGATGCGCTGGTCGACGACCTTTTCGGGCAGGAATGCAGCGGCTCGCTGGCGGGTCTGGCTGATGTAGTAGAAGACGTCGTTGCCGTAGTTGGCGGTGGTCGACGGCGACCCGAGGGCGATCAGCACCTGGTCCTTGCTGGAGCCGACCGGGATCTGTTCGAGGGCAACGGGGGACACCACATAGCCGTGCTGGGTGGTCTGGGAGAGGCCGGCGAAAGCGCCGCCGTCCTGTGACGCACAGCCGGCCACAGCGAGAAGGGTCAGGACTGCTGCGCCCCGCAGGCCGGCCGACCGCCAATGTCGAAGCCCGAACGGATACCCCTCCTGCCCATGCCAAGCCTTGCTCATTCCGTGGTCATCCCGTGCTCTGGTTGCGCCGGCGCACCGGTCGGCGACATGATCGCGCGCTCCCCCGGAGGCTTGGGCATGATCGTGTCGGAAACGTGGTGTGCCGCCTCCCGCGCCATGGCCTAGCCTGCCACGGCGCGGCATGCAATGTCTGGCCGCCCTGCCGAGGTTCTACTGCCCAACACCGGAGAAAACAGCACCTTGCCGAGCCGATTTTTCCGCACTGATCCGGCCGAAGCGGTTGCCACGGGCATCTACGGGGCCGCGGTCGCTCAGGCGCGCCGGCCGGAGCTTTATGCCGTGCTGGGCGTGCCCGATTCGGTGACCGGTCGGTTCGAGATGGTTGTTCTGCATGCGGTCCTGGTCATCGAGCGGCTGAAACGCGATGGTGAGGCGGGCAGGGCGCTGGGGCAATTGGTGTTCGACGACTTCTGCCGGGACATGGATCAATCGCTGCGTGAACTGGGTTTCGGCGATCAGGCGGTGCCGAAGCGGATGAAGGCGCTCGGCGAGGGCTTCTATGGCCGTGCCGCAGCATACGGCGACAGTCTTGGCGATCGGCCCGGGCTTGCTACGGCGATTGCCAGGAATGTCTTTCCTGATGGCGAGCCGCCGGTTGCCGCCGGGTGGCTGGCGGATTATGCGATAGCGGTCGCGGCGGCCCTTGCCGGGACGTCCGTGGATGAAATCGCCGCAGGCCGGGCAGTGCTTCCCGATCCGGCGGCATTTGCGAAAGCGGAAGCATGATCGAGAGCGCGATCCTCACGCGCCGCGTCGAAGCGGCGCAGGTTCCGGCCACCGGCCTGGACATCGACATTAAGGCCAGCGACGACGAGCGGGCGGCCATTGCCGGAGCGTATGACCTCGTTGCCGTCGATGCGCTTTCGGCAACGGCAACCCTCACCCATGGCCAGCGTGGTTCGCTGGAGATCGCCGGGCGCGTGATCGCCGATATCGTGCAGTCCTGTGTCGTCAGCCTGGAGCCCGTCGCCCAGCATATCGACGAGCCGTTCACGGTGCGCTTCGTGCCGGCCAACTCCCCGGAGGCGCCGGGGGAGGTGAAGCCCGGCAAGGAAGTTGTCGTCGATCCCGACGCCCCAGAGCCGCCGGAGGTGATGGAGGGAGCTGGCGTCGACCTCGGGGCGCTGGTCGAGGAGATCTTCGTGCTGGCGATCGATCCCTATCCACGGGCGCCCGGCGCGGCACTGCCGGCGACCGCCACCGAACCTGCTGAATCGACGCCCGAATTGCCCTTCGCCGTGCTGCGAGAGGCCGGCAAAGGCAAGGACTGAAGGTGCTGGCAATTGCCGCCACGGGGCCTTTGTCTGGTTGCCGGAACCCTGTAATGTTCGCCCTCTTTCGCGTGCGCGCGACGGGCGGGGGCCGGTGCCGAGGAGCGCGACCGGCAAGCGGTGCAGGGGCTTGATGGCGGCGACAATCACGGCATCGCTCGATGTCATGGGCGGCGACAAAGGCCCGGAAGTCGTCATCCCCGGCGCGGATCTGGTGCTCGGTCGCCGGCCCGAACTGCGCTTTCGCCTTTTCGGAGACCGGGCGGCGGTGGAGCCGCTGCTCGACCGCCATCCGCGGCTCAAGGCGGCGTCGGACTTCGAGCACACCGAAGTGGCTGTCCGCATGGACGACAAGCCCAGCCAGGCGCTCCGGCGCGGGCGCGGGAAGTCCAGCATGTGGCGCGCCATAGAGGCGGTAAAGGACGGCGCCGGCTTTGCCGTGTCGGCCGGCAACACCGGCGCACTGATGGCGATGGCGCTGTTCTGCCTGCGCGGCGAAACCGAGATCGATCGTCCGGCAATCGCCGGCATCTGGCCGACGCTTAAAGGCGAGTCGGTAGTCCTCGATATAGGCGCGACCATTGGCGCGGACTCCGAACAACTGTTCGAGTACGCGGTGATGGGGGCGGCGATGGCCAGGGCCCTGTTCGACAAGGAACGGCCGACGGTCGGACTGCTCAATATCGGCGTCGAGGAGGCGAAGGGGCTGGAGGACATCCGCCTTGCCGGCCAGATGCTCAAGGAGGCCGACCTGCCGTATCTCGACTATATCGGCTTCGTCGAGGGCGACGACATCGGCCGCGGGACCGCCGATGTGGTGGTCACCGAGGGCTTCTCCGGCAATATCGCGCTGAAGACCGCGGAGGGCACGGCGACACAGATCGCCGCCTACCTGCGCGAAGCGATGAGCGCCACGTTCGCGGCGCGGATCGGCTACCTGCTCGCCCGCGATGCCTTCAACCGGCTGCGCACCAAGCTCGACCCGCGGCGGATGAACGGCGGTGCCTTCCTCGGCCTTGGCGGACTGGTCATCAAGAGCCATGGCGGTACGGACGCCGAAGGCTTCGCCGCGGCAATCGAAATCGGCTACAGCATGGCGAGAAGCGGTATCGTGGAAAAGATCAACCTGGACCTGTCGGCCCACCGGCAGGCCATCGCCGCCGCAGAGAACAAGATCGCCAAGCACGGGTGCGCATGTGACCAGATTGCGTTCGGTTGTTCTCGGCGTTGGTGGATACGTTCCCGAGAAGGTCGTCACGAACGACGATCTGGCGAAGATGGTCGATACGTCCGACGCCTGGATCCGCCAGCGCACTGGCATCGCCGAGCGCCACGTTGCCGCGGACGGCGAACTGACCTCCGATCTCGCCGTTGCGGCCGCCCGACGCGCGCTCGATGACGCCGGCGTCACGATCGACGAGATCGACCTGATCGTGATGGCGACCGCGACGCCGGACAACACGTTTCCGGCCGCGGCCGTGACCGTGCAGGAGAAGCTCGGCATGACCCGCGGGCGCGGCCTTCGATGTGCAGGCCGTGTGCTCCGGTTTCGTCTATGCGCTGACGACGACCGACGCGCTGATCCGCGCTGGCCAGGCCAGCAAGGCGCTGGTCATCGGCGCGGAGACTTTCTCGCGCCTGCTCGACTGGACCGACCGCTCGACCTGCGTGCTGTTTGGCGACGGGGCGGGGGCGGTGGTGCTGGCGCGGCAGGAGCAGCCCGGCGGACGCGACGACCGCGGATTGCTGACGGCGCATCTGCGCTCCGACGGCCGCCACAAGGAGAAGCTCTATGTCGACGGCGGGCCATCGTCGACGGGCACTGTCGGGCACCTGCGCATGGAAGGGCGCGAGGTGTTCAAATACGCGATCACGGCGATCGGCGACGTGATGGAAGATGCCTTCCGCGCAACCGGCTTCGACCCGGCGCGACATCGACTGGTTCGTGCCGCACCAGGCGAACATCCGCATCATCGACGGCAGCGCCAAGAAGTTCGGCATCCCGGACGAAAAGGTGATCAAGACGGTCGCGCTGCATGGCAACACGTCGGCGGCGTCGATCCCGCTGGCGCTGTCCGTGGCCAGCGCCGACGGGCGGATCAAGCGCGGCGATCTCCTGTCTGCTGGAGGCGATGGGCGGCGGTTTTACATGGGGTGCGGCGATCCTGCGCTGGTAAGGCGTCGGAACGCTGCCCCACCCATGTGGGGGAGTTGATTGCGCCGTGCTGAAGCAATAGGCTATCGTATTGTTTGATTGACGAGAATTCCGCGACTGCGGCGTCTCTCCGGGGAAGAAAAAATCGAGGCCATGTGCAGGGAAGACGGTGACGCGAGCGGACCTGTGCGAGGCGGTCTACCAGGCGGTGGGCCTGTCGCGCACGGAATTGGCGGATCTGGTCGAACTGGTGCTCGATGAAATCAGCAACCGCATCGTTGCGCGGGGAGCCGGTCAAGTTGTCGTCGTTCGGCTCGTTCATCGTGCGCAGCAAGGGCGAACGGGTCGGACGCAATCCGAAGACCGGCGAAGAAGTGCCGATATCGCCGCGGCGCGTGATGGTCTTCAAGCCGAGCAATGTGCTCAAGCAGAAAATCAATCAGACGCTGATCAACGGCGCGAGCCGGGAGGATAGCGACCAGTGACGACCGCGCCCGCGGCGGGCGCGACGCGGTGGATGGACAGGTGTCCAAGGGGCCAGACGCATTCAGGACGATCAGCGAGGTCGCGGGGGAACTCAATCTCCCGCAGCACGTGCTGCGGTTTTGGGAAACCCGCTTCGCCCAGATCAAGCCACTGAAGCGCGGCGGCGGGCGGCGCTACTACCGGCCGGACGACGTCGATCTGCTGCGCGGCATTCGCCAGCTGCTCTACGGCGAAGGCTATACCATCCGCGGGGTGCAGCGCATCCTGAAGGAGCAGGGTCCGCGCTTCGCCATTGCGGCCGGGCGCGGCGAACTGAGTGGACTGGCGCCGGCCCGCCGTGGCGAGCCGGAAGAGCTGATCGATGAACCCGATCTGGCGGCGGCGAATGGCGTGGAGGTCGACTTCGAGGAGCCGACCCTGGACCCGCGCGAATTCCGCGCGCCGGCGCCGGCCAATGGCGGGCGCCACACCGTCAAGCTGACCGACGACGAGGCCCACCGGCTGAAATCGACCCTGAGCGAACTGCTCGAACTGAAGCGGCTGCTCGACCAGTCACGCTGAAACGGCGGGAGCGCCCGTCGGGGCCGGGGATCGCTCGTTGCACAGGTCGCGCGCGGGCGATATAGTCCGCGCCGGTCGGAGCGTGGCGCAGTCTGGTAGCGCACTTGACTGGGGGTCAAGGGGTCGCAGGTTCGAATCCTGTCGCTCCGACCAGGACTTAACCCCAATATCTGAAGTGCAGCGTCCGACAGGTAGCACCTGGGGTAGGGACCAGCCCCTTCAGTAGCTTGTGTCGTCCATCGATGGCGTTGGCTTGGCGAAGGTCTCGAGCCTGGCGACGTCACGGACAATGATTTCGCGGCCGCGGCTGGCGACGCCGTGGACCACAAGCTGGGCAAGAGCGCGCGAGAGATTTTCCGGCGTCATGCCGAGCCTCGCGGCGAGGGTCCGCTTGCCGTTCGGAAGCGTGAAGACCAGGTCGTCGCCGCGCCGGGCCGCGTTCGCAAGGATCCAGTTGGCGAGCCGCTCGGCACTGGTCCGCAACTTCTGGCTCTTGAGCTCTTTCATCACCCCGCGGAAGCAGCGCGACAGTTCGCGCACGATGGCCCGGGCGAAGGCGGCGTCCACGTCGAATGCGTCGCGGACGGCCTCAGCCGGCAGCATCAGAATGCGCGATGGCTCGAGGGTGCGGCCGGACGCGAGGTAGGGCAGGTCGCCGATCACCGCCGCGAGGATGAATGTCGTCACCGGCCGGCAAACGTCGACGGTCGTCTCCCGCCGGCCATGCCGCGAGAATAGTTCCACGGCGCCCTCGACGACGACGTGCAGGAAATCCGGGCGCTCGTGCTCGGCGATCAGCGCAACCCGCGCCGGGAAGCGCTGCAGGAATGCCGCCTGCACCAGGGCGTCGAAATGCTTGTCCGTCATGTCAGCGAACAAATGCATCGACCGAATCTGTTCCGCGTCGCTGGTGCGCACCTGATTCTCCCGGTGACCGGCGTTGTCTCGCCCTTGTTTGCCAGAGAGGATGGGCGGCGAAATTGATAATTGTCAAATGCAATGTATAAATAGATCAAACATCAGAATATAATCTATCAAGTTGCGCGTATTTTCTTGTGGTTTTCTGCGGTTTCTTCGTCGCCCGCAGTTTTGATTGATTTACGTCAAGTCAATCATGCCTGCGCTGTGGAATTTTCGATTTCGACGGAATCACGTCGCGGGAGCAAAAGATGGCGGATACGCCCCATGGCCAGCAGCGGGCGCTCTGGCTTTCCACGGTTGCTTTTACGGTCTGTTTTGCGGTCTGGACCATCTTCGCCATCATCGGAGTCCGGATCAAACAGGATCTCGGCCTGAGCGAGACCCAGTTCGGGCTTCTCGTTGGGCTGCCGATCCTCACGGGATCGCTGAGCCGCATCTTCCTCGGCATCTGGACCGATCAATATGGCGGTCGCGTCGTCTACGTGCTCACCATGCTGTCGGCGGCCTTGGCGACTTATCTTCTCTCCTTCGCCACGACCTATGTCTGGATGCTGGTCGCCGCGCTTGGTGTCGGCCTCGCCGGCGGCTCATTCGCGGTCGGTATCGCCTATGTCTCGCGCTGGTTCCCAGCGGAGAAGCAGGGGACGGCCCTCGGCATCTTCGGCGCCGGCAATGTCGGCGCGGCCGTCACGAAGATCGTCGCGCCGTTCGTCCTCGTGGCCTTTGGCTGGCAGATGGTCGCCGTCGTCTGGGCGACGGTTCTCGCCGTCATGGCCGTCATTTTCTGGTTCGCGACGGACGACGATCCGGCCGTCAAGGCGCGCCGGGCACGGGGCGAGAAAGCGCGGTCGACCCTGCTCGAACTGGAGCCGCTTCGCCATCAGCAGGTCTGGCGCTTTGCGCTGTACTACTTCTTTGTCTTCGGTGGCTTCGTTTCATTGGCGCTGTGGCTGCCGCACTATCTGATCGACGTCTACAAGCTCGACATCGAAACCGCCGGCGTGCTCGCTGCCGCTTACTCGATCCCGGCAAGCCTGTTCCGCGCCTATGGCGGTCATCTCTCGGATCGCTATGGCGCCCGCGCCATCATGTACTGGACCTTCGGCGTGT
Source organism: uncultured Alphaproteobacteria bacterium (assembly GCA_963822975.1). Classification (GTDB taxonomy): domain Bacteria; phylum Pseudomonadota; class Alphaproteobacteria; order Rhizobiales; family Kaistiaceae; genus CAVSRC01. The sequence goes on from CAWGJV010000012.1 coordinate 121,274, forward strand.
CGATGGTCTGCCTGTTCATGCTGTCCTATCCGCAGACCGACTATGTCATCCACGGCATCGAAGGGCCGATCGCCTTCTCGACCCAGATGGACCTCATTCCCTTCGTCATCACCATCTTCGTGCTCGGCTTCTTCATGTCGCTGGGCAAGGCGGCGGTCTACAAGCATATCCCGGCGTACTATCCGGGCCACGTCGGTTCGGTTGGCGGACTCGTCGGCATGATCGGCGGCCTGGGTGGTTTCGTCCTGCCCATCGCCTTTGGCGTCATGGCCGACCTCACCAGCATCTGGACCAGCTGCTTCGCCCTGCTCTTTCTGGTCGTGGCCGTCTCCCTCGTCTGGATGCACTTCGCCATTCGCGCGATGGAGCAACGGGTTGCCGGTGAGGCGCTTGCCAAGCTGCCGGCGCTTGCCGAACTGGAGCACGTTCACAGGCCGGCGCAGCATGCCGGCCGCAGCGCGTTGCTCGACGACTGGCGGCCGGAGGACGAGACCTTCTGGAAGACCACCGGCCGTCGCATTGCCAGCCGCAACCTGTGGCTCTCGATCCCGGCGCTGCTGCTCGCCTTCTCGGTATGGATGGTGTGGAGCGTGGTCGTCGCCAAGCTCCCGGCGATCGGCTTCACCTACACGACCGATCAGCTCTTCTGGCTGGCGGCGCTGCCCGGCCTCTCCGGCGCGACGCTGCGCATCTTCTATTCCTTCATGGTGCCGATCCTCGGCGGGCGTCTATGGACGACCCTCAGCACCGCCTCGCTGCTGGTGCCGGCTTTCGGCATAGGCTACGCGGTGCAGAACCCGGATACGCCCTATCTCATCTTCCTGGTTCTGGCGCTGCTCTGCGGGCTTGGCGGCGGCAACTTCGCCTCCTCGATGGCCAATATCTCGTTCTTCTTCCCGAAGCGGGAGAAGGGCAATGCGCTGGCCCTCAATGCCGGTCTCGGCAATCTCGGCGTCAGCGTTGTCCAGTTCGTCGTGCCGATCGTCATCACCGCCGGTGTCTTTGGTGTCGTTGGCGGCGAGCCGCAGACCGTGTCGGACAGCACGATGCTGTGGATCCAGAATGCCGGCTTCATCTGGGTGCCGTTCCTGATCGTGTCGACGGTTGCCGCGTGGCTGGGCATGAACGACATCGCTTCGGCCAAGGCGTCCTTCGCCGAGCAGGCGGTCATCTTCCAGCGCACCCACAACTGGATCATGTGCTGGCTCTACACCGGCACCTTCGGCTCGTTCATCGGCTATTCCGCCGGCTTCCCGCTGCTCGCCAAGACCCAGTTCCCCGAAGTCAACTCGCTGAAGTTCGTCTTCCTCGGGCCGCTGGTCGGTGCGCTGTCGCGGGCGGCCACCGGCTGGATCTCCGACCGGTGGGGTGGTGGTCGCGTCACCCAGTGGGTGTTTGTGCTGATGATCGTGGCAGTCGGGGGCGTGCTCTACTTCCTCGGTATCAAGGACCAGCCGGGCGCCTTCTGGGGCTTCTTCGCGATGTTCATGGTGCTGTTCTTCGCCACCGGCGTCGGCAACGCCTCGACCTTCCAGATGATCCCGGCGATCATGCGCAAGGAAGTTGGGCGACTGATGCCGGGCGTGCCGGCCGCCGAGCAGGTCCGTCATTCCGACAAGGAATCGGCGGCGATCATTGGCTTCACTTCGGCCGTCGCTGCCTACGGCGCCTTCTTCATCCCCAAGGCCTATGGCTCGTCGATCACGCTCACCGGCGGTCCCGAACTGGCGTTGTGGGGCTTTATGGCCTTCTACGTCACGTGCGTTGCCGTCACATGGTGGTTCTACACGCGACGCGGCGGCCTCCTCCATGACATCGAGCATGGTGGTGCAGACGTGCCGTCAGCCAAAGCGACTGCGTGAGGGTATTGGAGCGATGAGCCACCTGCTTGACCGACTGACCTTCTTCAAACGGGCCGCCGAAGATTTCTCCGACGGCCACGGCATCACGACACAGGAAGATCGCCGCTGGGAGGACGGCTATCGCAAGCGCTGGCAGCACGACAAGATCGTGCGTTCGACACATGGCGTGAACTGCACCGGTTCGTGTTCCTGGAAGATCTACGTCAAGGGCGGGATCGTCACCTGGGAGACCCAGCAGACGGATTACCCGCGCACACGGCCCGATCTGCCCAATCACGAGCCGCGCGGCTGCGCTCGGGGCGCGAGCTACAGCTGGTATCTCTATTCCAGCAATCGGGTGAAGTATCCCCTGGTCCGCTCGCGCCTGCTCAGGCTGTGGCGCGAGGCGCGCGCGGCGATGACGCCGGTGGCGGCGTGGAAGTCGATCGTCGAAGACCCCGGGAAGCGCGCCTCCTACGTCGAAAAGCGCGGCCTCGGCGGTTTCGTCCGTGCCGATTGGGACGAGGTGAACGAGATCATTGCCGCCTCGAACGCCTATACCGTGAAGACCTACGGACCCGATCGCGTATTCGGATTCTCGCCGATCCCGGCGATGTCCATGGTCAGTTATGCCGCCGGCTCACGCTACCTGTCGCTGCTTGGCGGCGTCTCGATGTCATTCTACGACTGGTATTGCGACCTGCCACCGGCATCGCCCCAGACCTGGGGCGAGCAGACCGACGTGCCGGAATCCGCCGACTGGTACAATTCAAGCTTTCTGATCCTGTGGGGTTCCAACGTCCCGCAGACGCGAACTCCCGACGCCCATTTCTACACCGAGGTCCGCTACAAGGGCGCCAAGAGCGTCGTGATCTGTCCGGACTATTCGGAAGCATCGAAATTCGCCGATCTCTGGATGTCGCCGAAGCAGGGCACCGACGCCGCGCTCGCCATGGCCATGGGGCACGTGATCCTGCGCGAGTTCCACGTTGACCGGCAGCCGGATTACTTCCGCGATTACGTCCGCCAGTACACGGACATGCCCATGCTGGTGCGTCTGGTGAAGCAGGGCGAGCACTACGTGCCGGAGCGATTTCTGCGCGCTTCCGACCTCGTGGAATCCCAGGAGACCAACAATCCCGAGTGGAAGACGCTGGCCTTTGACGAGACGACCGGAACGATCGTCGTGCCGAAAGGCTCCGTCGGGTTCCGCTGGGGCGAGAAGGGCAAGTGGAACCTCGAGGAGAAGGCGTCGAACGGGCAGGACACGAAGCTGCGCCTGTCGCTGGCGGACGTGAGGGACGAAATCCAGCCGGTCGGCTTCCCGTATTTCGGCAACCGCGAACACGATCATTTTCTGGGAACCGACCATCCCGGCGTTCTCTTGCGCAATGTTCCGGTGAAGAAGTTGCAGCTTGCCGATGGCGAGACGGTCGTCGCCTCGGTCTTCGATCTGTTCGTGGCGAACTATGGCGTCGACCGGGGTTTCGGCGGCGAGAACCTCGCGACCGGCTACGACGACATCGCGCCCTACACGCCGGCGTGGGCGGAGAAGATCAGCGGCGTGCCGCGCGACCAGATCATCACGACGGCGCGCGAGTTTGCGCTCAATGCCGAGAAGACCAAGGGGCGCTCGATGGTGATCGTCGGCGCCGGTCTGAACCACTGGTATCACATGGACATGAACTACCGCGGCATCATCAACATGCTGGTGATGTGCGGTTGCGTCGGCCAGTCGGGTGGCGGCTGGTCGCACTATGTCGGCCAGGAGAAGCTCAGGCCACAGACGGGCTGGCTGCCGCTGGCTTTCGGACTCGATTGGGGCCGCCCGCCGCGGCAGAAGAACTCGACGTCCGCATTTTACGCCCACACCGACCAATGGCGCTACGAGACGCTGGACGTGTCGGAGATCCTGTCGCCGACCGCACCTGCCGGCCCCTGGGATGGCGCGCTGATCGACTACAACGTGCGCGCCGAACGCATGGGCTGGCTGCCGTCGGCGCCCCAGCTTCAGGCCAATCCGCTCGACGTATCGAAAAGCGCGGCCGCATCCGGCCTCGAGGCAAAGGACTATGTCGCCGAGGCGCTGAAATCAGGCGAGCTCAAGCTCTCCTGCGAGGACCCCGACAATCCGAAGAACTGGCCGCGCAATCTCTTCGTCTGGCGCTCCAACCTGCTGGGCTCCTCCGGCAAGGGCCACGAGTACTTCCTCAAGCATCTTCTCGGCACGAAGCACGGCGTGATGGGCAAGAACCTCGGCGAGGACGGCAGGAAGAAGCCGGCCGAGGTCGTCTGGCACGAGGACGCGCCGGAGGGAAAGCTCGACCTGCTCGTCACCCTCGATTTCCGCATGTCGACGACCTGCGTCTACTCCGACATCGTGCTGCCGACGGCGACCTGGTACGAGAAGAACGACCTCAACACCTCCGACATGCACCCCTTCATCCACCCGCTGACCGCCGCGATCGATCCGGTGTGGGAGTCGCGGAGCGACTGGGAGATCTACAAGGGCATCGCCGAGGCGTTCTCCGAGGTCGCGCCGGAAGTGCTCGGCGTCGAAGAAGGACGTCGTGCTGACGCCGATCCTGCACGACACGCCCGGCGAGATCGCGCAGGCGTTCGACGTCAAGGACTGGAAGACCGGCGAGATCGATCCGATCCCCGGCAAGACCATGCCGGCGGTGACGGTGGTCGAGCGCGACTACCCCAATCTCTACAAGCGCTTCACCTCGCTTGGGCCGCTGATGGCGAAGCTCGGCAACGGCGGCAAGGGGATGGCCTGGAACACCGAGCACGAGGTCGAGTTCCTCAAGGCGCTCAACGGCGAGGTGCACGAGGAGGGCGTCAACAAAGGGCATGGCCCGCATCGACACCGATATCGATGCCTGCGAGGTGATCCTCAGGCTGGCGCCCGAGACCAACGGCGAAGTCGCCGTCAAGGCGTGGGACGTCGCTGTGGCGGATCACCGGGCGCGAGCACGCCCATCTCGCGCGTCCACAAGGAGGACGAGAAGATCCGCTTCCGCGACGTCGTCGCCCAGCCGCGCAAGATCATCTCGTCGCCGATCTGGTCGGGGCTGGAGTCGGAGAAGGTCTGCTACAACGCCGGCTACACCAACGTCCACGAACTGATCCCGTGGCGGACGCTGACCGGCCGCCAGCAGCTCTATCAGGATCATCTGTGGATGCGCGCCTTCGGCGAGGGCTTCTGCGTCTATCGGCCGCCGATCGACACCAAGACCGTCAAGCCGGTCATCGACCGCAAGCCGAACGGCAACACGCCGGTCGTGCTCAACTTCATCACGCCGCACCAGAAGTGGGGCATCCACTCCACCTACACCGACAACCTGCTGATGCTGACGCTGTCGCGCGGCGGGCCGATGCGTCTGGATCAGCGAGACCGACGCCAAGAAGGCCGGCATCGTCGACAACGACTGGATCGAGGCCTTCAACTCCAACGGCGCGCTGGTCGCGCGCGCCGTCGTCTCGCAGCGCGTCAAGGAGGGCATGTGCATGATGTACCACGCGCAGGAGAAGATCGTGAACGTGCCGGGCTCCGAGCAGACCGGCCAGCGCGGCGGCATCCACAACTCGGTGACCCGCACCGTCCTCAAGCCGACCCACATGATCGGCGGCTACGCCCAGCAGTCCTACGGCTTCAACTACTACGGCACGGTCGGCTCCAACCGCGACGAGTTCGTCATCGTCCGCAAGATGGCCGAAGTCGACTGGCTCGATCGCCCGACCGCCGACCAGCCGGCCGATCCCCAGCGCACCGAAGTGGAGGCCGCAGAATGAAGATCCGCGCGCAGATCGCGATGGTGCTGAACCTCGACAAGTGCATCGGCTGTCACACCTGCTCGGTCACCTGCAAGAACGTCTGGACCAATCGCGAAGGCATGGAATACGCGTGGTTCAACAACGTCGAGACCAAGCCCGGCATCGGCTACCCGAAGGACTGGGAGAACCAGGAGCGCTGGAACGGCGGCTGGCGGCGCAAGACGAACGGCAAGATCGAGCCGCGCATCGGCGCCAAATGGCGGGTGCTCGCCAACATCTTCGCCAATCCCGACCTGCCGGAGATCGACGACTACTACGAGCCCTTCACCTTCGACTACGAGCACCTGCAGAAGGCGCCCGAAATGCAGACCTTGCCGACGGCGCGGCCGCGCTCGCTGGTCACCGGCGAGCGCATGGAGAAGATCGAGTGGGGCCCGAACTGGGAGGAAATCCTCGGCGGCGAATTCGCCAAGCGCTCGGCCGACGTCAATTTCGAGGGCGTCCAGAAGGAGATCTACGGCCAGTTCGAAAACACCTTCATGATGTATCTGCCGCGGCTGTGCGAGCACTGCCTCAATCCGACCTGCGTCGCCGCCTGCCCCTCCGGCGCCATCTACAAGCGCGAGGAGGACGGCATCGTCCTGATCGACCAGGACAAGTGCCGCGGCTGGCGGATGTGCGTCTCCGGCTGCCCCTACAAGAAGATCTATTACAACTGGTCGAGCGGCAAATCGGAGAAGTGCATCTTCTGCTTCCCGCGCATCGAGGCCGGCCAGCCGACGGTGTGCTCGGAGACCTGCGTCGGCCGCATCCGCTATCTCGGCGTCGTGCTCTACGATGCCGACCGCATCGAGGCGGCGGCGAGCGTCGCCGACGAGCAGGACCTCTACGAGGCGCAGCTCGGCGTCTTCCTCGATCCGAACGATCCGGCGGTGATCGCGCGAGGCGCGGGCCGAGGGCATTCCGGAGAACTGGATCGAGGGCGCGCATGCGCTCGCCGATCTGGAAGATGGCGATGGAATGGAAGGTCGCCTTCCCGCTGCATCCCGAATACCGCACGCTGCCGATGGTCTGGTACGTGCCGCCGCTGTCGCCGATCCAGTCGGCGGCGGAGGCCGGCAAGATCGGCCACGACGGCGACATGCCGGACGTGCGCTGCCTGCGCATCCCGCTGAAATATCTCGCCAACCTGCTGACCGCCGGCGACGAGGAGCCGGTCGCGCTGGCCTCGAGCGCATGCTCGCCATGCGCGCCTACATGCGGGCGAAGACCGTCGACGGCGTCATCGACGAAGGCATCGCCGAGCGCGTCGGCCTGACGGCCCGAGCAGATCGACGAGATGTACCAGATCATGGCGATCGCCAACTACGAGGACCGCTTCGTCATCCCGACCGCGCATCGCGAGCTCGGCGAGGACGCCTACGACCTCCGCGGTTCCTGCGGCTTCTCGTTCGGCAACGGCTGCTCGGGCGGCACCACGCGAGCCCGGCCTGTTCGGCACGCCGAAGCGCGCCAAGACCCCGATGGAGATCGATGTGATGGCGAAGACATTCAAGGTGCTGTCGGCGCTGCTCAGCTATCCGACGCGAAGAGCTGCAGGCAGCGCGGCCGCGAATCTGCGCGCGTGCATTGCCGACGAGGGGCTGGTCGACCGGCGACGTGCGGCGCGCGCTCGACCGGCTGATCGACGAGATCGCCACCGGCGACATCTACGACCTGCAGGAGCGCTACGTGCTCCTGTTCGACCGCACCCGCTCGCTGTCGCTGCACCTGTTCGAGCACGTCCACGGCGAAAGCCGCGACCGCGGCCAGGCGATGATCGACCTGCAAGACGCTCTACGAGAAGAACGGCCTGGCGATCGGCGCGACCGAGCTGCCCGACTATCTGCCGCTGTTCCTCGAATACCTGTCGACGCGCCCGCTCGCCGAGGCGCCGGAGCTGCTCGGCCAGACCGCGCACATCCTCGCTGCGCTCGGCGAGCGGCTGACGCAAGCGCCAGTCGGCCTACGCGGCCGTGTTCCGGGCGCTGGTCGCGCTCGCCGCGGCCGAAGCCGGCAGACGCCGATGTCGACGCCGCTGCTCGACGGAGCCGGACGCCGACCCGACGATCTCGCCGCGCTGGACGCGGCCTGGGAGGACGAGCCGGTGACGTTCGGCCCGGAGGCGGCGCACGGCTGCAAGGACGACCTCATCGCCAGGCTCGCGCGCGGCGAAGCGCCCGCGCCACGGCACACGAGTAGGAGGCAGCCGATGCGCGACTTCCTCAACAACGCGGTCTTCGGCTGGTATCCCTATCTCTGCCTGACGGTCTTCATCGTCGGCAGCCTGATCCGCTTCGACCGCGAGCAGTACACGTGGCGGAGCGGATCGAGCCAGCTCCTGCGCCGGCGGCAGCTGATGTGGGGCTCGAACCTGTTCCATGTCGGCATCCTGGTCATCTTCCTCGGCCATTTTGTCGGCCTGCTGACGCCGATCTGGGTCTTCGACGGGCTCGGCATCTCCCACGGCTTCAAGCAGATGCTGGCGATCGTCGTCGGCGGCGTCGCCGGCCTCGCCTGCCTCGTCGGCATCACCCTCCTGACCCACCGCCGGCTGTTCGATCCGCGCATTCGCCGGACCTCGAGCTTCGGCGACATCGCCGATCCTGCTCCTGCTCTTCGCCCAGCTGCTGCTCGGCTCGCCACCATTCCGGTGTCGCTCGGCCATCTCGACGGCCGCGAGATGGTGAAGTTCATGACCTGGGCGCAGGGCATCCTGACGCTGCAGCCGGGCGTCTGGCGCGCTGGTCGCCGACGCCAATCCGATCTTCAAGCTGCATATGTTCCTCGGCATGACGATCTTCCTGGTCTTCCCGTTCACCCGCCTCGTCCACATCTGGAGCGCGCCGGTCTGGTATCTCGGCCGCCGCGGCTATCAGATCGTGCGCAGCACGACGGCCGCACGAACGGCGGAATGCGCTGCCTGCCCGGTGCGTCGACCGGGCCGCATGGCCGAAGCCGGGGCGGTCGGCACATGAGCCGGTGTCGCCGCGAGCAAGGCGCCGCCGCGTCCGCCGCGTGGTTCGGTCAACGGCACGATCATCGACCGCGCGCGCGATCGCGCGCGAGGCGCAGTATCATCCGGCGGCATCGCCCGGCGAGTCGTGGCAAGCGCGCGGCGGAAGCCCTGGTCGTGCGCGAACTCCTGCTCCAGGAAGCGCCGGCGGAAGTCGCTCGCGAGCAGCCCCGCTGGTCGACGCGAAGGGCCGGCGCGAGACCGAGGAGGAGGCGCGGATCCGGCGCCCTGGTCGAGCGCGAGGTGCGGGTCCCGACGCCGACGCGAAGACGAGATGCGCCGCTATTACGACGCCAACCGGCAAGATTCCGGACGCCGAGCTTGTCGAGGCGCGGCATATCCTGATCGCCGCGCCGCCAGCGACAGCCCGGCTCTTCGCGGCCGCGCGGAAGAAGGCGAGGCCGATCGCCGCGAGCTGGCGGCGCATCCCCGAGCGTTTCGACGATCTGGCCCGAGCCTATTCCGACTGCGCCTCGGCCGGCGAGGGCGGCCATCTCGGCCAAATCACGCCCGGGGAGACACGCCGGAATTCGCCGCTGCGCTTGCCGCGCTCGCCGAGGGAGAGACGACAGCGAGCCGGTGGAGACACGCTACGGCTTCATGTCATCCGCCTCGACCGCCGCATCGCCGGGCAGGTCTTGCCGTTCGAAGCGGTCTCCGAGCGGATCGCCGAATACCTGACGAGCGCACCCGGCGAACCGCAACGGCGCAATACATCGCCCGGCTCGTCTCGCGCGCCGAGATCAGCGGCATCGAGATCGCCGGCGCCGAGGCCCACCGGCGTGTTCTGAAGGACGGATTTTGCTGCTTGGCGACGTCATCGCACGTCTCACCGATGAGACCACCGCCGCCGAGATCGATCCTCGGCCTCGGCGATATCGGGCTGTTCGCCGGCATGCGGGCTCGTGCCGAAGAAAGACGGCGTGGCGCTCGGCACCTATGCGGCATGGGCGGTGCGCGCCTATGCCGACAACGCATCGTCCGAAGAATGGACGACGCTGATCGGCGCCATGGGGCGATCCGAGGATCCGGGAGCCACCTGCCTCAACCGCGCATTCGCCTACGCGCTCGCCGGACTAGCCGCATCCGAATGCCGACGGGTGCGCCGGATGCCTAAGGCTGCGGCGCGTCTACAATGAGCAGGGAAGCGACCGGACTGGCTCGTATTCCAGCTCCTCAGATACGGCTTTCGTCCATTCTTCCTCGGCGCGGCCTCGTGGGCGGTGTTGGCGATGGTGCTCTGGCTTGGTGTCTGTCACCGGCGCTTGGACCGTCGCCCGATCATACGGACCAGTTGCGTGGCATGCGCACGAGCTGCTCTTCGGCTACGTCTCGGCAGTCGTCGCTGGATTTCTGCTGACGGCAATACCAAACTGGGGATGTGCTGTTTTTCCGTGCGGGAGCGTCCTATGCTGGGCTTGTCCCTTCTATGGGTGGCTGGCCGGATTGACGCTCCTTGCCGTCGACTGGGTGGGCCTCATCGCGGCCATGGCCGTCGATGGACTGTTCCTGGTTGTTTTCGCGTTGGCGGTTATTCGCGAGATTGTTGCGGGCCGCAACTGGCGCAATTTGAAGACGGTCGCCTTGGTTTCGGTTCTTGCCGGCGTCCAATATCGGTTTCCACGCCGAGGTCTATTTCGAAGGTGCGCCGGACTATTCGTTGCGGACGGCCATCGCCATCATCATCGGTTTGATCATGCTTGTCGGCGGCCGGCTCGTGCCGAGCTTCACGCGCAACTGGCTCGCCCGCCAGGGCGCCACGCGGCTTCCGGTGGCCGTTTGGCCGCTTCGACGTTGCGGCGATGGTCGCGTCAGGTCTGGCGCTCGCACTCTGGATAGCTTTTCCGGCATCCCCGTGGAGTGGCGCCGGCTTGCT
>CAWGJV010000013.1:0-112189 GCA_963822975.1 uncultured Alphaproteobacteria bacterium
TCGGGCCGATCAGCACGTTGCCGCCGCCGAGCGCGGAGTAGCCGTTGCCGCCGTGCAGCATGAAGTCGTTGGTCGCCACCTTGTAGGTCGCGGCCGGGTCGAGCGGCTTGTCGCCAACCATAACCGAGACGACCCGGCTGCCTTCCGGCTTCTTGAGATCGATGACCATCTTGATGCCCGACACCTGCGGGAAGCGCCCGTCGGCCGTCTCGAACTTGTCGAGCCCGTTCTCAAGCGCTTCAAGCACCTGCTTGCCGGTGATCTCGGTCACCACGGTGACGTTGCCGAACGGCAGTTCCGTCAGGATGTCGCGGCGGGTGAGCACGGTGCCGGCGGCGATATTCCTTGTCTCCACGGATGCCGCCGCCGTTGGTGAGGCAGATATCGGCGCTGTTCGCGGCGCGCATGGCGTCGGTGATCAGGTTGCCCATCGCCAACTCTTCGGTACGGACGACGTTGCGGCGCGAGTCGAGCGCGCTCTCGGTCGTGCCGATCTCGACGTTGAGGCTCTTGTCGAGCTTGTCCTTGAACCCGTCGACCAGCGCCTGCGTCTCGGGATCGGGCGTCACCGTCTTGGTGTCGATGAAGCGGAACGTCGGCTCCCACGAGATGGAGCGCTTGCCGTCCTTCTCGGTGACCGTAACCGTGAGATCGAGCGGGGCTCAGATAGTTCGCCTCGGTCGAGGTTTCGACATAGGCGGTGATGCCGTCATAGCCGGTCATGTAATCGTGGTCGTCGCCCGACATGATCACGTCGAATGCCTGGCTCGCCATGATCGTCGCGGTCATACTCGTGGTTGCGCCTGAACGACGCCGATGACGATCTCGGCGCCGTCTTTGCGCGCCGCCTTGGCGCCGTCGATGGCCGACTGGACGGTATCGCCGAACTTCCAGTCGCCCGGGCTGGAGATTGTCCGGCGTGTCGTCCTGCGCCACCGGCACCAGCGCCACCTTCACGCCGCCGACGTCCTTCATCATGGTGCCGCCGAGGCCCTCGATCGGCGAACCGTCGGCATGGGTCAGGTTGATCGCCGCCCACGGATATTTCGACACCTTCATGTTGGCGAGGAAGGTGTCGGTGCCGAAGTCGAACTCGTGGTTGCCGGGCACGGCGATGTCGAAGGGAACCAGATTGGTCAGTTCGACCGTATTGGTGCCCTTGTCGAAACCCGAGAGCAGCGATGGCGAGAACATGTCGCCGTCGAAGACGTAGATCGTGTTGGGGTTGGCGGCCTTCTCGGCCTTGGCGACGGCGTTGAGCCGGGCGAAGCCGCCGCGATCCTTGAGTCCGGCGAAATTGTAGATGTCGCCGACGCCGAGGATGGTGATCTTGACCGTGTCGGCGCTGGCCGCGCCCGCAGCCGCAAATCCAAGCGCCACGGCGCCGAGTAGTGCGACGGCGTACTTTCTCGTCCGATTGACCATATGACGTCCTCCTGAAAACGGATCAAGGAGCGCGGTCGGCCTTGCCGATCCGCGCCACCAATCCCCATTAGCCGCGTTTTGGTTCAGTTTTCTGTCAATGCCGTCCCGTGGGGCGTATCCCCGACCGTCAGCTAACCGCTACTGCCGGCACCCCGTCAACGCCCCCCGGCCCGGAGGTCAGACCGGAAAGTCGGACGGCGCGACGCCGCAGGTTTCCAGGAACTTCCGCACCTGGACGACATCGTCGAGCGGCAGGCTGTGTCCGCCATGATGAAAGGCGGCGCTGTGCCCCTTGAGCGTCACACCGATGCGGTTCCCCGCCTTGGCGTCGATCTCCGCGCCCAGTTCGACGAACAGATGCTCGATATCGCGGAAGTTGATGTTCGCGTTGACGGGATGCGCAAAGACGGCGTGGAGGACCTTGCGATGACGATGATTCATGGTGGCTTTCGTTTCCCACTCGGTTGCACTCATCCTCATATATGAGCGTCCAAGGGCAATTGCGCCTTGACCGGCGTCAATGTCGAGCGGCTATTCCGCCGCTTCGGCGCCGGCTTCGCCGGCAAGAAAGGCCTCGCGCCGCGCCGCGGCCTCGGGCAGCGCACGCGCTGCCGCCGCCTCCCTGACGTGGCCGTAACCGCGGATCTTCTCCGGGTAGCGGCAGAGCGCCACGGCAAGGTCATGGTTGGCGGGCGTCAGCCGTTCCACGACGAGCGTCAGCGTCGCCTGGTAATCCGCGAGCAGCCGGCGTTCCGCGCGACGCTCCACGGTGTGGCCGAACGGGTCGTACCACCTGCCCCGGATCGCGCGGACACGGGCCAGGAGCCGCAGCACGGGCATGAGGAGCGGACCATAGGTGGCCTTCCGCAGGTGGCCGGTGGCTCGGTCGCGCCGCGCGAAAAGCGGCGGCGCCATGTGAAATTCGAGCCTCCCCCATCCGGCAAAGGTCCCGGCCAGCTGGCGCTCGAACGAGCCGTCGGTGAACAGTCGCGCGACTTCGTACTCGTCCTTGATCGCCATCAGCTTGAAAAGGTTGCGCATCACCGCCTCGGCGAGGTCGGTGCTGCCCAGCGCAACGCGGTCCTCCGCCGCGGCAACCCGCGCCACCGTTTCGGCATAGCTGCGCCCATAGGCCTCGTCCTGGTAGTCCGTCAGGAAACCGGTTCGCCGGGCGACCATCTCATCGAAGCTCTCGGCGACCGGTTCGCGGCGCTTGCCGGCCCGCTCCGCGGCAGCCGCCGCCACCGCCTCCGGCTCGATCGCCGCCCGCCGCCCCCAGGCGAAGGCCACCCGGTTCATGGCCACCTCGACGCCGTTCAGTTCGATCGCCTGCAGGATCGCCTGGTGCGACACCGGCAGCGCGCCGGCCTGGCAGGCAAGCCCGAGCATGAACATGTTGGTGGCAATGGCGTCGCCCATCAGCGCCGTGGCGATTTCGGTGGCCTCGACGAAGCGGCTGTTGTCGTCGCCGGCGCGCGCGGCGATGGCCTGGACGATGCGCCGCGTCGGCAGCGAATAGTCGGGATCGTGGGTGAACGATCCGGGATAGGTCTCGTGGGTATTGACGAAGACCCGCGTGCGCCCCGGATCGATCGCCGCCAGCGACCGCGCCGAACCGGCAACCACCATGTCGCAACCGAGCACCAGGTCGGCCCCGCCGGCGGCGACCCGGATCGCCTTGATCGTCTCCGGCGTGCGCGCGATGCGGACGTGGCTGGTCACCGGCCCGCCCTTCTGCGCCAGCCCCGCCATGTCGATCACCGCCGCCGCCTTGCCTTCCAGATGCGCGGCCATGGCAATGAGCGCGCCGATGGTGATGACGCCGGTACCGCCGACGCCGGTGATCAGGACGGCATAGTCGCCGGACAGCGCCGCCTGGTGCGGCTCCGGCAGGTCGAAGTCGACGGCCAGCGGTCCACCACGCTTCTGCACCGCGCCGTGCACGGTGACGAAGCTCGGGCAAAATCCCTTGATGCAGGAGAAGTCCTTGTTGCACAGCGACTGGTCGATGGCGCGCTTGCGCCCGAACGCGGTCTCCACCGGCACGATGGCGACGCAATTCGACTGGACACCGCAATCGCCGCAGCCCTCGCAGACCAGTTCGTTGATGACCACCCGCTTGTCGGGGTCGGGATAGGTGCCGCGTTTCCGCCGCCGGCGCTTCTCCGCCGCGCAGGTCTGATCGTAGATCAGCACCGTGACGCCGCCCTCCCCGGCAAGCTGGCGCTGCACGGCGTCGATGTCGTCGCGATGGCGAATGTCGGTGCCGGCCGGGAACTCGGCGGCGGAATAGCGCTGCGGCTCTTCACTGACGACGGCGACGCGCTGGACCCCCGCCGCCGCCATCTCCGCGGCGATCCTTTCGACCGTCAGATTGCCGTCGGGCTTCTGGCCGCCGGTCAGCGCCACCGCGTCGTTGAACAGGATCTTGAAGGTCATCCTGGTGCCGGCGGCGATGGCCGCACGCACCACCAGGCTGCCGGAATGGACATAGGTGCCGTCGCCGACGTTCTGGAAGATGTGCCCGCGCTTCGAAAACGGCGCCTCGCCGATCCAGTTGGCGCCCTCGGCGCCCATCTGGGTATAGCCCTCGGTGCGCCGGCCGGGCACCTGCTGGACCATGTAGTGGCAGCCGATGCCGGCATAGGCGCGCGAGCCGTCCGGCACGACCGTGCCGCTGTTGTAGGGGCAGCCGGCGCAGAAATACGGCGTGCGCTCGGCGATGTCGCTCGTGCCGGCGAGCACCGCCTGCGCCTCACGGAGCTGGGCGACGCGGCGGGCGAGCCCCTCGTCGGCGCCAGCGGCGATCAGCCGCTCGCCGATGGCGATGGCGATGGCGTTGGTGTCGAGCGCCCCTTTCGATGGAAACAGCCACGCGCCGTCCTCGTCCTTCTTGCCGACCACGGCCGGTCGGTTGGTCTCGGGATAGAGGATTTCCTTGATCTGGCTTTCGATCAGCCCACGTTTTTCCTCGACCACGACGATCGTCGCCAGCCCCTCGGCGAACTCGCGGATCGTGCGCGGCTCGAGCGGCCAGGTGCAGGCGATCTTGATGAGGCGGAGGCCGAGATTGGCGGCGCGCACCTCGTCGATGCCGAGGTCGTCGAGCGCCTGCAGCACGTCCAGGTAGCTCTTGCCCGCGGTCACGATGCCGATGCGCGGCCTGAGCCCGCCGTTAAGCACGATGCGGTCGGGCGCATTCGCCCGGATGAAGGCGAGCACGGCCGGGATCTTGTGCTCGTGGAGGCGCTCCTCCTGCGCCAGCGGATTATCGTGGGTGCGGATGTTGAGCCCACCCGGCGGCAGGCGGAAGGCGGCCGGGACCATCGTCGTCACGCGGTCGAGCGAGCCGTCGATGATCGCCGTCGACTCGACGTTGTCCTTCACGCATTTCAGCCCGACCCAGGTGCCAGCATAGCGCGACAGAGCGTAGCCGATGAGGCCGTAGTCGAGGATCTCCTGCACGCCGGCCGGGTTGAGAATCGGGATCATCGCGTCGACGAAGGCGAACTCAGACTGGTGCGCGGTGGTCGAGGATTCGCAGGTGTGGTCGTCGCCCATCAGCGCCAGCACGCCGCCATGCGCTGAGGTGCCGGCGAGATTGGCGTGCCTCAGCGCGTCGCCGGAGCGGTCGACGCCCGGGCCCTTGCCGTACCAGAGGCCGAAGACGCCGTCGAAACGCCCATCGCCGCGCAGTTCCGCCTGCTGGCTGCCCCACAGCGCCGTGGCGGCGAGATCCTCGTTGATGCCCGGATTGAAGACGATGCCGGCCGGCTGCAGCACGTCGGCGGCCCGCCATAGCTGCTGGTCGAGCCCGCCCAGCGGCGAGCCGCGATAGCCGGTGACGTAGCCGGCGGTATCCAGCCCCTGCCGCCGGTCGCGCGCCCGCTGCATGAGCAGCAGCCGCACGACCGCCTGCGTCCCGCTGACCAGCACGCGGTGCTGGTCGAGGTCGTACTTGTCATCCAGGCTGACGGCCGCGAGGGCCATTCGCCATCCTCCCCGGTCCGCGAAACCGCGGCCCATGGCAGATAGACGCCGACCCGGCCGGTCAGGTCAACCGGGGGAGGATACCGATTTCCGCCCCAATCGGCGGTGCATGTGGCGTTTGGGTCCCCGCATCCGGGCTTGGCAGTGATGCGGCGGTTGCGCGGCTTGCCAAGGCCGTCCATCCATCGCAGGCTCCCCCGGAGGGAAGAAGCCGGCGATAACGGCAGGGGACGCCAATGCAATTCCTGTTGCGCATCAGCAGCGTGATCGATCGCGTGACCGCCCTTCTGGGCCGGTCGGTGTCCTGGCTGATCCTCGTCGCTGTCCTGGTCAGCGCAGCCAACGCCGCGGTCCGCAAGGCTTTTGACATCTCCTCCAACGCCTGGCTTGAGCTGCAATGGTACCTCTACGGTGCCGCCTTCATGCTCGCCGCCGCCTATACGTTGCAGCGCAACGAGCACGTGCGCATCGACATCCTGACGCAGACGTTCAGCAAGCGCACCCGCGACTGGATCGACCTTTTCGGGCACGTGTTCTTCCTCGCGCCCTTCGTCTTCCTGATGGCTTACCTCTCGTGGCCGTTCTTCCTGCGCTCGTTCCTCTCAGGCGAGATGTCCACCAATGCCGGCGGCCTCATCATGTGGCCGTCCAAGGGCCTCGTTTTCGCCGGCTTCGCGGTCCTCTGCGCGCAGGCGATATCCGAGATCATCAAACGCATCCTGGTTCTGCGTGGCGTCATCAGCGACGAAACGCCGGTGCACGACCTACCGCCGGCCATTGAGGACCTCGAGGATCCGGAAACCATGAGCCGCCTGCCGGGTATTCACGAGGGGCCGTCACGGTGATCGAATTCGTTGCGCACAACCTGGCGCCCATCATGTTCGTATCCGTGATGGCGATGCTGCTGCTCGGCTACCCGGTCGCCTTCACCCTGGCCGCCGGCGGTCTCCTCTTCTTCGTCATCGGCGTGGAGATGGCGCATGTTGCCCCGGAACAGATTTCGCTGTTCTGGCCCCTCCTCCAGGCCAATCCTGAACGCGTCTTCGGCGTAATGAGCAACGACACTCTGCTCGCCATCCCGTTCTTCACGTTCATGGGCATCATGCTCGAACGCTCGCGCATGGCCGAGGACCTGCTCGAAACGATCGGGCAGCTCTTCGGACCGGTGCGCGGCGGCCTCGCCTTCGCGGTGGTGGTTGTCGGCGCGCTGCTCGCCGCCACCACCGGCGTCGTCGCCGCGTCGGTGATCGCCATGGGGCTGATCTCGCTGCCGATCATGATGCGCTACGGCTACGACAACCGGGTCGCCACCGGCACGATCGCCGCCGCCGGCAGCCTCGCCCAGATCATCCCGCCCTCGCTGGTGCTGATCGTCATGGCCGACCAGCTCGGCCGCTCGGTCGGCGACATGTATGTCGGCGCCCTCATTCCCGGCCTGATGCTGGTCGGGCTCTACTGCCTCTACGTCTTCGCCATCACGATGCTCCGCCCGAAGGCGGCTCCCGCCCTGCCGGCGGAAGCGCGCACCCTCGGCGGCGGCGTCATGTCGCTCGATCGTCGTCCTGGTCGCGACGGTCGCTGCTCTATGTCGTCGCCTACCAGTTCCTGTTCACGACCTTCCGCTACGAGACGCGGCTGGTCTCGGCCGCGGTGCTGGCGACGGTCGCCGCCTACGTCATCAGCCTGGCCAACCGGGCGTTCGAGCTCGGTCTGCTGTCGCGGCTGGCCGAACAGGTGGTCATCGTCCTGATCCCGCCACTGGCGCTGATCTTTCTGGTGCTCGGCACCATCTTTCTCGGCATCGCCACGCCGACCGAGGGCGGTGCCATGGGCGCCACCGGCGCACTGGCGCTGGCATTCGCCAAGCGCCGGCTGAACCTGACCATGCTCAGGCAGGCCTCGACTCGACCACCAAGCTGGCCGCCTTCGTCATGTTCATCCTGATCGGCGCGCGCGTCTTCGGCCTGACCTTCTACGGCGTCAACGGCAACGTCTGGATCGAGGACCTGCTGCTCGGACTGCCGGGCGGCGAATACGGCTTCCTGCTCGTCGTCTCGGTAATCATCTTCATTCTCGGCTGCTTCCTCGATTTCTTCGAGATCGCCTTCATCCTGGTGCCGCTGCTGGCGCCCGTCGCCGAGAAGCTCGGCATCGACCTGATCTGGTTCGGCATCATCCTCGGCATCAACCTGCAGGCGTCGTTCCTGACGCCGCCCTTCGGCTTCGCCCTCTTCTACCTGCGCTCGATCGCGCCGTCCGCCGAGTGGTTCGACAAGGTCTCCGGACGCCATCTGCCCGCCGTCAAGACCATGGAGATCTATCGCGGCGCCGTGCCGTTCATCGCCATCCAGGTGCTGATGATCGCCATCGTCATCGCCTTCCCGACCATGGTCACGCACTACAAGAACGACGAGCCGAACGTCAATCCGGCCGACATCAAGATCGAGCTGCCGGCGCGGCAGCGGCGCGACCCCGGCGACCGAATTTCGGGTCGGGCAGCGGCGGAAGCGGCGGCGCGCCGGCCGGCCCCAACTTCGGCACGGGCGGCGATGCCACCCCGCCCGGCCCCAACTTCGGAACCGGCGAATCGCCGCGCCGCCGGGCCCGAATTTCGGAACCGGCGGCGGACAGCAACCGCCGGGGCCCAATTTCGGAGACTCCCCGGCGCAATAGAAAAAGGCCCCGGAACCCCGGGGCCTTTCGTCATCGGCGTGAGCGAACGGTTGCGTCGATCTACAGCGCCCCGGCGCGCTGCTTGGCGCCCATGAAGTCGTCGAAGGTGCCGTCGGCGACCTGGAACCACAGGTCCTCTTCGGCCCGGAACGCCTTCATCGCCTCGTAGACGCGCTTGAAGTTCTCGTTCTTGGCGCTGAGCTCGTGCATAGGTCTCGTTGGCCGCGCCGAAGCAGGCCTCGAGAATGCCCTGATTGAACGGCTGCAGGACCGCACCGCCGGCGACCAGCTGGCGCAGCGCCCCCGGATTGACCGCGTCGTAATGCGCCATCATGTCGACATTGGCCATGGCGGCGGCGGTCGTCACGATCGACTGGTAGGTCTTCGGCAGCTCGTTCCACTTGTCGAGGTTGATGAAGAAGTGGAGCATGGCGCCGCCTTCCCACCAGCCCGGGTAGTAGTAGTACTTGGCGACCTTGTAGAAGCCGAGCTTCTGGTCGTCATAGGGGCCGACCCATTCGGTGGCGTCGATCGTGCCCTTCTCCAGCGACGGATAGATGTCGCCGCCGGCGATCGAGGTCGGCACCACGCCGAGCTTGGAGATCACCTCGCCGCCGAAGCCGCCGATGCGCATCTTGAGGCCCTTGAGGTCGTCGACGGAGTTGATCGCCTTGCGGAACCAGCCGCCCATCTGGGCGTTGGTGTTGCCGCCCGGGAACGCCGATGACGTTGTAGCCCTTGTAGAACTCGTTCATCAGGTCCATGCCGCCGCCGTAGTACATCCAGGCGTTCTCCTGGCGGGAGTTGAGCCCGAACGGCACGGCGGTGCCGAAGGCGAAGGTCGGATCCTTGCCCCAGTAGTAGTAGCTGGCCGTGTGGCACATCTCGACGGTGTTGTTCTGCGCGGCATCGAGCGCCTGCAGGCCGGGGACGATCTCGCCGCCGGCGAAGACCTGGATCTGGAACTTGCCGTCGGTCGCCTCGCGACACGGCCTTGGCGAAGGTCTCGGCGGCGCCGTAGATGGTGTCGAGCGACTTCGGGAAGCTCGACGTCAGGCGCCATTTGACTTCCGGCATCGACTGGGCGATGGCCGGCGCCGCAATGGTCGTGGCCGCCGCGCCCCCCGCGAGCCAGGCCGGCCTTCTTGATAAATGAACGACGATCCATGCGTTATTCCCTCCCTTGGCGCTTCCAGTACAGATACCCGCATCCCTCCCGGATGCGGCACCTGGACGAAACGGACGCTATTGGCCAGAAGCTGTCAAGCACTAAGGTTGGCCAATCCAGACGCTCGCGGAGCAGCGCAAATCGACCGGATCGCGAATAGTATGACAAAACCGATCTACATCCCCGCCGCTGATCGCCGTTGCCGCCGACGTCAAAGCCGGTCGACGGCTACACCTGGCACGCGGTCGCCGAGACCCTATCTGGCAGCGATCGTCCACGGCTTCGGCGGAATTCCGCTGATCCTGCCGTCTCTCGGCGAGGCGATCGATTTCGACGCCCTGCTCGCCCGCGTCGACGGCGTGCTGCTTCACCGGCAGCCGCTCCAACGTCCATCCCGAGCGCTACGGCGGCCCGCCGACCCGAAGGCCGAGCCGCACGACCCGCGCCGCGACGCGGTGACCTTGCCGCTGGTTGCCGCGACGCTTCGCCGCGGCGTGCCGCTCTTCGCCATCTGCCGCGGCATGCAGGAGCTGAACGTCGCCCTCGGCGGCACACTGGTCGCGGAGGTCCAGGAACAGGCGGGGCGCAGCGACCACCGCGCGCCGGACTCCGACGAACAGGACGTACGCTTTGCCATCCGCCAGGACATCCACATCGTGCCCGGCGGCATGCTCGCCGGCATTGCCGGAGACGGATACGGTCCAGGTGAACTCGCTTCACCGCCAGGCGATCGACCGCCTCGCCGAAGGCCTCGCCGTCGAGGCGACGGCGCCCGACGGCACCATCGAAGCGGTGCGCGTCGCGCGACGCGGCGACCTTTGCCCTCGGCGTGCAGTGGCACCCGGAATACTGGGTACGAACCGACCCGTCTTCGCAGAAGCTGTTCGCCGCCTTCGGTGCTGCCGTGCGCCAGCGCATGACGGCGCGACCGAACGCGCTCGTCTCGGCCGCCGAATAGAAAACGGGGCGCCGCCGAACTGACGCGGCGCCCCGCCTCGCCCCTCAGCCAACCGCCGATCAGGCGACCAGCGGCTTCAGGCCAGGATGGTCCTGTACCAGACGGGTCTTCTCCGCCCAGCTGTCGAGCCCCCAGACATGACCGGCATGCTTGACGATCAGGTAGAGCAGCACGCCCGCATAGACGATGTGCTCGTCCAGCAGGAAGTTGTTGGTACCGCTGCCGACATAGGGGAAGTCCATGTGGGCGGTCCAGTAGACCAGCATCAGCAGAATGCCGAAGACCGCGCTGACCCGCACCATCAGTCCGACGAGCAGCGACAGGCCGATGAGCAGGTGGCCGTACTCAACCAGGAACGTCAGGATCGGCGCGATCACCGGCCCGGTGAAGTTGGAATAGAAGCCGTGGAATGTCTTGGTGCTGTTGAGGAAGCCGACGACGCTCCAGCCGGGCACGAATACCTGATGCGATGCGGCGTAGAGGAACGTCCAGGCCATCGCCAGCCGGAAGAAGACGATCAAGGCCCGTTCGGACTTTGAGTCTGGCATTCGAGTTCTCCATCCCCGTTGAATGCCGGCCTCGGCTGGTGCCGGAAGCCGGCGGATGGTCGTCTTCGGTGTCGGCCGCGGAGCGTTTCGCCCACCCGCGGTCTCTGCCTGAGGGCGACCGACAGATGGCAGAATAGCGATCGCCGCGAAGGGCGCTTTGACCTTGCTCAATTCATGGGCAGGGAGTCGACCTAGCCGGGAAGCCCGTGCGCCAGGGCGCCGCCGAGGAGCACGAGCCCGAGCAGAAGCACAGCGGCCGCGGCGCCGATTTCGGCGATGCGGACGAGCCGCGCCGCGGCCGGCGAATCGGTTCCGGCGAGGTGGACCGCCACGCCCCGCGCCGAGACCGCCAGCGCCGCCAGCGACGCGACCGTCAGGCCCGTGCCGAGCGCCATGACGAAGGTCGCGGCGACGCCGGCAAGGAAAAGCCCCTGCGACAGCGCGAAGACCAGCACGATGATCGCGCCCGAGCACGGCCGCACCCCCACCGCCAGGATCGTGGACCAGGCACGGGCGAGCGCTGCGCCGAGCGTGACGGGTTCCGCAGCGTGGAGTTGCTGCAACGCGGCCCGATGATCGTCGTGCTCGTGGTGATGCGCGTCTTCGGCGTCGTGACCGTGATGGTGGTCGTGGTCGTGAGCACCGTGATCGTCGTCGACGCCGACATGATGATGATGGTGGTGGTGGTGATGATGTCCGCCGCCGAACGTCTTGGTCCACAACAGCCAGCCGCCGACCACCGCCACCAGCGCGTAGCTGAAGATCTCGAACCAGTCGGTCGCCGCCGTCATGGTGACGGCGGTGACATGCAGGATCATGGCGGCGACGCCGACGATGAGGATGGCGCTGATCGCCTGCACGAAGGCGGCAAAGAACGAGAGCGCGATTCCCCGCCTGACCGTCTCGCCGGACGAGATCAGGTAGGCGCTGATCACCGCCTTGCCGTGGCCGGGACCGGCAGCGTGAAACACACCGTAGGCGAAGCTCAGCGCCAGTAGCAGCCAGACGGCCCAACCGTCCTGCTTGATGTCGGTGAGGGCGTGGATCAGGCCCTTGTAGAATTCGCTCTGATAATAGGCGACCTGAACGAACAGCGGCCCGAGCGGCCCGCCGAAGCCCGCGCCGCCCGGCGAATCCGGCGTGGCGATGCCGAACGGGCTCGCCGCATGGAGCCCGCCGAGCGTCGCTACCATCAGGAGCGCGGCGATGGACAGGACGACAGCGGACCTTCGCGCCGTCACGGGCAACTCAGGGTGACGAGATTGGCGAGGCCTGCGGCGGCATCCTGCAATTCCGGCGGCAAATCGTGCTGATCCTGCGGGATCGCAGCGAGCTTCGCCATGGTGTTGGCGTCGAGCTCGTGCGGCGGACGGTATTGAGCCGAGCACCCGGCCGGCGCGTCGGTCAACGTCACTGCCTGATCCTTCGGAAACGTGAAGGCGACGAAATATTCCGGGTCGAACACCTCGAGCGTCGCCTTGCCGTGGATCGCCACCGGCGTCTTCAGCGGCAAGCGCATAGAACAGGGTCAGCCGGCCGCCGTGAAACTCCAGCCAGTACTCGCTCGGCGGCACGAAGGGGAACTTCTTCCCGCCCAGCCGCAGCCATGTGAAGAACTCGTACTCCTTCAGCGAATCGACATTGACCTTGGCGAGCGGCGCCAGTTCGTCGTCGCTCAACTTGCCGTCGTTGTTCGCGTCGAGGCCCTGGATGGCGAAGGCGGTGAACGCCTCGTCGAACTGCCAGATGTGCCGGACCGCTGTCACCTCGCCAGCCTTGTCGAAGACGATCTCGGCGCGGGCATCGACGAAGACATGCGGGTGGGCCGCGGCCGGACCGGCTGCTGCCATCGAGATGAGGCCCGCCAGAGCGAGCGCGGCGCGGCGGATGGCAATCAGCACCCCAACCCTCCTTGCCGAAGCTCTTCCCGCCGAATACGGCCAAGTCGCGGCAATCCGGACGTTGCGCGACAAACGGACGCGTCGAATCATGCTCATGTGGCCGCGGCGCCGGCTTGCGGCGGCATCAGGCGGGTTTCGGCCTGGCCGAGCGCCGCTTCGATTTCGCCGATCCATGCCCCGTCCTCACCGCGCGCTTCCCGCGCCTCGCGGATGAGGCGGAGGTTGCGCGCCGTGGTCGCCGGCTCCCAGGGCTCGCGCACCACGGCGAGCGCATTCGCCGCGCTGTCGGCGGCGGCATCCTGATCGCGGGCCGAGCACCGCAAGCTCGAGCAGCGTGGCGTGGTCCCAGTAGTCGCCGGCATGTTCCGCATCCTGGCGCATGCGCTGTGCGGCGGCGTAGCGCACCACCGGCAGCATCTCGGCCTGCGCCGGATCGGGCTTGTCTTCCATCTCCATCAGCGTCACGGCGTTGACGCCGGGATAAGGGTCGCGCCAGTCGGCCTCGAAGCCGGCGCGATAGGTGGCGATCGCCCGCTTGAGGAAGCCGCGCGCCTCGAAGTCCGCGGCCCTCCTTCTTCGCCGCCTCCCACTGGTCCTTGTAGATGCGCCCGAGCAGCCCGTTGGTCTCGCTGCTCTGCGCCGAATTCGCTGATCACGTCGGTACAGCACCTTCTCGGCGTCCTGCTTGCGGCCGACGCGGTTGAGCGCGAAGCCGAACTGCTCGCGGATCATCCGCGCCTGCCTGCAGTTCCTGCGGCATGCGCTCGTAGAGCGCGATCATCTCCTCGCAGCCGTCGGCGTTACCGACCGCGCGGAAGGAGAGCAGCAGGTCGACGATGATGCCGGCCTCGACGTTGCGCAGGTCGGCGAGGTTCGGGTCGGCGGCAACGGCCCGCACCGCGTCGATGCCCGCCGGCGCGCGCCTCGGCCAGCCGCTTCTTGTATTCCTCGGCGATGGCGACCCGGTCGCGAAAGATGTCGGTCTTGACGTGGTCGATCTCGTGCCGCGGCATGCCGTCGACGAGCTGGAACAGCGGGCTGTCGTCGTGCATGTCGGCATGGGCGGTGGCCAGCCGCGCCGGGATCACGCGCGACGTCGCCGGGAACGTCGTCAAGGTTGCTGGACGCGTCCATGCGGTAGGGCGTGCCGCGCTGCGAGGCGACGTCGAAGGGCAGCGCCGTGCCCTCGGCGAACACGATGACGGTGCTCCGCGGCCTCAGCGCATGGCGGATGCCGAGCTCGTAGTAGACGTTGGGATTGGCGCCGGTGACGTCGGCGACGGCGTAGTCGCAGAGCATCAGCCGCTCGAACATCGGCTTGTGGATGGTGCCGCCGACTTGCTCCTGATCGGCGCGGATAACGTCCATGCCGGCCGCCTCGACCGCCGGCGCGATGATCTGGTCATAGACCGCGTCGAAATCGATCAGCCGGCCGGCCGCCTTCCGGCTTGCGGCCGAACGGCATGAGCACGAAGCAAAGCGGCTTCACGGGTTCCTCACCGTTCGCATGGCCACCCATGGCCGGCAGTGTATCAGCTTCGACGCGGCAGGAGAGCGTCACGCATCGAGGATGGCGCCAGCGAGCGCGATCAGCGCCCGATCGCGGCCCGGCGGGCCGATCAGTGACAGGCCGACCGGGCAGCCATCGACCGTCATCATCGGCAGCGAGAGCTGCGGCAAGCCGGCATGTCCGGCGATGCACAGCATCGACACGGCGCGGCCGCGGAAGCGCTCGAACTCCTCCTCGCTCGCGTCCAGCCGCGGCGCGATGTCCGGCATCGTCGGCAGCACCATAACGCCGTCCTCGCCGACGATATCGGCGACCCGCTCGGCGGCGCGGCGCACGGAAGGCGGCGGCCTCGTCGTGCGCCGCTTGCGTCACCGCCTTCGCGGCAGCGAAACGCGTCACGACGGCCGGGTTGAGGGCGGGCTTGCGGCTCTCGATCCACGGTCCGTGTGCCCGCCAGGCGTGATAGCCCTGGATCGTGCGATAGGCATCGTACCAGCGCGCCAGCCCCTCGCCTTCCGCAACCTCGACCGTACCGTCTGAAGCGAGCTGCCCGGCGACGCGGGCGACCGCCGCATCGAGGATCGCGGCATCGTTGTCCGCGGCGAAAATGGCGCGGGCTTCGTCGGCGACGACCATGCGGGCGAGCGGCGGGCCGGAGACGTCTTCGCCGAGCAGCACCCCGCCGACGCGCGCGTATGTGTCGATGTCGCGCGTGAACCAGCCGACCGTGTCGTAGACCGCCGCCAGCGGCATGGTGCCGGAGATGTCGATGCGGCCAAAGGTCGGGCGGAGGCCGATGATCCCGCAGAAGGATGCCGGTCCGCGCACCGAGCCGCCGGTGTCGCTGCCGAGCGCGAAATCCACCAGTCCCGCCGCCACCGCCGCCGCCGAACCCGACGACGAACCGCCCGGCACCCGCCCGGGCGCCGCCGGATTGAGCGGCGTTCCGTAGTGCTCGTTGCGGCCGTCGAGAGAGAAGGCAAGCTCCGCCGTATGGGTCTTGCCGACGAAGGCGGCGCCGGAATCGAGCAGTTTTTCCACGCAGGCCGCGTGCCGGGTCGGCGCCGGATCTTCGGCGGTCTTCTCCGGACTGCCGCAGCCGGTCGGATAGCCGGCGACGTCGTAGATGTCCTTGACCGCGAAGCTCAACCCGGCGAGCGGACCGGAGGTCGCGTGGGGGACATCCACGTCGCGATAGTCGACGAAGGCATGGACGGGATCGGAGGGGATGAGCATGGCGATATCCTAGACTGCGATGGCCGCGCCGTCCGAGCGCGGGTCGGTGGCGCCGAAGAGCCGCCCGTCGGGACGACGCACGATCATGGCGGCATGGCCGAGGGAATCGGAATAGCGCTCCGGCAGGACAACCGCACCGTGGCCGGCGCGCAGGAGCGCTTCCACCAGGTCGGGATCGAAGCCGTCCTCCAGCGTGAGTTCGGCGCCTTCCCGGCCCCAGGTCCGCCCGAGCCGCCAGCGCGGCGCGTCGATCGCCTCACCAAGGTCCATGCCAAAGCGGGCGTAGCGCGTGAACACCGCCGCCTGGAACTGCGGCTGGCCGTCGCCGCCCATCGAGCCATAGGGCATGACGCGGCCGTCGTTGAACCGGGCAAAGGCCGGGTTGAGCGTGTGGAAGGGCTTGCGGCCGGGGGTCAGGGGATTGGTCGCCCGGGGATCGAGAGAGAAGCTGATGCCGCGGTTCTGCCAGACAATGCCGGTTCGCGGCAGCACCACGCCGGAGCCCCATTCCCAGTAGAGCGACTGGATGAAGGAAACGGCCAGGCCATCGCGGTCCACCGCGCACATATAGACCGTGTCCGCTTCGGCCTTGCCGTCCCACGGGCCGGCGCGCTTGCGGTCGATCTGCTCCGCCTCGGCGTCGAGCCAGCCCGCTTCGAGGAAGCGTTTCACATCGTTGCCGAAGGCCGGGTCGGTCACTTCGGCATCGCGCACGGCGAAAGCGCGCTTGGTCGCCTCGATCAGGCCGTGGATATGGTCGAAACCGCCTTCCCGCTTGACGCCGAGCCGGTCGAAGAGACCGAGGATGATGAGCGAGGCGAGGCCCTGGGTCGGCGGCGGCGTGTTGAAGAGCGTGACAGTCGTCGAGCTTCAGCGACAGCGGCGTGGTCAGCCGCGCCTCGTGCCGGCGGAGATCGTCGCGCGTCACCGGGCTGCCGACAGCTTCGAGGTCGGCTGCGATCTCGGCCGCCACGTCGCCGCGATAAAAATCGGCATAGCCGGCATGGGCAATGCGGTCGAGGGTGTCGGCGAGGCGCGGCTGCACCATCGGCGAACCGACTTCGGGAGCCTTGCCGCCATCGAGGTAGTGCGCGGCGAAGCCTGGAACGTCCTTCAGGCTTTCGACATTGCCGACGGTCTTGCGCCACTGGCAGGGGCTGACCGGAACGCCTTCGCGAGCGTGGCGAATAGCGGCATCGAGGAGTTCGCGGCGCGGCACACGTCCGCCGAGCGCAGCGGCGGCTTCCGCCGCCAGCTCCCAGCCCGACACCGCGCCGGCCACGGTGAGCGCCGCCAGCGGCCCGCGCTCCGGCAGCGTGTCGTAACCCGCCTTGCGATAGCGCTCGATCGTCGCCAGCGCGCCGGCCGCACCGCAGGCATCGATCGAGCGCGGCGCCTTGCCCGGCTCGGCGATGACGAAGAAGGCATCGCCGCCGATGCCGGTCATCTGGGGATAGACGACGGCGATGGTGGCGGCCGCCGCGATCATCGCCTCGATCGCGTTGCCGCCGGCGCGCATCACTTCCGCCGCAGCCTCCGCCGCCGCGCGGTGCGGCGCCACCGCCATGCCCTTCTCGCCGACAACCGTCTCGTTCATCACGCCACCCATGCCCGCCGTCCTGGATGCGTGGTTTTGCCGGTTCTGCGCCTCGTTGCCAATGGGTCTTGACATGCAACCAAATGGTTGCCTATTGTGACCCATGGATGAGGTCTTCAAGGCCCTCGCCGATCCAACCAGGCGAGAGCTGCTTGACCGGCTCAGAGCGGAAAACGGGCAGACGCTCAGCGATCTCTGCCAGCGCATGGCGATGAGCCGCCAGGCGGTGACCAAACATCTGGCCGTGCTGGAGCAGGCCAATCTTGTCGCGACCGTCCGCAAGGGCCGCGAGAAGCTGCACTACCTGAACCCGGTCCCGATCGGAGAGATCTACGACCGCTGGATCGGCAAATACGAACGGGCCCGCGTCGCCGCACTGGCCGACCTGAAGCGCGCCCTCGAGGAGAAAGACGATGGCGAAGCCTGAGCTTGTGTACGTGAACACCATCAAGACGACGCCCGAGCGCCTCTGGCGGGCCCTGACCGACCCGGCCTTCACCGAGCGCTACTGGTACGGCACGCGGCTCGAGTCGGATTGGAGGGTCGGCTCGCCGATCGTCTTCCATAAGCCACAGGGCGAGCCCGACACCGGCAAGGTGCTGATCGCCGACAAGCCCAAGACCCTCTCCTTTTCGTGGCACGTTTCCTACGGCGACTTCGCCAAGGAAAAGGACTCCCGCGTAACCTTCACCATCGATCCCGACGGCAGCGACCACGTGAAGCTGACCCTCGTCCACGACGAATTCGAGGAGGGCAGCGCCCTTCGGGAGACGATGGCGAAGGGCGGCTGGCCGCCGATCCTCGCCAACCTCGTCAACATGCTCGAAGGAACCGCAAGATGAGCAGCAAGTTCGTCTATGTCACCTACATCCGCTCGACCCCGCAGAAGGTTTGGGATGCGCTGCTGAAGCCGGAGTTCACCCGGCAATACTTCTTCGGGGTCACGATGGATTCCGACTGGAAGATGGGTTCGCCGTGGAAGATGACCCACCCCGACGGCACCATCAGCGATAGCGGGGAGGTTCTCGAGAGCGATCCACCGAAACGCCTGGTCCTGAAATGGCGGAACGAATTTCCCAACCTCAAGCCCGAGGGCTTCACCCGCTGCAGCTTCGACATCTCTGCGGAAGGCGATCTGACCAAGCTACAGGTCGTCCACGAGGCCGACATGGACAATTCCAGGACGATTGCGGCGGTGTCAGACGGATGGCCGAAGATCCTGTCGGGCCTGAAGACCCTGCTCGAGACCGGGCCGATACTGCCGATGGGCAACGGCGACACGGAACGGGCGGGCGCGAAGCAGACGGCGTGACCCGCCGCCGGAGCCCGACCATCCGGGTAGGCGGGCGCCAGCCTCTCGGAATTTCCCGCCAGGAACTTTTTTCGGCCGGGCCGCGAATGTTCTTGATTGTGAAACCATTTGAGCATACCTACGCGGCTGCCCAAATTCGCACGTGCCTGTGGTCGCATATGTCCGAGGGCGAACCGCCGGGGAAGATCCCGGACGCTTCGAAGGACGCGGCTTAAAGCAACGACGTAGCGGGCTTTTTTGGTCTCTGCCGGCTTTCCAAACGCCGGGGTCACTGAAGAGGCATCTACATCTTGCCGGGCGTGCGGAACGGGTCTCCCGCTCCAAGCGAAGGCAGCGAACAGACCGGACAGCCCTGTCCGCCTGATCGACTGCCACCCGCAAACCAGCCGGACAAGCCGGCAAACCGGGACGCCATGTCTCCGGAACGATCGTCTCCACATCGATCGTCCGGATGTCAAGCCGACCGGCGGTTCGCAACCTGATCTCGCTTGGGGAGCGCCCCGAGAATGACCGACCGTATCCGCGACTTTCTGCGCGACCGACGACCCGACGGCCCCTGCCTCGTCGTCGACCTCGACGTCGTCCGCGACAACTACCAGACCTTCGCCCGCGCCATGCCCGACAGCCGCGTCTACTACGCGGTCAAGGCCAACCCGGCGCCGGAGGTCCTGAAGCTGCTCGCCGGCCTCGGCTCGAACTTCGACTGCGCCAGCGTCGCCGAGATCGACATGGCGCTCGCCGCCGGCGCCACGCCCGAGCGCGTCTCCTACGGCAACACCATCAAGAAGGAGCGCGACATCGCCGCCGCCTACCAGCGCGGCATCCGCCTCTTCGCCGTCGACTGCGCGCGAGGAGGTCGACAAGATCGCCCGCGCCGCGCCGGCGTCGCCGGTCTTCTGCCGCATCCTGTTCGCCAACGACGGCGCCGAATGGCCGCTGTCGCGCAAGTTCGGCTGCGTCGCCCGAGATGGCGATCGACGTGCTCGAGCACGCCCACCGCCTCGGCCTCGACGCCTATGGCGTGTCCTTCCATGTCGGCTCGCAGCAGCCCAACCCGGACGCCTGGGACGTGGCGCTGAAGGCCTCCGCCGAGATCTTCCGCACGCTGTCCGAGCGCGGCATCCAGCTGCGCATGGTCAATCTCGGCGGCGGCTTCCCGGCGAAGTATCTGAAGAAGATCCCGGTGGTGCAGACCTACGGCCGCGCCATCCATTCGGCGCTGCGCAAGCACTTCGGCAACCGCATCCCCGAGACGATCATCGAGCCCGGCCGCGGCATGGTCGGCGACGCCGGCGTGATCAAGGCCGAGGTCGTGCTGATCTCGCGCAAGGAGGCCGACGATCCGGTGCGCTGGGTCTATCTCGACATCGGCAAGTTCGGCGGCCTCGCCGAGACCATGGACGAGGCGATCCGCTACCCGATCCGCACGCCGCGCGACGGCGACGCCAAGGCCCCTGCGTCATCGCCGGGCCGACCTGCGATTCGGTCGACGTGCTCTACGAGAAGGCGCCCTACGAGCTGCCGGTCTCGCTGTCGATCGGCGACGAGGTGCTGATCGAGGGCACCGGCGCCTACACGACGACCTACTCGGCGGTCGCCTTCAACGGCTTCGAGCCGCTCAAGTCCTACGTGATCTGAAGGCGAAGCCGATGATCATCTACGGATCGGAGGCGCCGGCCGATGCCGGCGCCCGGGAAGCCCTGCTCGACCGGGTGATGGGCCGCGAGCGGCTCTTCAAGCCGTCCGAGCGCCTGCGCCGGGGCCGCATGCCGGCCGACGGCCTGGCGCTGGTCGCCCGCGACTGGCGGCAGGCTGGTCGGCACGGTGCGCCTGTGGCACGTGCAAGCCGGCGACCGCCCCTGCGCTGCTGCTCGGGCCGCTGGCCGTCGAGACACGACCGCCCAGGGCGACGGCGTCGGCGCCGGCCTGATGCGCCTGGCCATCGCCCGCGCCGCGGCGCTCGGCCACGGCGGCATCATCCTGGTCGGCGATCCGGAATATTACGCCCGCTTCGGCTTCACGGCGGAGCTCACCGGCGGCCTGGTCATGCCGGCGCCGGTCGAGCGGCGGCGCTTCCTCGGCCTGGAGCTCGGCGGAAAGCACTTGCCGGAACCGCCGGGCTGGTGTAGCGACGGGTGACCCGAGCGTGGCAGCGCGGGTTCCGCTCGCGGCCTGAGCGTCATTCGCCGAGGCGGCGCCTCGGACTGCTGTTTCGGCGCGCAAAGGGACGAAGGCATCGCGGTCCGGTACCCGGCCGTGGATTTCTCGCCGAGTGCAACGGATTCGTCCTGCGTTCCCGCACCTCACCTTCGCCGATGCATCAGCGCGGAGTGCCGCGCCTGAACACGAAGCCGATGGCGACGCATGTCGCCGGGAAGACCAGCCCGTAACCGGCGACGCCGATCATCCGCCAGTTCAGGTCACCGATCGCCGGGCCGGCAAGGCCGATCAGGCACAAGGCGCCGGCCAGGATCAGCCCGAAGCGAACCGCCGTCTCGAGCCCGCCGCCCCGAAACGCCACGGCGGCGAAGAGCAGCGACAGACCGAAAAACAGGTGCCACGCGGCAAGCTCGACCGCGTAAAGCAGCGACGGCCATTCCCATCCGAAGACATAGCGGAAGTCGGCCATGGCGGCGGGGCCGACCTGCCGCCCGACGGTCAACTGGACGAAGTGGGCGGTCATGGTCAGCCCGGCCATGACCGCCATCCACACCAGCGCCATCAGGCTGGCGGCGCGCGCCTCGGGCGGCGCGCATTGGTGGATCGCCGCGACAAGCGCGACCTGGAGCACGCCGCTGACGGCCGTCAGGACTTCGGCGGCCGCCAGATACGGCTCCACAGGGACGCCGACCGCAACGCCGCCCGCGAACAGTGTGGCGATGTAGACCACGTAGAGGGCGGCAAGCGCCCAGGCGGACCAGACGCCAAGCAGCAGGGCGTGGCGCGGTCCGCTCATGGTCGCTCCGCGCCCCGTCAGGCCCCGCAGCTTCGCCTGCTCGGCGCAGATCCGGTCCATCAGCGCATCGAGCTCGTGCGGCGCCTGGGCGGCGGTCTTGTTGCGCGCCTTGAAGTTGGCGATCAAGTCTTCGAGGATCGTCGGCAGGTCCTGGGCGCAGGTGAAGTCGCCCGCGACGCCCTTGACCTTGCTGTTGTCGAACAGCGCCGACCAGCTCTTGTCGCCGATCAGCGGCCCTTCCCAGGCCGGGTGGTAGCGCACCAGCGTGTCGGTCGGCACGTGGACGATGTTCGCCTTGACGCCGAGACCGTCGGCGATGCCGTTGGTGATCTCGTCCCAGGTGAAGGCCGCGGTCGTTGGTGATCTGGAAGTCGTCGCCGATCGCCTTCGGATTGCCGAACAGCTTGACGAAGGGCACGGCGAAATCGACGCAGCGGGTCACCGTCCACAGCGACGTGCCGTCGCCGTGCACGATCACCGGCGCGCCGCGCAGCAGCCGCCGGGCGACCGCGTCGCCGTCGCCGATGGCCAGCGGCATGCCGGTGCGCACCGTGTGGCTCGGCCGCACGATCGTCCACGGCAGCCCGGACTGCTCGCGCAGCATGGTCTCGCAGGCGATCTTGTCGCGGCTGTACTCCCAGTAGGGATTTTCCAGCGGCGTCCGCTCGGTGATGATGTAGTGCTTGCGCCGGCTTCTGGTAGGCCGAGGCCGACGAGATGAAGATGTACTGGCCGGTCTTGCCGGTGAAGGTGGCGATGTCCTTCTTCATCTGCTCCGGCCGGTAGGCGCGGAACTGGCAGACGACGTCGTACTTGCCGTCGCCGAGCTGGCCGTAGGTGGCGGCGTCGTCCATGTCGCCGACGATGATCGACACGCCCGCGGGCAGGTCGACATTGGTCTTGCCGCGATTGAGCACGCTGACCTTGTGGCCGGCGGCGACCGCCTCGTGGACGCAGGGCAGCGAGATCTGGCCGGTGCCGCCGATGAAAAGAACGTTGAGAGCCATGAGTTTTTCCCCCCTTTTTCTGGCTTGGTTTGTGTTCGCGCGTCAGTCCGCGAGCCCGCGCTTCCTGAGCAGCGGCCCGGTCGATCGGCATGCGGCCGCGGAAGGCGGCGTAGGCCTCGGCCGGATCGCGCCGGTAGCCGGCCGAATAGACGTAGTCGTGCAGGCGCTTGCGCCGTTTCGGGATCGAAGATGTCGCCGGCCTCCACGAATGCCTCGAAGGCGTCGGCGTCGAGCACCTCCGACCACAGGTAGCTGTAGTAGCCGGAGGCATAGCCGTCGCCGGAGAAGATATGCCCGAAGTGCGGCGTGCGGTGGCGCATGACGATCGTCGCGGGCATGCCGATCCGCTCCAGCGCGGCCCGCTCGGACGCCAGCACGTCGAGATCGTCGGCCGCATCGAGCAGGTGCAGGTCGAGATCGACCAGCGCCGAGGAGGTGTATTCCACCGTGGCGAAGCCCTGGTTGAAGGTCCGCGCGGCGAGCACCTTCTCGAGCAGCGTCCTCCGGCATCGGCTCGCCGGTCTCGGCATGGAGCGCGAAGCGGCGCAGCACCTCCGGCTGCTCCAGCCAGTGCTCGTAGAGCTGCGACGGCAGCTCGACGAAATCGCGCGCCACGCTGGTGCCGGAGATCAGCGGATAGGTCACGTCCGACAGCAGGCCGTGCAGCGCGTGGCCGAACTCGTGGAAGAGCGTGCGCGCGTCGTCGAAGGAGATCAGCGTCGGCTTGCCCTCCGGCGCCTTGGCGAAATTCATCATGTTGAGCACGATCGGCCGCACGTCGCCGATCGAGCTTGTGCTGGTCGCGGAGGCCCGACATCCAGGCGCCGCTCCGCTTGGACGAGCGGGCGAAATAGTCGCCGATGAAGACGCCGACGAACTTGCCGTCCTTGCCGGTCACACGCCAGACGCGCACTTCCGGCCGGTAGAGCTTGAGGCCCTTCGTCCTCCTCGAAGGAAAGTCCGAACAGCCGGCCGGCGACGTCGAAGGCCGCCGCGATGATGTTGTCGAGCTGGAGATAGGGCTTCAGCTCGGCCTCGTCGAAATCGAACTCGGCCTTGCGCAGGCGTTCGGCGTAATGCCGCCAGTCCCACGGCGCGAGACCGAAATTGCCGCCCTCGGCGGCGATCAGCGCCTGCAGCGCCTGCTCCTCGGCGGCAACGCGGCGAAGCGCCGGCTCCCAGACCGCGTTCGAGCAGGTCCGACACCGCCTCCGGCGTCTTGGCCATCGTGTCGGCGAGACGAAAATGCGGCGAACGCTGTCGTAGCCCATCAGCCGCGCGCGCTCGTTGCGCAGCCGAATGGTCTCGGCGATCAGGCGCGGTTGTTGGTTCGCCGCCTTTCGCCGCGGTTCACCCACGCGCTGAACGCCTTCTCGCGAAGATCGCGCCGGGTCGAGAATTGCAGGAAGGGCTCGATCGACGAGCGCGACAGCGTGATGACGTATTTGCCCTCGAGGTCGCGCTCGCGCGCCGCCTCGGCCGCCACGGCGCGCAGCGAACTCCGGCAGGCCGGCGAGATCGTCCTCGCCCTCGAGCACCAGCATGAAGGCGTTCTCGTCGGCGAGCACGTTCTGGCTGAAATGCGGTGCCGATCGTGGCGAGCCGCTCGGTGATCTCCGCGAGCCGCTTCTTGCCGGCGGCGTCCAGCGCCGCGCCGGCGCGCACGAAAATGGTGTGGTAGCGATCGAGCACGCGCAGTTGCTCGTCATCGAGGCCGAGAGCACCGCGCGTCTGCCAGAGCGCGTCGATGCGGCGGAACAGGGCCTCGTTCAGGTAGATCTCGTTGCCGTGGCGGGCGAGCAGCGGCGCGATCTCGCGCTCGACCGCCTGCAGCGCCTCGTTGGTGTCGGCCGAGGCCAGATGGAAGAAGACCGAGGCCACCCGGTCGAGGTCGAGCCCGCTCTTTTCCATCGCGACGATGGTGTTGTCGAAGGTCGGCGCCTCGGGCGCATCGGCGATTGCCAGCGACGGCGGCCTTCTGCGCCGCCATGGTGGCGTCGAAGGCCGGCCGGAAATGCTCCGGCTTGATCCTGTCGAAGGGCGGCAGGCCGAATGCCGCCCCAATGCTCGAGGAGCGGGTTGTCACTGGAAATGGTCATGGCGGGTCCGGACGGGCGGGCGGTGAAAGCCTACCATATCCCGCCTCGCGGGGAGATTGTAGCCCGCGCGAGCAGTTCATCGCGATCCGGCAGCAGGACAACACCTCCTGATCGGTCGGACTGGTCATCCCTCGGCCGACCCGTGTATCGATACCGCCTGCTAAGCAGGAGAATGCAGATGCAGGTCACGGAGATATATGCCGACGCGGACGGTGAGACTCACATTCGCAAACTAACGGTGGATATGCATCTCCGCGATTTCGCCCCGCCCGCAACACCCATGGGCGTCTCGACCGAGGAAGCGATGACCACCGGGCTCTTCCTCGAAGCGCCGCCGGGCTGGGACAAGTCGTTCCACCCGACGCCGCGCCGGCAATATGCGGTCCTGCTTTCCGGCCGCGCGACCATCACTGTCACTGACGGCGCGGTCCTCACGGCCGACCCGGGCGCGGTCATCCTGCTCAACGACGTGGGCTGCAAGGGTCACCTGACCCAGGTCCAGGGCGATCAGCCGGCCATCTTCTTCCTTGTCGGGCTGCCGGACTAAGGCCTGCCCGCGTCAGTTCATCCCGCCCACGCCACGCTTCAGTTCACACCACCGCCGCCCTTCGTCAGCCGCTCCGACAGGAGCGCCGTGGCGGCGTCGAGCTGGGGGTCGCGGCCGGCCGCGTAACGCACGTCGAAGGGCACCGCGACGTCAGGCTGAACCGGATTGTCCTCGATCCGCTGGCCGTCAATGAAGACATCCTCGACGGCGACCTCGAGCAGGCTGTCGTCGGGAAGCAGGTAGGCCGTGCCGGCGACGACATTGCCGGCGGTCGGCGCGCCGACCAGCGGAACGCCGTTCTTCTTGAGCGAATAGGCAAGCACCTCCATGCCGCTGCGCGTGCCAGCATCGATGATGGCGACCACCGGCTTGTGCCATCGATAGACCGCGTAGTCGCGATTGCCCTCGCGGTCGACGGTCTCCATGTCGGCGGTCGGCGCGATGAAGGTGTCGGCCGCGTCGCCTGGCGCGCCGCCCCACTTGCTCCTGAGGTCGAGCACCAGCCCGTCGATGTCCTTGAGGCGGCCTTTGCTGAGTTCGTCGTAGAGGATGCCGGTCACGTCGTTACGCGTGTAGGCCCACAGGCGGACATAGCCGATGCGCTGGCCGTTCTGGTCGAGGCGCCGGACGCTGGCCGAGATCGCCTTGAGGAAGGCTTCGCCTGGCTGGATCTGCTCAACCGCCACATTGACGGCGATCGGTTCCGCTCCCGCCTGGCGACGCACCGTCATCGTCGCCGTCTGGCCGGCCTTGTCGGCGAAAGACCCGATCTCGGAGAACGGCTGTCCGTCGACCGCCAGAATCTCGTCGCCCGCCATGATGCCGGCGGTGCTTGCCGGCGCGCCGTCATAGACGTCGGTGACGAAGGTCTTGCCGTCGATCAGGGCGCTGGCGATGCCGATGCCGGCGTAGCTCACCTCGCCCCGCGGCGGAAACAGACGGCGCATGTCGCGGCGGATGGCGAAGCGGAAGACGTCGGAGAGTTCGTAATAGTTCACCTGATCCGGCGTGAAACGGCCGGTATGCGAGGCGTGCAGGTTCTTGATCGCGAAGGCGATGGCGTCGCTCACCACCGCCGGATCGGCATTGGCGAGGTCCGGCATCTGCGCGGCGACCAGCGCCGCGGCGTCGTTGAATTCGCCGAGCGCCGAAGGCGCGAAGAAGTGCTCGTTGACCAGCGCCACCGTGCGGTCGAACACCGGATTGCCGGACCGCGGCGGCTGATCGGCCAGGGCCGGCGCGACGGCGAGCCAGACTGGAACGACGAACAGAAGGGCGCCAAGCGCCGCAGCACGACGTGTCATGTCAGGGTTTTCCTCGCCATCGCCCGCGCGCCGCCCGCACATCGTGCATCTACCGCCGCGGTGCGGCGGGTCAAGGGCAGCCGACGGCTCGGGTTGACTTGGCGCGCTGTTTCCAGCCAATCACGCCCGACCGACCCGAAATGGATTCCCACACGAAGGAGAACACGGATGGCCGACTGGCCCGTCTACGGCAGGATCGACGGCCCCATCGTCATGATCGGCTTCGGCTCGATCGGCAAGGGCACGCTGCCGCTGATCGAGCGGCATTTCGACCACGACCGCTCGCGGCTCGTGGTGATCGATCCGGACGATACCGACCGGGCAATGGTCGAGAACCACGGCACCTTCGTCCAGGTGGCGCTAACCCCCGAGAACTACCGTGAGGTCCTCACCCCCCTGCTCACCCGCGGCGGCGGCGCCGGCTTCTGCGTCAACCTCTCGGTCGACACCTCGTCTCTCGAAATCATGAGGCTCTGCCGGGAACTCGGCGTTCCCTATATCGATACGGTGGTCGAGCCCTGGCCGGGTTTCTATTTCGACCAGACCGCCTCGGCCGAGGCGCGCACCAACAATGCGCTCAGAACGACGGTGCGCGACGAGAAGGCGAAGAACCCCGGCGGCACCACCGCCATCTCCTGCTGCGGCGCCAATCCCGGCATGGTCTCGTGGTTCGTCAAGCAGGCGCTGGTCAATCTCGCCAAGGACATCGGCCACGCCGTCAAGGAGCCTGCCGCCGCCGACCGCGAAGGCTGGGCGCGGCTGATGCGCGATCTCGGCGTCAAGGGCATCCACATCGCCGAGCGCGACACGCAGCGCTCGACGCGGCCGAAGCCGATGGATGTCTTCGTCAACACGTGGTCGGTGGAAGGCTTCGTGTCGGAAGGCATGCAGCCCGCCGAGATGGGCTGGGGCACCCACGAGAAGTGGTTGCCGGAGAACGGCCGCCTGCACAAGCTCGGCGCCGCAGGCCGGCGCCTACCTGCTGCAGCCCGGCGCCAATACCCGCGTGCGGACCTGGTGCCCGACGCCCGGCGCCGCAATACGGCTTCCTCGTCACCCACAACGAGTCGATTTCGATCGCGGACTATTTCACCCTGTCGCGAGGGCGACAAGGTGACCTACCGGCCGACCTGCCACTACGCCTATCACCCGGCGAACGACGCCGTGCTGTCGCTGCACGAGATGTTCGGCAGCGGCGAGCTGCATGAGAAGGGCATCATATCCTCGACGAGGACGAGATCGTCGACGGCATCGACGAACTCGGCGTCCTCCTCTACGGCCACGAGAAGAACGCCTACTGGTACGGCTCGCAGCTCTCCATCGAGGAGACCCGCGAAGCTCGCGCCCTACCAGAACGCCACCGGCCTGCAGGTAACCTCGGCCGTGCTCGCCGGCATGGTCTGGGCGCTGGAGAACCCGAATGCCGGCATCGTCGAGACCGACGAGATGGACTATCGCCGCTGCCTCGAGGTGCAGCTTCCCTATCTCGGGCCGGTCAAGGGCTACTACACCGACTGGACGCCGCTCACCGACCGGCCCGGCTTCTTCCCCGAGGACATCGACGAAAGCGACCCCTGGCAGTTCCGCAACGTGCTGGTGCGGTGAGCCAACGGGCAGCCCCAACACGATCAGGGGTGCGGATCGACCTTGTGGTCATGGCCGGTGATCAGCCGGGCGCCGGTCTGGTAGGTCAGGTACCGCCACAGCCACTGGGTCGCCACCAGCACGCGCTTGTCGAAGCCGGTGAGCAGGTAGATGTGGACGATCGCCCAGAACAGCCAGCCGATCCGTCCCTTGAGGCGCCAGATGCCGAAATCGAACACCGCCGCATCGCGGCCGATGACGGCCGTGTTGCCGCGATCGTGGAAGCGGAAGGGCGGCATCGGCGTGCCGTCGGCGATGTTGCGGCGGAGCGCCTTGCCGAGATACTGGCCCTGCTGATGCGGCGACCTGCGCCAGCGCCGGCAGCGGCTGGCCGTCGACGTCCAGGCGCCGTGGCGGTGTCGCCGATCACATAGACGCCCGCCATGCCGGCGACCGAGAGGTCGGGCCGACTGCGATGCGGCCGGACTTGTCCGCCTCGATGCCGAGCCAGGCCGGCCGCCGGCGAGGCTTTGACGCCCGCGCCCCACACGATGCAGCCGGCCCGCACGACCTTGCCGCCCATGGTCACCTGTCCCGGTTCGATCTTCTCCACAGGCGTGTCGGTGAGCACTGTCACGCCGAGCTGCGCGAGCGCTTTCTCGGCATAGTCGGCGAGGCTCTCCGGGAACGGCGGCCAGCAGGCGCGGTCCCGCCTCGACCAGCATGATGCGCGCCTTGGTCGGGTCGATGTGGCGGAAGTCGCGCCTGAGCGAATAGCGCGCCAGTTCGGCGACCGAGCCGGCCATCTCGACGCCGGTCGGCCCGCCGCCGACGACGATCGTGGTGAGCAGCGCCTCCTGTTCCACCGGATCGCTGATCGCCTCGGCGCGCTCGAAGGCAAGCAGCAGCCGCGCCCGGATCGAGGCGGGCATCCTCGATCGTGCGCGGTCCCGGCGCGGCCTCCGCCCATTCGTCATGGCCGAAATAGCTGTAGGTCGAGCCGGTGGCGATCACCAGCCGGTCGAAATCGAGCCTCGTGCCGTCGGCGAGTCGCACCTGTCTGGCGTCGCGGTCGATGCCAGTCACCTCGCCGAGCAGCACCTCGATATTGCGATAGCGCGCCAGCATGCGGCGGATCGGCTGGGCGATGTCGGCCGGCGACAGCGCCGCCGTCGCCACCTGATAGAGCAGCGGCACGAAGAGATGATAGTTGTTGCGGTCGATGACCGTGACTCGATGTCGGCGTTGCCAAGAGCGCGGGCACAGGCGAGCCCGCCGAAGCCGGCGCCGACGATCACGACATGCTGACGTGCGCCGCTGCCATGCCTGCTCCTCGTCCGCTCGATCCTAGCTGGGAACGAACGAACGTCGCGGGAGGTTCATTCCGGCCGTGGCAAGCCGGGCCGGCAAAGGTCACGACCCGGCCAGATCGACCATGCCGGCTGCGCCCTCTTCGGTGCCGAAGGCAAGCAGGTTGCCGGATCGCATTCCAGGCGAGCGCCGACACGGGCCCGTCGCCCGGCTGCCGCAGCAGCGCCTCCTCGGCGTCGCCGAAGCGCACGGCAAGCACCATGCCGTCGCGATAGCCGACCGCCACCACCTCCTCCTTCGGGTGGCAGGCGACCCG
Source organism: uncultured Alphaproteobacteria bacterium (assembly GCA_963822975.1). Taxonomy (GTDB): domain Bacteria; phylum Pseudomonadota; class Alphaproteobacteria; order Rhizobiales; family Kaistiaceae; genus CAVSRC01. Next base: position 29,443 of record CAWGJV010000013.1, read on the forward strand.
TGTCACCGGCGCCTCGCGCGCGCCGAGCTGCAGCGGCTGGCTGCCCATCGGCCCGTCCTTGATGGTGGAACGGCCACAGGATGGCGGCGTTGGCGCCGGACGAGGCCAGGAAGCGGCCCTTCGCCGACCACGACAGCGAGCGCGGCTTGGCCGGATAGCCGCTCATGCGCATGTCCTTGCCGTCGTCGAGCCGCCAGCCATGCAGGGCATTCTCCTGCATGGCGGTGACCACGTTTCGTCCGTCCGGCGAGAAGGTGACGGCGATATGCGCGCCCTTCCAGTCGAGCGACACCGGCTCGCCCTCGGTGCCCGCCCACCACAGCGTCACGCCATCGTAGCGCGCGACGGCGAGGCGCAGGCCCTTGGGCGCGAAGGCAAGCCCACCCACGGCGCGAGCGTGGTCGAAGGTGCGCTCGCGCCCGTCGGCGAGTTTCACGAAGGCCTGGCGGCCGGCGGCGAAAGCGACCGCGCCGCCGGGACCGGCGGCGATCTGGTCGATCCATTTGCGCGGGCGCTCGGCCACCCTGACCACCTTGCCCGCGGCGTCGGTCGCGGCGACCACGCCGTCGTCGCCGCCGGTGACCAGCGTCTTGCCGTCAAGCGAACGAGCCGCCGACAGGATCGCGCCACCATGGACATTCGTGCTTTCGGCGGCCGCGCCACTGACGCGGCGCACGGTGCCGTCGCCAAGCGCGAACGTCGCCGTGTCGCCAAGGAAAGCGGCCTCGACGACGAACGCGCCGAAGGGGAAGTCCTGGATGGTCGGCAACCGTCCGGCCTACGCCATGCAGGCTTCGAAGGCGGCGGTGAGCGCCTGTTCGTCGAGCTTGCGGCCGATGAAGACCAGCCGGCTCTCGCGATTCTCGCCGTCCTTCCAGGCACGCTGGTGGTTGCCCTCGATGATCATGTGAACGCCCTGCACGACGTAGCGCTCCTCGTCGCCCTTGAAGGACAGGATGCCCTTGACGCGCAGGATGTCCGGCCCCTGCTCCTGCGTCGTGCGCTCGATCCACGGGAAGAATTTCTGCGGGTCGAGCGTACCGCCGCGCAGCGACACGCTGTTCACGCCGGATGCCTCGATGTCGTGGTGATGGTGGTGATGGTGCTCGTGGCCGTCATGGTCGTGATCATGATCGTGGTGGTCATGATCATGGTCATGGTCATGGTCCTCGCCGTCGAGGAACTCCGGATCGAGCGACAGGATGCGGTCGAGATCGAAGGCGCCCCGGTCGAGCACGCGGTCGAGCGAGATGGCGCAACGCTCGGTGCGATGGATGATGGCGTGCGGGTTCATGGCGCGGATCGCACGCTCGACGGCGGCCAGTTCCGCCGGCGTCACCAGGTCGGTCTTGTTGAGCAGGATCACGTCGGCGAAACCGATCTGCTCCTGCGCCTCCTGGCTGTCGGCGAGGCTGCCGGTCAGGTGCTTGGCGTCGGCGATGGTCACCACCGCATCGAGCTTGGCCCTGGCGCGCACGTCGTCGTCCATGAAGAAGGTCTGCGCCACCGGCGCCGGGTCGGCGAGGCCGGTGGTCTCCACCAGGATGCCGTCGAAGCCGCCGGGCCGCTTCACCAGCCCCTCGACCACGCGGATCAGGTCGCCGCGCACGGTGCAGCAGACACAGCCGTTGTTCATCTCGAAGACCTCCTCGTCGCTTTCGACAATGAGGTCGTTGTCGATGCCGATCTCGCCGAATTCGTTGACGATGACGGCGTATTTCTTGCCGTGATTCTCCGACAGGATTCGGTTCAGCAGCGTCGTCTTGCCGGCGCCGAGATAGCCGGTGAGCACGGTGACGGGGATCTGGGTCTCAGGCATGGAGCTTTCTCCGCGGCGGGTTCAAGGACCGCCGGAAAAGGTCAGGGTGAATTCGCCGGTTCATATAGGGGATGGCCGGCACGAATGCACGCGACCGGAAGGGGTTCGTTAGGCCTCCGCGTTTTCCCTACGGGCCGGTTAAGCGATACAGCCAATTCGAGGGCACGTAATTAAGCAGCCGGGACCGCACAGCGAACGAAGCGCGTCCAAACCACGAGCGCGCCGACGCCCCGGTTGTCGCGACGGCCAACCGACACCGCGGACGGGCATTGCCCGACGCCGCCCGCCGCTCACGCCGGCGGCGGTTCCTTAAGCAGATCCTCCAGATCGAGCCACTCGGTCTTCATCGCCAGTGAACCATCCGCGTTCCTCGGCCACTGGTCGCGCGGGCGATCCCGGTAGAGCTCGACGCCGTTCTCGTCCGGGTCGCGCAGGTAGAGCGCCTCGCTGACGCCGTGATCGCTGGCGCCGTCGAGCGGAACGCCGGCCCGGATCAGGCGGCGGAGCGCATCGGCCAGCGCCGCGCGGGTCGGATAGAGAATGGCCGTGTGGTAGAGCCCGGTTGTGCCGCGCGGAGGGGGCGGACCGCCCCTGCTCTCCCAGGTGTTGATGCCGAAATGGTGGTGATAGCCGCCAGCGGAGAAAAAGGCCGCCTGCGTGCCGTAGCGCGCCGTCAGCTCGAAACCCAACACACCGCAATAGAACGCCAGCGAGCGCTCGATATCGGCGACCTTGAGGTGGACATGGCCGATGCGCACGTCCGGATCGATGGGTGCGGCGGTCCCGGCGGCGGGCCTTTCGGCGACTTTGACGTCTGACATGGAGAGATGTCCCTTGTGCGCGCCGCCGGCGAATGCCGTGGCACATCGCCAATATAGGGCGGTGGGCCGCTGCCGCCACGGTCACGCGTCATGCACGAGACGCAGACCCGGCCCTCGAAAAAAGCAGCCGAAGCTATGTTGCATATTCGTTTAGCTAATGCTATTAGCTTTCCAGCCATCGCGCATAGGAGGCCGCCATGCTGGAGCACAAACTCACGACCGCCACCGACGGCGCATCCGCCATTGCCCTTGCCGGACCCTGGGCCGGCGCATCCACCACGAGCCACGAGGGACACACCATGACCACCGACCGCTTCCTCGACCGCCCGGACGGGCGCATCGCCTACACCGACGAGGGAACCGGACCACTGGTCGTGATGGCCCCCGGCTTTGGCGACCTGAAGGAGGAATACCGCTTCCTCGCCCCACACCTGGCCGCCGCCGGCTATCGCGTCGTCACCATGGATCTCCGTGGTCACGGCAATTCCTCGACGGGCTGGCGCGAGCACACCTGCGCCGCGCAGGGCAGCGACATGCTGGCGCTGATCGCCCATCTCGACGCCGGGCCGGCCACCATCGTCGGCACGTCCATATCGGCAGGCTCCGCCGCCTGGGCTGCCGCCGAGTCGCCGGACGTCGTCGCGAGCCTCGTGCTCATCGACCCCTTCGCGCGCAACGTGCCAGTCGCCTGGTGGAAGCTCCTGCTCTTCAAGGTGCTCATGCGAACCGCCTTCGCCGGTCCCTGGGCACCGGCCGCGTGGGGCGCCTACTACGCCTCGCTCTATCCGACGGCCAAGCCCGCCGACTTCGATTCCTACAAGGCCGCGGTCGTCGCCAACCTGAAAGAGCCCGGCCGCATGGCCGCGCTTCAGGCAATGATGCGCGTCGACCGGTCGGACGTGGAACCGCGCCTGACGGACGTGCGCGCACCGACCCTCGTCGTGATGGGATCGAAAGATCCCGACTTCGACGATCCGGCCGCGGAAGCGAATACGATCGCCGGCCTGACCCGTGGCACGGTCGTCATGGTCGATGGCGCCGGCCACTACCCACACGCCGAGATGCCGGACGCGACCGCGTCGGCGATTCGCGCCTTCCTCGAAGCGCAGGCGGGACGCTGATGCCCCGCGCCGGACTGATCCGCGGAGGCCGTCATCGAGGCGGCGTCCACGTTGGCCGATGCCCACGGCCTTGCCGACATCACCCTCGCCCGCATCGCCGAGAGTTCTCGGGGTTCGCCCGCCTTCGCTCTACAAGCATGTCGACGGCCTCGAGGCGGTCCATCGCGGTCTTGCGCTGAAGGGCCTGCGCGAGGCCACCGCCCGCGTCCAGCAAGCCACTGTCGGCAAGGCGCGCGATGCCGCGCTCTTCGCCTTCGCCCATGCCTACTGGCAATTCGCCAGGGAGCGGCCCGGCCTCTATGCCGCCTCGGTGCGCGCCGCCCGGCACGGCGAGAACGACCTCGCCAGCGCCGGCGAAGCCCTCATCGGAGTTGTGCTCGCCGTGCTCGCCGGCTACGGCGTCAAGGGCGACGACGCGCTGCACGCCACGCGGGGATTGCGCGCCATCATCCACGGCTTCGTGTCACTTGACGCCATGGGCGCCTTTCGCCTGAAGCTCGACCTCGGCGAGAGTTTCGATCGCCTGCTGGCAGGCTTTGCCCGGGACCTGGCAAACCGCGGCAACAGCGCCGCCGCATGACCGGACGCAGGCCGTGCTGATCCGCGACAAGAATCCGGCCTTCGCGGCGACCGGCTAGGCCATCTCCGACTGACGGGCGAGGCGACCGCCGGCGTCGACGGCCCAGCACGCAACCCGCGCGCTCCCCTTGCCTTCCAGCTCTGGCCGCGCCGTGGTGCAACGGTCGAACGCATAGGGACAGCGCGGGTGGAACGCGCATCCCGACGGCGGATCGATCGGCGAGGGCAACTCGCCTTCCAGCCGGATGCGTTCCTTGCGGTGGCCGGGATCGGCAATCGGCGTCGCCGACAGAAGCGCGCGCGTGTAGGGATGCTTCGCGTCTTCGAAGATCGCCTCGCGCGAGCCGTATTCGACCGGCCGGCCGAGATACATGACCATCACCTCGTCGGCCATGTGCCGCACCACCGAAAGCCCGTGGCTGATGAACAGGTAGGCGAGACCGAACTCCTGCTGCAGGTCGATCAGGATGTTCAGCACCTGCGCCTGCACCGACAGGTCGAGCGCCGAGACCGGCTCGTCGAGCACCAGAATGCGCGGCCGCAGCATGAGCGCGCGGGCGATAGCGATGCGCTGGCGCTGGCCGCCGGAGAACATGTGCGGGTAGCGCTCGTAGTATTCCGAGCGCAGGCCGACCCGCCGCATCATTTCGATGGCGGCGTCGCGACGGCCGGCAGCCGTCACTTCGGGCCGATTGATCAGCAGCGGCTCCTCGAGGATCGCCCCGACTTTCTGCCGCGGATTGAGCGAGCCGTAGGGGTCCTGAAAGACCATCTGCACGTGGGCGCGCATCTGTTTGCGTGTCGCGCGGTTGGCGTTGGCGAGCGGAATGTCGTCGATGAAGAACTCGCCAGAAGTCGGACGCTCGACCATGGCGATCATGCGTGCCAGCGTCGATTTCCCACAGCCGGACTCTCCGACGATCGCCAGCGTCTTCCCGGCGGCGAGCGAGAAGCTGGCGCCATCGACGGCCTTGAGCAGCAGCGACTTCGCGAACGCGCCGCGACTGATCTCGTAGTGCTGGGCCAGGTTCTCCGCCCTGACGACGAAATCGCCGCCGGCGCTCACGCGTTCACCTCCGCCTCAACGCCCGGATGACCAGCCGGATGGCCTCCGGTCAGCGGGTAGTGACAGAGCGCAAAGCCCAGCTCCGAGTCCTGCTGAGGCGGCGCTTGCCCGACGCAGCGGCTCGTCGCAAACCGGCAGCGCGGCGAGAACAGGCAGCCGGTCGGCCGGTCGAACAATCCCGGGACGACGCCGGCGATCGACGGCAGCTTGCGATCGGCGGCCCGCTCCGGGAGCGAGGCCAGCAGCGCCGCCGTGTAGGGGTGGTGCGGATCGGCGAAAAGCTCGCCGACGTTCTGCTCCTCGACCTTCTGGCCGGCGTAGAACACCGCCACCCGCTCGGCGGTCTCCGCCACCACGCCCATGTCGTGGGTGATGAGCACCAGCGCCATGCCCATCTCCTTCTGCAGATCGAGTAGCAAGTCGAGGATCTGCGCCTGGATGGTGACGTCGAGCGCCGTGGTCGGCTCGTCGGCAATCACCAGTTTCGGATTGCAGGCGAGCGCCATGGCGATCATCACCCGCTGGTTCATGCCGCCGGAAAGCATGTGCGGGAACGCCGATAGCCGGCGCTCGGGCGCCGGAATGCCGACTTCATGGAGCAGTTCGACTGTCCGGTCGCGGCGTTCCGTCTTGTTCAGTCCGAGGTGAACCTTCAGCGCCTCGCCGATCTGGTAGCCGACCGTGAAGCACGGATTGAGGCTCGACATCGGCTCCTGGAAGATCATCGCCATGTCCTTGCCGACGATCCGCCGGCGCTGCTGCGGCGTCAGGCCGAGAAGATCGTTGCCATCGAAAGCGAGGCGTTCGGCGCTGACCGTGGCCGTCCACGGCAGGAGCCCCATGACGGCGAGCATGGCAACCGACTTGCCCGAGCCGGACTCGCCGACGATCGCCTGCACGTCGCCGGCCTCGACCGTGAGCGACACGCCGTCCACGGCGCGAAACGGTCCGTGCGCCGTGGCGAAATCGACCGACAGGCCGCGGATCTCGAGGAGCGCCATCGCTCAGCTCCGCCTCAGCTTCGGGATCGAGCGCGTCGCGCAACCCGTCGCCGATCAGGTTGATCGCCAGCACCGTGATCAGGATGGCGAGGCCAGGGAAGGTCACCACCCACCACGCTCGCAGGATGAACTCGCGCGCCTCGGCAAGCATGGTGCCCCATTCCGGCGTCGGCGGTTGCGCGCCCATGCCGAGGAAGCCCAGCGCGGCGGCGTCGAGGATGGCGTTGGAGAAGGAGAGCGTCGCCTGCACGATCAGCGGCGCGACGCAGTTGGGCAGGATGGTGCGGATCATCAGGCGAAGCGGCCTGGCGCCGATCAGCCGGGTCGCCGTGACGTAGTCCTTGCCCCGCTCGGCGATCACCGACGCGCGCGTCAGCCGGACGAAATGCGGCTGATACGCGATCGCGATGGCGATCATGGCGTTGATCAGACCCGGGACCGAGGATCGACGACCAGCACCAGCGCCAGCAGCAGCGACGGCAGGGCCAGGATGATGTCCATCAGCCGCATGATCACGGCTTCCGAGCCAGCCACGGACATAGCCGGCGATCAGGCCGACGACGATACCGCCCGCCAGCGCGATGGCGACCACGAAGATGCCGATGAACAGCGAAAAGCGCGCGCCGAAAATCAGGCGCGAAAGGATGTCGCGGCCGACCGGATCGGTGCCGAGGAAGAATTCCGGACGATCGCCCCCGGCCCAGGGTGGCGGCACCAGCAACGCGTCGCGGAACTGGTCGGACGGCGAGAAAGGGCGCGATCAGCGGCGCAAAAACCGCGGCCAGCACCAGCAGGACGAAGACCACCAGGCCGATAACGGCGCCGCGGTTCTCGGAGAAATAGAACCAGAACTCGGTCGAGGCCGGCGCGATTCAGGTCTACCCCGCCGCCTTCGACGGTCGCTCCTTCGCGGTCCGCTTCGCCGATCTCAGCCATGAGCGGATCCGCGGATTGATCAGGCCATAGAGCACGTCGACCAGCAGATTGACCGTCATGATGATCAGGGCGATCAGCACCAGCCCGCCCTGCACCACCGGATAGTCGCGCTTGAAGACGGAATCGACCATCCACTTGCCGATTCCCGGCCACGAGAAGATCGTCTCGGTCAGGATGGCGCCGGCAAGCAGCACGCCGACCTGCAGGCCGATCGTCGTGACGACCGGCACCAGGGCGTTGCGGAGCGCATGGACGCCGACCACCATGTAGGGCGGCAGGCCCTTGGCCCGCGCCGTGCGCACGTAGTCCTCGCCGAGCACTTCCAGCATGGCCGATCGCGTCTGCCGCGCGATGACCGCCAGCGGAATCGTGGCGAGCACGATCGACGGCAGGATGAGGTGGCTGACCGCCGAGGCGAAAGCGCCCTTCTGGCCGGACAACAGCGAGTCGATCAGCATGAAGCCGGTGACCGGCGGAAAGTAGTAGGTCAGCGAGATCCGGCCCGAAACCGGCGTCCAGCCGAGCACGCCGGAGAAGAGGATGATGAGCAGCAGGCCCCACCAGAAGATCGGCATGGAATAGCCGACCAGCGCCGCGCCCATCACCGTCTGGTCGAAGATCGAGCCGCGCTTGACCGCGGCGATGACGCCGGCCGGAACGCCGAGGACGACGGCGATCAACACGGCAACGAGGGACAGTTCCAGCGTCGCCGGAAAGCGCGTCCAGGAAGTCGCTCAGCACCGGCCGCTTGGTGACGATCGAAGTGCCGAAATCGCCGGTCAGCAGGCCGCCGAGATAGGCGAGATACTGGACCAGCAGCGGCCGGTCGTAGCCGAGATCGTGCATGATCTCGGCATGCCGCGCCGGGTCGATCACCCGCTCGCCGGACAAGCAGCTGAACCGGATCGCCGGGCAGCAGGCGGATGAAGGCAAAGGCGATGATGGAGACGCCGATGAAGGTCGGCACCAGCACGGCGAGGCGGCGAAAGAACGAGGCGGATCATCGCGTCATCCGCGCGGCCGCCCCGCTTCGACACGTCTGCCGAAACGAATGGGGCGCCCGCGCGTGCGCGGGCGCCCCTGTGTCGTAGCGAGTCGTCAGACTACTCCGCGATATCGACGCCGTCGAAGCGGTGATAGCCGAGCGGATCCTGAACGTAGCCCGTCACCTTCTTGCTCATCGGCATGAAGACCAGCGAGTGGTCGAGGGTCGCCCACGGCGCCTCGCGCTTGAAGACGACCTGCGCCTCTTCATAGAGCTTGGTGCGCTCGGCCATGTCCGAGGTCTCCTTGGCCTTGGTGACGAGGTCGTCGAACTCCTTGTTGCACCACTGGGCGCGGTTGTTGCCGCCGACGGCATCGCAGCCGAGCAGGGTGTCGAGGAAGTTGTCCGGATCGCCGTTGTCGCCGGTCCAGCCGAGCATCACGGCACCGTCGCGGTCCTTGTCCTTCGAGCGCGACAGGTACTCGCGCCCACTCATAGGTGACGATCTCGGCCTTGACGCCGATCTTGGCGAAGTCCGCCTGCATGATCTCGGCCGCGCGGCGCGCATTCAGCATGTAGGGACGGCTGACCGGCATCGCCCAGAGCTTCATCGACAGGTCGTTGACGCCGGCCTCGGCGAGCAGCTTCTTGGCCGCGTCGAGATCGTAGGGATCGTCCTTGATCGCCTTGTTGTAGGACCACATGGTCGGCGGGATCGGGTTGGTCGCCGGCGTGGCCGCACCCTGGAACACCGCGTCGATGATCGCCTGCTTGTTGATCGCCATGTTCAGCGCCTTGCGCACGCGCACGTCGTCGAACGGCTTCTGCGTCGTGTTGTAGGCGAGATAGGCGACGTTCAGGCCTTCCTGCTCCATGACCTGCAGGTTCGGGTCGGCCTTGAGCCCGGCGACGTCCGCCGCATTCGGATACGGCATGATCTGGCACTCGCCGGCCTTCAGCCGCTGCGCGCGCACCGAAGCATCGGGGGTGATCGCGAAGACCAGATCGTCGATCTTCTGCTTGCCCTCCCAGTAGTCCGGGTTCGCCTTGTAGCGGATCTGCGCGTCGGGCTGATAGGCGACGAAGGTGTAGGGCCCGGTGCCGAGCGGCTTCTGGTTGAGCTGGTTCTGCGTTGCCGTCGGCCGTCAGCTTGTCGGCATATTCCTTCGACACGATCGAGGCGAAATCCATGCCGAGGTCGGCGATGAACGGCGCTTCCGGACCGGTTGAGCGTGAACTTGACCGTCAGGTCGTCGACCTTCTCGATGCTCTTGATCAGGTCCGGGAAGCCCATGCCGTCGGAGTATTCCCACGCCGCGCCGTCGACATACTTGTTCCAGGGATTGTCGGCCTTGAGCTGACGCTCGAAGGAGAAGATCACGTCATCGGCGTTGAGCGTGCGCGTCGGCGTGAAGAAGTCGGTGGTCTGGAACTTCACGTCCGGACGGAGGTGGAACGTGTAGACCGTGCCGTCGTCGGAAATGTCCCAGCTCTCGGCAAGGCCGGGCTCGACCTCGGTGCTGCCGTGCTTGAACTCGACGAGGCGGTTGTAGACGGTCCGCGACGCCGCATCGAACGTGGTGCCGGCCGTGTAGAGCGCCGGGTCGAACCCTTCCGGGCTCGCTTCCGAGCAGTAGATCAGCGTCTTGGCATCGGCGGCAGTCGCCAGACCGGCGGCGAACACGGTCGCCATCAGTATCTTCGCCGTTACGTTCATGATTGGTCCCTCCTGAGAGCCGCATTCGCGGCGCCAGCTCTTTCCCGTTTCAGGTCAACTCGCGTCAGCGATCACCGAAAGGTTAGGGCTAATCGAACCGAGGCCGTGCGCGATTGCAAGGGGCGAAATCGACAAGACGCCGACCGACCGCGGGCCGGCGCGAAAAACCTTTAAGCGCCATGGAGTTACGAGAAGCGACCGCAGTGGCTCTATTCGGCTATATCGACGCCCGCGAAATTGTGATGACCGAGCGGATCGACGGTGTAGTTCCTGACCGACGTCCTGACCGGCACCGACACCAGCGTATGGGCGATGGTCAGCCACGGCGCCTGCTCGGCGAAGATGTGCTGCGCCGTCTCATAGAGCTTTGCCCGGGCATCCGGATCGGAAACGGCGCGTGCGTCGAGCACGGCCTTGTTGAAATCGCTGTTGCACCATTCGGCGCGGTTGGAGATGCCGACCGTGTCGCAGCCAAGCAGCGCCCCAAGGAAATTGTCGGGGTCGCCATTGTCGCTGACCCAGCCGAACAGCACGGCGCCGTCGTGGTCGGGCGAGGCAGTCGCCTTGATGAACGCGCCGAGATCGTCGCTGACGATCTCCGCCGCGACCCCGGCCTTGGCGAGATCGTCCTTGATCGTCGCCGCCATGCCTTGCGGATCCGGGTTGTACTGGCGGCGGACCGGCGGCGGCACCCAGATCTTCAGCTTGAGGTCGCTGACGCCGGCCTCCGCGAGCGCCGCCTTGGCTGCCTCGGGATCGGCGGCGCCGTCGTCGATGACGTCGACATGCCCCACATGCTCGCCGGCAGCGGGCTCTTCGCCACGACCGCATTGCCGGAGAAGGCGGAAGCAACCAGCGCCTTGCGGTCGATCGCCATGTTGAGCGCCTTGCGCACGCGCACGTCGTCGAACGGCTTGTGCGCGGTGTTCCAGGCGAGATAGGCGACGTCCGTCGCCTCGGCCTGCATCACCTTCGCGTCGGCATCGTCCTTCAGCGCGTCAAGCGCAGCCGCATCCGGATCGCCAAGCACCTGGCAATCGTTCGCCTTGAACGCCTTGAGCCGGCCGGCCGGATCGGGGTCGATCAGGAAGGCGAGCGTGTCGAGCTTGGGCCTGCCGCCCCAGTAGTTCGGATTGGCGCGGTAGTTGATGCGCACGTCCGGCTGGTAGCCGACGAACTGGAACGGCCCGGTGCCGACCGGCAGCCGGTCGAGATCCTCGCGCTTCTTCGCCTGAAGCAGCGTATCGGCATATTCCTTCGACACGACCGAGGCGAAATCCATCGCCAGGTCGGCGAGGATCGCCGGATCGCGGCGGGTCAGCGTCACCGTGACCGTCGCATCGTCGATCTTGTCGACCGACTTGACCAGCGCCGGCATCGACATGCCCTCGAAATAGGGCCAGGCCCCGCCGGCATAATCGAAATACGGGTTCTTGCGGTTCATCTGCCGGTCGAGGCTGAACACCACGTCATCGGCATTCAGATCCCGCGACGGCGTGAAGAAATAGGTCGAGTGGAACTTCACCCCCTGGCGGAGATGGAACGTGTATTCGAGGCCGTTCTCCGAGACGTCCCAACTTTCCGCCAGACCCGGCACCGGCCTGGTCGTTCCCGGCGCCAATTCCACCAGTCGGTCGTAGAGCGCCTCGGACGAGGCATCGAAGGTGGCCCCGGCGATGTGCGGGGCAGGATCGAAGCCTTCCGGATTCTGCGCCGCGCAGAAAGCCAGGCTCTTGGCATGGGCGGCCGATGCCGCCCCGGCAGCGAGCATCATTGCCGCCAAGGTCAACGTCGCAGGTCTCATCGATCCCGATTGTCCACTGTAAGGCAGGGTGAGAAGTTTCCTCGTCGGCGCGCAACATTGCATGGAATCGCCGACCGGCAAAGGTTGCGGCAATCCTAGGCCGGCGGCCATGCCCTGAGCTTGCCCGGGTTCATCAGGCCGAGCGGATCGGCGAGGCTCTTGAACTCGGGCTGCGGCGCGTCGGTGCGCTTCCAGCCGGCATTGTCGAGCACGTAGCTGTGCGGGTCGGACACCGCCCCGCCCATCGCCTCGGCCGCGGCGATCACCTCGGCCAGCCGCTCCGGCGAGCGATAGCGCAGGATCGGCAGGCTCGACACGAAGACCCGGCCGAAGCGGCGCTGGAACTCCAGGTGAAGCAGCAATTCATCGCCGAACGTGCGCTCCATTTCGGCGAGGGTCTCGATCTCGCGCCCCTCGGGAAACCGGATCTGCAGGTAGGTGATCGTCGGATCGACCTTGAGCGCGTGCAGCGTGGTGTGGTTCCAGGTGTATTCGTAGAGCGGCGGCATGGCGCCCTTGCCGTCGAAGGCGGCGTCCTCCGCCTCGCGCCGCCGCGCGCTCGTAGACGATCCGGCCGCCATGATCGCCGGCCATCTCGGCCAGCGCCGCGGCCTGCGCCTCGGCGACCATGACGATCGCCATGGCCTGCTCCGGCCGGCACCAGCGGCGCGATACGCTTCAGCATCGGCGGGATCGCCTGTCGAAGACGCCGACCTCCTTCTTGGCGATGCCTTCGGCCGCCGTCAGCGCCCATCCGAAGCGGGCCGCCTGCGCCAAGCGTCGGGAAGGCGACGATCCGCTCCGCCCACGGCTGCCAGGGCGCCAGCGGCACCGTCGACCTCGGTGATGATGCCGTTGACGCCGTAGGCGTGCAGCACCTTGAGGATGTCGCGCCCGGTGAGCTCGATCACGCCGCGGCGTCTCCTCGACCGTGACCACCTGCGAGCGCGAGCACCGCGCCCGGATCGGCGATCTGCCCCCAGGTGCAGGAGCCGCAGCCCGCCGCGCCGCCGGCGATGAAGCCGCCGATGGTCGCCTGCTTGCGCGTCGAGGGATGGAAGCGGAGTTCCCAGCGGCCGTCGGCTGCGTACCGGTCGCGCAGCGTCCGGTCGATTTCGAGGAGCCGGGCGCCCGCCTCGAAGCGGGCGGCGCCCGGCGTCACGCTCGACCGCGCGGTCGAGCCCGCTCATGTCGAGCAGGACGCCACCTTCCAGCGGCACCGCCTGACCGTAGTTGCCGGTGCCGCCGCCACGCACCGTCAGCGGCACCCGATGGCGCGCGCAGGCCGCGGCGACGCGCATCACCTCGTCCTGCGAGCGCGGCATGACGACAAGGTCGGCGCGCTTGCCGTCGAGCATCGGCTTGAGGATCGGCGAGAACCAGAAGAAGTCGCGGCTCTTCAGTTTCAGCGTCGCCGCATCGTCGGCGAGTGCGATGCCGGCAAGGTCGGCGCGCAGCCCGTCGAGGCGCGCGGGCGTCACGGCGTCCATAGCCGTCCGGTGTCGAAGCCGTGGACGTCACGGCAGAGTTCGACGAAGGCGGCCGCCTGATGCTCGACCACCGCCTTGCCCTTGTCGGCATTGGCCGCGGCGGCATTGCCGACCGGCCCTTCGGGATTGAGGTCCTGCGCCTTCCAGCCGAACTGGATCGCCCCGTGGGCGCGCAGGTGCTTGAATTCCTTGATGAAGTCGAGCTGCGTCGAGCGGAAGTCCTTGGCCTGGTCCATGCGCACCAGATCGGCGCGGAGATGCAGCATGATCGAGGTCTCGATGTCGCCGCCGTGGATGCCGTAGAGCGACTCCTCCGGCGCCGAAACGCCCGCCGGATGGCCGAAGCGCGACCACGCGGTGGCAACCACCAGCATGTCGTGGCGCACCCGCAGCTCGCGCGCCACGATGTCGACCATCGGCACATTGCCGCCGTGCGAATTGACCACGATCAGCTTCTCGACGCCGGCGCGGCGAACGCTGTCGCCGATCTCCAGCCAGAGCTTCGTCGTCGTCTCCCAGGTCGAGGTCAGCGTGCCCGGCGACGAGATGTGCTCGTTCGACTTGCCGATCGCCTGCACCGGCAGGAAGGTCACCGGCAGATCGTCGGGCAGCAGATCGATCGTCCGCCGCATCATGCCCTCGGCGATGCAGGTATCGGTATAGACCGGCAGATGCGGCCCGTGCTGCTCGATCGCCGCCACCGGCAAGACGGCGATCCATTCGATGTGTCGTTGTCCGCGAAATCGCGGGTGGTCATCTCGGCCCAGTAGCGGCGGGGAAGCATGCGTTTGCGGATCCGGATCGTTTGCGCGGCGGCCATAATGGACGCGCCCGTGCCGTCACGGCAATGGGGCAGCCCGCCTCAGGCGGCGCTGGCCTTGCTGCCCGGCCGCTTGAACAGCGCGATGGCGTCGGCAAGCGGCACCGGCCGGCCGGTCAGGAAGCCCTGCACCTGGGTGCAACCCTCGGCCTTGACCCTGTCGAACTGCTCGCGGGTCTCGACGCCCTCGGCCGTCGTGGTGATGCCGAGACTGGCGCTGAGGCCGGTGACCGCCCGGATGATCGCCAGCGAGCTGGCGTCGGTATTGACGTCGGTGATGAAGCGCCGGTCGATCTTGATCTTGTCGAACGGGAAGCTCTGCAGGTAGCTCAGCGACGAATAGCCGGTGCCGAAATCGTCCATCGAGATGCGCACGCCGATCGAGCGCAGGCGGTGCAGCGTGGCCAGGGTGCTCTCGTTCTCGGCGAGCAGAACCGATTCGGTGATCTCGAGCTCCAGACGGCTGGCCGGGAGTTGGGAGGCGGCCAGCGCCGCGATCACCGATTGCAGCAGCTGCGCGCTACGGAACTGGACCGGCGACAAATTGACCGCGACCTTGACCGGCGACGGCCAGTTCGTGGCCTCCTTGCAGGCGCGCTTCAGCACCCACTCGCCAAGCGGCAGGATCAGCCCGGTCTCTTCGGCGAGCGGGATGAAATCGAGCGGCATCACGAGCCCGCGCTCGGGATGATGCCAACGCAGCAGCGCTTCGAACCCGTCGATGGTGTTGGTCGCGAGATCGAACTGCGGCTGGTAGTAGAGCTCGAACTGCCCGGTGTCGATCGCCCGTCGCAGGTCGAGTTCGAGCGCCCTTCGGCCCTGCATGCGGGCGTCCATCTCGCGCTCGAAGAAGCGATAGACGCCGCGTCCGTCGGCCTTGGCACGGTGGAGCGCCATGTCGCCCGCCCTGAGCAGTTGATCGGCATCGCCGCCGTCGGTCGGCGCCAGCGCGACGCCGATGCTCACGCCGATGACCACTTCATGACCGCCGAGCACATAAGGAGCGCCGATGCTCTCGATAACGCGCTGGGCGAGCGTGCGTGCCCCCTGCGGCTGCGGCGCGCCCGCCTGAATGATCGCAAACTCGTCGCCCCCGAGGCGAGCCACCAAGTCGGTGTCGCGCACGCAGCTTCTCAGGCGCTTCGCCACCGTCAGCAGCAACTCGTCGCCGATGGTGTGTCCGAGCGTGTCGTTGATGCCTTTGAAGTGATCGATGTCGAGACACAGGATCGCCGTCTGGTCGTCGCGGCCGGCGCGCACCAGAGCGTCCTCGATGCGCTCGCGCAGCAAGATGCGGTTCGGCAGGTCGGTCAGCCCGTCGTGGCGCGTCATGTGGGCGATCTTCGCCTCGGCCTTGCGGCGGTCGGTCACGTCCTCGTGGGTCGACACCCAGCCGCCGCCCGCCAGCGGCTGATAGACGAGGCTGACGATGCGGCCGTCATGGAACTGGATGAGGTCTTTGAACGGGTCGCCGCGGCGAACGATATTGGCGAGATAATCGACGTATTTGGACGGGTCCATGCCGGGAAACCGGCCGGCCTTTACCCGATGTTCGAGAATCGCTCCGAGTGTCGTGCCGGGTTTGGCCAGTTCCGGCGGCAGCTGGTAGAGCTCGACATAGCGATCGTTGGCGACGATCAGGCGCTGCTCCGCGTCGAACATCACGACGCCAAGCGGCAGGTTGGTCATCGCGGCCGACAACCTCTGGCGCTCGACTTCCGCCTCCTGCGCCAGGCGCGCGATGCGCTGCTCGGCCTCGCGCCGGGCGGTCACGTCCTCGTGCGTCGACACCCAGCCGCCATCGGCCATCGGCTGGAAAGTGACGCTGATCACCTGCCCGTTTTGCAGCTTGTGCTCGTCGATCCACGGCATTCCCTGTTCGGTCGATTCGAGCACCCGCTTGCTGAACTGCTCCGCACTGTCGCCGAGAATGGCCCTTCCGTTCTGAGACCTGCAGCCGAGGATCTCGTCGATCGGCGTGCCGGTCCTGGTCAGTTCCGGCGGCAGCCCGTAGAGCTCGCGGAAGCGGTCGTTGCAGACGATCAGACGCTTGTCGCCGCCGTACATGGACAGGCCGACCGGCATGTTCTTCAACGCCAGTGCAAAACGCTGCCGCTCCGCGTTCGCGTCGCGCGCAAAGCGACGCTGCCCGATGAGGCTGTCGCGATAGCCCACCGCCGCCGCGACGAGCGTGCCGATCTCATCCTTGCGGTCCGGATCGCCGGCAATCATCGCCGATTCATCGCCGACGATGAGCCGGCGCATAGCCGCGGTCACGCGCTGGATCGGGCCGCTGATGCTCGTCGACACCCAGACCAGCCCGCCGCTCAGCATGGCGGCGGCCACCAGCAGCGTGGCCGCGATCAAGGCGGAAAAGGCAGCATAGATCCTGTGAGCGCCGGCTGCGGCCTGGTTCACCTCCTCCTTCGAGAACGTCAGCAGATCGTTGACGCGGGAAGTGGCGGCATCAAGCGCAGGAAGGACTTCACTGGTGAACCGCGCGACGCTCGTGCCGCGCTCGCCGAGCTTGGTGTCGCGCGACACCGAAGCCAGGCCGCTCTTGTAGGTTTCCCAGCTCGCCGCCAGGTCGCTTGCACGGTCGCGCTCGACGGGCGCGTCGGCGATTGCCGCATAGGTGGCCACAGCCGCATCAACGTCGGCGGACGTCTGCTCCATGGCGTCATCGATTTGCGCCAACTGGCGCAAGTCGACCGTCGCCATGCGCCGCTGCGCAAGCACCCTGTGCTTGATCATGCCGTGGTCGATATCGCCCAGCAGCATGATCTCCGGCAGCGTCACCCCCACGACGTCGGTCGCAAAATCGTTGTGCGCGCGGAGCTGGACGATGCCGATCACGCCCATGATGGCCACCAGGGCGAAAGCCACCACGAAGCTCGCCCACAGCTTGGTCCGCACGCTCATGTCACGCAGCCGTTTCACGACTCGGATTCCAAGCACGCGTCGGCGGCGCCACGCATGGCGGCCGGATCAAGCGCGACCGCCACCGCGACAACCGCGGCCACGACCGGCATCGGCCCGTATCAACTCATGAAACCGCACTCCGAACGCCAGACCGGCGAGCGTTTCGCGGCGCAACCGGCGCCGTCCGCCCGTTGCCCACAGTCGGCCCCGACTAATTAAGCGGCACCTAAGAAATACTTGGGAAAAACAACAAGGTAGCCGGTCGAAACGGCGGCTTCGCTTCAGGTCGGCTAAAAGTCTATTGGTTTCGTGAACGGGGCGAAAAGCACGCCTGCGGCAATGCGGTCAGAGCGCCGCCAGAAACGCTTTCGCCGCCTCGCCGTGCTCGCGACGCAGACGCGCCACGTCGATCCCGATCGGGCCGCCATTCTCGACCCGCCACTGGCCGCCAACCATGACGCGATCGGCCGCATGCGCGCCGCACAGCACCAGCGCCGCCAGCGGATCGCCGGAGCCGGAGAAACGCAATTCGTCGAGCGTGAAGAGGGCGAGGTCGGCCTGCTTGCCGACCGCGATCGCGCCGATATCGTCGCGGCCGATGCACCGCGCCGAGCCCTCCGTCGCCCAGCGCAACACGTCGAAATGGGTGACCGCCGCCGCGTCGTAGGTCAACCGGCCGATCATCAGCGCGTGGCGCACGCCTTCCATCAGGTTGGAATTGTCGTTCGACGCCGAACCATCGACGCCGAGCCCGACCGGGCTGCCGGCGGCCTCCAGTTCCTTCGTCCGGCATTGGCCGGAAGCGAGCACCATGTTCGACGTCGGACAATGGCACACGCCGACGCGATGGCGCCCGAGCCGCTCAACCTCGGCATCGGTGAAGTGGATGCCATGCGCCAGCCACGTCCGCTCGGTCAGCCAGCCGCATTCCTCCAGGTAATCGACCGGGCGGCACTCGAAATGCTCGAGGCAATACTCGTTCTCGTCGCGGGTCTCGCCGAGATGGGTGTGCAACCGGCAGCCGAAGCGTTCCGCCAGCCCGGCGCTGTCGACCATCAGCCGCTTGGTGACCGTGAACGGCGCACAGGGCGCCAGGGCCACCTGCAGCATCGCGCCCTCGCTGCGGTCGTGGTAGCGGCCGAGGATGCGCTCGCAATCGGCGAGGATGGTGTCCTCGTCCTGCACGACGCTGTCGGGCGGCAAACCGCCGTCCTTTTCCGACAGATTCATCGAGCCGCGCGTCAGCGTCATGCGCATGCCGACGCGGGCGGCCTCCTCCGCCTGGATATCCATCGCGTCCTCGAGGCCGACGGGGAACAGGTACTGGTGGTCGGAGGCGCAGGTGCAGCCCGATAGCATCAGTTCGGTCAGTGCCAGCCGCGTGGCGAGACGGAACGCCTCCGGCTTCACGTTCTTCGCCCAGATCGGATAGAGCGCCTTCAGCCAGGGAAACAGTTCCTTGTTGATCGCTTGCGGGTGGGCGCGCGTCAGCGTCTGGAAGAAATGATGGTGGGTGTTGATGAGGCCGGGAATCACCACGTGGCGTCCGGCGTCGAAGGTCTGGTCGACATGACCCGATGGCTTGCCCCCGGCCGCCACCAGCTCGACGATCTTGCCGCCTTCGATCACCAGCCCGCCGCCGGCGCCTTCCGCCAACACGGCGAGCGGTTCCTTGATCCATAGCCGCATCGCCTAGCCCGCCCCCACCGCCGTCGCCTCGACCTCGACCAGGAATTCCGGCCGCGTGAAGCCGGCGACGATCACCAGCGTGGATGCCGGAGGCGGGTCGCCGACGTAGCGGTCGCGCACCGCCATGTAGTCGCGCATATGCTCGCGCCGCGTGACATAGGCATTGATGCGGACGATGTCGCCGACACCGAGTCCGGCCTCGGCAAGGATCGCCTTGATGTTCTCGAAGCAAAGCTCGGCCTGGGCCGTCACGGATTCGGGCACCGTGTCGTCGACGGCGACGCCAAGCTGGCCCGAGCAGAAAACCATCCGTCCAGCGGCGGGAGTCACCACGCCGTGGCTGTAGCGTCCGAACGGCGGCCGGACGCCTGCAGGATTGAGCGGAAGTGTCATGCGTGCCCCGGCTGATTTGCCCGTGCAACGGTACGATTCCCCGATACCGGCTGACAATCCCCCAACCTGCCGTCACGCGAGCCGATCTGCCGCTTTCTTGTGCAGTTGGCTTGCCCTAGAGTATCGCCGGAACGGCGGAGAATAGGTCGGACACGTAGCGGATCGCGGCGCCCCGTGCCGCTGGCGGGTGGCATACGTCTTGCGATCCCGATTGATCGCGCCGGCCAGACGGGTGCGTGGCGCGGAGCCGGTTTGAAGGGAACGTGGCGTCGGTCGATGGCCACAACACAGGAAGGCGGAGAACAAACAAGATGACCAGATTGAAGAATGCAGGCCTCGCCCTGACGGCGGGGATCGTCGGCCTGGCGATCGCCGGCCCGGCGCTGGCGCTCGACGAGGTGTCTTTCGGCACCAACTGGCTGGCCGAGGCCGAGCACGGCGGCTTCTATCAGGCTGTCGTCGACGGCACCTACGAGAAGTACGGGCTGAAGGTGAACATCATCCAGGGCGGCCCGCAGGCGGCCAACCGAACCCTGCTGATCGGCGGCAAGATCCAGTTCTACATGGGCGGCATGCTCGGCGGCCTCAACGCCATCGTTCAGGGCATTCCCGTGACCGAGGTCGCGGCGCTGTTCCAGAAGGACCCGCAGGTCCTCATCGCCCACCCCGACGCCGGCGTCGAGAAGTTCGAGGATCTCGCCAAGCTGTCCACCATCTGGATGGGCAATGAGGGCTTCACCACGTACTTCCAGTGGATGAAGGTCGCCTTCAAGGGCTTCCGCGACGAGCAGTACAAGCCCTATCAGTTCGACCCGCAGGTCTTCATCACCGACAAGAATTCGGCCATGCAGGGCTACCTGACGTCCGAGCCCTACGCCATCGCCCGTGAGGCGAATTTCGAGCCCAAGGTCTTCCTCATCGCCGATGCCGGATACGATCCCTACTCGACCACGATCGAGGTCAAGCAGGACTATCTCGATCAGAATCCCGACATCGTGAAGCGCTTCGTCGAAGCTTCGATCATCGGCTGGTACCACTACCTCTACGGCGACAACAAAGCCGCCAATGACATGATCAAGCAGGACGACCCGGAGATGACCGACGGGCAGATCGAATACACGATCGCCAAGATGAAGGAATACGGCATCGTCGATTCCGGCGACACCCTGACCAAGGGCATCGGCTGCATGACCGACGAGCGCCAGAAGGAGTTCTACGACAAGGTGGTCAAAGCCGGCGTCATCCAGGCCGACCTCGACATCTCCAAGGCCTACACGACCCAGTTCGTTTGCAAGGGCCTCGGACTGGACCTGAAGAAATAGTCACCGTCCGCGGTGGCAGCCCGCGCGGGCGGCCACCGATGTGACATGGACTGCAGGGTGGCGGGACGCTCGCTTCGCCACCCTCACCGTGCCGGCAGACGATGCCGGCGCCGGCATCCTGGCGCTAAACGGAGCGAATTGTTGGATACCCAGACCACGACTGGCGAGGCAGGGCGGCCGGCACCGGCCCGCGGCGGGAGGCCTCTCGTCTCCCTGCACGGCATATCGAAGACGTTCTCCAATGGCACCGTTGCCCTGCAGAACATGTCCCTCGACATCGGGCAGGGAGAATTCGTCAGCCTGCTCGGTCCCTCCGGGTGCGGCAAGTCGACGGTGCTGAGGATCGTCGCCGGCCTCGGCGAAACCACGGCCGGCGCGATCGAGTGGCCCTCGGCGACCAGCTACGACGAGGCCGGACATCCGCAGAAGGAGATCGGCTTCGTGTTCCAGGAGCCCACGCTGATGCCGTGGGGAACCGTATTCGCCAATGTCTGGCTGCCGCTCCGCCTGCAGGGCCTCTCGAAGACCGCGGCCCGCGACCAGGTCATGGACGCGCTTGGCATGGTCGGCCTGGAGAAGTTCGCCGAGTCCTATCCGCGCGAGCTTTCCGGCGGCATGAAGATGCGCGTTTCCATCGCCCGCGCGCTGATCACCAAGCCGAAGCTCCTCCTCATGGACGAGCCCTTCGCCGCGCTCGACGAGATCACCCGCTTCAAGCTCAACAACGACCTCCTCCACCTTTGGGAGACCTTCGGCTGGACGGTCATCTTCGTCACCCACTCGGTGTTCGAATTCGGTCTACCTGTCGAGCCGCATCGTCGTCATGGCGGCGCGACCGGGCCGGGTCGTTCAGGATATCGCCATCGACGCGCCCTATCCGCGCGGCGAGGAGTTCCGCACCTCGCCCGTCTACAATGAATATTGCCGGCGCACCTCCGGCGCCCTCCACGACGCGATCGAAGTAACGCACTGAAACCCGCCATGACAACGCTCGAAGCCGACAAGACCGGGATCGCCACTTCACCCCTGCGACAGGGCGAGGACGAGGCGCCGCGGCCACCGCCCACCGAACGCGTCAGCGAGCGGGTCCTGCGCTTCGCCGTCCCGATCGGCATGCTGGTGCTCCTGATCGGCGTCTGGCAGGTCTACTGCACCGCCGCCAACGTGCCGCACTATATCCTGCCCAGTCCGCTGCGCATCGCCCAGGCGTTCTCCACCGACTGGCCGATCCTGCTCCCGGCGCTCCTCGTGACGCTCAAGATCACGTTCGCGGCGCTGGGCATCGCGCTCGTCGGCGGCGTCACGCTGGCGATCCTCATGGCGCAGTCGAAGTGGGTCGAGCTGGCGCTCTACCCTTATGCCGTCATCCTGCAGGTGACGCCGATCGTCGCCATCGCCCCGCTGATCCTGATCTATGCGCCGACCACGCAATCCGCGCTGCTCATCTGCGCGTGGATCGTTGCCTTCTTTCCGATCCTGTCGAACACCACACAGGGGCTGCGCTCGACCGACCACAATCTCCTCAACCTGTTCGAGCTCTATGGCGCCAGCCGCTGGCAGACACTCTTCCTCCTCAAGCTGCCGAACGCGCTGCCCTACTTCCTCGCCGGCCTCAAGATCGCCGGCGGCCTCGCCCTCATCGCCGCGGTCGTGGCCGAATTCGCTGCCGGCTCCGCCGGCGCCGGCTCGGGCCTCGCCTTCCGCCTGCTCGAATCGCAGTATCGCCTCAACATCCCGCGCCTGTTCGCCGCGCTGGTCCTGCTGTCTTTCACCGGCGTGCTGATCTTTTTCGCGACCAGCATGATCTCCTACTTCCTGCTCAGGAAGTGGCACGAGAGCGCCGTACGGCGGGAAAACTAGGGTCGCACGCATGGCCAAGGGTTTCGCCAAGGTTCCGCGCGACAGACGCTACGTCCTGGCGAACGCCACCCTGCCCGCGGCCCTCGTCGACGGCTTTGCCGGCAAACCGGACGAAGACGGGCTGATCGGGGCCGACATCACCGTCTGGGACGGCGCGATCGAACGCATCGACCCGCCCGGGCGACGGACCCGCCTGGCGAAGCTCGACCTCGACCGCGGCATGGTCTGGCCGTGCTTCGTCGACATGCACACCCATCTCGACAAGGGCCACATCTGGCCGCGGCGGCGGAACCCGGATGGCACCTTCGCCTCGGCGCTGGAAGCCGTGCAGCGCGACCGCGAGACCGAATGGCATGCCGGCGACGTGGCCCGGCGCATGGATTTCGCCCTGCGCGCGGCCCATGCGCATGGCACCGCGCTTGTGCGCACCCATCTCGATTCCGCCGGCAAGCAGCACCGGATCACCTGGCCGGTCTTCGCCGAGATGCGCGCCCGCTGGGCGGGCCGTGTCGACCTGCAGGCGGTGTCGCTGTTCGCCATCGGCGACTTCCTCGACGGCGATTTTGCCGATGCCGTCGTCGACACCGTCGCCGAACACGGCGGCGTGCTCGGCGCCGCCACGTTCATGATCCCCGAACTCGACCGCGCCGTCGAAATGATGATGCATCGCGCCGCCAACCGCGGCCTCGACCTCGATTTCCACGTCGACGAGACCGATGACCCCAATGCGCGCTCGCTGCGCGCCATCGCCGACGCGGCGCTGCGCACCGAATTTCCCGGCCGCATCGTCGTCGGCCATTGCTGCTCGCTCGCCGTGCAGCCCGACGCCGAGGCCGAAGAGACGCTCGAGCGCGTCGCCAAGGCCGGCATCGCCGTGGTGTCGCTGCCGATGTGCAACATGTATCTGCAGGATCGCTACGCCGAGCGCACGCCGCGCTGGCGCGGCATCACGCTTCTGCACGAATTCGCCGCCCGCGGCGTGCCGGTGTCGGTTGCCTCCGACAATACCCGCGACCCGTTCTACGCCTATGGCGACCTCGACATGGTCGAGGTGTTCCGGGAGGCGGTGCGCATCGCGCATTTCGACCATCCCTTCGACCGCTGGCCGGCGGCCGTCGCGCGGACGCCCGCCGATGTGCTCGGCCGCCCGGATCGCGGCGTGATTTCCGCCGATCGCCCCGCCGATCTGGTACTCTTCCGTGCCCGTTCGTTCACCGAACTGCTGTCGCGCCCGCAGGCCGACCGCACGGTGCTGCGCGCCGGCAAGGCAATCGACCGCACGCTCCCGGATTACCGGGAACTCGACGACATCATGCAGACCGAATGAGGCAGCGATGACCGCGCCCTACGATATCGAACGGCTCAAACGCGAACTCGATGGCATCCGGATCGAGGACCATCCGAAGATCGTCCAGCAGAAGAGCCGCGATTTCTACTGGTACTCGCCGGTGCTCAAGCGCCAGCTCGACCATGTCACCGGCGACATCATCGTTTCGCCGAAGAGCGAGGCGGAAGTCGTCCGCGTCCTCAAGGCCTGCTTCGCGCTCGGCATCCCGGTGACGCCGCGCGGCTCCGGCACCGGCAATTACGGCCAGGCCATGCCGCTCTCCGGCGGCGTCGTCCTCAGCCTCTCCGACATGAACAAGGTCAAGTCGATCGCGCCGGGCCGCGTCGTGACCGAGCCGGGCGCCATTCTCGCCAATGTCGACAAGGAGACGCGCAAGACCAGCGGCCAGGAACTGCGCATGCACCCCTCCACCTACAACACCGCTTCGGTTGCCGGCTTCATCGCCGGCGGCTCGGGCGGCGTCGGCTCGATCAACTGGGGCGGCCTGCGCAACATCGGCAACGTGCTGAGCGCCCGCATCGTCACCATGGAGGCGGAGCCGCGCACCCTCGCCCTCGACGGCTGGAACCTCCTCAAGGTGATGCACGCCTACGGCACCAACGGCATCATCACCGAGGTCGAGGTGCCGCTCGACGCCGCCTATGACTGGGTCGACGTGATCGTCGGCTACGAGGACTATCTCGACGCCGTGCGCTTCGCCGAGCTGATCGGCAACGAGGACGGCCTGCTCTTCAAGGAAGTCGCGACCGTCGCCGCGCCGGCGCCCTACGACTATTTCCTCCGCCACCAGAAGTTCCTGCGCCGCGAACTCTCGGTCGTCCTGTTGATGGTGGCGCCGCACGCGATGTCGCCGTTCATGGCGCTGGCGAAGCGCGAGAAGGCAGAGATCCTCTTCCGCTCCGATACGGCCAGCGACGCGGAGAAGAAGGGCCTGCCGCCGGTCTTCGAGCTGGCCTGGAACCACACGACGCTGCGCGCGATCCGCGTCGATCCGACCATCACCTATCTGCAGACCCAGCACCGCTTCCCCAACCACATCGCCACGGTCGCGAAGATGACCGAGCTGATCGGCGACGAGATGCCCGGCCATCTCGAATTCGTGCGCTTCGACGGCAGACTGGTTGCCGCCGGCCTGCCGATGGTGCGCTACACCAGCGACGAACGCCTCGACGAACTGATCCGCATGCACGAGGACAACGGCGTGCCCGTCTTCAATCCGCACCGCTACACGCTGGAGGAAGGCGGCATGAAGAAGACGGATGCGGTCCAGCTCGCCTTCAAGAAGGAAGCCGACCCCAAGGGCCTGCTCAATCCGGGCAAGATGATCGCCTGGGAGAACCCGGATTTCGACCTCAACTCCGACAAGGTCTACCTCTTTCCCGGTCTCCAGCAGGCGGCCGCCGAGTGAGGCGACGACCATGATGGCGCTCAACACCCGCGCCGGCCTGTTCTGGCTGGTGCCGACCCTCTTCGCCGCTCACAATCTCGAAGAGGGGCTGATGATGAAGCGCTATCTGCCGGCCGCCCGCGCCGCGATGCCGGCCCGCCTCAGGCGGCTGGTCGGCGAGGTCGGCTATTACCAGTTCGCCGTCCTGCTGATCGCAATCACGCTTGTCGTCTTCCTGATTGCCGCCGTCGGCGACCTCGGCGCGCCCGGTAGCGTCGCCGGCTACGCATTGCTCGCCGTCCAGGCGACCATGCTGCTCAACGTCGCTTCCCATGTCGGTGCCGCCATCAAACTGCGCGGCTATTCGCCCGGCCTGGCGACGGCGGTGCTGATCAACCTGCCCTTCTCGATCGTGCTCCTCGGCCTCGCCTCCACCGAACGGTGGTACGCGGCGCCCGCCCTGCTCACCCTTATGCCCCTGGCGTTGCTGCTGCACGGTCCCGTCCTGCTCGGCCTGCTTGCCGGCGCCTCACGTCTCCCGATCGAATAGACGGCTCTCCATGCGCACGCTCGTTCTCTTCGCCCACCCGGTCGAGTTCAAGCTTCGGCGCCGCGCTCCACCACGCCGTCGTCGACAACCTGAGGGCCGGCGGCCACGAAGTGGACGATTGCGACCTCTACGCCGAGGGCTTCAATCCGGTTCTGTCGCGCGACGAGCGGCTGAACTATCACGACATTGACGCATGCACGAAGCCGGTTCAGGGCTATGTCGACCGCGTCCGCGCCGCCGAGGCGCTGGTCCTCAACTTCCCGGTCTGGAATTTCGGCTACCCGGCGATCCTCAAGGGCTTCTTCGACCGCGTCTTCCTGCCCGGCGTGTCGTTCCGCCTCGCCCATGGCCGCACCTGGCCGAACCTGCACAACATCCGCAAGCTCGGCGCCGTCGTCACCTATGGCGGCGACCGCTGGCGGGCGACGCTGATGGGCGACCCGCCGCGCAAGGTCGTCAAACGGGCACTGCGCGCCGTCGTTCACCCGACAGCCAAGAGCCGCTACCTCGCCCTCTACGACATGAACCGCAACAGCCACGCGGTCCGCACCGCCTTCCTGGAAAAGGTGTCGCGGGAGATGCGCGCCTTCTAGCCGGACGCCCGACGGCGCTGGCCGACTGTCATACAGCCGACATGTTCATTGGTTAGGTCCCTAAATTCATGGGCTTCGACCATCGCCGGACTGTCACCTACAGACTCGCCCAGGCGGCTCACGCCTACCGGGTTCGGGCCGGCGGCCAGTTGTCCCGCATCAACCTCCATTCCGGCCAGGAAACCCTCCTCAAGGCCCTCGCCACGACCGACGGCATGTCGATGAGCGACCTCGCCGCAGCCCTTGGCGTGCAGCCGCCGACGGTCACCAAGATGATCAGCCGGCTGGCGGCGCAGGACTATGTCGAGCGACGTGCCTCACCCGGCGATGGACGTCAGGCCCAGGTGTTTCTCACCGAGCGTGGCCAGCACGCCATCGCCATGATCGACAAGCTGTGGAAGCGGATCGAGAAAACCGCGCTCGGCGACATCGACGAAAAGGACCGCAAGCGGCTGCGCAAGCTGCTGCGCCAGGTGGAACGCAACCTCGGCACCGCCCGGAACGGCCAGCCTGCCGAGGCCGATGACGCCGATTCCGACGAGGTCGCGGCGGGCTGAACCCGGCCTCCGGCCGCTGCATTTGCCGGCGACCGCATCGGCGGACTAACATCCGGCCCCCGATACCAGCCAGCAGGTCTTCCCGTGCCGATAAAGTATGATTTCACCGGCCGCGTCGCGGTCGTCACCGGTGGTGCCCAGGGCATCGGGCGCGCCGTGGTCGAGCGCCTCGTCGACGGTGGCGCCGCCGTCGCCATCTGGGACCGTGACCAGCCACTGGCCGACGCGGCGGCCAGCGAACTCGCCGCCCGTGGCAAGGTCGTCGCCGTCGCCGTGGACGTCGGTGACGACAAGGCGGTCGATGCCGCTCGCGCCGCAACCGTGAGCCGGCTCGGCGAGGTCGATATCCTCGTCAACAACGCCGGCGTCGCCGGCCAGAACGTCAACGTCGCCGACCATCCGGTCGACGAATGGGACCGTGTCATCCGCATCAACCTGCGCAGCCAGTTCCTCTGTTGCCGCGCCTTCGTCGGCGGCATGGTCGCCCGCAATTACGGCCGCATCGCCAACATCGCCTCGATCGCCGGCAAGGAAGGCAACCCGACCGCCTCGGCCTACTCGGCCTCCAAGGCCGGCGTCATCGCGCTCACCAAGTCGCTCGCCAAGGAGACCGCCGGCAGCAACATATCGGTCAATTCCATCGCGCCGGTCACCGCCAACACCCGCATCCTCGAGCAGGTCACCCAGGCCCATATCGACTACATGCTCGCCAAGATCCCGCGCGGTCGTTTCGTCACCGTCGAGGAGATATCCGCAATGGTGGCCTTCATGGTATCCGACGAGTGCTCCTTCACGACCGGCGCCACGTTCGACATCTCCGGCGGTCGCGCCACCTACTGACGTTCTGCAATCGCCCTGGCCGATCCGAGCCCTCGGATCGGCCCCCGGATGCCGCTTTTGACCGCGCGACTTTCACCGCTCACCCCTGAAGAGACCGCCGTGCGCGTGCGCGGCATCGGGCTGATTCTGGCGGCGGTATTCTGCTTCGCCCTTCTCGACACCTGCGCGAAATACGCGGTCCGCTTTGTCCCGTCGATCGAGATCGCGTGGGCGCGCTATTTCTTCAATCTGGTCTTCGCGATCGCGGTTCTGAGGCCGTGGCGACATCTGCCGGACTACATCACCAGGCGTCCATGGCTCCAGTTCTGGCGCGGCATCTTCCTGCTCGGCTCGACGGTCCTCAACTTCTTCGCCATCCGCTACCTGCAGCTCGCCGAGACCGGATCGATCATGTTCGCCGGGCCGCTGCTGGCAACCGCGCTTGCCGGCCCCATTCTCGGCGAGTGGCCGGGGCCGCGCCGCTGGGCGGCGGTTGCCGTTGGCTTCGTCGGCGTGCTGATCATCGTCCAGCCCGAGCCGTCGCATTTCAACCCGGCTGCGCTGTTGTCCGTCTGCGCCGCTCTCTGCTACGCCGGCTACTCGTTGACGACGCGCAGGCTGTCGGCGACGGATAGCCCCGCCGGCATGCTCATCTACGCCTCGGCGCTGGCGACGGTTGCCCTGACCCCGGCCCTGCCTCCAATCGGCGTTCTGCCGCCGACCTGGCTGGTCGCCGCGGCGCTGGTGGGCACCGGGCTTTGCGGCGGCATTGGCCACTGGTTCCTGATCGCCGCCCACCGTGACGCGCCGCCAACCGTGCTGGCGCCGTTCACCTACACCCAGCTGATCTGGATGGTGACCTTCGGCTACCTCGCCTTCGGCGATCTGCCCGGACCGAACACGCTGATCGGCGCCGGCCTGATCGTCGCCAGCGGCCTCTACGCTCTTTACCGCGAGCGCGTCCGCCGCGATCGCTGACCGGCGCCTTGCGATGACGGCGAGCGGCGATAAAGTCTGTGTCC
Source organism: uncultured Alphaproteobacteria bacterium (assembly GCA_963822975.1). Lineage (GTDB taxonomy): Bacteria > Pseudomonadota > Alphaproteobacteria > Rhizobiales > Kaistiaceae > CAVSRC01. The sequence goes on from CAWGJV010000013.1 coordinate 58,064, forward strand.
CACCCCGGAGAACGAACCTTGCCCAAGATTGATGTCATTGCCGCTGGCGACCTGCCGGCCAGGACCAGCGCCGCGCTTGACGAAGCCTTCGCGATCCACCGGGTGGACCACCACGAAGCTGTTCCGCCGGAGGTGGCGGCGAAGGCGCTTGGCCTCGCCCGCGGCGGCCACTTCGCCATCGACCGCAAGGTGATCGAAGGCCTGCCGAAGCTGGAGATCATCGCCAATTTCGGCGTCGGTTATGACGGCATCGATCTGGCCGCCGCGGCCGAGCGCGGCATCGTCGTCACCAACACCCCCGACGTGCTGACCGAAGAGGTCGCCGACACCGCGCTGGGCCTGTTGTTGATGACCGCGCGCGAACTCTCGGCCGCGGAACGCTATCTGCGCGCCGGCAACTGGCCGCGCCACGGCACCTACCCGCTGACCGCGGCGACCATGCGCGACCGCACCGTCGGCATCGCCGGCCTCGGCCGGATCGGCATTGCCATTGCCCGCCGCCTCGACGCCATGCAGGTGCCGGTCGTCTATCACAACCGCCACAAGCGCGACGACATCCCCTACCGCCACTTCGCCAGCCTCGCCGACATGGCGACAGCCGTCGATACGATTGTCTCCGTCCTGCCGGGCGGCACCGCCACGGCCAGAATGATCGACGCGGCGATCTTCAAGGCGCTCGGACCGCGCGGCATCTTCGTCAATGTCGGCCGGGGGAGCGCCGTCGACGAGGCGGCGCTGATCGCCGCGCTCAGGGACGGCACCATCCTGGCGGCCGGCCTCGACGTCTTCGCCGACGAGCCGAACGTCCCCGCCGAATTGATGGCGCTGCCCAACGCGGTGCTGCTTCCCCACGTCGGCTCGGCGTCGGTCTATACCCGCGACGGCATGGGCCAGCTCTGCGTCGACAATCTCGTGAGCTGGTTCACCGCCGGCAAACCGCTGACGCCGGTCCCCGAGACGCCGTGGAAGCCGCGCACCTGACGGCTATTTGACCCAGGTCCCGCCGAGTTCGTCCTCGATGTGAACGCGGATGATCTCCTCGAAGGTCTTTTCCGCACGGAAGCCAAGCGCGACGGCGCGGTCGGGCGCGAAGTTGCGCGGCCAGCCCTCGACGATGCGCATGATCACCGGGTCCGGCTCATGGCGGATTCGCTTCGCCACCGCATCGCCCGCGACCTTGGCGAGCGCCGCGATCTGCTCCGCCACGGTCGCCGACACGCCGGGCATCGACAGATAGCGGCGATCGCCCAGGCGCGCGCCGTCGAGCCCGGCGGCATGGATCAGGAATCCCACCGCCGAGCGCGGGCTGGCGTGCCAATGACGCACGCTGTCGCTGACCGGCAGGATGGCTTCATGGCCGGCCAGCGGCTCGCGGATGATGCCCGAGAAGAAGCTCGAGGCCGCCTTGTTGGGCTTGCCCGGCCTGACGCAGATGGTTGGCAGGCGGATGGCGATGCCGTCCATGAAGCCGCGCCGCGTGTAGTCGGCGAGCAGCAATTCGTCGATCGCCTTCTGCGTTCCGTAGGAGGTCAGCGGTGTGCGGAAGAATTCGTCGCCGATGGCCTCGGGAAACGGCGCCCCGAACACCGCGATCGACGAGGTGAAGACCACCCGCGGACAATAGCCGCCACCGACCTTGCGGATCGCCTCGAACAGCATGCGCGTGCCGTCGAGATTGACGCGATAGCCTTTCTCGAAATCGGCCTCCGCCTCACCCGAGACGATCGCGGCAAGGTGGAAGATCACGTCCGGCCGCGACCCGACGAGGTCCTCCGCCACGCCGGGCGTGGCGAGGTCGGCGTCCCTGGTCTCGACCTTGAACGACACGCCGGTCGGCGGTGTCGGCCCGACCCAATCGACCAGGCTCAGCTTGTCGATGTCCTTGCCGGCGAGCCCGCCATCGGCGACCAGCCGTTTGGTGAGCTTGGCGCCGATCATGCCGGCGGCGCCGATGATGAGAATGTGCATGGGAGGCTCCGTAGGCCGCCGCCTAGAGCGCGAAGCCGCCGTCGGCGAGGTGGATCTGACCGGTGGTGTAGCTGGATTCGTCGGAGGCGAGATAGACCGCCAGCCAGGCGATCTCTTCCGCCGTGCCGAGACGCCCCATCGGCTGGCGATTGATGAAGGCCTGACGGATCTCGTCGACCGGCTTGCCCTGGGTCTTCGCCTGTTCGGCGATCCGTCCGTCGAGCGACGGCGACTGGATCGTGCCCGGGCAGATTGCATTGGCGCGCACGCCCTGGCGGATGAAATCGGCCGCTACCGACTTGGTCAAACCGATCACGGCCGCCTTGGACGTGCCGTAGACATAGCGGTTGGGGATGCCGCGCACCGACGAAGCGCCCGACGATACGTTGACGATCGACCCGCCGCCCTTGTCGAGCATGCCGGGCAGGAAGGCGTGGATCGTGCGGTGCATCGACTTGACGTTGAGGTCGAAGGAAAAGTCCCAGTCGTCCTCCGATGTGGTGAGCACGGTCCCGTGGTGGACGAAGCCGGCGCAGTTGAACAGCACGTCGACGGGCCCGACCTGGGCGGCAATCGCCCTGACCGCATCGCTGTTGCGCACGTCGAGGGCATGGGTCTCGGCGACGCCCTGATCCTTGAGGTCGGCCATCAGGTCCGGCTTGAGGTCGGTCGCGATCACGTGCGCCCCCTCCGCCGCAAACGCCAGCGCCGTGGCCCGGCCGATGCCGGCGCCGCACGCGGTCAGAAACGCACGCTTGCCTTTCAGTCTGTCCATTTCCCGGCTTTCCTTTCCTCGTCTATTTGCGCAGAGCCACGAGGCCCTGTTTCTGTCGTCCTTCCGCGTCGAAATTGTCCGGCGCCAGCCACGCCTCGAAGGCCGCCTTGACCGAAGGCCACTCACCGTCGGTGATGGAATGCCAGGCGGTGTCCCGGTTGCGCCCCTTGACGATCATGTGCTGCCGGAACGTGCCCTCGTAGGTGAAGCCGAGGCGCGCCGCCGCCCGCCGCGACGGCGCGTTGAGCGCGTCGCATTTCCATTCATAGCGCCGGTAGCGCAAGTCGTCGAAGGCATAGCGCGCCATGAGGTATTGCGCCTCGGTCGCCGCCGCCGTCCGCTGCAGCATCGGCGCATAGACGATGCTGCCCATCTCGATGACCCGCATGGCGGGGCGAATCTCCATCAGCGTGACGATGCCCTTGGCGCGGTCGTCAGCCTTGTCGACCACCGCATAGGCGAACGGATCGAGCAGCACGGCGCGTTCCTCGATCCAGGTGAGGAACGTCGCCTCGTCGCGAAACGGACCGTAGGCCATATAGGTCCACAGCGCGTCATGCCCTTTCACCGCCGACCACAGCGATTCCGCGTGGCGGATCAGGTCGAGCTTCTCGATGCGGCAGAAACGCCCGTCCAGGCGCACGGCCCCCGGCCGCTCCGCCGGCGTGGCGTCGACAACCTCGCCGACGGGCAAAGCATTGTCGGCGCTTGCCGTCACCTGGGCCTCCGCTTCGCATCGACGGCAAAGAACGCGTCGAGCGGCCCGCCGGGAGCCGCATCGTCGAACGCGGAGAAGGACCCACGCTCGGCGATCTCCGTGGCGGCCCGCTGCAACCCGGCCCAGGCCATCCGCGCCATGACGCCGCCGACGCTGATCCGCCGCACGCCGAGGTCCGCCAGCGCCGCGACGGTCAGTCCGCCGAGGCCGATGGCGAGCACATTGACCGGCTTCGGCATGACCGCCCCGACAACCGCGGATATCTGCTCCGACGTCTTCAGATGCGGCGCATAGAGGCAATCGGCGCCGGCCTCGGCGAAGGCAACGAGGCGGCGGATCGTTTCCTTGAGCGGATCCGGGTGGCCGACCACAAAGCATTCCGAGCGCCCCACGAGCAAGGTGTCGCCACCCTCGGCGTCGATCGCCGCGCGCGCCGCCTTCATGCGCTCGACCGCGAGGTCGAAGTCGTACAGCGCCGTGGTTCGCGGAATTTGATCCTCGATCGATATGCCGGCCACGCCGGTCGCAATGCAGCGGCGAACGTTCGCGGCGACGGCATCCGGCGTTTCGCCATATCCGTTCGTGAAATCCGCGTTCACCGGCACGTCGCTCGCCTCGGCGATCGTGCGAAAATGGTCGAGCATCAGGTCGAGCGGCACGTCGCCATCCGCATGACCGAGGCTCCACGCGGCGCCGGAGCTGGTCGTCGCCAGCGCCTTGAAACCGAGGTGTTGCAGGTAGCGCGCCGTGCCCACGTCCCACGGGTTGGGCATGACGAAACAGCCGCTCGCATGCAGGGCCCGGAACGTCCGGCGTTTTTCGGCAACCGTCGCCATTGGCGTTCCCCCCGAACACCTGCTTTTTCACGAGCCGGACGGACCGGCCCGAACAGGTTTGATTTCGCGAGGATTTATGCGCCTAATCTCCCCGCAAGATCAATGACAACCCTGCCTGAGGAACCGCCTTGCTTCACACCATTGCCGGGTTCGACCGGATCGGCGAGGAAAACGCCTTCGCCGTGCTCGCCCGGGCGACCGAACTCGCCGCGCAAGGGCGCGACATCGTCAATCTGGGCATCGGCCAGCCCGACTTCCGCACGCCCGACCACATCGTCGAGGCGGCGGTCAAGGCGCTGCGCGACGGCCATCACGGCTACACCCCGGCGACCGGCATCCTGCCGCTGCGCGAGGCGGTCGCCGCCGACATCCATCGCCGCCTCGGCGTCGAGGTGTCGCCCGATCAGGTGATCGTCGTGCCCGGCGGCAAGATCACCATGTTCGCCGCCATCGCCATGTTCGGCGAACCCGGCGCCGACATCCTCTATCCCGATCCCGGCTTCCCCATCTATCGCTCGATGATCGAATTCACCGGCGCGCGGCCGGTGCCGATCCCGATCCGCGAAGCGAACGGATTCGCCTTCTCGGCCGAGGAGACGCTCGCCCTGATCACGCCGCAGACGCGGCTGATCATCCTCAACTCGCCCGCCAACCCGACCGGCGGCGTGACGCCCAAGGCCGAGATCGACGCGCTGGTCGCCGGCCTCGCCCGCTTCCCCGACGTCGCCATCCTCTCCGACGAGATCTACGGCCAGATGACCTATGACGGCCTCGAGCACGTCTCGCTGCTCTCCTATCCGGAGATTCGCGATCGTGTCATCCTGCTCGACGGCTGGTCGAAGACCTACGCCATGACCGGCTGGCGCATGGGCTATTCGGTCTGGCCCGAACCGCTCTACGACCACGTGCGCAAACTCGCCGTCAACGCGTGGTCCTGCGTCAACGCGTCGGCGCAATTCGCCGGCCTCGCCGCGCTCACCGGCCCGCAGGAGTCGGTCGGCGAGATGGTCGCCGAATTCGACAAGCGGCGGAAGATCGTCGTCGACGAACTGAACCGCCTGCCCGGCGTTTCCTGCATCACGCCCAAGGGCGCCTTCTACGCCTTCCCGAACATTGCCGGCACCGGCTACAAGGCCAAGACGCTGGCCGCCGAACTGCTCGAGAAGGCCGGCGTCGCCACGATCGGCGGCCCGGATTTCGGCATCCTTGCCGAGGGCTACATGCGCCTGTCCTACGCCAATTCGGCGGAGAACATCATGCGCGCGATCGAGCGGATGGCGGAGTTTCTCGGACGAAATACCTGAGCCGACCGCGCTTCAGCAACCGCGGCTATGTGATTCAGGCGATTCACGTTTTCCCGCGAACCTGAATCGATGTCTGAGCCGGCGGCTGAATTCTCCACTGGAGGATGAGGCGCGGGCCGAAAGATCCTGCTCCGCCGGTCGGAAGAACCACGGCTTCATGCAGCCGGCTTCGCGGACCGGGACGGCTGCGCCGCCTTTGGCGGCGCCGTGCCCTTGAGCGTGACGAAGGAGATCGCCGCAGCGATGAAGCACCAGGCGGCGGCGAAGATCATCGCCGCCGAATAGGCCGACCGGAACGCCGCTTCGATGACGTCGCGTTCGGCGCTGCCAACGGGCGGGATGATGCCGAAGCGCGCACCGGCCGGCGCGGCCAGCCCGAAGATCACGCCCGCGGTCGCGCCGAAAAGGGCGATGGCCAGAACGCCGGAAAGCCGGCTCGCCGCGTTGCTGATGCCGGAGGCAGCGCCGGACTTGCCCTCGGGCGCGGCGTTCATCACCGCCGTGGTCAGCGGCGAGGCCGCGAGCGCCATGCCGCCGGCGACCAGCACGACGGGCAAGCTCGACCCCGATCCAGATATTCTCCAGGTTGAGCGCATAGCCGACACAGCCAAGGCCGACCATCAATGGACCGGCGACCAGAAAGAACCGCGGCCCATAGGTGTCGGCCAGCCCGCCGGTCAGGCGGGAGAACACCCCGATGATGAGGCCGAAGGGCAGTAGCAGCAGCCCCGCGGCGGCGGCGCTCAGCCCGCGCCGCGCCAGCAGGTCGAAGGGCAGCAGGAACAGAACGCCGCCGAGCGCCCCGTAGAGGAATACGGTGACGATGTTGACGCTGGTGAAGACCTTCGAGCGGAACATGTCGGGCGGCATGATCGGGTTGGCGGCGGCACGCTCGACGAACAGAAAGCCGGCAATGCCGATCAGGCCGGCGACGATCGCCCCGGCGATGAGGGCGGGGCTCACCTGCCCTTCCGAGATCGCGCTCAGGCCGTAGGTCAGCGCGCCGAAGGCAACCACCGCGATCGCCGCACCGGTCCAGTCGATGCCGCCCGCCTCGCCCTCGTCGCGGCTCTCCGGCACGAAGCGCCAGGTGAGCCATACCGCGATCGCCGCCAGCGGCAGGTTGATCCAGAACGCCGCCCGCCACGACAGGAGGTCGATGAGAAACCCGCCGATCGGCGGGCCCGAGCGCAGTGGTGATCGCCGAGGCCGCCGCCCAGGTGCCGATTGCCCGGCCGCGCACGTCCTTCGGGAAGTTGGCCGAGATGAGTCGCGAGGCTCTGCGGCACCAGCAGTGCGGCGCCGATTCCCTGAAGGGTGCGGGCGGCAATCAGCACTTCCACGGTCGGCGCGATGGCGCAGAGCAGCGAGGCGACCGTGAACAAGACGATTCCGGCCAGGAACACAGCGTCGCCGGCCGACCCGGTCGCCGAGGCCGCCGCCGACCAGGATCAGCGCGCCGAGCATCAGCAGCGTAGGCGTTGGCCACCCATTGCATGGCGACGATATCGGCCGACAGATCCTTCTGGATCGCCGGCACGGCGATGCCGACCACGGTCGAGTCGATGAAGGCCATCGCCGAGGCGATGATGGTGGCGGCGAGCACGTAGGGCCGCGCCTCCACCGGGCAGGGATGGCGCGCCACCGGCGGCGCAACCGCGGCGGTTCCTTGCGGCGCGAATGGCCTGTAGGTCACTGGCGGGCTTCCCGATCCTGAGCCGCTGCCGCGGCGACACTTCGTTACGCAGGCTATCGCCTCTCGCGCGGACTGGCGAGGCCGGCAGCGCAGGGACCGAGTCGTTCGCAATGGCCATCCGTCTTGCCGGTCGATTCCCGTTATCCCCGGAAATCCCAGACCCCGGATTCGACGCTTTCGATTCCGGCTGCGCTCGGCAATGATGATCTCACCGCAAAGGGCCAGTCGAGTTCGGCAAGGGCAAAGTCGAACGTCCGAGGCTGGTTTCCGCGGACCGCGCCGGCGGCCAGGCGAAAGCAGGGAAAGGCCGGAATGCCCCGCGGCGCCACTGAAAGGCATATCGCTGCAGCAATGTGGCGTGTGTGCTGGAAGGTGGTCCGGGCGAAGCCGCAAGGCAGCGCACCGGGTGATCGACGGAAGGTCCCGGCAACGGGAACGCAACGGCGATCACGCATCGGCTCGCCGCCGACAGCGCCCAGCTCTCGGGCGAGGCTGCTGACGGCATGGCGATCGATCAGGGAGGCGTCGATTGGGGCGACCCAAACGGCGCCTTTCTGATTCTTGCGCGCAAGGGGCGCGCAGACGTCCCTCCTCCGAAACGCGAAACGCCGCCGGCAGGGCCGGCGGCGTCCGTATCACTTCAGGCAGGCCGCAAGATGTGCTGCGGCGCTGGCGAGCTCTAGGCGAGCTGGAGCTTCACGGCCTTCGGGCCCTTGCCCATCTTGTCCGGCTCGACCTCGAAAGAGACCTGCTGGCCGTCGGTCAGGTGGCTGATTCCGGCCTGCTCGAGCGCGCTCACGTGGACGAACACGTCCTTGGAGCCGCCCTGCGGGGTGATGAAGCCGAAGCCTTTGGAGGAGTTGAAGAACTTCACGGTGCCAGTCTGGCGCATTGGGATATCCTTTTCCCTGTGGTCATGATGGGCGCTCGCACGCCCGCACGTCGTCGGCAGCTTGTTGATCGGGGAAAGGAAGCAAAGCGTCTTATCGAGACGGCCAGGGGAATTCCCAAGACCCGCGGAGCTTTTTGCCCACGCGACGTTTTCCAGTCTCCGGGGTTACAGTGCCCGAACCAAAAACCTATGACTCGGAAACGGCCAGATTGCAAGGGCGCGGCAGATCGCCCCCCGGGGTCAGCGGGTCACCAGTTCCGGCCCCATCAGCGCGTAGGGCAGCCAGGTCGACAACACCGGCGTGTAGGTCACCAGCACCAGGAACAGGAGCAGAATGGCGACGAACGGCATGGCCGCGCGCACGACCTGCACCAGGCTCATGCCGGTGATCCCCGAGGTGACGAACAGATTGAGGCCGATCGGCGGGGTGACCATGCCGATCTCCATGTTGACCACCATGATCATGCCGAGATGGATCGGGTCGACGCCGAGGCGGATGGCGATCGGGAAGACCAGCGGCGCCACGATCAGGAGCAGCCCCGACGGCTCCATGAACTGGCCGCCGAGCAGCAGGAGCACGTTCACCGCGATCAGGAAGGTCCACCAGTTGAAGCCCGCGCCGATCATCCAGTCGGTGATCGTTTGCGGAATGCGCTCGGTGGTCAGCACGTGAGCGAAGAGCAGCGCGTTGGCGATGATGAACATCAGCATGATCGTGGTGCGCGCCGAATCGACCAGCACCTTGACCGTGTCGCGATGGTAGCAGGCCGGGATGAGGCGGATCGCCGTGACCGCCAGGTTGCGGACGACGGCGCGGCCGATCGGCTCGTCCGGCTTCCGCCAGGCGACGCCGACCAGCGGCCCCATGTCGCGATAGACGAAAACCGCGACAATGAATGCGTACACCGCCGCCACCGCCGCCGCCTCGGTCGGCGTGAAGATGCCGCCATAGATGCCGCCGAGGATGATGATGACCAGGAACAGGCCGAAGGCGGATTGCCCCGCCGCCGTGACGATCTCGCCGAACCCGGCGAAGGGCTGCGCCGGCAGGCCCTTGATGCGCGCGGCGACATAGATGCCGGTCATCAGCATCAGCCCGGCGACCAGCCCCGGAACCACGCCGGCGAGGAACATGCGGCCGACCGACACGTCGGTCGCGGCGCAATAGACCACCATGACGATCGACGGCGGAATCAGGATGCCGAGCGTGCCGGCATTGGCGATCACGCCGGCGGCGAACTCCTTCGAGTAGCCGACCTCGCGCATGCCGGCGATGGCGATGGTGCCGATGGCGACCACGGTCGCCGGCGACGAGCCCGACAGCGCCGCGAACAGCATGCAGGCGAAGACGCTGGCGATGGCCAGCCCGCCGCGCAGATGGCCGACGCTCGCCACCGCGAAGCGGATGATGCGCCGCGCCACGCCGCCGGTCGACAGGAAGTTGGAGGCGAGCACGAAGAAGGGGATGGCGAGCAGCGTGTAGTGCTGGGTGGACTCGTAGAACTTGAGCGCGATCGAGGCGAGCGAGTCGTTGGAAAAGAAGATGATGATGACGAGGCTCGACAGGCCGAGCGACACGGCGATCGGCACGCCGATCGCCAGCATGGCCAGCACCATCACGAAGAGGATGAGCGTCTCCATCAGCGAGCCACCGGTCCGGCGGGCGGCGTTTCGGTCGCGCCACCCTGCTCGCGCAGCAGATCCTCCGCCTCGTGGCCCGCCGCCAGTCCGTCCCGCCGGCCCTTGAGGATCATGTAGGCCGCCTCGCCGGCGCGGAGCGCGAACAGCGCCATGCCGATCGGCAGGATCGAATAGACCGCCCAGCGCGGCCAGTGGAGATCGACGGTCTTCAGGCCGACCGCGTACATCTTGCCGACATAGCCGGCGCCGCAGAGCTTGCCGGTGACGAACGGGTTGCCGCAAGCGCCGTAGAACAGGATCGCCGCGTAGACGATGCAGACCAGCGCGCCGAACACCGCCATCGCCCGGAAGACCGGCACCGGCAGCAGGCGGATCAGCACGTCGACGCCGAGATGCGCCCCGATCCGCATGGCGTAGCTCGCGCCGAACAGAACGAGCCAGGCGAACATGATCGTGGTCAGTTCCAGCGCCGAGGACCAGCCCGAGTTGAAGACGTAGCGCGCGATCACCTGGCTGAAGGTGACGATCGTCATCGCCGCCAGCAGAAGCGCGATGACCAACTCCTCGAGGCGTCCGATAACTCTGCGGAAGGCTTTCATGGCAGGCCCCATCCCCTCCGCCCGGACCAACCGGCCGGAGCCGCCGTCAATCGGCAGTCACCCGGCGGTTGCCGCCGGGTGACTGCCATTGGTTGGTCGCGCCTAGCTGCCCTTGTTGGCGGCAAGCGCCGCGTCGATGACGTCCTGACCGATCTGGTCGGAGAACTTCGCCCACACCGGCTTCATCGCCGCCTTCCACTGAGCGCGCTGGTCGGCATCGAGGGTGCGGATCGTCGTCCCGGCGGCGACGATCTTCGCCTTCGCCGCCGCGTTCACCTCGCCCGCCTTGGCATTCCACTTGTCGGTCACTTCGCCCAGGATCGTGCCGAGCTGGTCGCGCACATCCGGCTTCAGCCCGTCCCAGAACTCGGCGGACGTCACCAGCAGATAGTCGAGCACGCCGTGATTGGTTTCGGTGATGCCGTCCTGCACCTCGAAGAACTTCTGCGTGTAGATGTTGGAATAGGTGTTCTCCTGGCCGTCGACGACGCCGGTCTGCAGCGCGCCATAGACCTCCGAGAAGGCGAGCTTCTGCGGCACGGCGCCGAGCGCCTCGAACTGCGCCTGGAGGACGTCGGAGGGCTGGATGCGGAACTTGAGGCCCTTGGCGTCCGACGGCAGCAGGAGCGGCTTGTTGGCCGACATCTGCTTCATGCCGTTGTGCCAGAAGCCAAGGCCGATGAGGCCCTTGTCATGCATCGACGTCAGCATCTTCTGGCCGTCGGCGGATTTCTGGAAGCGGTCGACCGCGGCGATGTCGTCGAAGACGAAGGGAAGGTCGAAGAGGCGGAAGACCAGCGTGTATTGCTCGAACTTGGACAGCGACGGCGCCGCCAGCTGGACGTCGCCGAGGATCATCGCCTCGAGCACCTTGTCGTCGTCGAAGAGCTGCGAGCTCGGGTAGACCTCGACGCAGGCCTTGCCGTTCATCTCGGTGTTGACGCGGTCGGCGAACTCGGTCGCCGCCTCACCCTTGGGATTGCCGGTCGGGGCAACCACATGGCTGAACTTGATGACGACTTCACCGGGATCGCACGCACCGGCGGCAAAGGCCGGAGCCGACAACAGAAGCGCTGCCGCGGCGATAGCAATACGTTTCATGGACTTCCCTCCACATGGCATCGGGGCAACGCGCGTCGCTCCCTGCGCTTCTTCTAGCTTCGGGAGCGTCCGGTGGACCTTGCGTTGTGTCAACCGGAATGATTTCCGGCCGCCGAAAGCGGGCGCCGCAGGATCAGGCCGCCAGCCCCGCCGCCTCGCGCGACAGCGCGGTAATCCGCCCCCAATCGCCGGCGGCGAGCGCCTCGGCCGGCGCCACCCACGAACCGCCCACGCAGATCACATTGGCGAGCGCCAGATAGGCCGGCGCGTTCTTGAGCGTGACGCCGCCGGTCGGGCAGAAGCGGATCGCCGGCAGCGGGGCCGCCAGCGCCTTGAGGTAGGAAAGCCCGCCGGCCGGCTCGGCGGGAAAGAACTTCAGCGTCGTGAAACCGGCCTCGGCGAGCGTCATCGCCTCGCCGGCGCTGGCGACGCCGGGAAGGAACGGCACCGCGCTGTCCTTGCCGGCGGCGATCAATCCCGGCGTGGCGCCGGGGCTCACCACGAACGTCGCTCCCGCCTTGGCGGCCTCCTGATATTGGCGCGCATCGAGCACGGTACCGGCGCCGACACTGGCGCCCTCCACCTCGGCCGCGATCGCGCGGATGCAGTCGAGCCCGGCGGGCGTGCGCAGCGTCACTTCCAGCGCCGTCAGCCCGCCGGCCACCAGCGCCCTGCCGAGCGGCACGGCGATCTTGCGGTCTTCGATGGTGAGCACCGGAACGACCGGCGCGGCGGTGAGGATGGCCTGGAGGCTCTGTTCCTTGCTCATGGCCGGCATCTGTAGCGGAGCGTCCGGGAGTGACAAGCGGATTCTGCGCCTCGCTTGTCGCCCGGCGCGATTGCCCCTATAGCAACGGCGAGGTTTTTCCACGCTTCGGGGTCGTTCCATGCCGTCAACCACAGCTTCGCGCGCACTCGCCACCGCCATCTGGCCGGACACCGTCAACCGCACCGTACAGGCCATCGTTCTGGTCCTTGCCGGCACCGCGATCCTGGCGATTTCGGCGCGGGTGAGCGTGCCGTTCTGGCCGGTGCCGCTGACCCTGCAGACGCTGGCGGTCCTGCTGATCGGCGCCGCCTACGGATCGCGGCTGGGCGTGGCGACGCTCATCGCCTACATCGCCGAAGGCCTCGCGGGCTTGCCGGTCTTCGCCGGTGCCGGCGCCGGCCCGGCCTATCTGCTCGGCCCCACGGCCGGCTTCATCATGAGCTGGGTGCTGGTGGCGGCGATCGTCGGCTATGCCGCCGACCGCGGCTGGGACCGCTCGCCGCTGCGCCTCGGCGCGGCGATGCTCCTCGCCGTCGTCGTGCAGTTCGCCATCGGCTTCGCCTGGCTCGCATGGTTCGCGCATCTGTCGAACGGCGCCATGGGCATCGGCGCGGCCAAGGCGTTTGCCGGCGCCGTCGCGCCGTTCCTGTTCGGCGACGCCCTGAAGGTGGTGCTGGCGGCGCTGCTCATCCCGGCAAGCTGGACGCTGGTCGGGCGGAAGACGTAGCGGCCGCCGCGCAGCCTCTCCGCGGTCACGCCCGCTCCGACCGGGCATCCAACCTCTCCCATGGGGAGAGGGGACCGGACGGATTCGGACACGACCTCGCATTCCCGCAAGCCGGTGGCTCCGGGTGGATCACCATTTCAAAGAACGCTCCCTCGTGCCCTTGAGGCATGAGGGGGTGGCGGGCGCTCGAAGAGTGCCTGCTCGGGTAGTCCGTTGGGTGGCGCTCTGCCGAGCGCCCGCCGCGGCGGTTTTTGCGCCGGCCCCGCCTGGGCCGAGACGAAGGCGAGGCGGCTCCATCCGGACGACCGACCTCTAGACCACCACGGCACCGTTGGAGGTTTCCCTCCCCGTCTGCTCCGTGGCTGACCCTCGCCTGCCTGTAGCGCTGCCCTTTGGAGGCATGAGCGCGGCGGAGGTGTGACCCCCCGCTGGCGGGCTTCCGGGCCTCCGCCGCTGTCGCTTTGCGTAAGCGAAAACGGCGGACACCGCACCCCGCTCCACCTTCAGGTCGCCACCGGTCGGCGCCCCTCATTGAGCGAGGATGCGGGCATTGTCTCACAGGTTTCGGCGAGGGGGATAAGTTGCCGGGTTATCCCCGAATGGGGGATAGGAAAGACATGCGTGGATGGCCGGGACAGGCCCGGCCATGACGAAGGGCAAGGCCTCGCCGCCTACGCCGCGACGCTGACGCCGATCGAAATCGCCTCGTCGCCGAGCTTGCCTTCCGACACGGTACCCGCCGGCGCCGCGCCGGTCTTGTCGAGCGAGACGGCAAGCGTCTCGTGCTTGATCGTGTCGAGATGGGCGTCGATGGCCGCCGCCGACGCCGGTCCGGCCTTGACCGCGATGGCGATGCGGTCGGCGACGTTGAAGCCGGCGTCCTTGCGGGCGACCTGAACCAGGCGGATGAAATCGCGGGCGAGCCCCTCGCGCTCCAGTTCCGGCGTCACTTTGGTATCGAGCACGACGACGCCGGCATTGCCGTCGAAGGGCGCCGCCGCGATGCCCTCCTTCGGCTGGAAGCGCACCTCGTATTCGTCTGCCTCGATGCGCTGGCCGGCCACCTCGGCGGCGCCGTCCGGCAGGCGTGTCCACACCCCGCCCTTGGCCGCGGCGAGCACGTCCTTCATCGCCGGGCCGAGCCGCTTGCCGACGATGCGCGGATTGACCACCAGCACCTCGGACGCCGAACGCGGACGGATCGTCGGCGAAGCGCGATCGCCTTGACGTTCGCCTCCTCCGTGATGACGTCCCGCAGCGGCTCCAGCAGCGCGTGGCGCGGATGGGCGACGGTCAGCTCCGCCAGCGGCAGGCGGTTGCGCAGGTTCTTCGTGCGTGCGCACCGATGCCGCCGCCGAGCAGACCGCCCGGGCGAGGTCCATGCGCTGCACCAGATCGGCATCGACCGCGAAAGCCGACGCATCCGGCCAGTCCTGCAGATGGACGCTCTCGCCATCGACCAGCGCGCGGTGGATATGGTCGGTGAGATAGGGCAGGAACGGCGCCATGCGCCCGCATCAGCGTCACCAGCACCGTGTAGAGCGTGTCGTAGGCCGCCGTCTTGTCGGCGTCCTTGCCGCTCTTCCAGAAACGCTCGCGCGAGCGGCGGATGTACCAGTTGTTGAGCGCCTCGATGAAGGGCGGCAGCGCGTTGCAGCCGCCGGCGAGGTCGAGCCGGTCCATCGCGCCCTCGACCGAGCGCACCAGTTCCGCCGTCTTGCCGAGGATATAGCGGTCGAGTTCCGCCTCGGCGGTCGTCACCAGCTTGCCCTTGATGCCGTCGATGTTGGCGTAGAGCGTGAAGAACGAATAGGCGTTCCAGATCGGCAGCATCACCGAGCGCACCGCCTCGCCGATCGCCTTGCCGTCCTTGGGCATGGCGAGGTCGCCGCCCGACATCAGCGGCGACGACATCATGTACCAGCGCAGCGCGTCGGCGCCGTAGGTGTTGAACATCTCGACCGGGTCGGGATAGTTCTTCAGCCGCTTGGAGAGCTTCTGCTTGTTCTCGTCGAGCACGATGCCGTGGCAGATGGCCGAGCGGAACGGCGCCCGGTCGAACAGCGCCGTCGACATCACCATCAGCGTGTAGAACCAGCCGCGCGTCTGGCCGACATATTCGACGATGAAATCGCCGGGGAAGTGGCTGTCGAACCACGCCTTGTTCTCGAACGGATAGTGCACCTGGCAGAACGGCATGGAGCCGGACTCGAACCAGCAGTCGAGCACGTCCGACACGCGCCGCATGGTCGACTTGCCGGTCGGATCGTCCGGGTTGGGCCGGGTCAGGTCGTCGACATAGGGGCGATGCAGGTCGGTCGGCCTGACGCCGAAATCGCGCTCCATCTCGTCGAGCGAGCCGTAGACAATCGGTGCGCGGATAGTTCGGGTCGTCCGACTTCCATACCGGGATCGGCGCGCCCCAGAAGCGGTTGCGGCCGATGTTCCAGTCGCGCGCATTGGCGAGCCAGTTGCCGAAGATGCCGTCGCCGACATGCTCCGGCACCCAGGTGATGCCCTTGTTGAGCTCCACCATGCGGTCGCGGAACTTGGTCACCGCGACGTACCAGGACGGCATCGCCTTGTAGATCAGCGGCTGGTCGGTGCGCCAGCAATGCGGATAGTTGTGGTCGTAGGTCTCGTGGCGGACGACCACGCCCGCCGCCTTGAGGTCGCGGATGATCTCCTTGTTGGCGGCGAAGACGTTTTGCCCGGCATAGGGCGGCACCTCGCCGGTGAAGTTGCCCTCGAGGTCGACCGGATCGACCACCGGCAGGCCTTCCTTCTGGCCGACATTGAGGTCGTCCTCGCCGAAGGCCGGCGCCATGTGGACGACACCGGTGCCCTCGCCCATCTCGATGAAATCGCCGGCGACGACACGGAAGGCGCCATTCGCCTTCTCGCCGGCGAAGAACGGAAAGAGCGGCTGATAGGTGCGGCCGATCAGCTCGGCGCCCTTGGTCGTGCCGACGTGGCGGAAGCCGTCGAGCTCCGGCGCGTAATGCTCGCGCGAGGCCTCGGCGAGGATGAAGCGCGCGCCGTCCTTCTCCATGACCGCGTAGTCGGCGTCGGGCGCCACCGCCAGCCCCATGTTGGAGGGCAGCGTCCACGGCGTCGTCGTCCAGGCCAAGAGCCGCGTGTTGGTGTCGCCGTCGAGCAGGAAGCCGACGGTCAGCGCCGGGTCCTGGCGGGCGCGGTAGGAATTGTCGAGCCGCGTCTCCGACTGGGAGAGCGGCGTCTGCGCCGCCCACGAATAGGGCACGACGCGATAGCCCTCGTAGACCAGCCCCTTGTCCCAGAGCTGTTTGAAGGCCCACATGGTGCTCTCCATGTAGGAGAGGTCCATGGTGCGGTAGTCGTTGTCGAAATCGACCCAGCGCGCCGAGCGGTTGACGTAGTATTCCCAGTCGCCGCGGAACTGCATGACCGAGTTGCGGCAGTGCTCGTTGAAGCGCGCCATGCCGTATTTCAGGATTTCGCGCCGGCCGGAGAGCTTCAGCTCCGCCTCGGCGTGCAGCTCGGCCGGCAGGCCGTGGCAGTCCCAGCCGAAACGGCGCTCGACCTGTTTGCCGCGCATGGTCTGGTAGCGCGGCACCAGGTCCTTCACGAAGCCGGTGACGATGTGCCCGTAGTGCGGCAGGCCGTTGGCGAAGGGCGGCCCGTCATAGAAGACGAACTCGGGCGCGCCCTGCTCGCGCCGCCGGTCGATCGAGTGCTGGAAGGTCTTCTCCGCCTCCCAGCTCGCACCGATGGCCTCCTCGATCCGGGGAAAGCTCGGAGAGGGTTCGGCGGGCGGATAGACGGTCTTGGCGGCCGGCGTTGGGGTGTCGTTCATGGCGCTGTCTAGATGGTGCGGCGTCGCCCTCACCGCGACCCCTTGGAAGTCGGCCGGATCGATACAGTTTTTGCGGGCGTTTCGCCACCCCTGGCGATGCCGCGGCGGCCGCCAATTCACCAGCCGGCTCGCACATGACGAAAACTTGTGGTCTACTTCAGGTCGACGGCGCGGCACGCCACTCGCACAGGTGTTGGACGAAACTCACCATGTATTTGCTGTCGGCGGCGACGATGTACCAGTCAACATTCGAGTTCATTGAGCAGGCGATGGCATCGCAGAGTGCCGACGAGGTCGTGGCTGCTTTTCGCGCCAGAACCGAGGCCTTCGGGTATTCGACCTTTGCGCTCGGCGAAATTCCGCGCCCCGGCACGACAGCGTTGGCGCCGTTCTTCGTTTCGACCTGGCCCGCCGATTGGCTGGAACACTATGTCGGCGAGGGCCTCGTCAACGACGATCCGATTGTCGCGCACGCCCAGACCGGCATGCTGCCCGCCACGTGGTCGGACCTTCGCCGAAAGATGGGCCGCGATGGCAACACACGCCTGCTGGATACGGTCGCGGCGCGTGGCTGGCCGGAGGGGCTGGTCGTGCCGATCCACGGCCCGAACCGCTACCGCGGCGTCGTCAGCCTGGCAGGCGAGACGGCCGACCTGTCGCCTCGCGACCGCGCCGCGCTCCATCTGATGGCGCTCTATCTGCACAACCGGCTGATGGAATTGCTGGCGCCGGACCTCGTCGCCGCCGCCGACAGCCTTCCCCGTCTCTCCGCCGGGGAAATCGAGTGCATCCGCTGGCTGATCGCCGGCAAGTCGGACTGGGAGATCGGCGAAATTCTCAATATCGCCGAGGCGACCGCCCATTGGCGGATCGAGCAGGCGAAGAAGAAATTCGGCGTCAAGACGCGCGCCCAGTTGACGGCGCTCGCCGTGCATCACGGCCTCGTGCGGCTGTGAGGCCATCGGGCCCGAAAGGACGAGATTCCATCTGATTGGATAGATTGCAGCCCGCCCCCCGTCGGCTAGCCTTCAGGGCCACGCGGTTGGGACAGGGGTTGGGGCAATGGCGGATTTCAGGGCGTTCCGTCGCCCTCGCACCTATGATCGCGACCGGATGCGGCTTGCCCGGCGCCTCGCGCCGTGGGGCTGACGGTGGCTTTGGGGGCGCAGACGGGATCGGGGCGCGGCAGTGTCCTTGCGGCATTGCTGCTGGGAACGGGCTTGCTCGCCGGCAGCCAGGCCGCCGAGGCGGCGTGCGACACGTTCGCGCCGGCCAGCGACGCCACGGTCTCCTGTTCCGGCGCCAACACGCAGGGTGTGCTGGGCGCGGCAAGCGACCGGGTAACGCTCGACCTGCTTGCCGGCGGTTCGATCGTTCCGACCAGCGGGCCCTCGATCTGGCTCGGCGCCGACGCCGATATCACGCTGCGGGGCGGCTCGCTGGTCGGCAACGACACGCTCTCCGGCAACGTCGCCATCCTCATCGGTGACAGCTCAATCGTGACGCTCGACGGCACCATCCAGAGCCAGGGCGGCATCACGGGTCCGACCCAGGGCGGCGGCTCGACCGGCTTCTCCAACGCGATGATCACCATCGGCAGCACCGGCCACATCCTGACGACGGGCACGTTTCAGAACGCCGGTCTCGACGGCCGCGCCGGCGGCAACACCTACATGATCAACGGCGAGATCAAGGCAAGCGGCACCAGCGGGCAGGGCATCCGTCCCGGCGACAACGACAAGATCACCATCGGCTCGACAGGCAGCGTCAAGACGCTCTCCGGCGACACCTCCGACGCCATCGACGGCTTTGGCAAGACGGGTGTCACGGTCACCATGGACGCGGGCAGCACGATCCAGATCGAGGGCATCGGCCGCGGCATCCAGCTTGGCGACAATGCCGACGTGACGGTGGCCGGAACCATCACCTCCACCGGCGCCGCGGTTTCGCCGTCGAACTCCTCCGGCGGCGTCGGCATCGACGTCGGCGTCAACTCGACGGTGTGGCTGAAAGAGGGCGGACAGATCGTCACCGGCAATACCGGCGGCCTCGGCAACAGCGGCCTCGGGGGGATCGGCATCAGCACATTCACCACGGGCGCCTCCAACGCGACCATCATCGTCGATGGCCTGATCGACACCCAGAAGGCGCTCGGCATCTTCAGCGGCACCGGCGACGACATCACCATCGGCGCCACCGGCAAGATCACCACGCGGGGCACGGCGCACGGCATCTTCGGCAACAACTTCACGTCGATCGGCAACGACACGGTGACGATCGATGTCGCCGGACGGATCGAGGCGCTGGGCACCGGGTCGGCGATATATCTGCAGGCGGACAACGCCACGTTTGGAGTTGAAGCGGCCCAGCTTCACGCCAACATCACGGTGCAGGAAGGCGGTTCGCTGTTCGCCCAAAGCGCTCCGGCTTACAGCCAGCTCGATGGATGCTGCGGCTATCCCGAAGTCATCGACAATCTGGTCGTTGCCGGCACGATCGCACGCGGCAACGCCGGCACCGCGATCAATCTCGACGACGGGGCCGACACCATAACGTTGCTGCCCACCTATTCGATCACGGGCAACATCGCCGGCGGCAGCAATGCCGACATCGGCCCGGAGACCGATACGTTCGCGCTGGACGGCGTCGCCAACACGTCCGGTTCGTTCGACTTCGACAGCAACGTCATCACCGGCTTCGAGCAGGGGCGGAAGCTGGGCGCCGGCATGTGGACCCTGTCCGGCACCGCGGGCGCAGGACTGACCGGCGGTTTCGACGTCGAGAACGGCACGCTCGCCGTCAACGGGTCGATGACCAGCGCCATGTTCGATGTCTTCTCGGGCGCCCGCCTCCAGGGCGGCGGGACCCTCGGCGGGCTGGCAGCGAGCGGCACCGTCGCACCCGGCAATTCCATCGGCACGATGCACGTCTCCGGCGACGTCTCGTTCAGTTCCGGTTCGACCTTCGAGGTGGAGGTCGACGACACCGGCCTGAGCGACCTTCTGACCGCCGACGGGAGTGCGACGCTGACCGGCGGCAGCGTTCTGGCGATGCCGCTGCCCGGCAACTATCCGCCCTCGTATCAGTACACGATCCTGACGGCGACCGGCGGCGTCACCGGCGCGTTCGACGATGTCGCGTCGAGTTCGGCCTTTTTCTCGCCGGAACTCACCTATGACGCCAACAACGTCTATCTGACCCTCACGCAGGTCGCCGACTTCGCCGCGATCGGAAACACGCCCAACCAGAAGGCGACCGGCGCCGCAATCCAGAACCTCGGTTCTGGCAACCCGGTCTTCGACGCGGTTGTCGCCATCGCCGACGAAAGCGAGGCACGCGCCGCCTTCGACAATCTCTCCGGCGAGGTCCATGCCACGGCCTTCGGCGTCGCCTTCGACGATCCGTGGTTCCGCGACGGGATATTGTCGCGCCTGCGCGATGGCGAGGCCGTCAACGCGCCGGCGGCCCCCCTCGCCTACGCGCCGCCGCCGGCAACAACACCGGCCTTCGATGCCGTACTGCCCGCCGGCGGCTGGACGATGTGGGCCTTGCGGCCGGACGCCTATGGCGCCACCACCCGTCTCGACGCCGACGGCAATGCCGCCGCGACGACCGAGCATACGGTCGGCGTCATGGCCGGCGCCGACCGCTCCAACGGCGCCTTCACCGGCGGCTTTGCCGGCGGGGTCCAGTTCGACAGCATCGACCTTCCCGACCGCTCGAGCCACGCCACGATCCAGAGCGCCAATCTCGGCATTTACGGCGCCTGGACGGCGGGCGGCTGGCGGCTGCGTACCGGCGCCGTCGGCGCCCTGCACCAGTTCGACACGACGCGCACGATCACGGTGCCCGGCCTCGAATCGACCGCGACGGCGAACACCTTCGGTTGGGGCGGTCAGGTCTTCGGCGAAATCGGGCGGCGCTTCACCGCCGGCCGCACGTCGATCGAGCCCTATGCCGGCCTTCGCTATGCCGGCCTGTGGCGCGGCGCCTTCTCGGAGACCGGAGCCGGCGCCGCCGATCTTGTCGCGCCGGGCAAGGGCGAAAACGGCCTGCTCTCCATCCTCGGGGTCAGCTTCGACACGGCCATGGTCCTCCCTGACGGCCGGGTCCTCTCGCCGCATGCCACCGCCGCATGGGAACACGGCTTCTTCGATGCGACCCCGACGGCCGACCTCGCCTTTTCCGGGACGGCGGGCGCGTTCCGGATCCTGGGCCCCACCCAGGGCGCCGATACCCTGCGCTTCGATCTCGGCGCGGATCTGACCATGTCAGCGACCGCGAAAGCCTTCCTCGCGTGGCAGGGAGCGGTCTTTGCCGGCGGCTCCGTCAACGCGTTGCGGACGGGCGCCACCATTCACTTCTGATTAACCCCCAACCTCAACTTCAGGTCGTGTGACATATTTGCAAGCTTGCCTATTATAAGGCTGCTTACTATATCTCGCCGCGTGCAAAACAACCTTCCGCCCGTCAAGGGCATTGGCCTCCTCGTCCACGACGTCGGGCGTCTCCTGCGCCGGCGCATCGACCAGCGCGCCCAGACCATCGGCCTGACCAGCGCCCAGTGGCGCGTGCTGTCGTCGGTGTCCCGGGCCGAAATGCGCAACGAGGAACCGCTCAACCAGGCGGCGCTCGCCGACCAGATGGACATGGAGCCGATCACCCTCAGCCGGCAGATCGACCGCATGGAAGCGGCCGGACTGATCGAACGGCGGCCAGACCCGGGCGACCGGCGCGCCAACCGCCTCTACCTCACCGACGCCGCCCGCCCGCTGGTGGAGAAGTTCCGTAGCGTCGCGACCGCCTGCCTGGAGGGCGTGCTGACCGGGGTGAGCGAGGCGGAAGTCGAAACGGTCGTCGAGGTGCTGACGCGAATCCGCGCCAATCTCGTCGGCCATGCCGAACCGAGCGAAGACAACCATCCCCGCGAAGCCGGGCACACCGAACAGATCCGAGACAGAGAAAGCGTCGACTCATGAGTGCAGACGGGGGAAGCCCGAACAATCCGCAGCAGGCCGGCGCCCCACCGGCAACCGCCAGCGCCTGCTGCCCCGCCGGCGAAGGCGCGCAACAATCGCCGCCGCTACCTGGTCATGGCCGCCGTGCCGGTCCTCCTGCTGCTGGTCGGCGGCTAGTTGTGGCTGACCAGCGGCCGCTACGTCTCGACCGACAACGCCTATGTCCAGCAGGACCGGGTGACGATCAACGCCGACGTGTCCGGGCGGATCACCGAGGTCGACGCCAGGGAGAACCAGCACGTCGCCGCCGGCGACCTGCTCTTCCGCATCGACCCGGAGCCCTACCGCATCGCCCTTGCCGGCGCCGAGGCGGCGCTGGCGACCGCGCGTATCCAGGTCGAGCAGATGCGCGCCGCCTACCAGCAGGCCGTCGCCGAAGAACAACGCGGCGCAGCGAAGACGCCGATTACAAGCGCAAGGCCTTCGAGCGCCAGCAGGGGCTGCTCGCCAAGGGCGTCTCGTCGCAGGCGAGCTTCGACACCGCCCAGAACGACCTGCGCGCCGCCGAGCAGGCGCTCACCCAGGCCGAACAGAACGTCGCCGCTGCCCGCGCCGCGCTGGGCGGCGACCCGACCATCGCCACCGACCGGCATCCGGCCGTGCTGGCGGCGCTCGCCCGGCGCGACCAGGCGGCGCTCGACCTCGAAGAACACCGAAGTGCACGCGCCGGCCGCCGGCGTCGTCGCCCAGGCCGACCGCATGCAGGTCGGCCAGTACGTCTCCCCGGCGATCGCCGTGATGAGCCTGGTCGAGACCGGCGCGAGCTGGGTCGAGGCGAACTTCAAGGAGACCGAACTGACCAAGATGCGTCCCGGCCAGAAGGCGACGGTTTCGATCGACGCCTATCCCGGCCACACGTTCGCAGGCCGAGGTCGCCAGCGTCGGCGCCGGCACCGGCTCGGAGTTCTCGCTGCTGCCGGCGCAGAACGCCACCGGCAACTGGGTCAAGGTCGTGCAGCGCGTGCCGGTGCGCATCCGCTTCACCGACGCCGATCCAGACGCGCCGCTGCGCACCGGCCTCAGCGCCTACGTTTCGGTCGACACCGAGAGCGACGCCGACCAAGACGGCCGCCAATTGAACGAGGCCGAGTTGAGTTGAAGCAATGACCGGCACCGACGCCCACGGCCAGCCCTTCAAGGAAGTGAAGCATCGCGGCCTCATCACCATCTCGGTGATGGCGGCGATGATCATGGTGATCCTCGACATGACGATCGCCAACGTCGCCCTGCCCCACATGCAGGCGAGCCTCGGCGCGGCGCGGGACACGATCACCTGGGTGCTGACCTCGTATATCGTGGCGCAGGCGATCGCGACGCCGATCACCGGCTGGCTCGCCGACAACATCGGCCGCAAGAAGCTGTTCGCGATCTGCGTCGCCGGCTTCGTCGGCTCCTCGGCGCTGTGCGGCACCGCCCTCGGCCTCGAGGAGATGGTGCTCTTCCGCATCATGCAGGGCGCCTTCGGCGCCGCGCTGGCGCCGCTGTCGCAGTCGGTCATCCTCGACATCAACCCGCGCGAGCGCCACGGCCAGGCGATGGCGGTGTGGGGCACCGGCATCATGATCGCGCCGATCATCGGGCCGACCATCGGCGCCTACCTGACCGATCATTTCAACTGGCGCTGGGTGTTCTACATCAACGTGCCGGTCGGCATTGCGGCGCTGACCGGCATCCTGCTGTTCATGCCGGACACCGTGCGCCGCATCCGCAAGTTCGATTTCATCGGCTTCGGCCTGCTCTCGATCGCCGTCGGCGCGCTGCAACTGATGCTCGACCGCGGCGCCGAACTCGACTGGTTCTCGTCGCCGGAGGTGCTGGTCGAACTCGCCGTCGCCATCGCCGGCGCGTGGATGTTCATGGTCCACACCGCGACGCACAACGAGCCGTTCCTCGACAAGCGCCTGTTCATGGACCGCAACTTCTCCTCGGCGCTGGTCCTGATCTTCATCGTCGGCATCGTCCTGCTCGCCACCATGGCGCTGCTGCCGCCGATGCTGCAGAACCTGATCGGCTACCCGATCATCACCGTCGGGCTGGTGCTGGCGCCGCGCGGCTTCGGCACGATGGCCTCGATGATGACGGTCGGCCGGCTGGTCGGAAAGGTCGATCCGCGCGTGCTGGTCGCCTTCGGCCTGTCGATGACCGCGCTGTCGCTCTATCAGATGACCTATTTCAGCATCGACATGAACTACTGGCCGCTGATCATCTCCGGCGTCATCCAGGGCTTCGGCCTCGGGTTCGTCTTCATTCCGCTGTCGACGGTCGCCTTCCAGACGCTCGACCCGCGCCTCAGAACCGAAGCCTCCGGCCTGTTCAACCTCGTCCGCAACCTCGGCTCGTCGATCGGCATCTCGATCATGGCGGCGATGCTCACCTCCAACATGCAGGCCAGTCACGCCGACCTCGCCGCGCAGATCAGCCTGTTCAACCCGAACCTGTCCGCCTTCGGCATCGACGCGCCGTCGCTGATGACCCAGGCCGGCGCCCAGACCGCCGCCCAGCTCGACGGGCTGATCACCCAGCAGGCGCTGATGATCGCCTATCTCGACGACTTCAAGCTGATGTTCCTGATCACGCTCTGTGCGCTGCCGCTGCTCCTGCTGCTGCGCTACAAGAAGCTGGCGCTGGCCGGCCCGCGCATGGCGCCGGCCGAGAAGCCCGAGCCGGCCATGGTGATGGCCGACTAGGCGCGGCGCCTATTCCCCGTAGGGAATCCAGATGTTCTTGACCTGGGTTGCGTGGCGCGAGGAGGTCGCGCCCGCCGCCGATGGCCGGGTCGTCCCAGTCGCGCGCCACGGTCTCGACCCAGGTCTGCTTGAGGTTGCCGGCGGAGGCGCGCTCGAGGTCGGCGGCGCCCTCGGCATTGCCGAAATACCAGATGGCGTCGACGGCATCGTGCTTGGCGAGTTCCAGCGCCAGCGCGCGCTTGTCGCCGGTGACGATGTTGACCACGCCGCCGGGCACGTCGGAGGTGTCGAGCACCTGGTAGAGGTCGGTGGCGATCAGCGCCTGCGCCTCCGACGGCAGCATGACGACCGCGTTGCCGGCGGCGATCGCCGCGCCCATCAGCGAGACGAAGGCGAGCAGGCCCGTGCTCCTCCGGACAGGCGATGCCGACCACGCCGACCGGCTCGTTCATGGCGAGCGCCAGACCGCGGAACGGCGGCCGGTGGACGGCGCCCTCGTACTTGTCGGCCCAGGCGCCCCACTGGAACAGCCGCTCGATCGCGGCGTCCACTTCCAGCCGGGTCTTGGCCTTCTTGACGCCCTTCAGCGCCCTCAGCCGGTCGGCGAATTCGCTCGCCCGCGCGTCGAGGTTCTCGGCGATGTAGTAGAGGATCTGCGCGCGATTGTGCTCCGACGTCGCCGCCCATTTCGGGGCGATCTTGCGCGCCGCCTCGACCGCGTCGCGGATGTCCTTGCGGTTGCCCTCGCCGACCTCGCCGACGAGCTTGCGCGCCGACGAGGCGACGCCACGCGAATAGCCGCCGTCGGGGCGCACCTGCTTGCCGCCGATATACATCTTCGCCGTGCGGTCGATGCCGCCGCCGATCAGTTCGAGGCCGAGGTCCGGCTTGGGCGGCGCCGTTTCCGCCAATGCCTTCGCCGACTTGATCCACTTCGGCTTGGTGTAGGCGGCGACGCCCTCGCGCCCGCCCTCGCGGCCATAGCCGGATTCCTTGTAGCCGCCGAAGCCGGACGAGGCGTCGAAGAGGTTGGTCGAGTTCACCCAGACCACGCCGCATTTCAGCTTCGGCGCGATGTCGAGGGCGAGGTTGATCGATTCCGACCAGACGCTGGCGGCCAGGCCGTATTCGGTGTTGTTGGCGAGCGCCACGGCTTCGTCCGGCGTGCGGAAGGTCATCGCGACCACCACCGGTCCGAAGATCTCGACCCGCGCCACGGTCGAGGCCGGCTGCACGTTGGTCAGCAGCGTCGGCGGGAAGAAGCAGCCCGTGGCCGGCAACGCGGCCCGCGTCTGGAAGAGTTCGGCGCCCTCGGCGACCCCCTGCTCCACCAGCTTGCGGATGCGCTCGAGCTGCACCGGCGCGACGATGGCGCCGACGTCGATCGCCTTGTCGAGCGGCGGGCCGACGCGCAGCGTATCGAGCCGCGTCTTCAGCTTGGCGACGAGCGCATCGTGGATGCCCTCCTGCACCAGCAGGCGCGAGCCGGCGCAGCAGACCTGGCCCTGGTTGAACCAGATGGCGTCGACGACGCCTTCGACCGCGCGAGTCGAGATCGGCGTCGTCGAAGACGATGAACGGCGACTTGCCGCCGAGCTCCAGCGTCAGCGACTTGCCCGAGCCGGCCGTCGCCTCGCGAATCTTGCGGCCGACCTCGGTCGAGCCGGTGAAGGCGATCTTGTCGATGCCGGGATGATTGACGATCAGCTCGCCGGTCGCGCCGTCGCCGGTGACGATGTTGACCACGCCCCTGGGCAGGCCCGCCATCTCGCAGATCTCGGCGAAGAGCAGCGCCGACAGCGAGGTGAACTCGGCCGGCTTGAGCACCGACGTGTTGCCGAGCGCGATCGCCGGCGCGATTTTCCAGGCGAGCATCAGCAGCGGGAAGTTCCACGGGATGATCTGGCCGCAGACGCCGACCGGCATGCGGTCGGCAAGCTCGCTGTCCATCAGTTCCGCCCAGCCGGCGTGGTGGTAGAAGTGCCGCGCCACCAGCGGAATGTCGATGTCGCGCGTCTCGCGGATCGGCTTGCCGTTGTCGATCGCTTCGAGCACCGCGAACAGGCGGCTGTGGCGCTGGATCAGCCGGGCGATGGCGTAGAGGTATTTGGCGCGCTCGTGACCGGGCAGCCGCGCCCACGGTCCCTGCGCCTTGCGCGCCGCCTTGACCGCCGCGTCGACGTCCGCCGCGCCGGCCTGCGCGATCCGCATGATGACGGCGCCGGTCGAGGGATCGCTGGTGTCGAACCACGTGTCCGACTCCGGCTTCACCCAGGCGCCGTTGATGAACAGCCCTGCCCCTTCGGCGTGCTTCGCGATCCAGGCGCGCGCGTCCTTGTCGCTCTCGGGCGCCGGCCCGTAGTCCATCGTGTCGAGGATTTCAGCGACCGACATGGCTTCGCTCCCATCACCAGCGCCACCCGCGAACGGCGCGCCGAGCATACTCCGATTGGCCGCCGGGCGGGAAACGACCGCCGGTCAGCCCTCCAGCCGGGCCAGCGCGTCGGCGATCTTCACACGCACCGCCTCGTCCATCTCCGCCTCCAGCGCCTGACGCAAGATCGGAATGGCCGGCGCGCCGTGCAATTCGACGGCCAGCACCACCCATTGCCGCCTCTCGGCCTCACCACCTTGCAGGCCTCTGGCGACCTCGGGAAGCAGGGAACGGTCCACCTGTCCAAGGATGCGCGTCCAGGTTTCCTGCGCCTGGCCGATGCCGTCGAGGGCGTCGCCATCCCAGGTGGGCACGGTGGCGCGGGCACGCGACAACGCGTCGATCTCGGTCACCGCCTCGGCGATCTCGGCGGCGCCGCACTGGCGCGCGACATCGGTCAGCCGGTCCGCCGGCGTGCTGACCCACGGCTCCAGCCCAGCCCGCGCGGCGATCAGCAGCTGCCGGATGCGCGGCTCCTCGCTGGCAGCGTCCTCAGCCATCACGCCAATGCATGGTGGTCGAAGGAGGCGTAGCGGCCGGTGAGGTAGTATTCGAGCTGACGCTCGATATCGGCGAGCAGCGACGAGGCGCCGATGCGGAACAGGCCGGGCTCAAGCCAGTTGTTGCCGAGTTCTTCCTTCATGACGAACTGGAAGCTCATCGCATCCTTGGCGGTGGAGATGCCGCCGGCCGGCTTGAAGCCGACGATGTTGCCGGTCATCTCGCGATAGGCGCGAATGGCGCGCACCATCACCAGCGCCACCGGCAGCGTGGCGTTGACGCCCTCCTTGCCGGTCGATGTCTTGATGAAGTCGGTGCCGGCCATCATCGCCACCAGCGAGGCGCGGCCGACGTTCCTGAGCGTCCTCAGGTCGCCCGTGCCGAGGATGGCCTTCATATGCGCCGGCCCGCAGGCCTGCTTGAAAGCCTTCACCTCGTCGTAGAGCGCCTGCCAGTTGCCCCTGAGCACATGTTCGCGGGTGATGACGATGTCGATCTCGTCGGCGCCGTCGGCGATCGACGCCTTGATTTCCTGAAGCCGTGTCTCGAAGGGCGCCAGCCCGGCCGGAAACGCGGTCGAGACGGCGGCGACCGGAACGCCGGAGCCGGCAAGCGCCTCTTTCGCGGTGGCAACGAAGCGATGGTAGACGCAGACGGCGCCGGTGGTGACCCGGCGGTCGGCCAGCCCCAGCCCTTCCTGGATGTCGGCGCGCAGCGGATGGCGCGCCTTGGCGCAGAGCCGCCGCACGCGGCCCTCGGTATCATCGCCGTTGAGCGTGGTGAGGTCGATGCATTCCAGCGCCTTCACCAGCCAGGCGGCCTGCCATTCCTTCTTGACCGTGCGCCGCTTGGGCAGCGTCGCCGCGCGGCGCTCCACGGCGGAAAGGTTGACGCGCACGCCCGCTACCGGCTCCGGATCGAACGGGATGCCGGGATTGTAGGGCTGGTCCGGCGCGTTCCTGAGGTGATGGATCGCGGCGGATTCGCGCGCTGGAACCGGGTTTGACACGGGCCGCTTCTCTCTTCGCTGGCGCCCAGTCTAGCCCATTGCCGCCCCGATCCGAAGACTCGCCGGGCCCCGATATGGCAGGCCGCCGCCTAGCCCCCGATCGCGGCGAAATTGGCGTGGGCGGTGACCAGCCACGTGTCGCCCTCGCGCCGGAACACCGTCAACCGCGGGGCCTTCGACTGCATGCTGGCGCCTTTGACCGTGGCATCGATGACGATCACATAGCGGACGACCAGCACGTCGCCCGTCTCGGTCGCGACCAGGTCGTCGACCTTCGGCAGGCCGTCGATCTTCGGCAGTCCGCTGGCGAGGTATTGGTCGCGGTCGTAGGCGACGCCATTGTCGCGGACGATCTGGAACTCCGGTGCGAGGACTGCCGCCACGGTGCTCTTGTCGCCGCTGGCGACCGCCGCGACCCAGGCCGTGACCGCCCGCATCCCGTCGCCCTGAACGTCGGCCTCCGCCGCGTGCAGGCGCGCCGCGCCGAACGCCACCAGAATGGCGATTGTCGCCGCAATCCGCGACAGCCCGTCGATCCACCGGTTCATGAGTTCCTCCCGTTTTGTCATCACATACAGCGCCCAGCCTCACCGGATCGCTAACCGCGAACGGAAAATCCGCCCTATCCGGGCAACGACCGGCCGCCCTTGCCCGCGCCCGGAGGGCGGCTTATGCCGTGCCGCCGCCAGGCGCAATCCGGGAGGGAAAGCCAAGCCCATGAAACTCCACCATTCGACGACCTCGCCCTTCGTCCGCAAGGTCATGGTCTCGGCGATCGAGCTCGGGCTCGACGGACAGATCGAGAAGATCCCGGCCCAGGTCAGCCCGATCAAGCGGACCGCCCCGGTGATCGCCGACAATCCGCTGGGAAAGGTTCCGACCCTGATCGATGACGACGGCAACGCCATGTTCGACAGCCGGGTGATCTGCGAATATCTGGATTCGCTGGCCGGCGGCGGCCGTCTCTTCCCGGCGCCCGGTGCCGGCGCGCTGGCAGGCGCTGACCGAACAATCGCTGGCCGACGGCATGACCGACGCCGCCCTGCTGGAGCGCTACGAGACGACGCTGCGCCCGCCGGCGCTGATGTGGCCGGAATGGCGCGACGGACAGCACGACAAGGTGGTGAAGAGCCTCGACCGGCTGGAGCGGACGGCGGCCGACCTTGCCGAGCGTGTCGACATCGGCACGATCTCCATCGGCTGCGCGCTCGGCTATCTCGACTTCCGTTTCGCCGATCTCGGCTGGCGCGACGCGCGGCCGCGGCTCGCCGCCTGGTACGCCGCCTTCGCCAAACGGCCGGCGATGGCGGCCACCGCACCGAAAGCCTGAGCGCCTACTGCCCCGTCGCCGGCGCCGGTGCATCGGCGGGCTTGTCCATCGCCGGCATGTCCGGCATCTGCAAGGGCGGTGCATCGTCGCGCGCCGGCGCCCTCGTCGTCGCTCGACCGTCGCCAGCGACCAGACGACGAGGTCCTTCGCCGCCTTGCCGAAGGCCGCATCGATCGCCGGCCGCAACCGCCTCGGCCTTGTCGATCTCGGCCGCCGGCGCCGTCCGCCGTCGAACAGCCTGGCGTCGATCACCTTGCCGCCGATGTCGAGGAGCTTGGCCATGAGCGCGACCTTCGGCCGTCGGCTGCGCCGGTCGTGTCGAGATCGAACGCGCGGATGTTGACCAGCAGCTGGTAGTCGCCGTTGATCGCCGCCGGTATCGGTTCCGACCCGCGGGTAGCCGGCGTTCTCGAAGCTCTGGATCAGGCGCGCCTGCGTCAGCAGCGGAATGCTGTCCGCCCAGCGCGTGCCGTCGAAGGCCGGCGCCGTGCCGTCGGCGTTCTTGATCATGATCCGCTGCGTATCGAGCGCGATCACCGTCGTCGGCGGCGGCATGGTGAGCTGGCCGTCCGGGATAGGCGGCGATCTCCGGGAAATCGCTCGGCGCCGTCAGGTCGTAGTTGATCGTCTCCGGCTTCTTGCCGCCGCCGACGAGCCTTCTCCAGCCCGGCCAGGATGGTGTCGACCTTGTCGGAGTTGCGCGCCAGCGCCTGCGGCGAACGTATCGATGCTGCGCGATCGCCTCGTTCACCGGCTCGGCGTTGTCGGCGAGGATGCTCGTTGAGCCGGCTCAGCGCTTCGCGCGCCGAAGTGGTCATGTCCTTGATCGAGCCCGGGTCGGCGACGAGCAGCGGCGGCTGCGCCGTCGCTGCTCGCCGGCGGCGGCGCCGACGGCCGTGCCGCCGTTGAGCGCGATCGTCGCCGTGCCGGTGAGGCCGCGGAAGTCCATGCCGACATGGGTGTCGGAGCGCACCGGCGTGCGCGCGTCGATGGCGATGCGGGCGATCACCAGGCCGGGATCGTCCGTCGACAGCGACAGGCCGGTCACCTCGCCGACCTGCAAGCCGTTGAACAGCACCGGCGATCCGCGGCGACAGCCCGGACACCGAGCCGTTGAAGCTGACCAGATAGTCGGTGCGCTTGACCAGGCCGCCGGTGTTGTAGAGCCAGTAGACGAAGCCGACGCCGGCGGCGACGACGGCCAGCACGAACAGCCCGATGAGAAAATAGCGTGCGCGGATTTCCATTGGCTTGCGTCCGTCTAGGGTTGATGCCGCGCTTCGCGCCCGTTCGAGCGCGCGCGCCTTCCGCCGAAATATGCCTTGACCCAGGGATGGTCCGAGGCGAGCAGCGTCGCCATCGGCCCCTCGGCGACGATCTGCCCGTCGGCAAGCGCCGCGATGCGGTCGCAGGCGACGTTGAGGCTGTCGAGGTCGTGGGTGACCATGAAGACGGTGATGCCGAGCGTGTGCTGCAGCGTGCGGATCAGCACGTCGAAATCGCCGGCGGCGATCGGATCGAGGCCGGAGGTCGGCTCGTCGAGGAAGACGATCTCCGGATCGAGCGCCAGCGCCCGCGCCAGCGCGACGCGCTTGGTCATGCCGCCGGAAAGTTCCGCCGGATACTTGTTGGCGTCATCGGGCTTGAGGCCGACCAGCTCCAGCTTGATCATCGCCAGGTCGTCCATCAGGTCCTCGGGCAGGTCGAGGAACTGGCGCATGGGGAACTGGATGTTCTCCCGCGCCGTCAGCGAGGAGAACAGCGCGCCGCCCTGGAAAAGGACGCCCCAGCGGCGCTCGACCATGCGCCATTCCGATTCCGACGCTTCGTCGGCATCGACGTCGAGCACCCGCACCGTGCCGGAGCGCTTGCGGCACCAGCCCGATGATCGAGCGCAGCAGCACCGACTTGCCGGCGCCCGACCCGCCGACGACGCCGAGGATCTCGCCGGCGCGCACGTCGAGATCGAGACCGTCGAGCACGGTCTGGTCGCCGAAGCCGGCGACGAGGTCGCGCACCGCAATGATCGGCGGGGTCGCCGTTTGCGATCGTCATCGCATCACCACCCGATCGCCGCGAAGAACATGGCGAAGAGGCCGTCGAGCACGATCACCATGAAGATCGATTTGACCACCGACGATGTGGTCTGCAGGCCGAGCGACTCGGCGCTGCCCTTGACCCGCATGCCTTCGGTGCAGGCGACGATGCCGATGATCAGCGCCATCACCGGCGCCTTGATCATGCCGACCCAGAAATCCTGCATCGAGACGGCGTCGCGCAGCCGCGACATGAAGATCTCCGGGCTCATGCCGCCGTAGAACCAGGCGACGAGCCCGCCGCCGATCAGCGCCGCCATCGAGCCGAGGAAGGTGAGGATCGGCATGGCGATGACCAGCGCCAGAACGCGCGGCAGCACCAGCACGTCGGCCGGATCGACGCCCATCGTGCGCAGCGCGTCGATCTCCTCGCGCATCTTCATCGAGCCGAGCTCGGCGGTGTAGGAGCTGCCCGAACGGCCGGCGACCATGATCGCGACGAGCAGCACGCCGATCTCGCGCAGGACCAGGATGCCGAGCAGATTGACGACGTAGTCCTCGGCGCCGAAGCGGCGGAAATTGTAGATGCCCTGCTGCGAGACGATGCAGCCGATCAGGAAGGTGATCAGCACGATGATGCCGATCGCCTGCCAGCCGACGCGGTCGAGATGATGGACGATCGAAGTCAGGCGCGAGAAGCGCGGCCGCACGATGGCGCGGCCCGCGCGCGACCATCACGGCGCCGAACATGCCGATGAACTAGCAGAGCTCGCCGACGAAGCGCGCCGACGCCCTCGCCGATGCGCTCGATCCAGGCGATCAGCGCCGGTGCGCCGGCTGGCCGCGCTGCGGCGCCGCGCGATTGGCGTCGCCGACCTCGTGCAGCAGGTCGCGGAAGCGGTCCGGCACCGACGTCAGTTCGGCCTCGCCGCCGCGCTCGCGCCACTGCCGCAGCAGGCGCTCGATCAGCCAGGCGCCGAACGTGTCGAGCCGCTCGATCGCGCCGAGATCGATCTCGCCGCGTCGGCGGCGCCGGCACGCGTTCGATCAGCGCCTCCAGCTCATCGGCATAGGCGATGGTCCAGGTGCCGCTCGCGGCGACCTTGACCCGGTCGGCAGCCGTGCTCGTCGTAGATCGATGGATGCGCGGTCAAGATTCCCCCGTCGCTCCGCATTCGCTCGTGAATCGCGCGGGGCGGATCATACGGGGAAAGACCGGAAAATCCATGCGCACCGCCGAAATAGAGTCCCGGGCCGAAACCGAAGCCCCCACCTGATTGGCCAACGAAAAGGCAAGCAACGTCAGAGCCTTGGGTCGAATATTGGCAAAACCGGTTGCGGCGGCCATCGCGGGCCCGCGACCTTCAGGCCGGTACCCGACTTCCGACATGTGATACCACGGCGCCTGGGTCGTGACGCCGACCGCACGGAGAGGGTGGTGTATCGAATAGGCAGCGGGGCGGGCTTTTCCGGCGACAGGGTGGACGCCCCGCAGTCGGTCGTCCGGGAGATCGCGGCCGCCGGCGACGGCGGCGCGATCATCTTCGAAACCCTGGGCGAACGGACGCTGGCTCTCGGCCAGCTCGCCCGCCGCAACAATCCCGACGCCGGCTACGAGCCCCTCCTCGAACAGTTTCTCCGGCCGATTCTCGCTTCCTGCATCCGCTCCGGCATCGTCATCGTCGGCAACTTCGGTGCCGCCAATCCCCGCAGCGCGGCCGCCGCCTGTGCCCGGATGGCCGAAGAGTCGGGCCTCGGCCCGTTGCGCCTGGCCGTCGTCGAGGGCGACGACATGCTTGGGCGGGCCGACCTTTCGCAGGCGGAACGCTGGGAAGGCGACGGCCGGCTCGGCGAGCCGCAGGGCGAACTGATCGCCCTCAACGTCTATCTCGGTGCGCGCGCCATCGCCGATGCGATCAGCGCGGGCGCCCAGGTGGTCGTCACCGGCCGGGTTGCGGACCCGTCACTGGCGGTCGGTCCGCTCGTCGCCCATTTCGGCTGGGACGTGGACGGACTTCGATCGCATTGCCGCGGCGACCCTGGTCGGGCACCTGCTGGAATGCGGCTCACAGGTGAGCGGCGGCTATTTCGCCGACCCCGGATTCAAGGATGTCCCCGACCCCGACGACATCGGCTTCCCGATCGCCGAGGTCGAGGACGACGGCCGCTTTGTCGTGACGAAAGCCAGCCACACGGGCGGCCGCGTCGACCTGCTGACGGTCAAGGAGCAGCTCCTCTACGAAATTCACGATCCGGCGGCCTATCTCACCCCGGACGTCACGCTCGACATCACCGGCGTCACGCTCGGGCAGGTTGGCCCGGACCGGGTCGCCGTGGCCGGCGCCCGCGGCGGCCGCCGCCGGCAAAGCTCAAGGCGACCGCCAGCTACGTCGGAGACTGGCTGGGCGAGGCGGAGATCTCCTATGCCGGACCGAACGCCGCCGCGCGATCGCGGCCTGGCCATCGACGTCATCGACAAGCGGCTTCGGCGCCGGGGCATCGCCGTCGACTGCCGCAGCGACATCATCGGATTGAGCAGCGCCTTCGACAGCAACGATGGCGCCTTGCGCCGCGCTGCCGGGCCCTCGACCAGCGAGGACCTTCGGGTCCGGTTTGCCTTCAGCAGCGCAAGCGAAGCCGAAGCCCGCAAAGCGGTCGACGAGGTGATGGCGCTTTATTGCTGCGGACCGGCCGGCGGCGGCGGCATTCGCCACGCGGTCCGACGCGCGCGTCACGACGCGCTCCTATCTGCTGCCGCGTACCGAGGTATCCGCCACCCAGCGGCCGTGGAGCCCGCAAACCCCATGACCGCGTCCGCGCATACCGTGCCGCTTCACCGCCTGGCCCACGGTCGCTCGGGCGACAAGGGCAACCGGCTCAACGTCAGCGTCATCGCCTACGATCCTGCGGCCTGGCCGCTGATCCGTGCCGAGGTGACGGCGGAGCGGGTCTCCCGAGCTGTTCGCCCACCGCCGCCCGAGCCGGGTCGTGCGCTACGAGTTGCCGAACCTCTGCGCCCTGAATTTCGTCATCGACGACGTTCTGGAGGGCGGCGTCAATGCCAGCCTGGCGCTCGACACCCACGGCAAGACCCTCGCCTACCGGCTTCTTCAGATGCCCGTGCAGGTGCCAACGGACCTGATTTCAAAGCTTGGACTGTCTGTCGACGCGGTGAACTGAGCGATGCAAGACCCCGCACCCGGCCACCCGGCGCGCAAGCCATTCGCCCGTCTGCTGTGGACGGCCATCGCCGATATCGGCCCGCGGCAGGACCTGGGTATCGGCCCCAAGGGCCAGCGCTACCTGATCCCGATTCTGGGCGGCCGGTTCTTTGCCGGCGATGGAGTCGCCGGCCTGAACGGCATCATCCTGCAAGGCGGCGCCGACCGGCAGCTGGTCCGCCCCGACGGCGTCAAGGAGCTCGATGCCATCTACGAGATGCGGACCGATGCCGGTCAGACATTGTCGATCAGGAATCGGGTCGTCGTCGATGACGCCCGGCAGCCCGATCGCTACGCCATGTCGGTGATCGCGGTGACCGCACCGGACGGAGAGCTTGCCTGGCTCAATCGACGCCTGATCGTCGGAACCCTGCAATCCATGCAGCCCGAGCGCGCCGCTGTGATCGTGAGGGCGTGGGAGATGGACGCCTGACCGGCCCCTCCCGCCTGTCTGTCGCAGGCGCGACATCATTCATTGGGCACCGGCCATGGCGCTTTCCACGTCGAGAAGTATCTGACTGATCTTCGCGTCGATCTGCGGCATCGCAATCATGTCGCCGAAATGCCCGTTGGTCAGCGGTCCGAGAAGATAAAGCGAGCGCGGCACCTTGCCGTCGGCCGACACCGGCCGCCCGAGATCGTCGACATCGAATCCCATGCCGGTCGGGTGCGGTCGCGCCAGTCCCCGGGCAAGCAGGTTCCCGATCAGGGGAGAGGCCGACCTGGCGACCTGCATGTCGGGACCGGTGCAATTGACCAGCTTTGCGAAACGGATGTCGAAGTGCCCGTTTCCGGCGTCGCGGAACCTCGCCCTGTAGCCGCCATCCTCCGGCGTCACGTCCTCGATCCGGCCGCGGCGGAATTCGACCTGTCCGGCGGCCTCGGCGCGCGCGACGATCGCCTCGGTCTGCGGCGCGATTCGAAAACGGCGGGTCTCGTAAAGGCCAGCGAGATGCCGCAGCGCCCGCTTCTTCTCAGGCGTGGGCAGGTCGCGCCAGATGTCCCCGAGCGAAAAACGCAGGTTGTCGAGCGCGATGTGCCATTCGAACCCCCGCCGCTCAACCTCGGCCAGGTCCTGGCGGAACAGGCGAAACAGCCGCAGCGCCGTGTAAGGCGGCGCGTGGCGCTGGCTGAACGGCGCGAGCGGCGAAACGAAGTCCGGCCTCATCCGGTCGAGTCGCCCTTGCGATTGCGGCCGCCGGCCGCTGCGCGACACGGCAACGATCCGCCCCGGGTGGCCGTGCCGCAACAGGGTGGCGATGACGTCATAGGCGGTCAGGCCGCTGCCGATGACGAGCGTGTCGCCGGCGGCCGGAAGGCCGTCGAGCGCGCCAGGACGCCACGGGTCACGGACCACTTCGGGACGGTCGGCCATGCCGGCGAGAGGTCCTGGCATGCGCGGCGGTTCGTGGCCGATGCACAGGAAGACCTGGCTTGCCCGGCAGATACCGCCGGCGTCGTCGCGCAGGACGTAGCCGGTTTCCGCCGGGACGATATCCGTGACCTGGCGCGAGAAACGTTCCAGCCGGAACGCCTGCTGATCGCGAAAGCAGACATCGGAGAAGACCGCGTTGACGTAGTCACCGATGACGCCACGGCGGGCGTAGCGAAAGCCGCTTGGCGCGCGGTCGTCCGGGTCGGCCGGCCGGGCGTCGTACCATCTCTGGAAATGTCCCTCGCCGAACATGGTGATCAGGTCGGCCGGCCCGTTGAGCCGGTGGTCGGGATCGGGCGTGGAATAGGCGATCCCCCCGCCGACGTTCGGACGCGGATCGAACATCGCGACGCGCAACGGGCCGAGGTCCGCGCCGGCGAGACGTATGGCGACCATCGCACCGGTGAATCCGGCGCCGACGATGGCGACATCGGCGTCCGTCGCCGGCGTCGGTTCGCGATCCCGGGATTGGTCGCCTTGCATCAATGCCGTCCGGCCTCAGCGTCCACGGAACTTCGGCGGGCGCTTCTCGTTGAAGGCAAGGATGCCCTCGAGACGATCCTCGGTGGCGACCACCCTTTCGTGGGCCTGCACTTCGAGGAGAAGGCCACTGGTCAGATCCATCTGCAGCCCCTGATGGACGACCTTCTTGAGTTGCCGGACGGCGATTGGAGCGGATTCGGCGATTCTGCGCGCGACCGCCAACGCCTCGTCCATCAGCCGGTCTGCCGGCCACACGGCGTTGACCATGCCCCATTCCAGCGCCTGCCGCGCATCGAAGGCGGCGCCGGTATAGAGAAGCTCCTTGGCCCGCCGCTCGCCCACCGCCCGCGGCAGGTTCTGGGTGCCGCCGCCGCCCGACATGATGCCGATACGAGCCTCCGGCAGGGCGAAGCGCGCGGTCTCGGCGGCATGGATGAAGTCGCAGCACAGCGCCAGTTCGCAACCGCCGCCATAGGCGTATCCATTGACCGCGGCGACGACCGGCACGGCGGCGTTGAGGACGGCATAGGCGCTTTCCTCGACCACGGCATGCTGGAGGCGCCAGACCTCGTCCGACATGCCCTTGCGCTCCTTCAGGTCGCCGCCGGCACAGAAGGCACGATCGCCGGTCCCGGTCAGCACGATCGCCCTGAGGTCGCCGGGGGTGAAGGCCAGCGGACCGAAGAAGCGCAGCAATTCGTGCAGCATCTCGGTGTTGATCGCATTCAGGACTTCCGGCCGGTTGAACCGGACGACCAGGATGCCGGTCTCGACTTCTTCAATCGCCAGGGTCCGGTAGGACGCGAAATCGCCGCTCATGGGCTGTCTCCTTCGGCTGGGATCTCGATCAGTCCGTCGACGCCGACGCAGCGGCCTTCGGCCGTGACGATCATCGGATTGACCTCGGCGGCGGCGACCGTGCCCGCCTGTTCCATCGCGAGGGCAGCGAGCGCCTCCAGAACGGTGGCGAGGCCGTCGATTGCGGCACCGGCATGAGGACCGAGCCGCTCGACGACCTGTTGTCCCACGGCCGAGCGCGTCAGACGCTCGCGCAGCCGAGCCCGCGTGACCGGCACGGGCAGCATGTCGGCCGCGTCGATCTCCTCCGCGCCGGTTCCGCCGAGGCCGAAAAGCAGGAAGGGACCAAGCTTGGCATCCCGCGTCATCGCGAGGATCGCTTCGACGCGCGGTACGAGCATGGCCTGCACGAGCAGGCTCGTCTCCGGTTGTCCGGACGCCCGTGTCGATCATCCGTTCGGCCGCCACGCGGACGGCATCGGCGTCGGCGAGGTCCAGCGCCACCAGTCCGGCGGCCGCCTTGTGGGCGACGCCGGCGCACCTGCCCCTTCAGCGCCACCGGAAAGCCAATCCTGCCGGCCGCGGCAACGGCCTCCTCCGCACTCGTGGCAAGGCGGCTCTCCGCCATGGGCAGGCCCATCGTGGCGAGGATGCGTGCTGCTCTCCGCTTCGCTCATGACCCGCAGTCCCCGCCGCCGTGCGGCTTCGACCCGCGCGGCAATGGCTTCCGCCCGCCGCGCATCACGTGGCGGCGGTTCCGGCGACATCGCCCGGTGGTGTGCCGGCGGCGTAGAGGCCGGCGAGACATTCCATGAGCGGCCCCGTGTCGTGCGAAGACAGGAATCCCCGCCTTTGCGTAGCGGCGCTCGAGGTCGGGCGTGAGGCCGCCGGGGGTCAGCACAACGACCGGACGGTCGCCCGATTGCCGCCGCGCCACCAGCCCGCGAAGAAGGTTGGCTTCCATCGCCGGGGTCGGCGCCATGTGTGCGAACGCGATGACCGGGCCGGGTTCGTCGCGGGCAAGCGCCGCAAGGACGTCACCCAGCGGCGACCAATCGCCGAGCACGCCGAGATCGATCGGATGGCGCACGGCTGCGCGGCGGCGACAGCGCGGACAGCGCCCTGCCCGCCGGCTCCGACCAACCCCCATCCGAGCGTGCCGGCAAGCGGCAGTCCAGCTCCGTTGCCGCGTCGACGACGAGCGCGCCGCCGGCGCCCGAGGTGCTGACGCAGAGAAGGGGTTCGCGGGCCGGCCGCCAGTCGGGCGTCAGCGCCAGAAGCGCGCACGCCGCGGCGAACCCTTCGACGCTGCCGACCGACGCGACGCCGGCCTCGCGCAAACAGCGCCGCATAGGTGCGCGCTGCTTCCGGCCATGCGGCTGGAATGGGCGAGCGCGGCGCTGGCGCCGGCGCGCGTCCGCCCGACCTTCAGCGCGACGATCCGCTTGCCGTTGCGCGCCGCCCAGGCGGCCGCGCCGGCGGAACCTCGCGCCATCGTCCAGCGCCTCCACGACCAGACCGATCACGGCGGTCGCCGGATCGGTCGCCAGCCACGCGACGATCTCGGTGAGGGTGATGTCGGCTTCGTTGCCGACGGCCACGAAACGCGACAGTCCGGCGCCGCTCCGGGCAAGCCGGCGGGACACGGCGTCGAACAGCGCGCCGCTGTGCGAGACGATCGAAACCCCGCCGGGCGCGCGCGTGGCCTCGGGGAAGCAGACATTGAAGCCGAGCGCCAGCCCCTCCGGTGCGGAGACCAGTCCGTTTGTATTCGGACCGAGCAGGCGCATGCCGGACGCGCGGGCGATCTCCGCAAGCCGCGCCTGGCGCGCACGTCCGGCCTCCGATCCCAGTTCGGCGAAACCGCTGGCGCCGATCACGGCGACGCCGACGCCGGCCGCGGCACATTTGGCCAGGACGTCTTCGACCGCGCCGGCCGGCACCGCGAGGAAGGCAATGTCGGGAACGCCGGGCAGGTCCTCGACCGAGGCGTAGCAGTCAAGCGCGCCGATCCGGCCGCCGCGCGGATTGACCGGCCAGATGTCGCCCCGAAAGCCTCCCGCCAGCAGATGCCGGACGACATTGTTGCCGGGCTTTCCGGCGACCGGCGAGGCACCGATTACGGCGACGCTGCGGGGTTTGAACAGACCGTCGAGGGGCGCCACCGAACGCGCTCAGTTCACGAAGCCCGGAAGCCACAGGGCGATTTGCGGAAACACGATCACGGCGATCAGACACACGAACAGCAGTCCGGCAAACGGCAGCGTGCCGAGGATCGCCTCGCGCATCGACACGTTGGCCACCGCTTTCAGCACGAAGATGTTGAGCCCGACCGGCGGCGTCACCAGCGCCAGTTCCAGGTTGATCGCCATGACGACGCCGAACCAGACGTGATCGAAGCCGAGCGCGGCGATAACCGGGAACAGGAGCGGCACGGTCAGGATCGTGATCGCCGCGGCGTCCATGAACATGCCCAGCACGAACAGGAGCAGATTGATCAGCAGGAGCACCGTCCACCGGATCGCAGACCGGAATCCGCGATCAGGCCGATCAGCCAGCTCGACAGGTTGAGAAGCGTCGAGGCGCGGGCGAGCAACAGGCCGCCGAAGATGATGAAGCCCATCATGCTCGTCGTCTGGACCGCCTGAATGAGGATCGCGCTGATGTTGCCGCGATTGATCGTCTTCAGTACAAGCGTGCCGATCAGCAGCGCGACGACCGCGCCGAGGCCGCCGGCTTCGGTCGGCGTGACGACGCCGAGCGAAGATGCCGCCGATGACCGAGGCGATCAGCACGATGCCGGTCCACGAGCGGCGCAGCGCCGCCCACTTCTGCGGCCAGGTCGGCGGGCTCTCCCGGACCTCGGCGGCGGCGAGCGAGGGGCGCAGCCAGAACAGCAGCGTGTTGAACGCCACCATGACCGAGGCGATCATCAGCCCCGGCACGATGCCGGCGAGAAACAGCTTGCTGATCGAGGTGTCGGTCAGCACCCCGTAGAGAATGAAATAGTTGCTCGGCGGGATCAGGATGCCGAGCGTTCCGCCGACGGCGACGGCGCCGATCCCCAGGCGCAGATTGTATCCGCGCCGTTTCATCTCGGGCAGGATGAAGCCGCCGATCGCCGCGGCGGTCGCCACGGAAGAACTCGACAGCGCCGCGAAGAAGGCACAGCTGACGACGGCCGCCGAATGCAGCGAGCCGGGAATCCGGTGAAGCCACTTGATGACCAGGTCGGAGATGTCGCGGCCGATGCCCGACACCGTGACCACCGTTCCCATCAGCATGAAGAGCGGGATGGCGAGCAGTCCGAAGTTGGACAGCTCCGTAATGGCGGTGCTGCCGGTCATGATGATGACCGTCCGCGTGCCGCCGACATAGTAGAGGCCGAGGAGGCCGACCGAGCCGAGCGCGATCGCCACCGGCATGCCGATGAAGATCGCCAGCAGCATGCCGGTGACGAAGGCGATTGCCAGGAATTCTATCGGCATGACGGGACGCCGGACCTAGGCGCCGTCGGGCTGGTGGCTGGCCGGGTTCGGCGGGGCGCCGCGCAGCCGCTCCCAGACCATCGCGACCAGCAGGACATCGAGCACCAGCGACCCGAGCGGCACGACCGCCATGAAGATCCAGAACGGCATCGGCACGAGGCCAATCGTCATGCGCCCGGAATTGAAGTACCGCATCGCCATGGCGGTCGAGGCAACGATCAGCACGGTCAGGAACAGGATCGACAGGATCGGGATCACCAGTTGCTCCACGCGCAACGCCACGCGAGGCGGGACGACAAGCGAGAGCAGCTCCACCGAGATGTGCGAGCCGGCGAGGAAAGCCCCCGCCAGCCCGAGAAAGATCGCAAACAGGAAGACGTAGCCGCCCGCTTCCGTGACAAAGGCGATATCCTTGCTCAGCGCGTAACGCGCGAGAGCATTGACGGACACGCCGATCGCCGTGACCAGAATGATCACGCCGGCAACCATCTGGAACGCCGCGGCGATCCGTTCGATGGCTGCCCGGAAGCGGGCCGGCGCCGTCATCGCGTGGCTTCGGCGATGTCGAGGTAGGGCTTCAGGCCGGGAGTTCTTGGCGACCGCCGCCTCGAACAGCGGCGCCATCTGCGCCTTGAACGCGTTGCGTTCATCGTCCGTAAGCTTGTGAACCTGGACGCCCGCGGCAGCCCACTTGTCGAAGCAGGACGTCTCGTCGTCCTTGATCATGCTGGTCCACTCGGAGTCTTCCATCTTGGCGGCGGCGTCCTGGACGACCTTCTGCAGGTCCGCCGGCAGGCCGTTGAAGAAGTCGGCGTTGATGCCGAGCCCCTCGCCGCCCTGCGACATGTCCATGTAGGTGACGAATTTCAGCTTGTCCGACCAGCCGCGCGACAAATGGGCGGCGCAGTTGGTGGTGACGCCGTCGATGACGCCGCGCTCGATGGCGGCGTCGACCTCGCCCACGGGAACCGAAATCGGGTTGGCGCCCATGGATGACATCAGCTCGCTGATCGTCGGGCCGAGGCTGCGCAGCCGCTCGCCCTTGAACGCCGCCGGCGTGTTCAGGAACTTGCTGCGATGCATGATGTGCAGCGCGCCCTTGTGATAGTAGTTGAGCAGGATGATGTCGTGCTTGGCGTATTCCTTCTGCAGGAGATCTTCGATGCCGCCCTTGACCGCGCGCCGGAAATGCTGCGCGTCGGTGAACATGAACGGATAGGTGAAGTAGGCGAGTTCCGGAATGGTGCCGACCTGGTAGTTGCCCGGCATCGGCGCGGCATCGACAACGCCGCCTTCAACCGCCTCGAGCACTTCGCGACCCTTCACGAGGGTCTCGGCCGGGTACACCTGGATGGCGATGCGCCCGTTGGAGTTCTTCTCCACGTCCTGAACGAAGGCCGCTATCGGCTTCGCCTGAATGTGCGTTTCGGGATAGTGGTGCGCCAGCTTCATGTTGAATTCGGCCGCACCGGCGGGAACCGCGCCGGCAAGCAGCACTGCGGCCGCGCTCGCCAGAAGTCCGTTGAACGTCAGTTTTCTCATCACTTCCTCCCTTTTTGACGAGGGTTTCCCGACCCTCGATTGATGCCGCCCGCCAGCGGGCGGTCAGTTCAGTTAATGCGGGGCACGCCCTCCACGATCAGCCTCAGCCTGTCCTGGCAGAGATCGATCCAATCACAGAGCACCGAACGTGTCTTTCGTGGCTCGATGATGTCGACGATCAGAAACCGCTCCGCGGTGCGCAGCGGCGAACTCAGAGTGTCGTAGTGGGCCTCGAGCTCCCGGCGACGCGCTTCGGGATCGTCCGCCGCCTCGATCTCACGCCGGAACGCCGCCCTGACGCCGCCCTCGACCGGAATCGAGCCCCAGCGCGCCGAGGGCCATCCGAAGCGATGGTTGAGGGGGCGCCGCCGACCGTCCAGCCCGTATTGGGCGCCGTGCAGGCCGCCGCCGAGACCGAACGCCCGTCTCAGGACGATCGTCACCCACGGCACCTGCGCCCGTTCGATCGCCTTCAGGACGCGCATGGCGCCGCCCACCGTCCCGATCCGCTCCGCCTCCAGCCCGGTCATCGTTCCCGGCTGATCGATGAAATTCACCACCGGAAGGTGGAACCTGTCGCAAAGCTCGACGAAGCGCTCGATCTTGTTCGCCGCCGCGAGCGTCATGGCGCCGCCCATCTCGCGCGGGTCGCCGGCCATGACTCCGACCGGCACGCCGTTCAGCCTGGCAAGCTGCGTAATGACCGAACGCCCGTGATAGCGGCCGATCTCGAAACCGGAATCGCGGTCGAGGATCGCCTCCAGGATCTTGCGCGGGTCATAGATCTTGCGCCGGTCGCGGGGAATGGCGGAATTGAGCCACGGCTCCTCCCGGTCCGGCGGATCGTCGCTTTCGGTGCGGGCGGGAAGCGTCCAGACATTGGGCGGCATGAACGACAGAAACCGCCGCACCTGGTCGAGCGCGTCGGCCTCGTCGGCGGCCTCGTTGTCGACCATGCCGCTCTGCCGGGAATGAACCAGGTGGCCACCAAGCGCGTTCTTGTCGATGTCGACGCCGAGCGCCTGTTTGACGATCGGCGGTCCGGCCGCGAAGACCTGGCTGGTGTCGCGCACCATGATCGACAGATGCGACGCGACGACCTTGAGCGCGCCGAGTCCGGCGCAGGCGCCCATCGCGACCGACACGACCGGCACCGCTTCGAGCAGAGGGACGACCGGCCATTTGCTGTAGTCGGGAAAGCGCGTCGTCTGGTTCTGGTCGAGAAGCTTGACGCTGCCGCCGGCAGTGTCGACGAGGCGCACCAGCGGCGTCGCCGTTTCCAGCGCCAGCCGTTCGAGGTAAACCCACTTGTCCGGGTTTGCCGCCTCGGACGATCCGCCCCTGATGGTGAAATCGTCGGCGGCGACGCACACGTTGCGGCGCGCCACCCGCCCCACGCCGACCACCGAGTTGGCCGGAACAAAGTCGGTCAGCGCGCCACTCTCATCGTAGGTCGCCTTGCCGACCAGCGATCCGAATTCCCTGAAGCTGCCCTCGTCGCAGAGCATCGCGATGCGCTCGCGGGCGGTCTGCTTGCCGGCGCTGCGCTGCCGCTCCACCGCCTCGGGCCCACCCATGACGCGGGCACGCGCCCGCCGGCGGTCGAGATCGGCAAGCTCGGCACCCCACGCCGGCGCGTCGTCGTTCGCGGTGGCGGGCCGGTCGTTCATCCGGGCACCTCCTCCGCGGCGCGTTCGCCCGCCGCTTCGGCGCCGGCGCCGCTGGCCGGGCTCTGGTAGATCGCACCGTCGCGGGCGAGCGCGACGAGGCTGGCCCGGTCGAGACCGAGCAGGCGTTCCAGAACGCTGAAGGTGTCGTCGCCGATGCCATGGCCCGCGTGGCGGATCTTGCCGGGCGTCTCGGAAAGCCTGGGCACGACGCCGTGCATCGTCACCGAGCCGAGTTCGGGGTGGGGCACGGCCACCAGCATGTCGCGGGCACGGAACTGCGGCTCGGAGAAGATGTCGGCGATGGTGTTGACGAGCGACGTCGGCACGCCGGCGGCCTCCATCCTTGCCACCGCCTCGCGCGCGGTCTGCCGGATCGCCCAGTCCGCGACCTCGGCGTCGAGCGCATCGTTG
Source organism: uncultured Alphaproteobacteria bacterium (assembly GCA_963822975.1). GTDB lineage: Bacteria > Pseudomonadota > Alphaproteobacteria > Rhizobiales > Kaistiaceae > CAVSRC01. The sequence goes on from CAWGJV010000013.1 coordinate 102,988, forward strand.
TTGCGGTTGCGGTCGCGGATGGTGCGGAAGCGGGGATCGTCGAGCAGGTCCGTGCGGTCCATCGCCTCGGCCATGCGGCGAAAGACGGCATCGTTGTTGGCGGCGATCAGCACGTAGCTGTCGTCCGCCGTGCGGTAGAGGTTGTTGGGGGCCGTGCCGGGCAAGCGGGAGCCCTGCCGGGTGGGCACGATGCCGAGGCGGTCGAAGTCGGGCACGACCATTTCCATCATCGAGAACGCCGCCTCGTAAAGGGCCGCGTCGATGACCTGGCCCCTGCCGGTCTTGCCGGCATGGAGGAGCGCCATCGTCGCGCCGAAGGCGGCGTAGACGGCGGTCAGGTAATCGGTGACGGCGAGCGCGGTTCGTGACGGCGGGCGATCGGGATCGCCGGTCATGTGGCGCACGCCGGCGAACGCCTCGCATATGGCGCCGTAGCCGGGTTTGGCGGAGTCCGGACCGGTCTGGCCGTAGCCGCTGATGCGGACCAGAACGAGCCGCGGATTGCGCCCCGACAGGACATCGTAGCCGAGACCCAGGCGCTCGAGCGTGCCGGGGCGAAAGTTCTCGACCAGGATATCGGACCGCTCGACGAGGTCGAGCAGCAGATCGCGCCCGGCCTCGGATTTCAGGTTGATCGAGACGGTTTCCTTGTTGCGCAGGATCGCCGCGCCATAGAGCGAGACGCCGTGGTCCTGGCCGCCGATGCTGCGAACGGAATCGCCGTCGACCGGCTCGACCTTGATCACCTCGGCGCCGAAATCGGCCATCAGGCGCGCACAGGCCGGCCCGGCGATGGTCGTGCACAATTCGAGCACGCGGTAGCCGGCAAGCGGTCCGCCCGCCTTCCCTGTCTCTGGCGTATCCACCCTGTCGCGCCCTCTGCTCCCTGCGCGGGTCCAGATAACGAAATGGTCCCTCTTGCTGTCAAGTCGATAATCTGATTGTTGACAATCGTCGGTTCGATCATCCGAAATGGCCGAACGACGGGAGGATGGAATGACAGAGGGCTCGGAGTTCACGCGACGCCGCGCAAAAGCGCTCGCCATGGGCGGCCCGGAAAAGCTCGAACGCCGCCGCGCCGCGGGGCTGCTGAATGCCCGCGAACGCATGGCGCTGCTGTTCGACGGCGGCGCGTTCCACGAGGCCGGCCTGTTCGCAACCTCCGAACGTCCCGAACATCGCGACAAGACCCCGGCCGACGCCAAGGTGGTGGGCTTCGGCAATGTCGAGGGCCGGCAGGTCGCCGCCGTCGCGAACGATCTCACCGTCATGGGCGCATCGAGCAGCACCGTGAACGCCCGCAAGATCGCCTACGCCAAGGAGGTCGCCAGCCGGAACGGCATCCCGCTGGTATTTCTGGGAGAATCGTCGGGCGGCCGCATCCCCGACAACATGGGCGCCCGCGGCATGGGCGCCTCGGCATGGGACCCCCAGCAATACGTCCGGACGCGGGAGACGCCCTGGGCAAGCGCGGTGCTCGGCCCGTGTTTCGGCTCCTCCGCCTGGTACACCTGCCTGTCCGATTTCGCCGTGATGCGCAAAGGCGCGGTGCTGGCGGTGGCCAGCCCCCGCGTGACGTCGCTTGCGATCGGCCAGGACATCGACGAGGAGGAACTCGGCGGATGGGAGATGCACGCCCGACGTTCGGGCCTCGTCGACCAGATCGTCGACACCGACGAGGAAGCCATCGCGGCGATCAAGCGCTTCCTCAGCTACTTGCCGAGCCACGCCGGCGAAGCGCCGCCGCGCGCCGCCGCCCGCCCGCCGGCCACCGATCCGCAGGCGCTCGGCGACATCGTCCCGGCCGACCGCACGCAGGTCTACGACATGCACAAGGTGATCCACGCCGTCGTGGACGCCGACAGCTTCTTCGAGATCAAGGCGCGCTTCGCCGCCAATCTGATTGCCGGATTCGGCCGGATCGAGGGCCAGTCCGTCGGCATCATGGCCAATAATCCGATGGTCAAGGGCGGCGCGGTCGACTTCGACGCCTGCGCCAAGGCGATCTCTTTCCTCGTGCTTTGCGACTCCTTCCATGTGCCGATCGTCCAGCTCGTCGACCAGCCGGGCTTCCTCGTCGGCGTCGAGGGCGAGCGGCGCGGCATGCCGGCCAAGATCATGAGCAACATCCAGGCGCTGCAGATGGCCAGCGTTCCCAAGATCGCGATCGTCCTGCGCAAGGACTACGGCGCCGCCTTCGTCAACATGGGCGGCGGACGCAACTCCGACGAGTTCGCGGTTTGGGACCGGGCCGAGATCGGATTCATGGACCCCGGCATCGCCGCCAGCATCGTGCACGGCGTCGACAGCAAGGCGGAGCCGGAGCGGTTCGAGAAACTGCGCGCCGAGCTCGCCGCCGACAGCTCCGCCTTCGAGATCGCCGGCATGTTTTCCGCCCAGTCGGTGATCATGCCGAGCGAGACGCGCAACCATCTGGTCGCATGCCTCGCCCTGCACAGTCGCAGGCGGGCGGGCGGGCTCGGCCAGCGCCGCCTCAGCGACTGGCCGTACATCTAGGCCGCCCGCCGGTGTTCCAGCGCATCCTCATCGCCAATCGCGGCGCGGCGGCCGCCCGGATCCTGCGGGCCGTGCGGGCGCTCGGCCGCGAGCCGGTGATCCTGCACAGCCCGGCCGATGCCGAACTGCCCTATCTCGACGGCGTCGAGGCGGTGGAGACGCCGGGCAACCGCGCGCTCGACAGCTATCTCAACCAGGACTTCATCCTCGCAGCGGCGCGCGAACGGCACATCGACGCCATCCATCCGGGCTACGGGTTCCTGTCCGAGAATGCAGGCTTCGCCAAGCGCGCGCGCGACGCCGGCTTCGGCTTCATCGGGCCGTCGGCCGGAGGTGATCGCCGCCATGGGCCACAAGACGTCGGCGCGGCGCCTGATGGCCGAGGCCGGCCTGCCGATGGTGCCGAGCAGCGGCGTCCTCGACGGGGACGCGGCGGCGATCGTCGCCGCCGGCGACAGGCTCGGCTACCCGCTGCTGATCAAGCCGGCCAATGGCGGCGGCGGCATCGGCATGGTGCCGGTCCACGAACCGAAGGAGATCGTCGCGGCGGCGGCGCGGGCCAGCGCGCTGGCGGCACGCGTGTTCGCCGATCCCGCCATCTATCTCGAACGCCTCGTGGAACAACCGCGCCACGTGGAATTCCAGATTCTGGCGGACGATCGCGGCAACGTCCGCCACCTGTTCGAACGCGACTGCTCCGTCCAGCGCCGCTATCAGAAGGTGATCGAGGAAGCCGGCGCTCCGGGTATCGCGCGGGCCGAGCTGGACGATATGGCGACGCGGGTCGCCAATGCGATCGCCGCCATCGGCTATTCCACGGTGGGAACCGTGGAGATGCTCTATCATCCGGAGGTCGGCTTCTCGTTCCTGGAAATGAACACGCGCCTGCAGGTCGAGCACGGCGTCACCGAGGAAGTGACCGCCACCGACCTGGTCGCCGCGCAGATCCGGCTCGCCGAAGGCGCAAGCCTCGACGAGATCGCGGTCGGCGCTGCCCTCGACGGCCACGCCATCGAGGCGCGCATCTATGCGGAAGATCCGGTGCGCATGCTGCCCTCGCCGGGACGCCTCGACAGGTTCGCATTCCCCGCCGGCGACGGTATTCGCGTCGACACCGGCTACGCCGAAGGGTGCACCGTCACGCCCTACTACGATCCGATGGTCGCCAAGATCATCTGCCGCGGACCGGACCGGCCGACGGCCATCGAACGGCTGGTCGAGGCGTTGCGCGACACCGCCATCGCCGGCATCAAGACCAATATCCCGCTGCTGCAGCGTATTCTTCAATCTCCCGCCTTTCGCGCGGGGAGCGTTCACACCGGCATGATCGCCGAATTCACCGGCCAGGCATGAAAGGAAATCCCGCGTGTCCAGGATCATCGACATCCCGTCCACAATGACCGGCACCGTCTGGACGGTCGATGTCGCCGTCGGCGACCGAGTCCAGGAGAACGATCGCGTCATCACGCTGGAATCGATGAAGATGGAGATTCCGGTCGGTGCGCCCGCCGACGGCGAGATCACGGAAATCCTCGTCGCCAGGGAGGATCACGTCGACGACGGCCAGGTGATCGCCCGGATGCGGACCTGACGGCGCGCCGGCGACGATTGCGCGCCCCTGCCCCTCCCCCATAGGTTAGCGTCGGTTCCGCCAAGATGGATGTGATGAAATCGACCGACCTTCCGCGGGTGATGCTGCCGCCCACCCTCAGCTTTCGTGCCCAGGGCACGATCCTGAGTCTGCCGGAACAGATCGCCGATCGAATCTGCACGGCGATCCTGGCCGGTGAGTACCGGCCGGGCGAACGCATTCAGGAGGCGCGGCTGGCGCAAACCTTCCAGGTGAGCCGCGGACCGATCCGCGAGGCGCTGCGGCTGCTCGAGCAGGAGGGGCTCATCACGCTGTCGCCGCGCCGGGGCGCGCAGGTCACCACCCTCAGCATCGAGGAGGTGGAACAGCTCTTCGACATCCGCGCCTCGCTCTCGTCGCTGGCGGCCCGGCAGGCCACCCACCACATCACGCCGGGCGAGCTTGCCGCGCTGCGCGCGACCGTGGACAAGATGGCGCGGATCGCCAAGGAAGGCGGCGACGCGCAGGAATACACGGCGCTGAGCTCGCAGAGCGGCCAGATCCTTGCCGCCGCCGCCCGCAATCCACGGCTTTTCGCATTGCTGCAGACGCTTTGGCGGCAAACGCTGCGTTACGCCCAGCTCGGCCTGCACAGCCGCCAGCGCCGGTCCGAATCGGCGCGAAGCTGGCTGCAGCTCGTCGATGCCATGGAGGCCGGCGATGCCGAACGGGCCGGCGAGATCAACGCCAGCACGATCATGCGCTCGCGCGATGCCGCCGTCCGGCGCCTGCACGAGCAGGAAGCAGCTTCCGAGGCCGAGGCGCGGAAAGGACGCTAGGCGCGACGCCATAACCCATTGGCCCGACGGACCGGGCCGTCGCTCATCGACAGAAGATGGGACTGGTCCAGGTCCACTGACCGTTCGCCTGACGCATGCGCAGATAGACATGGTCGCCACGCTCAAGAGGTTCGAGCGGTAGCTCGCCACACCACTGCCAGTCCTTCGGATAAGGCAGCGGATGGAACCGGTATGCCGGACTGTCGATGGGCCCCAGATTGCCCGACAGCGCACCTTCAAACAGCCGCGCCGCCGTCACGTCGATCGTCTGTCCGTCGAAGGTGGCGCGAATGACGGACGTGTCCTGCACCCGAACGCGGGCCGAGATCGCCTGCGTCGCCGGCGTCATGTTGTTGGGGTTGGCATGCGCCAGCAGCCGGAAATTGATCACGTTGCCGGAGCACGCGACCGTTTCGCTTCGGTCCGGCTGGTCATCGCCCTCAAGCGGCGAGACGACTTCCGGGCCGCGCAGTCGCGGCTCCACGGCCAGCAACTCGCCGCCGATCAGTTCAATTGAGCCGTTCCAGTCGTGTGCCTTGCCTCTTTCCCCCCAGCCGAGTTCCACGACCAGGATCGTCTCCACAAGGTCACCGCTTGTGTCGATCGGACGCGGGGCCAATTCCGGTGTGATGCGCGCGGCCAGCCGGCCGTTTCTCACGACGTCGATGAAATCGATGAAACTGCCGCCGACCGCTTCGACCTGTAGCCGGCCGGGTCCGCCCGGCTCGATCAGGCTCCCCTGCGGACTGCCGTTGATCGCCGCAAACAGGTGCGTGCAGTCGCCGGTCAGGGCATTGGTGCGACGCTGGCGAAGCGCGTCCCACAATTCCGTTCGGGTGTTGTCGGCCGCATACACGCAGCTTCGCCCGTGGCCGTAGGAGCCGGGATAACCGCTGTGATGGTCCGTGTTGCCAATCAGCCCGAAGACCTTTCCCAGGCCAAGTCCGTAACGCACGGTCGATCGCCCGTCGCTCGGCCCCATCGAATGAAGAAACGGACGGTCGCCGAGGGACGTCTCCGAACAGCCATGCATGGAAATCATCTCCACGACCGGCGACAGGCTCTCGTCGAAAGCGGACCAGTTGATGCCGCGCGCCCCGGTCCGGTAGCCAATGTGGTGCGGGAAAGCGAATGCGCGGCCGGGATACCGGGCCTCCAGGCGCGAGCGGAGTTCCGCCGGACCGTCGGCCTTCAGAATTTCGCGCTGATCGAGATCCCGATAGACGATCGTATAGTCGCCGAACGCGCTGGAATGAATCTCGTAGCCGGGAAAGACGCTGAATTGTCCGGGCTCGTCGTACGCCTCCAGCAAGCTGAAATGGTCCGGCCAGGTCTTCTTCAGCCTGGCGAAGCCCTTGATGTGAAAGTCGACGATGTGGGCGACCCGGGGATCGCCGACCGGCATGTCCGGCCAGTCGGCATGGCCGGTCACCGACACGAAATCCAGTTGACGCCGGGCCCGTATCAGGGCGCCTTCGAGGCTGCCGTGGCCATAGGACAGATCGCAGTGGTTGTGGATGTCGCCGTAGAACGGGCGGTAGCCCAGTCCGGCGGCCAACGGGATCAGTCGGTCGGGAAGGCGCTGCTTCAGCATGGCAACCTCGGCGCCTCGCCATTGAGACCGTGGGCGTAGCCGTGCCGGATCGGCACCCGATGGATGCGCCCGATATGACCGGCGCGGGCGGCGCGCCCGACGCGGTCGGGGTGCTTGTCGCGCGCGACGCTCACCATCGCGATCCGTTTCGCCCCAGCCAAACCTTCGCCCCCGATCACGCCGCTTCGACCGCTTCGCGACGGCCCCCCTGCTCCGCCGAACGGGCAATCGCCTCGGCCACCAGAAGACTGCGCAGGCCGGCCGCTGCCGTCTCCTGGCGGGGCGCTGAACCGGTCAAGCCGTCTATCCAGGCCTGATGCTGGCGCACGCCAGGCGTGGCGGCCGGCAGTTCCGGCACGAACCAGTCGGCGTGACCGACGAATTCCGGCGCATAGAGGGCAAGGGCCCCGCGCTCCGTACGCAGCCACATCGTTCCTTTCGTGCCGTATATCTCCATCCGGAACCGATCGCAGCCAGCGACTTCCACCATGGACATTTCATGGCTCGCAAAGCTGCCGGCCGCCAGCTCATAGGTCGCCCATGCGCTGTCTGCATTCTCCACGCGGGCAATGCGACCGTCGGCGAGCGGTCGCTCGGGCTGAAGGGTGGCGGTGCGAGCGCCAAGCGCGGCGATCGGACCGATCATGTGCTCGATGAGATCGATGCCGTGGATGCCGAGCTGAAGCACAACCCCTCCGCCGACCCGCTCGCGCTTGAAGAACCAGTCGGCCCAGTCGGGACCGGGCGTGGCATTGCGAACCCTGACGCTGGTGACCTGGCCAATTGCCTGCCTGGCGAGGAGACTGCGGGCCAGGACCGTTTCCTCGAAGAAGCGATGCATGAAGCTCACCTGAAGGTCGACCCCGGCGCGTTCGGCGGCGGCGATGATTCGCCGGCAGGCGGCGCTGGTCGTCGCCATCGGCTTCTGCACCAGAATTGCCTTGCCTGCCGCGGCGGCCTGCACGGCGATGTCTTCGTGGGTATCGTCCGGCGTCGTCACCACGACGGCATCGATGTCGGGCCGCGCCAGCGCAGCCTCGATGTCATCGCTGGATTGGTCCACGCCGAAGCGTCGCGCCAGGGCATCGGCCTTGCCGCGACCGCGACTGACGATCAGTTGCACGGAGCATTGCGGTATGGCGGCAAGCGCCGCCAGGTGGTAGCCGGCGATGAAGCCGGCTCCCACGATCGCGATCCTGACACGCTTCATCGGAGCGCACTCCGGGCTTTGACTTCTGTCCGCGGCGGCTAGGGCCCGATCCGGGCACCGGTTTCCGGATCGAAGACGTGCAGCCTGGCGACATCGAAGCCGAGCGTCAGATGGCTGCCGACCGAGACATCGGCCCGACCCGGCGTTCTCCAGCACAGGTCGCGGCCACCGCCGACGTCGATGAACACGTAGGTCTCCGCGCCAAGATATTCGATGACCTGCACGACACCGGAAATGCCGCCGTGATCGACCGGTTGCAGGTGCTCCGGTCGGATCCCGACATCCACGGTCCCGCCCGAAGGCTGTGCGGCAAGCGCGATCGGCACCGGCAAATCGGTGAAGGCAACGGTGACGCCGCTCTCTCCGACCGTCCCGGTCAGCATGTTGATGCCGGGGGAGCCGATAAATTCCGCGACGAACCGGCTGACCGGGCGGTCGTACAGCTCCAGGGGGCTGCCGATCTGAGCAACGCGGCCGCGGTCCAGAACCACGATACGATCCGCCATCGTCATGGCTTCGACCTGGTCGTGCGTGACGTAGATCGATGTGGCGCCAATTCGCTGGTGCAGCTTCCTGACCTCGGTGCGCATCTGCACGCGCAGCTGCGCGTCCAGATTCGAAAGCGGCTCGTCGAAAAGAAAGACTTTCGGTCGCCGGACAATCGCCCGCCCCATCGCCACCCGCTGGCGCTGTCCGCCGGAAAGCGCCCGCGGCAGGCGGTCCATGTAAGGCGACAATTCAAGCGATCCGGCCGCGCCGCCAACCGTCTTTTGCATGTCCTCGGCCGGCGCGTGCCTCAACCGCATCGAGAATCCCATGTTCTGCTCGACGGTCATGTGCGGGTACAGCGCGTAGCTCTGGAACACCATGGCGATATCGCGTTCGCGCGGTTCCAGGTCATTGACCGCGCGCCCGCCGATGCGAATCTCGCCGCCCGTGATGCTTTCGAGCCCGGCAATCATGCGCAGCAACGTCGACTTGCCGCAGCCGGACGGCCCGACGAGCACCACGAATTCGCCATCGGCGATATCGAGGTCGATGTTGTTGATGACCGCGACGGTGCCGAACCGCTTGACGATATTTCTCAAAGCAACGTCAGCCATCGATATCACCTCGGCTCATTTCACGGCACCCATCGTCAGGCCCTGGATCACGAAGCGCTGGCCGAAGAACATCAGGATCAGGGCGGGGATGGTTGACAGCACCGATGCCGCGGCCATCTGGCCGTACTGAACCTCGTACTGCTGGGCGAAGCGGGCGATGCCGACGGGGACGGTGGCGGTGGCGCGGCTGGTCAGGTTGAGCGCGACGGAAAACTCGTTCCACGAGAAGACGAACGCCAGCACGCCGGCGGCGATCAGGCCGGGCGCCACCAAAGGCAACGATATCCACCAGAAGGCGTCGACCCGCCGACAGCCGTCGACCATGGCGGCTTCTTCGATCTCCGGTGGAAGCTCGTTGAAATAGGACAT
>CAWGJV010000014.1:0-43149 GCA_963822975.1 uncultured Alphaproteobacteria bacterium
CACGGCTGGTTTCGGACCCGGACTACACCCGGGCGGAGTATGGCGTGATCGTGCGCAGCGACCTGCAGGGCGCCGGGCTCGGCTGGGCGCTCATGGAGCATCTGCTCGACCTATGCCCGCAGCGAAGGGCTTGTCGGTGGTCGAGGGCGAGGTGCTGGCGGAGAACGCCGAGATGCTCGCCATGTGCCGCGAGATGGGCTTCACCGTCCTGCCCGACCCGGACGAGCCGGGCTGCATGAGGACGCGCCTGACGCTGACGGCCTAGTCGCTCTTCCTGGTCTCGTCGGGCTCGACGTCGTTGTCGTCGAGGACGCGGAGCGCGGCGCCGTCGAGGTCGTCGTACTGGCCGCTGTGCAGCGACCAGAGGAACGTGGCGAGCCCGCCGCGCCGAGGAACAGCGCCAGCGGCACAAGGTAGACGAGCACGTTCATGCCGGCACCGGCTGTTCGGACAGAGCTGGCGCGGCGCGGCGGCTCGCTTGCGGCCGGGGCAGCGCGCGCAGCGCGTTGACGGTCACCGTCAGCGACGAGCCCGACATCGCCATGCGCCGCGATCAGCGGCGTGACCACGCCGAAGATCGCCAGCGGCACCGCGCAGAGATTGTAGAGCGGCGGCGAAGGCAGAGGTTCTGGGTCATCAGCCGGCGGGCGCGGACGGCGATGTCGACGGCCTCGACCACCGGCGCCAGCCGTTCGCCGAGGAATACGGCGTCGGCCTGCGGCCTGGGCCAGATCGACCGCGCTGATCGGCGACAGCGAGACATGGGCGGCGGCCAGCGCCGGTGCGTCGTTGAGCCCGTCGCCGACCATGGCGACGCGGCGGCCCGCGGCGGCGAGCGCCTCGAGCGCGGCGATCTTGTCGGCGGGCGTCTGGCCGGCGGCGATAGTCGGCGATGCCGAGGCGCGCGGCGATCGGCGCCACGGCCTCGGGCGGTCGCCGGAGAGGATGCGGCAGTCGAGGCCGCGCGCCTTGCAGCGCGGCGACGACCTCGCGCGGCGTCCGGGCGCAGTGCCTGGTCGAAGCGGATAGACCGCCGTCTCGTCGCCGTGGCGGAAGGCGAGGACGACGTGGCCGGCGTCGTCGTCGGCGCTCGGCGACGATTCGCAGAAAGCGGGGCTGCCGAGCCGCGCCTCGACGCCGTCGACGATGGCGCGAGCCCCTGGCCCGGCTCCTCGACGACGTCGGCGAACGGCCGGCTCGCCGCCGGCGCGCGCGGCCAGCGCGACGGCCAGCGGATGACGGCTCGACAGCGCCAGCCGCGCGGCCGTCGGCAGATGCGGGGCGCGGAACGTCGGTCGGCGTTGGCGACGCCGGGTTCGGGCAGGGTCAGCGTGCCGGTCTTGTCGAAGACGACCGTGTCGACCTCGGCCAGCCGCTCGATGGCGTCGCCGGCATTGAGGAAGATGCCCCGGCGGAAGAGCGCGCCGGAGGCGGCGACCTGGACCGCGGGAATGGCGAGCGCCAGGGCGCAGGGGCAGGTGATGATCAGGACCGTGGTGGCGACGAGAATCGCCTGATGGATGCCGGCGCCGGCGAGCAGCCAGCCGATGGCCGCGAGCGCCGCGGTGAGGTGGACAACCGGGGCGTAGAGGCGCGCGGCGCGGTCGGCGAGTACGCAGCCGGCGCGAGCGCGCCTCGGTCGCCTTGTCGAGCAGCTTCTGCACCTCGTCGACCAGCGACGCGCCGTCGGCCGCGGCCGACGCGCGACGGTCAGCGCGCCGCCCTGGTTGAGCGTGCCGGCATAGACCATGTCGCCGGCGGTCGACCGGCTGCGGCAGTCGTTTCGCCGGTGACCAGGCTCTCGTCGACGGCGGAGGCGCCGGAGAGCACGGTGCCGTCGGCGGCGATGCCGCTCGCCGGGGCGCACCAGGATCCGGTCGCCGGCCGCGAGGGCGGCGGCCGGCACGGTCCGGGTCGGCCGTCGGGGCGCGAGCCGCTCGGCGGTCTCGCGCCTTGAGGGCGGCGAGATTGCCGGCGAGCGCCGCGGGTCTTGCGGCGCATGGCCAGGTCGAGCATGCGTCCGGCGAGCAGGAAGAACAGCAGCATGATCGGCGCTGTCGAAATAGACGTCGCGCGCCGAGATCGCGGTCTCGTAGAGCGAAACGCCGAGGGCGAGCAGCGACGCCGAGCGAGATCGGCACGTCCATGTTGATGTGCCGCGCCTTGAGCGCCCGCCAGGCGCTCTGGAAGAAGGGCTGGCCGGCATAGGCGGCGGCGGGAAGCGCGATCAGCGCCGAGAACCAGTGGAAGAAATCGCGGGTCTCCGGCGTGATGTCCATGACGTTGCCGGCCCATACCGACACCGACAGGAGCATGATGTTCATGGCGGCGAAGCCGGCGACGGCCAGCGACCGGACGAGGCGCTTCATCTCGCGGGCGGCGTCGGCTTCCGCCATGTGCATCCGGTAGGGGCGGGCCGGATAGCCGAGCGCCGACAAGGCGCGTCATCAGCGACGCCGGCTCCAGCGCGCCGTCGCGCCAGTCGATGCCGACGCGGCGCAGCGTGTAGTTGACCCGAACGCCGTCGACGCCCGGCATTTTGGCAAGGCCGTTCTCGATCGTGCGGATGCAGGCGGCGCAGTGGATGCCGTCGACCGCGAGATCGATGATGGCGGCTGCCGTCATCGCCGGCGTGGACGTAGCGGCCGAGGTCGAGGTCGTCGGCGCCGGCGGGGCGCAGGGCAAGATCGGCGGGCGGGCAACACGCCGCGGTCATGGCACGATGACGCGGTTCCGCGAGCGGAAGAGCTGCTCGCCGTCGTGGCTGACGATGATGTCGAGCTGCCAGACGCCGGGCGACACCACGCCGCTGCCGCGACAGGCGCCGGCGGCCGGTCTCGGCCAGCGCGACGGCCACGTCGCGGCGCTCGTCGATCGGGATGGGCGAGGGTTGCCGCAACGTCAACGCCGGTGACGGGCGTGCCGCGATCGTCGTGGATGTCGACCGTCAGGACCTGGCTCGCGCCGCTCTGCGAAAGGTGCTCGTCGACCTGCCAGTCGCGGGCGTTCTGCGCCGCGGCCCGTGCCTCCTCGGCCTTGAACGTGCGGCCGGCCTCGTAGGAACTCGGCGTGTCGACGCCGCCGAAAGTCGAGATCGCCGCCTTCACCATGGCGAAGTTGACGACCATGACGACGCCGAAGAAGGCGACGAGCATGAGGAGAACCTTGCGGCCGGTGAGCTCCTTCGCCGGCGCGAAACGGATGCTGGGCAAGCGCAGGTTCATTTCGCCGCTCCTGGTCCGCGGAAGTTGTCGACGGCACTGATGGTCGAGCCGTCGGCGCGGTCGGTGAGGGTGAAACGGATCGGCTGGGTGTCGGCGACGCTGTGGTCGAGGCTGACGATGGCGCGCAATTCGCGCGTCTGGTCGGGGCCGACCTCGACGACCTGCTGGCCGCCGGTGGTTTCGGCGCCGACCACGTCGAGCGTGGCGCCGGCAAGATCGACGGCGATGGCGAAACTGCGGGCGTCGGAGTGCTTGTTGAGGATGCGCAGCGTATAGGCGTTGCGCACGCCGCCGTCGGACAGCACGACGTATTCCGGATTGCGGTCGTGGATGACGTTGATGCCGGTGACGGCGCGGGTGGCCAGACCGAACAGCATGAGCGCGCCAACGGCGACGATGATCGCCGAATAGAGCAGCGTGCGCGGCCGCACGATGCGCGCCGTCTGCGGCTGCATGCAGCATGCGGGCGCGGATGTTCTGATCGGTGTCGTAGGCGATCAGCCGCGTCGGGCGGCCGAGCTTGGTCATCACCGTGTCGCAGGCGTCGATGCACAGGCCGCACTGGATGCAGCCGAGATTGGGGCCGCCGCGGATGTCGACGCCGGTCGGGCAGACCGCGACGCACTGGTAGCAATCGATGCAGTCGCCGGCCGGCTCGCCGCGCTCGCGGGCGGCGACGCTCTTCTTGACCGACATGCGCGGCTCGCCGCGGTCGAAGCGATAGCTGACGTTGAAGGCGTCCTCGTCGGTCAGCGCCGCCTGGATGCGCGGCCACGGGCACATGTAGAGGCAGACCTGCTCGCGCATGTAGCCGGCGAGCGAATAGGTGGTGAAGGTGAGGATGCCGATCCAGATATAGGCGATCAGCGGCGCCTGCAGCGTGGCGAGGTCGTGGACAAGCGTCGGCGCGTCGGCGAAATAGAGCACCCAGGCGCCGCCGGTCCACCAGGCCGCCATCAGCCAGAGGAAATGCTTCAGCCCCTTGCGGGCGACGAGTGCGCCGTCCACGGCCCCTTGTCGTTCTTCATGCGCTCGCGGCGGTCGCCTTCGGTCCAGCGCTCGATGGCGAGGAACAGGTCGGTCCACACGGTCTGCGGGCAGAGGTAGCCGCACCAGATGCGTCCGGCGACGGCGTTCATCAGGAAGAGGGCGAGGGCGGCCAGGACCAGCAGGCCGGTGAGGTAGTAGACCTCCTGCGGCCAGATCTCGATGAAGAAGAAATAGAAGCGCCGGTTGGGCAGGTCGATCAGCACCGCCTGGCTGGGCGCGCCGGGTCCGCGGTCCCAGCGGATGAACGGCGTCAGGTAGTAGATGCCGAGCGTGACGATGAGGACGAGCCACTTGGTCCGCCGGAAGGTGCCGCGGACCTTCTGCGGATAGACCTTGTGGTGCGGCTCGTAGAACGGCTGTTCGTCGTCCGGCGCGACTGGCGGTTTGGCGGCAATATTCATGGATTTCGGCTCACCTTCGGGCTTCCGCAAACCCTAGGCCCAAGCGGCTTTGGTCTACTTGACCTGCGTCAACCGGGAGCCTCCGGGAATGTCCCGAGGCGCCCGGCGGGCGGCGGCTATTCGCCGCCGCCGAGGGAGTGGACGTAGATCGCCAGCGCCTTGACGGTCGTCGGGTCGAGGCGCGCGCCCCAGTCGGGCATCGAGGAGTTGCGGGCGTTGGTGATCGTCGTAACGACGTCATTGACAGTCGGAGCCGTAGAGCCAGACCGCGTCGGTCAGGTTGGGCGCGCCGAACTCGCGATTGCCCTTGGCGTCCTCGCCGTGGCAGGCGGCGCAATTGTCGGCAAAGATCTGCTTGCCGGCCGCGAGATCGGCGCCCGCCGGCACCTCCAGTCCGGAGAGCGAGCGAACATAGTTGGCGACGTCGTAGATCTCGGCGCGCGGTCAGGATGCCGTCGCGGCCGAAGGCCGGCATCTCGCTCTGGCGGCTGTCCGGGTTCTCGTTGCGGACGCCGTAGGTGATGGTCTGCTGGATCGCCTCGATGGTGCCGCCCCACAGCCAGTCGTCGTCGATCAGGTTGGGGTAGCCCTTGGCGCCGCCGCCGCCCGGGCCGTGGCAGGGCGCGCAGTTGTCGCCGAAGGCGGCGCGGCCATAGGCGAGGGTGAAGTCGAACAGGCCGGCGTCGGCCTTGACCTCGGTGAGCGGCGCCGCGGTGAGCTTGGCGACCATCGGGCCGCGCTGGGCGCGGAGCGCGTCGAGATCCTCGACGACGGCCGTGCGCGAATGCCAGCCGAAGACGCCGCCGGCGGCGTTGGTGATCAGCGGCCAGGACGGGTAGACGACCCAGTAGCCGACGGCGAAAACGATGTTGGCGTAGAAGATCCACAGCCACCAGCGCGGCAGCGGCTGGTTGAGCTCGGTGAGTCCGTCCCATTCGTGGCCGGTGGTGGCGATGCCGGTGACGGCGTCGATCTTCGGCTGTTCGTGGTCATCGGCCATGATCAATCCTCACGCAGCGGCATGCGCGCCGCTTCCTCGTAATTGCGCTTGCGGGACGGCCGCATGACGAAGATCACGACGGCGCAGAAGACGACGAAGAAGTAGAGAAGCCCCCACGACTGGGCGAAGTGGGCGACGGCGTTATAGGTGTCCATGTCTGTCCGTCCCCCTCAGCGGATGTTGGCTTTGTCGTCGTAGAGCTTGAAGTCGACCTCGGTGCCGAGCGACTGCAGATAGGCGATCAGCGCGTCGGCCTCGGTCAGCTGGCCGGTCGACGGTGCCGGTCTCGGTGAAGGCGCGGATATTGGCCTTGGGGTAGCGGGCGAGCAGCGCGCTCGGCGTCGTCCGGGTCCTGCGTGCCCTGGGTCTTCGCGTCGGCCGCGGCGTTGGCGATCATCTCGTCGGTGTAGGGAACGCCGAGCGCCTGCTGGACGCGGAGGTCGTCGGCGATGTGGGCGATGTCGAGCGGCGTGCGCGCCAGCGTCCGGTAGGACGGCATGATCGAGCCCGGCACGACGGCGCGCGGGTTGTCGAGATGGTCGAGCTGCCAGGCGTCGGAATACTTGCCGCCGACGCGGGCGAGGTCGGGGCCGGTGCGCTTCGAGCCCCACTGGAACGGCCGGTCGTACATCGACTCGGCGGCCAGCGAGTAGTGGCCGTAGCGCTCGACTTCGTCGCGCAGCGGGCGGATCATCTGCGAGTGGCAATTGTAGCAGCCCTCGCGGACGTAGATGTTGCGCCCGGCGAGTTCGAGCGGCGTGTAGGGGCGCACGCCATCGACGGTCTCGATCGTGTTCTTCAGGTAGAAGAGCGGCACGATCTCGACCAGCCCGCCGATGGCGATGACGATCAGCGCCCCGATCAGCAGGTAGATCGCGTTGGTTTCGAGGATCTTGTGCTTGGTCCAGAGTCGACATGGCGCGCCCCTTACTCGGCCGGAACCATGGCGGGCCGCGCCGCCGGCACCGCGTCGGAATCCGGCACGGTGATCGTCTTCCAGACGTTGAAGGCCATCAGCAGCGCGCCGACGAGGAACAGGAAGCCGCCGAGCGCGCGGATCAGGTAGAAGGGGTGCATCGCCTCGACGGTCTCGACGAAGGAATATTCGAGGAAGCCGAGCGAGGTGTAGGCGCGCCACATCAGGCCCTGCAGGATGCCGGCCACCCACATCGAGGTGATGTAGAGGACGATGCCGAGGCTCGACATCCAGAAGTGCCAGTTGACCAGGCTGGAGCGAGTAGAGGCCCTTGCGGTTCCACAGCCACGGCACCAGGCAGTAGATCGCGCCGAAGGAGATGTAGCCGACCCAGCCGAGCGCGCCGGAATGGACGTGGCCGATGGTCCAGTCGGTGTAGTGCGACAGCGAGTTGACGATCTTCACCGACATCATCGGCCCTTCGAAGGTCGACATGCCGTAGAAGGCGACCGACACCACCATCATGCGCAGCACCGGGATCGGTGCGGAGCTTGTCCCAGGCGCCGGACAGCGTCATCAGGCCGTTGATCATGCCGCCCCATGACGGCATCCACAGCATGATCGAGAAGGTCATGCCGAGCGTCTGCGCCCAGTCGGGCAGCGCCGTGTAGTGCAGGTGGTGCGGGCCGGCCCAGATGTAGAGGAAGATCAGCGCCCAGAAGTGCACGATCGACAGGCGGTAGGAATAGACCGGCCGGTCGGCGCGCTTGGGGATGAAGTAGTACATGATGCCGAGGAAGCCGGCGGTGAGGAAGAAGCCGACGGCGTTATGGCCGTACCACCACTGCACCATGGCGTCCTGCACGCCGGACCAGACGATGTAGGACTTCGGCGAGAAGATGCGAGACGCGGAATCGCGGCGTTGTTGCCGAGATGAAGGACGGCGATGGTCAGGATGAAGGCGAGGAAGAACCAGTTCGCCACGTAGATGTGGGGCTCCTTGCGCCGGAACAGGGTGGCGAGGAAGACGAGGAAATAGATGACCCAGACGACGGTCAGCCACAGGTCGGCGTACCACTCGGGCTCGGCATATTCCTTCGACTGGGTGATGCCGAGCAGGTAGCCGGTGCCGGCGATGACGATGAAGAAGTTGTAGCCGAGGACGACGAACCACGGCGCCAGGTCGCCGGCCAGGCGGGCGCGCGAGGTGCGCTGGACGACGTAGAGCGAGGTCGCCAGCAGCACGTTGCCGCCGAAGGCGAAGATCACGGCGGAGGTGTGCAGCGGCCGCAGGCGGCCGAAACTGATCCAGGGCAGGTCGAGGTTGAAGGCCGGGAACGACAGTTCCAGCGCCAGGTAGAGGCCGACCGTGAAGCCGGCGATGCCCCAGAAGACGCCGGCGAGCGTGGCGAACTTGACCGGGCCGAGGTTGTAGTTCGGCTTGCCGTCGATTTCGCGCGGCGGCAGCTCGGCCGGGCGATCCATGTAGCGCTCGACGATCTTGAAGATCGCCAGCAGGCTTCCCGCGGCGAAGAGCAGCGCGTGGAACGAATAGGCGCTGGTCCAGGCCTTCCCCGCGACCACCAGCGATACCAGAGCCAGCACGGTGAAGACGATGATCAGGCCGGCTTCGCCATTGGTGAACGTCTTCTTGACGGAGATCGGTTGCGCCACCCCTTGTGCCCCCTCTGGAAAACGCGCGCTCGGAAGAAACGCGCGGGAATGGCCGGGACAGTCGGAGATTTGCCGTTGGGCGGCTTTGACCGAGATCAAAATGGAGGCGCGATAGCGAGACAATCGCTGGGGTGAGCGGCTACGATTGCCGCTGGAAACGAACCCCGCGCCGGAGAAACCGATGGACACACTGACCCGCTTCGCCGTGAAGCCGCTTGCCACAATGACGCGGCATCTGGCCGATGTCGCCTCGGGCCGCGCCGCGCCGGATCGCGTGATCACCGGCGCCCGCGCGCTGTCGACCTATTCGGAGCGTATCCTGCCCGACCGGGAAATCTGGATTGCCGGCGGGCGGATCGCCGCCATCAAGCCGGCGGGGGCCTACGCCGGAGACGGCGCGCCGACCTTCGACGCCGCCGGGGCGATCCTCGCGCCCGGCCTCGTCGACCCGCATATCCACATCGAATTGAGCATGGTCACCGCCTGCGCCTATGCCGAGGCCGCGCTGCTCAACGGCACCACGACGATCTTCTGCGACAGCCACGAGATCGGCAACGTCATGGACGTCGCCGGCGTCGAGGCGATGCTGGAGGACGCCCGCATGGCGCCGCTGTCGATCTTCCTGACCGTGCCGAGCACCGTGCCCGCGACCTCGCCCGAACTGGAGACCGCCGGCGGCGACCTGACGCCGGAGAAGATCGCCGGCGCTGTTCGACCACTGGCCGGAGGCCGTGGCGCTCGGCGAGAAGATGGATTTCGTGCCGGTCGCCATGGGCGACGAGCGCAGCCACGCCATCATCGCCGCGGCGCTGTCGAGCGCGGCCGGCCGGTCTCCGGCCACGTCTACGGGCGCGAGTTCGTCGCCGCCTATGCCGCCAGCGGCGTCACCGACACCCACGAGGCGATCGACCGCGAGATCGCCGACGACCTGCTCGAGGCCGGCGTCTGGGTGTTCCTGCGCGGCGGCACCGCCGACCACGCCGTGGCACCGATCTGCCGCAGGCGATCAGGACGTCACCGAACTCGGCGCGTCGCACCAAGCGCGTCGTGCGTGTGCACCGACGACCGCGACGCCGACGATCTCTTCATTTCGGCCAGGACTGGGTGGCGCGCGAGGCGGTGCGCCCGGCATGAAGCCGGCACGGCCTGGAGCATGGGCTCGCTGCACGGCGCGACCCGCTTCGGCATGGACGGCGAGATCGGCGGCCTCGGCGGCGGGCGCCGCGCCGACCTCGTGCTGCTCGACGACGACCTGAAGCCGGTCAATGCACCTGGTATGGCGGCGAACTCGTGGTCGAGGACCGCAAGGTCACGCCGATCCTCGATGAGGCGCTCGTCCGAACCGCTACCGCTATCCGAAGGCCGCCTACACGACCGTCAGGCTGCCGAAGGAGATCAAGCTGACGCCCGACCTGCCCGACGGACCGGTCATGGCCAACGCCATCCGCACCGCGCTGCCCGGCATCACCCTGTCCACGAGAAGATCGCGCTCGAGCCGGCCAAGGACTGGCCGGACCCTCTTCGACCAGCACGGCCTGTGCTTCGTCACCGTGGTCGAACGGCACGGCAAGTCGTCGGGCAACGTCGCCCACGGCCTGTTAAGGATTTCAACCTGAAGCGCGGCGCGGTGGCGTCTTCGCGTCGGCCACGACAGCCACAACATCATCGTCGCCGGCACCAACGAGGCCGACATGCAGCGTCGCGCTCGACGCCATCGCGGAGAAGCAGGGCGGCGTCTGCGTCGTCGCGGACGGCAAGGTGACTGGCGCATGTGCCGCTGCCGATCGCCGGCCTGCTGTCCGACAAGCGCGTCGGCGAGGTCGCCGAAGAGATCACGGCGCTGAAGGACGAGCTGGCAGAAGGCCGGCTGCACCATTCCCTATATGGGCTTCAACCTGATCCCGCTGTCGGTCATTCCGGAAATCCGCATCACCGACAAGGGACTCGTGCTGGTGCCGGAAATGGAGATCGTGCCGCTGTTCGAGAAGTCGAACGCGATCTAGCCGGCGCCGTTCAGCCCGAGCCGAGCACCGTGTCGATGGCGGACTTCAGCCGCTCATAGGGCTGCGCGCCGACGATCATGTCCTTGCCGATGAGGAAGGACGGCGTGCCGCCGACGCCCATGGCGTAGCCCTCGGTGGCGTCGGCCTGCATCTCCTTGCCGTAAGCATCGGCCTTGCTCACCATCAGCTCGGCGACCTTGTCGGCGTCGATGCCGTCGATCGTGCGGGTAAGGGCGAGGACATCGTCCTGGTTGCCCCAGCCGGCGTTCTCGTCGTCCTGGTGGTCGAACATCGCCTTGTGCCATTCGCGGAACTTGTCGGGGGCGACCTCCCACACGGCCCGGGCCGCCAGGCCGGCGGTCTGCGAGTTGGGGCCGAGGAAGACGAAATCCTTGAACACGATCCTGAGCTTGCCGGTGTCGAGATAGTCCTTGATGAGCTGCGGGAAGACGGTCTCCTCCTCCTGCTTGCAGAAGGGGCACTGGTAGTCGAACCAGTAGGCCATCACCACCGGCGCGTTGGCGTCGCCGATATAGGCGGCGCCGTCGAGCTTGACCTTGGCGATGTCGGGTTCCACCTGCGGCTGCTGACCTTGACCGCCCTGGCCGGAGTCGGCGGTGACGACCTGCGGTGGCGGCGCGTTCAGGGACGTCCACACGATCGAGCCGGAGACCATGGCGCCGGCAATGATGATCGCGACCGGCGTCAGAAGGTCCCGGCCGGAAAACTTTCTCATCTGGATTGGTTCCTCATCGGTGACGCCCGACTGCTCGCCGCCGATTCTGGCGGGAGTGGGGCATGCGCAAGACAATCGCCGGGTGCAGACTAGCGTTCTGCGCGGCCAAGCACATCCATGATTTCAGCGACCTTGCGCCGCTGGTCGTCCTTGTCGCCGCTGGCGATGGCGTGCTCGACGCAATGGGCGACGTGATCGCGGAGAATCTCCTCCTCGGCCCGGCGCAGCGCCGCGCGCACGGCGGAGATCTGGGTGACGACGTCGATGCAGTAGCGGTCGTCGCGGACCATGCCGGCGAGCCCGCGGACCTGGCCCTCGATGCGGCTCAGGCGCTTGATAACCGCCGCTTTTGTGTCTTGTCTGCATACTTGACCAAATACCCTTAGGGGGTATATCTGTCAAGTGAAGTCATACCCCTCCGGGGTTTCCGAACAAGGGCCTGTCATGTCCGAGACACACGCGCACGATCACCATGCATCACGGCCATGCCCACCCGCCGTCCTCGCGGAGACGCCGATCTGGTCAAGGATCCCGTCTGCGGCATGGACGTCGATCCGCACACGGCCAAGCACCGCGCCGATTATCACGGCCACACATACTATTTCTGCTCGGGCGGCTGCCGCGAGCGCTTCGTCGCCAATCCGGAGAAATATCTGAGCCCGGCCGAGGCGAAGGCCGAGCCGGTGCCGGAAGGCGCCATCTATACCTGCCCGATGCATCCGGAGATCCGCCAGGTCGGTCCGGGCTCCTGCCCGATCTGCGGCATGGCGCTGGAGCCGGTGATGGTCGACGGCCGAGACCGGTCCCAATCCCGAACTCGTCGACATGACCCGCCGGTTCTGGATCGGCCTGGCGCTGGCCCTGCCGGTCTTCGTGCTGGAGATGGGCGGCCACCTGTTCGACCTCCACGCGCTGATCAGCCCGCAGGTGTCGAACTGGATCCAGTTCGTGCTCGCCACGCCGGTGGTGCTGTGGGCCGGCTGGCCGTTCTTCGTGCGCGGCTGGCAGTCGCTGCGTGACGCGCAATCTCAACATGTTCACGCTGATCGCGCTCGGCACCGGCGTGGCCTGGATCTACAGCGTCGTCGCGACGTTCGCGCCGGGCATCTTTCCCGGACGCCTTCCGCGGCATGGACGGCTCGGTCGCGGTCTATTTCGAGGCGGCGGCGGTCATCACCGTGCTGGTGCTGCTCGGCCAGGTGCTGGAACTGCGCGCCCGCGAGCAGACCTCGGGCGCCATCCGCGCGCTGCTCGACCTCGCGCCCAAGACCGCGCGGCGCGTCAACGGCAGACGGCATCGGAAGAGGAGGTCGCGCTCGACGCCATCGTCGTCGGCGACCGGCTGCGCGTGCGCCCCGGCGAGAAGGTGCCGGTGGACGGCGTCGGTCGTCGAGGGCCGCTCGTCGCTGGACGAGTCGATGGTCACCGGCGAATCCATGCCGGTCGGCAAGAGCGAGGGCGACACGCTGATCGGCGGCACCATCAACCGCTCCGGCGCGCTGGTGATGACGGCCGAGAAGGTCGGCCGCGACACGCTGCTGCCCGCATCGTGCAGATGGTCGCCGACGCCCAGCGCAGCCGCGCGCCGATCCAGCGCCTCGCCGACCAGGTCGCCGGCTGGTTCGTGCCGCTGGTGATCTTCGCGGCGTTGCTGGCTTTCGCCGCCTGGGCGACGTGGGGACCGGAGCCGCGCTTCGCCTTCGCGCTGGTCGCCGCCGTCAGCGTGCTGATCATTGCCTGCCCCTGCGCGCTGGGCCTCGCCACGCCGATGTCGATCATGGTCGGCGTCGGACGCGGCGCCGGCGCCGGCGTGCTCATCAAGCACGCCTCGGCGCTGGAGCGAATGGAGCGGGTCGATACGCTGGTGGTCGACAAGACCGGCACGCTGACCGAGGGCAAGCCGGCGGTCACCGCGGTCGTGCCGGCGGACGGCCAGGACGAGGCGACGGTGCTGAAATTCGCGGCCAGCGTCGAGAAGGCCAGCGAGCATCCGCTGGCGGAGGCGATCGTTGCGGCCGCGGAGACGCGCGGCATCGCCACGGCGCGGGTGATGGGCTTCGATTCGTCGGCCGGCAAGGGGGCGCTGGGCATGGTCGAGCGCAAGCGTGTTCACGTCGGCAACGCCGCTTTCCTGCATGACCTGTCGATCGCCACCGATTCCCTCGAAGGGCAGGCGGAGAGGCTGCGCGGCGAGGGCGCCACCGCCGTCTTCGTCGCCATCGACGGCAAGCTCGCCGGGCTGATCGCCATCGCCGACCCGGTCAAGGCGACGACGCCGGCCGCGATTGCGGGGCTGCATGCCGACGGCATCCGCATCGTCATGCTGACCGGCGACAATCGCACCACGGCGGAGGCGGTGGCGCGGGCGCTGCGGCATCGACGAGATCGAGGCCGAGGTGCTGCCGGACCGCAAGAGCGCCGTGGTCGAGCGCTTGCGCAAGGAAGGCCGGGTCGTCGCCATGGCCGGCGACGGCGTCAACGACGCGCCAGCGCTTGCTGCTGCCGATATCGGCATCGCCATGGGCACCGGCACCGACGTTGCCATCGAAAGCGCGGGGATGACGCTGCTCAGGGGCGACCTCACCGGCATCCTGAGGGCGCGCCGGCTGAGCCGCGCGACGATGCGCAACATCCGCCAGAACCTGTTCTTCGCCTTCATCTACAATTCGGTCGGCGTGCCGATCGCCGCCGGCGTGCTCTACCCGGTCTTCGGCCTGCTGCTGTCGCCGGTCATCGCGGCGGCGGCGATGGCGCTGTCATCGGTGAGCGTCATCGGCAATGCGCTTCGCCTGCGCACGGTCGACATCGAAGGCGGCGAGGGCTGAGGTCTTTCGTCCGCCGGCGGATATGGTAGAGCCAGCGGCGAGCGATTTGACCAATCCGGGGAGCGTGAACCGTGTCCACCATCCGCATCAAGGCCGGGCCATACAGTTTCGGGGCGCGCTTCGAGGAGGCGGCGGCGCCGAAGACCTGCGCCAGGTTCCAGAGCCTGCTGCCCTATAAGGAGCGCATCATCCACGTGCGCTGGAGCGGGGAGGGCTGCTGGATTCCGCTGGGCGACCTCGATCTCGGCCTCGGCTACGAGAACCACACCAGCTATCCGGCGCCGGGCCAGTTCATCCTGTATCCCGGCGGCATCAGCGAGACGGAGATCCTGCTCGCCTATGGTGGAGTCCATTTCGCCAGCAAGCTGGGCCAGCTCGCCGGCAACCATTTCCTCACCATTACTGAAGGCAACGAGAACCTTCCGGCGCTCGGCAAGTTATGTCTGTGGGAAGGCGCCCAGGATATTCTCTTCGAGCGCCTCTGACGGGTTGCAATATCTCGCCGGTACACCACGTCAGGGCGGTCAACCTCGACAATACCGCAATCTGCCCGTAAATCGGGGGCGTCGGCCTTCGGGGCAGTGATTCGGCCGGCAAACCTCCCGAAATCGTTCACGAGAGTTCGAGAATGCGCCAACAGGCGAAGCCCTTCACAGTCGAAGTCAAGAAAAGCCGCAAATCCGCCACTGAACACCAGCCGCTCTTCGGGTTTCTCGGAGACACGGCGCTCGCCGAGCCGCCACCGCGGGCGGTCGAGGCCAACGACAAGCTGTTCGGCCGGCGGCCGGACCGGCGCAGTCCGCCGAGGCCACACGCGTATTCGGCAACGGCAACGGCCACGCGGCGCCCGAGCGACCCGCCAATCGCATCCTCCCCGACCTGACCGCCAAGCCGGTTGCGCCCGTGGTGGAGGAGGCGCCGAAGCCGCGGAAGCCGCGCGCGTCGAAGCCCAAGGCCGAGCGCGCGCCGAAGCCGCTGCCGGTGTCGTTGTCGGCGGAGCCGGCGCGATGGGACGCGCAGCCGGTCGCCGTGGCGCCGGTCCGCGTCCGACGCCGGGCGAAGGACGAGAGCGGCCTCACGCGCGCCGAGCGCTGGAAGCGTCGCCTGCCGCGTCTCGCGCGATAGCGTCTCCCCGACCTGCTAGGGTTGACCCGTTGCCGTCACCAGCGGCGGTTCGGGGATCAGCCCGCTTGCCCGACATCATCGCCATCGACGATCCCGACGACCCGCGTGTCGCAGCCTTCCGCGACGTGCGCGAGCGGGACCTCGTCGGCCGCGAGGGATTGTTCGTCGCTGAAGGCGAAGTGGTCCTGAATGTCCTGCTCGGCCCACACTCCCGCCACCGGCCGCATGCGCTGCTGATTGCCGGGAAACGCATCGAGGCACTTGCGACTCTGCTGGCGCAGGTGCCGGACGGCGTTCCCGTCTACGCCGCGGCGCAGCGGGTGATGGACGCGATTGCCGGGTTCCACATCCACCGCGGCATTCTGGCGCTTGGCCACAAGACCCAACCGGCGTCCGCCGACGCGCTGCTGGCGGGCCTCGGGCGGCGGGCGCTGGTCGTCGTGCTGTCGGCCATCGCCAATCACGACAATATGGGCGGCATCTGCCGCAACGCCGCCGCCTTCGGCGTCGACGCGGTCATTCTCGACGGCGATTGCTGCGACCCGTTTTATCGCAAGGCGATCCGCGTCTCGGTCGGCGCGGTGCTGACCTTGCCCTTCGCCCGCGTGGCGACGACCGAGGCGGCGCTCGACCTGCTTGCCGCCCGCGGTTTCGACGTGCTGGCGCTTTCGCCTGCCGGCGAAACGCCACTCGGTGAGGTGACGCGGCCTGACCGCGTCGCCGCGCATCTTCGGCGCGGAGGGCCCGGGCCTGCCGCGATCCGTGCTCGAACGCGCCAGCACGGTGCGCATCGCCATGGCGGGTGGCATGGATCGCTCAACGTCGCCACGGCGAGCGGCATCGTTCTGCACCGCCTCGCCTTCGGTTGAAGGTCAGCCGAGCTCGAACGTGGTGATGCCGAAGGTGCGGTCGAGGTGCTCGACCGGCGCATGCCCGCGATACATGCGCGCCGTCTCGAAGACCGGCGCCAGCCCGTGGCGTTCCGCCAGCGCGACCGCTTCCGCGTTCGGCTCCGGCACGTCGAGGAAGACCGGTGCGCCGTGCAGCCGGCTGGTGAGGGCGGCGAAAAGGCGTTCGGCAACCTCGGGCGTGTCGGCGAAGAGCGGCCCGATCTTGTAGCCCGCGCGGCATTCGCGCACGCAGCCATAGCCGCAGATCGCAGTCGTTCTCGACGAAGGCCAGCGTCCGCCGGCCGGGCGGCGACAGCCAGGTGCGCAGGAACGTTTCGCGCGGGCCCGGCTGCAGGACGCGGTCGTAGGCGACGATCGAGCCGGCGAGGCCGGTCGGATGGTCCTTGCGCAGTTCGACCAGCCGCACGTCGGCGATCTCGTGGGCGCTCGCCGTGCCACCGTAGCGGACGTTGCGATGGGCAAGCGCGAAGCCCGACTTGGCATAGTTCGCCTGCTGGGCGACGACGCCGTCGAGGCCGATGGTGCGCTCGCCGAGACGCGCCATGCCCGCCTGCCACAGCGCCCAGCCGTGGCCGCGCCCGCGGAATTCCGGCCGGCAGATGTAGAAGCCGAGGAAGCCATACGCGTCGCCATAGGCGACGACCGAGATGCAGGCGACCGGCTGGTCGCCGAGGAAGCCCATGAGGAAATCCGCCGGGATCGGCGGCGAGGAACGCCTCGGCGTCGTCGAGGCCGGGGTTCCAGCCTTCCGCCGCCGCCCAGTCCAGCGCGCGGTCGAGGTCGGCGCGGCGTCATCGGGCGGATGGCAAGCTGGCTCACGGACCGCTCAGCGCTTCAGCGCTTCCGCCACCGCTGCGATGTGGCGGGACAGCGTATCGGCGAAGGCCGATTTCCATGCGTCGAACCCGCCATCGGCCGCTTCCGGCGGGAAGAGCGTGGCGCGCGACGAACTGATCAGGCCGCCCTCGCGGCCGGCCGGTCCGGGCTTCAGCGCGGCGGCGAGCTGCTTCGGGTCGCCGGACTGGTAGCCGTAGCCGGGCAGCAGGAAGATTGATCTGGGCAGCAGCGTGCGGACGTCGGCCGCCTCCTGCGGATAGGTCGCGCCGACCACCACGCCGAGCGACGACCAGCCGGTCTCGCCGAGCATCGTTTCGGATATCGGCTCGAGCGCCAGCGCGACGCTGCCATAGAGCGTGCTGTTGCCGGTCTTCAGGTTCTGGAAGTCGCCGGAGCCGGGATTGCTGGTCTTGACGAGCACGAGGATGCCGCGGCCATGGGCGCGGCAGAGCTTGATGTACGGCTCCAGCGTGTCGACGCCCATATAGGGGTTGACCGTCAGGCACTCGACTGGATTGGGGCTGTCGGGCGCCAGATAGGCGTCGGCATAGGCCTCCGCCGTCGAGCCGATGTCGCCGCGCTTGGCGTCGAGGAGGACGATGGCGCCGCGGTCGTGGGCGTGGGCGACCACCCGCTCGAGCAGCGCGATGCCGGGCGAGCCGAGGCGCTCGTACATGGCGCTCTGCGGCTTGAAGGCGGCGACCTGGGGCGCGGCGATGTCGATGGCGGCGGTGAGGAAATTCTCGATTGCCGCGATGGTTTCCGGATCGCGTGGGTCCATGTCGCCACGGCGGAACGCGGCCGGGATCATGGCGAGATGCGGGTCGAGGCCGAGGCAGAAGCAGTGGCCGAGGGATCGGCTGCGGGAGATCACCGCGTCGGCGAAATGGAAGTCCTTGGCCGCTCCCGGCGCGCGACTGACGGTTATGGTCTCCGTGGCGTCCAAGGACCGAATTCCCAAGCTGCCGCGCATGTTGCACATTGCCGCCTGGCGATCAATTGCGGTTGCGGCGGAAGGCCGGCTGGTGTGTATCTCAACGCTTGATGGACCGAATCGAGATCACCCGCCCCGACGACTGGCACCTGCACGTCCGCGACGGGGCGATGCTGAAGGCGACGCTGCCGGCGAGCGCCGCCGTCTTCGGCCGCGCCATCGTCATGCCCAACCTCGTGCCGCCGGTGCGCACGCCTGGCCGACCTGCGCGCCTATCGCGGGCGCATCATGGCGGCCCTGCCGAAGGGGCATCCATTCCAGCCGCTGATGACCCTCTATCTCACCGACGACACCGACCCTGCGAGCATCGCCGAGGGCGCGAGCGTCGGGCGACCTTGCCGCCGTCAAGCTCTATCCCGCCGGCGCGACGACCAACTCGGAGAGCGGCGTCACCGACATCGGCAAGGTCGGGGGCGTGCTGGAAGCGATGCAGGCGGCGGACGTGCCGCTGCTCGTGCATGGCGAGGTCACCGACCCGGCCGTCGATATCTTCGACCGCGAGAAGGTGTTCATCGACCGCGTGCTGACGCCGCTGCGGGCGCGCTTCCCGGAACTGCGGATCGTGCTGGAACACGCCACGACGCGCGAGGCGGTGGATTGCGTGCTGGCGGCGGAGACGCACCTCGCCGCCACCGATCACGCCGCATCACCTGATGTTCAGCCGCAACGCCATCTTCAAGGGCGGCATTCGCCCGCATCTCTATTGCCTGCCGATCGCCAAGCGCGAGGAGCACCGGCTGGCGCTGGTGCAGGCGGCGACCTCCGGCGACCGCCGCTTCTTCCTCGGCACCAATTCCGCGCCGCATGCCGTCAGCGCCAAGGAATGCGCCTGCGGGGCGGCCGGCATTTTCAGCGCGCCGGTGGCGATCCCCTGCGTGGCGCAGGTCTTCGACAAGGAAGACGCGCTCGACCGGCTGGAGGCTTTCGTTTCGCTGAACGGCGCAGCCTATTACGGCCTGCCGCCGAACGGTGATCGCATCGTGCTTCAGCGCGGCAAGCCGGTGGACGCCGGCTTCGTCGCGGTTGAAGCGGAGGTGGACGAACAGGTACGGGTATTCCAGCCGGACACGCCGGTGGCGTGGTCGGTGGTCGAGGGGGTGCGGGAGACGAGATGACGAGCTTCACGGACAAGGCGACGATCGCGGAGCTGACCGCGCGCATGCTGCTCGAGGTGAAGGCGGTGCATTTCCGCGCCGACGAGCCCTACAAGTTCACCTCGGGGCTCGCCAGCCCGGTCTATACCGACTGCCGCAAGCTGATTTCCTTCCCCGAAGTGCGTTCGACGCTGATGGATTTCGCCGTCGCGACGATCCTCAGCGAGATCGGCTTCGCCCAGTTCGACGCGATCGCCGGCGGCGAGACCGCCGGCATTCCCTTCGCGGCGTGGATCGCGGAACGCATGGCGCTGCCCATGCAATATGTCCGCAAGAAGCCCAAGGGCTTCGGCCGCAACGCCCTCATCGAGGGCGATTTCCACGACGGTGCGCGCACGCTGCTGGTCGAGGACCTCGCCACCGACGGCGGCAGCAAGCTGAAATTCTGCGAGGCGATGCGCCAGGCCGGCATGAAGGTCGACCACGCCTTCGTGGTGTTCTTCTACGACATCTTCCCCAACACGCGCGATCTGCTCGCCGGGGCCGGCATCACGCTGCACCACCTGGCTACCTGGTGGGACGTGCTGAAGATCGCGCGAGCCGAAAAGACCTTCGACACGGCCACCCTCGACGAGGTCGAGAAATTCCTGCACGGCCCGGCGGAGTGGTCGAAGGCGCATGGCGGCGCCGTACCGGCGTAATCGGGGACGTTCATGCAATTCGGCCCGGCCCGCGGACCTCCACTGGCAAGGTCCGGTTTAGGTTAAGATTCAGCCGACGAGGCGGTCGGACGGCAGGCCTGGCGCCGATAATCGCGGTCGCGCCTGCTTCCGGGGCGGCTCGCCCGCGTCCGCGTGCCGCCCAACAATAGAACCGCAGCCTGAAAGTACAACCACGCCGTGTGTGCGGCGATCAACTAATGTTCAACGCATTTGTCGCATAACCTGAAGAAAATATTCAGGGAAATCGGCGAGTGTCGGTGCGTCGCTCAATTCGATGGCTCATATGTTCAGCGTAAAGCAGGCCTATCGGTCGCGAAAGGATCTCCCGCCGGAGATCTACATTCCGCTCGTCAACTCGCTGTATTCCGAGCCGCGGACCCTGTTCCTCGGCTCGTTCGCCGTTGCGCTGGCGGTGCTTCTGTCGGCGTGGAAGACCAACGATATCCCGCTCTACGGCGTTTGGGCCGCGCTCGTGCTCATTGCGACGATACGGGCGCTGGACATGGTCAACTACGCGCGCGTGCGCCCGTCCATCGAGACCGTCGACAAGGTCCATCGCTGGGAGAAGCGCTACATCGGCGGGGCGGCGGCCTTCATGGGCATGCTCGGCATATGGTGCGTGGTCGTGTTTGCCACGTCCGACGATCCCTTCGTGCAGCTCATGTGCATCTCGGCGACGATCGCCTACATGATCGGCATTTCGGGGCGCAACTTCGGCAGCGCCCAGGTGGTCGCCGTGCTCGTCCTGGCCGGCGGTCTGCCCATCACCGTGGCGCTGCTCATCCCGGCCGATCTGCACTACGCGCTCTTCGCCGTGCTGCTCATCGCGTTCTTCATCAGCTTCAAGACCATCTCCGACCGGCTGCGCGCGACCTTGCTCGACGCTGTCGTATCGGCGCGCGACATCGCGCTGCTGGCCAACCGCTTCAACACCGCGCTCAACAACATGCCTTCCGGCCTGTGCATGTTCGATGCGGAGCACCGCGTGGTGGTGACCAACAACCGGCTCGTCGAACTGCTCGACCTGCCGGCCATCGATCGCAAGGGCGAGACGGCTCGCGGTCTGGTGCGCGACTGCGTCGAGGCCGGAACAATTCTGCGGTCCGAGAGCGATCGTTTCGCCACCGACCTCGAACAGCGCATCGCCGGTTTCGACAAGACCGGCTTCACCATCCAGAAGCAGGACGGGCGGGCGCTCAGCCTGACGTTCCAGCCGATGGAGAATGGCGGGTCGGTGGCCCTGATCGAGGACATCACCGAGCGCCGCGAGGCGGAGGCCCGCATCCGCCATCTCGCCCGCTACGATGCCCTGACCGGTCTGCCCAACCGCATGCACCTGCGCGAGCGGATGGAAGCGACGCTGGCCGAGGCGGGATCCAATCCCTCGGCGATCCTGTTCGTCGATCTCGACCAGTTCAAGCAGGTCAACGACACCCTCGGCCATCCGCGCGGCGACCTCCTGTTGCGCGCCGTCGCCGACCGCCTGCGCCGGCTGGTGCGCGAGCCGGACATCGTCGCCCGCTTCGGCGGCGACGAATTCGTCATCGTGCAGACGCCGACGACGGGACCGAACGAGGTCGCCACCCTGGCGCGCCGTATCGTCACGGCGCTGTCGGAGACCTACGAGGTCGACGGCCACCAGGTGGTCATCGGCGCCACGGTCGGCATCGCCATGGCGCCGCGCGACGCGACCGGCGCCGATCACCTGCTGAAGAACGCCGACATGGCGCTCTACTGGGCGAAGAACGACCAGCGGGGAACCTGGCGCTTCTTCGAGCCGGGCATGGACGTGCGGGCGCAGGAGCGGCGCAGTCTGGAACTCGATCTCCGCAACGCCCTCGCCAACAATGCTTTCGAGGTCTACTACCAGCCGCTCTTCGACCTGAAGACGATGAAGGTGACGACCTGCGAGGCCCTGTTGCGGTGGTCGCATCCGACGCGCGGCATGATCCCGCCGAGCGAATTCATCCCGGTCGCCGAGGAAATGGGGCTGATCGTCGAGATCGGCAGCTGGGTGCTGCACCAGGCATGCCGGACGTGTGCGACCTGGCCCGGTAACGTGCGCGTGGCGGTCAACGTTTCGGCCAACCAGTTCCACCGCGGCAACGTGACCAACACGATCCGCGAGGTGCTCGGCACGACCGGCCTCGATCCCAGCCGGCTCGAAATCGAGATCACCGAATCGGTGCTGTTCCAGGACACGCGCGCGACGCGGCTGATCCTGCGCCAGCTCCGCGATCTCGGCGTGCGCCTGTCGCTCGACGACTTCGGCACGGGCTATTCGAGCCTCAGCTATCTGCACGGCCTGCCGCTGACCAAGGTCAAGATCGACCGCCTGTTCCTCGATGGCCTGGAAGCCGGCGGCCGCGCCTTGATCCTGCTCCGCGGCGTCGCCCGCCTGAGCGCCGATCTCGGCCTGACGGTGACGGTCGAAGGCATCGAGACCGAGGAGCAACTGGCCATCGTCGCGGCGGAAAGCTGCATCGACGAGGCGCAGGGCTTCCTGTTCAGCGTGCCGGTTCCCGAACGCCAAATTCAGGAACTGCTGCGCTCGAGTTTCGGCGCGCCGCCGGAGGCTGAGTCGGCCGTGGTGCAGCGCAGCATAGGCTGACCGCACCGTAGCGAGCGCCGACTCGTCAATTTCATCAGGGGTGTCACAACCGCGGGCCGCAACTCGCCGCCCGGTTGGGCGAGCCGCCTTGCTTGAGCGGTCGTCAGCGCCATCGCCTCGACCACCTATCTATCTGTAATCTCTGTTTGATTCAGGCCGCTTGGTGGCCGGAAAACCTGCGCCTGCAGGGGTCGGTTAACACTAACGATTAACCGCAAACGTTTACTTATGGTTACCGGACTGTTAAGTTGCCTCCTCACATGGCCTGAGGAGGCTTGTAAATGCGTACCGCGGCCGCCCGGCCGCTCCCGCTCGGTTTGGCGGAGCGCGTCGAGGAATTGTTGCAGCGCGTCGAATACCGGCGCGCGGATACGGATGAAGACCGCGAGGCGGTCTTCCGGCTTCGCTACGAGGCCTATCTCCGTGAAGGCGCCATCGAGCCGAATTTCGGACGCCGGCTGACCGACAGCTACGATGACGTGGACAACGTCTGGATCATCGGGCTGCACGTCGATGGGCAATTGGCGAGTTCATTCCGGTTCCATGTCGCAACGCGGGAGTTTCCGCGGATGCCTGCCATGCAGGTGTTCGAGGACGTCCTGACTCCGGTGCTGGAGAGCGGCCACACGGTCATCGATCCGACCCGGTTCGTCGTCGACCAGGATGTGGCAAGCGAACATCCGGAACTGCACTACCTGACGGTGCGCGTCGGCCACATGGCGGCGGAGTTCTTCGATGCCGACGTGGTGCTGGCCACCGTGCGCGCCGAGCATCAGGCATTCTACCGTCGCGTCTTCGGCCACAAGCTTGTCTGCGAGCCGCGCCTCTATCCGGGGCTGACCAAGGCGATCAGCCTGATGATGCTCGACTATCCCGCCGAGCGGGCGCGCATTGTCCGGCGCTATCCCTTCTTCGCGTCGACCCCGGCGGAGCAGGCGGCACTGTTCGGTTTCCCGCAGGAGATCGAGCAGCGGATCGCCGGCGTCCGTGCCGGCGCCGAGCGCGAAGAGCCGGCGGCGATCGCCGGCTAGCGTTCGCCGCGCCGCCTGAACTCTCGGCCGTCCCGGTCGCCTCTTGCGTTGGCCCGCATTGTGGTCTGCAATGCGGGCGTTCTGACTGTCCTTTCCCACCGTCGTCTCCCGGCCCGGCGATCGTTCCGATCGTCGAACGACGCCCGGCGCGGCTAACCAGAAAACGGGGAGCAACCCATGGAATACACAAGTCTCGGCTCGACCGGCGTCACCGTCTCGCGCGTCTGCCTCGGCATGATGACCTACGGCGACAAGAACAGCCGCGAATGGGCGCTCGACGAGGCGGAATCGCGGCCGCTGATCAAGAAGGCCCTCGACCTCGGCTTCACCTTCTTCGACACAGCCGACGTCTATTCCATTGGCGTCAGCGAGGAGATCACCGGCCGGGCGCTGAAGGATCTCGGTCCGGCGCGCGACAGCTACGTGCTGGCCACCAAGGTGCACGGCGCCATGGGCGACAGTCCCAACCAGCGTGGCCTGTCGCGCAAGCACATCATGGCGGGCATCGATGCCTCGCTCAAACGGCTTGGCATGGACTACGTCGATCTCTACCAGATCCACCGCTTCGACCCGAACACGCCGATGGAGGAGACGCTCGAGGCGCTGACCGACGTGGTCAAGGCCGGCAAGGCGCTCTACATCGGCGCCTCGTCGATGTTCGCCTGGCAGTTCGCCCAGATGCTGGCGCTCTCCGACAGCATGGGCCTCAGCCGCTTCGTCACCATGCAGGACCACTACAACCTGCTCTACCGGGAGGAGGAGCGGGAGATGCTGCCGCTCTGCCGCAAGGAGGGGATCGGCGTCATCCCGTGGAGCCCGCTTGCCCGCGGCCTGCTGACGCGGCCCTATGCCGAGGCCGACGCGACGCTGCGCGCCAAGACCGACGCCTTCGGCAAGAACCTCTATGGCCGCGACGAGGACGACAAGGCGATCATCGACGCGGTCACCGCCATCGCCAAGAAGCGCGGCGTGCCCAATGCGCAGGTCGCGCTTGCCTGGATGCTGGCGCAGCCGGGCATCACCGCGCCGATCATCGGCGCCAGCAAGGCAGCCCATCTCGACGACGCCGTGAAGGCACTGGAGATCAGGCTCGACGACGATGAGGTCAAGGCGCTGACCGAGCCGTATCGGCCGCAGAAGATCCGCGGCCACGGCTGATCGGGTCGGCGGAACAGCCGTGGCGCGCCGCATCATCATCGACACCGATCCCGGGCAGGACGATGCGGTCGCCATCCTGTTGGCGCTTGCCTCGCCGGAGGCGTTCGACGTGGCCGGCATCGTCGCGGTCGCCGGCAACGTGCCGCTCGCCCATACCGAGAAGAACGCCCGCCGGATCGTCGAGCTTGCCGGGCGAACGGATGTGCCGGTGTTCGCCGGGTGCGCGGGGCCGCTGGCGCGGCCAACGGTTCATACGGCTGAGCATGTCCATGGTCCGACCGGCCTCGACGGCTATGCCTTGCCCGACCCGACGATCGCGCTGAGGCCGCAGCACGGTGTCGATTTCCTCGTCGACACGATCATGGCGGCGCCGCAGGGCGAGATCACGCTGTGCACGCTCGGCCCGCTGACCAACGTCGCCATGGCGCTGGTCAAGCAGCCGGCCATCGCCGGCCGCCTGCGCGAAATCGTCATGATGGGCGGCGCCTATTTCGAGGTCGGCAACATCACGCCGGCGGCGGAGTTCAACATCTTTGTCGATCCGGAGGCGGCCGACGTGGTGTTCCGCAGCGGCATCCCGATCACCGTGGCGCCGCTCGACGTCACCCACCGGGTGCTCACCACCGCCGCCCGTCGCCAGGCCTTCGCCGATCTCGGCAACCGCACCGGCGCGGCGGTCGCCGGCTGGCTGTCCTTCTCGGAGCGCTTCGACCTCGCCAAATACGGCAGCATCGGCGCGCCGCTGCACGATCCCTGCGTCATCGCCTGGCTGCTGAAGCCGGACCTGTTCGAGGGCCGCCAGATCAACGTCAGCATCGAGACGGTCAGCGAGCTGACGCGCGGCATGACCGTCGCCGACTGGTGGCGGGTGACCGATCGGCCGGCCAACGCGCTGTTCCTTCGCGAGGTGGACGCCGAAGGCTTCTATGCCTTGCTGACGGAGCGTATCGCGCGCCTGCCGTGACGGGCCGGCGGCAATTGGCCGCCACGCAGCGTCCAAAATGCGCGTAAGCTGGCTGCGGCTCCACCCCCCGATTCCCGCACCATGATCAAGGGCGTCCTCGCCGGTTTTCTCGCCTACGGCCTGTTCTCCTGCGCCGACGCCTGCGTGAAGGCGCTGGGCGGCAGCCTGTCGGTGTTCCAGATCGGCTTCTTCATCACGCTGGCATCGCTGTCGACCTTCGGCTTCGGCCGGGCGAAGTCGGAGCGCTGGCGCGAAGTGTTCCGCATGAACCGGCCGTGGCTGGTCTTTGCCCGCGCCGGCAGCGGCATCGCCGCCGGCCTCCTCGGCATCTATGCCTTCACGACGCTGCCCTTTGCCGAGGCCTATGCGGTGCTGTTCCTGATGCCGCTCTTCGCCACAATGCTGTCGATCCCGCTGCTCGGCGAGCGGGTCGGCTGGCGGCGCTGGCTGGCGGTCGCCACCGGGTTCCTCGGCGTGCTGCTGGTGGTGCGGCCCGGCTTCCACGAATTGCACCTCGGCCACCTGACGGCGGCCGTCGCGGCCGTGTTCGCTGCCATCTCGATGATCATCCTGCGCAAACTCGGCCCGACCGAAAAGCGCATCAGCCTGCTCGGCGTCCTCTACCTCTCGGCGATCACGCGTCAACGGATTGCTGATGCTCACCGATTTCCGGCCGGTGACGAAGAACGATGTCGCCCTCATCATCTTCGGCGGCATCGTCGGCGGCTTCGGGCAGATCGCCATGCTGGCGGCCACGCGCCTGGCGCCGCCCAACCGGGTGGCGCCGGCCCAGTACAGCCAGATCATCTGGGCGCTCGCCATCGGCGCGGCGTTCTTTGGCGAGTTTCCCGATGGCCTCGCCTTCGCCGGCATGGTGCTGGTGGTGCTGTCGGGCCTCTTCACCTTCTTCCGCGAGGAGCAACTCCGCGGCTGGTCGCGGCGCACGATCCTGATGCGCAACCGGCCCTGACCGGTCAGCGCGTGCGGCTGCGCACCGCCGTGCCGCGATAGGCCGCCGGTGATAAGGTATTTCAGGCACGGACGATGCATGGCTTGACCGGGCCCGCGGCCGCGCCAGTTATCGCCGCTCGGCTGATGCCATCCCGGGGGAACGGACCATGGTCACGCGAGGATTTTTCGGGCGCCGCCCGAGCGAGGACGAGGCGAAGCGGCTGCCGCCGGGCCAGTACCTCGAAAAGGGCTTCCCGGTTCTCTCCGCCGGGCCGACACCGATCGTCAAGCCGGCCGACTGGCGCTTCACGCTCAAGATCGGGCCGCGGCCGGTCAAGACCTGGACCTATGACGAGTTCCAGGCTCTGCCGCAGACCGACCTCAAGCGCGACATCCATTGCGTGACCAAATGGTCGAAGTTCGACACGGAGTGGCGGGGGGTGCTGTTCGACGACATCATGACGGCGGCCGGCCTCGACAGCCTGCCCACCGACTACATCCTTGCCCATTCCGCTGACGGCTATTCGACCAACGTGCCGGTCAAGGACCTGACCGAGGGCAAGGCGATGGTGACCACCCGGTACGCCGGCTACCCGATCACCTCCGACCACGGCGGTCCGGCGCGCCTGCTGGTGCCGCACCTCTATTTCTGGAAATCGGCCAAGTGGCTCAACGCGCTGCAGTTCACCGAACGGGACGAACCGGGTTTCTGGGAGCTGCGCGGATACCATATATACGGGGATCCCTGGCGCGAGCAGCGCTTCACCGGCGATTGACGGAAGCGAGAATTCATGGAGCAGGTCGTGCCGCCCGGCGGACGCCTCGCCTGGCAGGAGGCGACGGTTACGGCGATCAATCCGCTGACGCCGCGGGTCAAGAGTTTCCTGCTCAAGCCGCCGGCATGGTCCGGTTTCAAGGCCGGCCAGCATGTCGACGTGCGGCTCACCGCGCCCGACGGCTATCAGGCGGAACGCAGCTACTCGATCGGCTCGGCGCCGGAATCTCCGGAGGTCGAACTTGTGGTCGAGCGCCTGGACGAGGGCGAGGTGTCGCCCTTCTTCCACGAAGTGGTGGAGCCCGGCGACACGGTCGAGATACGCGGGCCGATCGGCGGTCACTTCACCTGGTCGAAGAAGGATGGCGGGCCGGTGCTGCTGGTCGGCGGCGGTTCGGGTGTGGTGCCGCTCGTTTCCATGCTCCGCCATCGCGCCGCTGTCGCGCCGGACGTGCCGATGACGCTCGTCTATTCGGCGCGTGCCCGCGAGGAGATCATCTTTCGCGACGAGCTGATGCGGCGCGCCGAGAGCGATCCCAACCTCATGCTCATGCTGACGCTGACGCGCGAGAGCGCGGTGGAAAAGCCGTTCCGGATGGGGCGCATCGGTGCGGAGCTGATCGCCGAGGTGCTGGCGAACTTCGGCGCGTTGCCGCGCCTCAGCTTCGTCTGCGGCTCGACGGCCTTCGTCGATTCGGCGACCCGGCTGCTGCTCGACATGGACGTGCCGTTCCCGTCGATCAAGACGGAACGCTATGGCGGCGATCCGGCCCGGGACGGCGCCGGCGGCGCGCCCGGACCGTAGCGGCCGGAGCTATTTCTTCGTCTTGCCTTTGCCCGCCGCCACCTGCTTTCGCCAGGCGTATCTCGGCCGGTAGCCCAGCACCTCGCGCGCCTTGTCGATGGAGATCAGCGACTCGTTCGGCTTGAACGGGCGCTTGGCCTTCGTCCTTGGGGAAAACCTTGTCGAGCAGGTCCTGGTTGGGGCGCTCCATCACCGAGTTCGGCGTTGGCAATGCCGAAGACGTGGGCGCCCTTCAGCTTCGATTCCAGCGCCAGGTGGACCGCCTGCGAAGCGTCGCGGGCATCGATATAGGTCCACAGGTTGAAGCGCCGGCCCGCCGGGTCATTCTGGAAGTCGGCGAAGCCGGCATAGTCCTCCTCGACCATGACATTGGAAAAGCGCAGCCCGACGATCTTGGTGCGCGGATCCCAGCGGCAGAACTGCTCGGCCATTTTCTCGCCCATCAGCTTCGACAGCGCATAGGCCGATTCGGGCCGCTCGATCTCCTCGTCCACCGGCACGTAGGCCGGCCCCTTGGCGTAGGGAATGCCGAACACGGTCTCGCTCGAGGCCCACACGATATTGCGGATGCCGAGCTGCCGCGCCGCCTCGAAGATGTTGTAGGTGGAGACGGTGTTGGTGGCGAAGGTGACGTGGTTGGTCGCCTGGCCGGGGGCGGCGATCGCGGCGAGGTGGACGACGCCGGTCACCTTGGACACCTGCCCGTCGATCATCGACAGCGCGGCCATCGCCTGGCCGAAATCGGTCACGTCGGCGCGAGCGTAGCGGACGTCTCCGGGAAGGGGCGGGTTGTGGAGGCCGGGCGGCGGCGTCATGTCGATCGAGATGACGTCATGGCCTTTCTGCATGAGGTATTTGACGCAGACGCGGCCGAGTTTCCCGCTGCCTCCGGTGACGACGATCATGGCGTTACCCCCTCAGGTTTCTTGTTGGTCGGCGGTGGCCCTGCTTACACCCGCCGGCACCGCAATGGCAAAAGCCGCGGGCTGCAAACCCGGCGCCGCCTCAGGCGATCAGCACGGCGCGGAAGTCGTTGACGTTGGTAAGCGTCGGCCCGGTGACCACGAGGTCGCCGAGTGTCTCGAACAGCGTGTAGGCGTCGTTGGCCGCCAGGCTGGCGCGGGCGTCGGCGCCCAGCGCCCGGGCGCGGGCGAGCGTGTCGGGGGTGACGATGGCGCCGGCATTGTCCTCGCTGCCGTCGATGCCGTCGGTGTCGCCGGCCAGAGCGAAGATGCCCGGACGCGCCGTTGAGCGCGATCGCGAGGCCGGCGAGAAACTCCGCATTGCGGCCGCCCTTGCCCTTGCCGCGCACGGTGACGGTGGTCTCGCCGCCGGAGAGCAGCACCGCCGGCGACCTGACCGGATGCCCGTGGTCCCGCGCCGACTGCGCGACACCGGCCATGACGCGGCCGACTTCGCGGGCTTCGCCCTCGAGCGCATCGCCGAGGATCAGCGGCGTCAGGCCGGCCGCGCGGGCGACTGTCGGCCGCGGCTTCGAGGCTCGCCAGCGGCGAGGCGACGATCGTCGTCACCGCGCGGCTCAGCCGCTCGTCGCCGGGCTTGGGCGTTTCGTCGCCGGCCGCCGCCAGTCGCGCCGCGACCGATTCCGGCGGCGTGATGTCGTAGCGGGCGAGGATGGCGCGGGCGTCGGCGAAGGTGGACGGGTCGGCGACGGTCGGGCCGGAACCGATGACGCTGGGGTCGTCGCCGGGCACGTCGGAGATCAGCAGGCTCACCAGCGGCGCCGGCCAGACGGCGGCGGCGAGGCGGCCGCCCTTGATCGCCGACAGGTGCTTGCGGACCACGTTCATCTCGCCGATGTCGGCGCCGGAGGCGAGCAGGGCGCGGTTGACCGCCTGCTTGTCCTCCAGCGCGATGCCGTCGGCCGGCAGCGCCAGCAACGCCGAGCCGCCGCCGGAGATCAGGCAGAGGACGAGGTCGTCGGGCCCGGCGGTGCGGGCGAGGTCGAGGATGCGGCGAGCGGCGTCGCGGCCGCGCTCGTCGGGCACCGGGTGGGCGGCTTCGACGATCTCGATGCGCTTGCATGGCACCGCGTGGCCGTAGCGGGTGACGACGAGCCCGGACAGGGGGCCGGGCCAGTGGTCCTCCACCGCCCTCGCCATGGCAGCGCTCGCCTTGCCGGCGCCGAGCACGATGGTGCGGCCCTTGGGCGGGGCGGGCAGGCGCGGCGGCACGACCTTCGCCGGATCGGCCGCGGCGACCGCCGCGGAGAAAAGCGATTGCAGCAGACGGCGCGCCTCTTCCGGATTCATCGTCTCTCTCATGTCGGGATCACCGGCCCCCAGGCTCAGGCGAGTTCCTTCAGCCAGGGCGGATCGGCGCCGGCGCGCGACACGGTAACCGCGGCGGCGCGGGCGGCGAAGGTCAGCACGTCGGTCAGCGCGGCGCGATCGAGCCCGGCGACGGCCTGCTTGGTCAGCAGGCCGAGCTGGTTCAGGCGGGCCAGGATGGCGGCGGTGAAGGTGTCGCCGGCGCCGACCGTATCGACGATCTTGACGGCGATGCCCGGAACCGAAACCGCGTGGCCGGCGGTCACGGCGGTGGCGCCCGCACTGCCGCGGGTCAGGATCGCCAGCTTCGCGCCCTGGTCGAGCCAGCGCCGGGCGAGGTCCTCGAAGGCGGTGCCGGGGGCCAGCCAGTCGAGATCCTCCTCGCTCAGGCGGGCGATGTCGCTCATCGCGACCAGCCGGTCGAGCCGGGCGACATAGCCGTCGCGGTTGCGGATCAGCGACTTGCGAATGTTGGGATCGAGGGAGATCACCCGGTCGTTCTGCTCGCGCCGCATCAGCGATTCCAGCGCCGAACCGCAGGGCTCCTCCGCCAGGCTGAAGGAGCCGAAGTGGAGCGCGGCGACGTTCTTTCGGGAAGGCCGGCAGGTCTGCCTCGGTCAGCATGCGCCCGGCCGAGCCTTCGTCGAAGAAGGCGTAGCGCGCGTCGCCCTTGGCGAGGCTGACGAAGGCCAGCGTGCTCGGCCGCGTCACGCTGGCGGCGAAGGAGAGGTCGACGCCGCTGTCGGCCAGCGCCTGGCGGAGCATGTCGCCGAAGAAATCGGAGGACAGGCCGCCGAAGAAACCGGTCGGTGCGCCGAGGCGTGCGCAGGCTATGGCGACGTTGAAGGGCGAGCCGCCGGGCAGCGGGCGATAGGCCGGGCCGTCGGGGGCGGACCGGGGCAGAAAGTCGATCAGAGCTTCACCGCAGGAAATGATCATCGCCCGTCCGGCGCTTCGAGGCGTTCCGCCCACTTCCATATCTGTCGGCCGGACCGGTGTCACGGGTCCCCGCCCGGCGGACCGCCGTCGTGAACCGCCCATTAATGGTGTGAGGACAATTGCGTTGAATTTGAAGGCCTTTTCCCGCGAAATGCAGGCTGAGCGTGGCCGCGGTGGCCGCGCCCATCAAGCCGGCGGCAGTCGAATTGTCTATCTTGCAGTCTGCGGAGCCGTTGCTTCGTACCCGGACCAGCGAAGCCATCGAGGCGCGGCCCGCGCGAGCCGGCGCGCGGACGGGCGATTCGATCGGCCTCACGGTCGAGACCGACCTCGCCCGTGTGGCGACCGTCTGGCGCGGCTTCGAGCGGGCAGCCGATTGCACGGTCTTCCAGACCTTCGCCTGGCAGTCCACCTGGCAGGCGCATATCGGCGCGCCGCGCGGCGTCGTCCCGGCGATCGTCATCGGTCGCCGCGCCGATCGCAGCATCCTGTTCATCATGCCGCTGGCGGTCGAGGGCAACCGGCCGTTCCGCAGGCTGACCTGGCTTGCCGCCGATCTCTGTGACTACAACGGGCCACTGCTGGCGCCCGACTTCGCCGAACGGGTCGACGCCGCGCGGTTCGTGCAGTTGTGGCAGGAGATCGAGCACCTTCTCCTGTCCCGCAACGAACTGTGCTTCGACGCCGTCGTGCTGGAGCAAATGCCGGCCAGCATCGGCGGTCAGCCCAACCCGTTCCTGGCGCTCGGCGCCACGCTCAATCCGAGTGGCGCCTATGTCAGCCGCCTGTCGGGCGATTACGACGCCTACTACCTGGCGAAGCGATCAGCCGCCAGGCGCAAGAGCGATCGCTGGAAGCAGCGGCGCCTTGCCGATCATGGCGAGGTTCGCTTCGTCACCGCCGAGGGGGCGAGCGAAACCGGCCGCGTCCTCGATGTTCTTTTCGCGCAGAAGGCGCGGTCTCTTGCCAGGATCGGCGTCGCCGACATGTTTGCCGCGCCCGGACGGGCGGCGTTCTTTCGCGCGGTCGTCGCCGCGCTCGGGCCGATCGCCCATGTCAGCCACCTCGACGTCGGCCCGGCTGTCGCCGCCGCCAATGTCGGCCTCGTCTTCCGCGGCCGCTACTACCACATGCTCGCCAGCCACACTGACGGCGAGGTCGGTCGTTTCGGTCCGGGGACGATCCACCTGCAGCACCTCATCGCCGACGCCATCGAGCGCGGCTGTGGCCTGTTCGATTTCACCGTCGGTGACGAGGCCTACAAGCGCGAATGGTGTGATGAGGAGCTGAAGCTCTACGACCTCAGGCGCGCTGCCACGCCGGGCGGCATGGTGGTGGCGCTGGCTTCCGGTCTTGCCGCGCGGGTCAAGCGGGCGATCAAGCAGACACCGTGGCTGTGGCGCATCGCCTTCCGTCTGCGCACGATCGTTGGCCAGATCAGCCGAACCAAGGACAGCACCAGGGAGGATCGCCCATGACGAACCTCGTCGAAATGGCCAGCACCGAGCAGGATGCGGTCGAAGCCCGCCGCGCCGAGCTTTTCGGCGAGACGCCGCTCGAAATCCTCGAGCGCTGGGCGCTCGGCACCGTCTGGGTGCTGAAGCCGGGACGCATCGGCGGCCTTCCGGCGCTGGCCCGCCTGTGGCTCACGGATCTGGTCGCCGGCAAGGAGGGGCTGCCCGATCCGGAAGCGGCACTGGAGCGCCCGGCCGGCCTCTGCGGCATCGTCCACGATTTCTCGACGCCGGCGATCCTCGCGGCCTACCGCCAGACGCTGTTTCCCTTCGCCCATTTCGGGCCGCTGAAATGGTGGTCGCCGGCCGAGCGCTGCGTCCTCTATTTCGACGAATTCCACATCGCCAAGCGGCTCAGGCGGATCATGCGCCAGAACCGCTACCGCGTGACCTTCGACCGCGATTTCGACGGCGTGATGAAGGCCTGCGCCGGACGGCGCGACGGCAAGTGGCACGTCACCTGGATCACGCCGCGCATCATGCGCGCCTTCGCGGCGCTGCACGATGCCGGCCATGCCCATTCGTTCGAGGTGTGGAACGAGAAGGACGAA
This sequence comes from uncultured Alphaproteobacteria bacterium, assembly GCA_963822975.1. Lineage (GTDB taxonomy): Bacteria > Pseudomonadota > Alphaproteobacteria > Rhizobiales > Kaistiaceae > CAVSRC01. Next base: position 33,103 of record CAWGJV010000014.1, read on the forward strand.
CTGGTCGGCGGCGGCTACGGCCTGGCACTGGGCCGTACCTTCTTCACCGAATCGCAATTCTCGCTCGAGCCGAACACCTCCAAGCTCGGCTTCACGGTCTTCAACTGGCATCTCGCCCGATGGGGCTTCACCGTCAACGACGGCAAGTGGCCGACGCCGACCATCAACGAGATGGGCTTCCGGCTCGTTCCGCGCGCCGAACTGCGTCGTCACCTGGAGGGCGAGACGGTGCGGTCCGGTCGATGGCAGGTTGAACGCGCCGCCGACGCCCTGGCGTCATGGCAGCCGGGGGCCGAAAAGAGCATGGCTGTGGACAAGAACTCAGGTGCCGGTGGCCCCTTATCGTAAATGATTCGTAACTGTATCAGTTCATATTGAAGTCATTGCCGTGGCCTGTGGCCATTTCAATCGTTTTTCTCAAGGTTTTCGAATTGCTAACGGCGTGGAAACGTTTGTCCTGTGGAAATTTACCTTGGATTTGTTTTCCCTTTGAGACGCCGCGGCAGCAACCTTATGGTGCGCGCGCCACGGGGATGCTCCGGCAGAGCAATTCGCCGACGGGAACCAGGGTCGCGACCGTGACGCCAAGAGACAGGGCAAGACGCCGGATGCGCATTGAAGCATATCTCGAGAAGGGTGCCCTGGAGCACGGCGACAGTCCGGCCGTGCTCGCCGCGCGCCGGCACCACAGCTATGCCGAACTCGATCTGAAGTCCGCCCGGCTGGCGGCGGCGTTGCAGGATCGCGGCGTCCGCCGCGGCGAGCGGGTGGCGCTGTTCATGGACAATCGCTGGGAGGCGGTGCTGACGATCTTTGCCGTGCTCAAGGCCGGCGGCGCGGTCAACCCGATCGATCCTTCGTCGACGGCGGAGGAACTGGCCGGCGCGCTCGCGTCGAGCCGGCCGGTTGCCATCGTCACCGAAGCGCGCCTTGCCTCGACCGCGGCATCGGTCGTGGCCGAAGCGGAATCGGTGCGCGTCGTCGTGCTCGCCGGCGGCGACCGGGTGCCGGCGACGGATACCTGCATCTCGCTGGAGGAGGTGGTCAACCGCATCGGGCGGCCGCGCGACCTCGCACCGGTTGGCGACGATACCGACGCCGCCGTCGTGCTGGCCGGGGAGGCGCCGTTGACCCACAGGTGCATCGCCGCCGCCATCGGCGAAAGCGAGCCTTCGGCGGAGCCGATGGCGCTGCCGTCGCTGGCGCTGCCGAGCGGCCTGTCGGGCCTGCTGGCGGCGGTCCGGGCAGGCGCGATGCTGGTCATGAACCAGCCCATTGCGCAGGTCGCCGAGTTGCAGCGTCGTATTGCCGATGCACAACCGGCCGAGTATCCAGTCGGCATGGCATTGGCGGCCGATTCCGGATTTCTCCGCATCTAGCAGGGTGAAACGGGGTCGTCGGCAAGACGCCGCCAGAAGCAGACGGGAGCGACGTTTGGTGCCTGGCACGAGACAGAAAGCCATCCGGGCGGGGCTTGAGACCCTGTATTTCACGGGCACCCACCGGCTGGCGCGCTCCCTCGTCGGCGGCATCGGCGCCATCCTCATGTTCCATCGCGTGCTGCCGCAGCGCGACGATCCGTTCCAGCCCAATCGCGGCCTGGAGATCGAGCCCGGTTTCCTTGACGAGGCTCTCGCCGCTCTCAAGCAGGCCGATGTCGATATCGTTTCGATCGGCGAGGCCGCCCGGCGGCTGTCGACCGGCGCCGGCGAACGCCGCTTCGTCGTTCTCACCTTCGACGATGGCTACCGCGACACGCTGGAGTTTGCCTGGCCGATCCTCAAGCGGCACGCGGTGCCGTTCACGCTCTACGTCGCCTCGGCCTTCGCCGACGGCGCCGGCACGCTGTGGTGGGATGTGCTTGAGACGGCGATCGCGCGCAACGAAACCATTCGGCTCGAAATGGACGGCGAGGAGCGCGCCTTCGACTGCACCACGCCGCAGGCCAGGGAGCGCACCTTCGGGACCGTCTACTGGTGGCTGCGCGAGAGCGCCCGCGAGGCGGATCTCCGTCGGGCGATCGCCACGCTGGCCGATCGCTACGGGATCGATGCGGAACAGCGCTGCCGGGAGCTATGCATGGGCTGGCGCGATATCGCGGAGCTTGCCCACGATCCGCTGGTCACCATCGGCGCCCACACCGTCAGCCATCCTTTCCTCGCCAAATGCGACGAGGAGACGGTGCGCGCCGAGATGATCGAATCGCGCCGCCGCATCGAGGAGGAACTCGGCGTCGTTGCGGAGCATTTCGCCTATCCGGTCGGCGCGCCCGACGCGGCCGGCCCGCGCGAGTTCCGCATTGCCGGCGACGTCGGCTTCAGGACGGCGGTCACCACCCGGCCGGGCGTGGTCTTCGCCGACCATCGCGACCACCTGACCGCGCTGCCGCGCATCTCGGTCAACGGCGAGTTCCAGCGGCTGCGCTTCATCGACGTGCTGCTGTCGGGCGCTCCCACGGCGCTTCTCAACCGCTTCCGCCGCGTCGACGCCGCCTGAGCGCCCGGCCCGCTGCGGCGCTCGAAATTCACCTCAGATCAGCTTGCGTTTCGCCAGGTTGCGCATCAGCGCCGCGCTGCCGTAGGTCCACGGCTCCGCCTCGTCGGTGTGGACGACGCGGTTCGACAGCCGGCCGAGCTTCGGCGAGGCGACGGTGACGATGTCGCCGACCTTGTGGGTGAAGCCCTGGCCCTTTTCGCCGCGGTCCTCGACCGGCGCGAACATGGTGCCGAGATAGAGCACGACGCCATCGGGATACTGGTGGTGCTTGCCGATCGCCGCCGCCATCAGGTCGGCCGGGTCGCGGCTGATCTTGCTCATGGCGCTCGAGCCGTTGAGGCGGAACTGGTCGTCGCCGGTGACGGTCAGCGTGACCTCGGCCTGGCGCACGTCGTCGAGCGAGAAACCGCGGCCGAACAGGCGGATGAATGGGCCCAGCGAGGCGCTGGCGTTGTTGTCCTTGGCCTTGCCGAGAAGCAGGGCCGAGCGCCCCTCGACGTCGCGCAGGTTGACGTCGTTGCCAAGCGTGGCGCCGACGATGGCGCCCGCCGAAGACGTGACCAGCACCACTTCCGGCTCCGGATTGTTCCACGACGACATCGGATGGATGCCGACCTCGGCGAGGTGTCCGACGGCGGCCATCGGCGGCGCCTTGGTGAAGATCTCGGCGTCCGGCCCGATGCCGACCTCCAGGTATTGCGACCACATGCCCTTTTCGATGAGCAGCTTCTTCAGCGCCATCGCCTGTTCCGAGCCCGGCTTGAGCTTCGCCAGATCGTCGCCGATCAGGCCGACGATCTCGGCGCGGACGCCGGCCGCTTGTTCGGGGGCGCCGCGCGCCTTCTCCTCGATCACCCGCTCCAGCATCGACACGGCAAACGTCACGCCGGCCGCCTTGATCGCCTGAAGGTCGATCGGCGCCAGCAGCCAGGGCTTGTTCCTGTCGCGCGTCTGGCGTGGCGTGTTGGCGAGAATCTCCGCGACCTGGCCGATCGGCTCGCCTTTGGCGTCGAGGGCAAGGCCGGCGGGTTCGGCCGCTTCGCACAGGTCGCGCATGGTGGGCGCCGCCGCCGAGATGTCGACCAGCTCGACGCCGCGCAACGCCGCCACCGATGGGCCGCCGATGTCGGGCCGCCAGACGCGGCCGACGAGGATCGCCTCCTCGGCATCGTCAGGCAGGGCGAATTGGGTGCGGGCGTCAAGGTCCATCTGTGTCCTCCGCTTCTTGTTGCCGTTCGCGCACAGTCACATTGCAAATTGACCGGCGCGACACTCTTGGGGCGAATCTTCCGCCGGACCCCTGTTACATTCGACAGGGGGTGCGGGCGAAACGCCTAAGCGCTTTTACCGTGTCCTCCGGTATTTGCCACTGCCGGCGGGGGCGCCGGCGCGAACCCGGGAAGGGGCTGCTCGATGTCAGGAATTGCGAAACTACGCGCTGCCGTGCTCACGGGGCTGCTGTTGCTGCCTTGCGCCGCGCTTGCCGCGGCGCCCGAGAATCTCGACGCGACCACGCCGGCGAAGGTGACGCCGATGTTGAATGCCCCGCTCCAATACGAGCTCGGCACGGAAGTCGTCGTGCATGACTGGGTGTTGTGCGTCTCGCAAGCCTATGCCGAGACCTTCGCCAGGGCGTGGGCGAGTGGCGCCGATCAGGCGCGTGCTGCCTATTCCGATCTTGCTGCGGCGAAGTCGTGCGGCCGGTTCCCCGAGATGCATGTGATCCTGCACGAGCCGGTCTATCCGGGCGCGAACGATGCCGGCGATGGCGCGCAGGTGTTCAGCGCAGCGGTCAGCCTGGCCGGTCGCTGGGCGAATGCCTTCGTGGTCGAGGGCGGGCTGCCGGTGGAACACTAGGTCGCAGGCGGGCGCGGCGCTTCTCCCGGCCCACATCAGGTCTTCGCGGCTCCGCGCTGTGCCGTCTGGACTTTCTTCGCGCCGCGCGTGGTCGCGCTCCGATCCGCTGCCATATTCTTTTCACGGATCGACCGCGAGTTTGCCAAGCAAACGACAGCATCCCGCAGTGGACTCCCTGTCGCCGTTGGGCGGGGCGGCGGCGACGTTCGCCGAACGTTGCCAACCAACGATGGAGAGGGAAATGAAGAAGCTGACGATCACCATTGCTGCGGCTGGGCTGCTCGCCGCATCGTCTCTGGCCGCGCTCGCCGACGAGGCGACCGGGTCGATCCAGAGCATCGATCCGAACGCGTTGACGGTCACGCTCGACGACGGCAACACCTACCAGTTGCCGCAATCGGTCGACGCCGCTTCGCTGAAGGTCGGCGAGAAGGTGATGATCCAGTACACGAAGGACGCCGGTGGCAATATGGTGGCGACAACCGTCGCCCCGGCGAGCTGATCGTTCACACGAACGGAACGGCGGCCGTGCTTCGGCGCGGCCGCCGCTTTCGTTTTCGGCGGACGCATAGGGCGAAGCAGGATAGGTTCCCTGCCGACATGCGCGCGGGGGGCCTTGCGATGCCGTTTGTTGCCTGGGTGCGGCGACACCCGATTCTCGCCTTCTTCGTCCTGGCCTACGCGCTGTCGTGGTGGCCCTGGATCTGGTACCGGCTCGACCCGGTTGCCGCCGACAGCCCGATCCTGCCGCTCGGCCCGCTCCTGGCGGCGCTGGTCATGCTCGGGCTCACCGGCGGCTGGCCGGCGATCCGCGGCTGGCTGGCGAAGATCGTCCACTGGCGGGTGGGCTTCGGCTGGTATCTCCTCGTCCTCCTGTTGCCGGCGGCGATCACCGCCATGGCGGTCGGTTGCACGCTCTTCCTTGGCGCGGCGCTGCCGGCCGACGCGGCGCTGCCGGCATGGCCGGATCTCGCTTCGCGCTTCGCCTTCATCTTCGTGCTGATCGGTCTCGGCGAGGAGCCGGCGTGGCGCGGCTACGCCCTGCCGCGGCTGATCGAAGGCCGCACAGCGCTCGCCGGCGCGCTCATCCTCGGCGCGCTGCATGCGCTCTGGCATCTGCCGCTGTTCGGCGTCGAATACGATCTCACCAATGTCTGGCCGTGGGCGGCGGCGGTCTTCTCGATCTCCGTGGTGACGGCATGGATGTGGCTCGCCACCGGCGGCAGCCTGCTGCTGCCGGCGCTGCTGCACGCGTCCGTCAACACGGTGGCGTTCCCGTTCGCCTGGTTCGCGGGCGGTGATCTCGTCCGGCTGTGGTGGATATGGGGGGCGCTATGGGTGGCGATGGCGGCGATTGTCGTGCTCATCTACGGCTCGGCGCTCTACAAGCCCAAGCCGCGGCGGATGGCGAGCGCCTGAACGGCCGCCACCGGCCCCGCTTCACATCACCGCGCCGATCTGCCAGGGCACGAATTCGTTGTCGCCATAGCCGAACTCCTCCGACTTGGTGCGCTTGCCGGAGGCGACGGTGATCATCTCCTCGAAGATCTGGCGGCCCTTCTCCTCGATCGGTGACGCCGTCGAGGATGTCGCCGCAGTTGATGTCCATGTCCTCTTCCTGGCGCTGGTACGTGTCGTTGTTGGTGGCGAGCTTGATCGACGGCGACGGCTTGAAGCCGAAGGCCGAGCCGCGGCCGGTGGTGAAGACCGACCAGGTTGCAGCCCGACGCCACCTGGCCGGTGACCGAGGCGGGGTCGTAGCCGGGCGAATCCATGAAGACGAAGCCGCGCTCGCGTCGACCGGCTCGCCGTAGAGGTAGACGCCGCGCAGCGTCGTGGTGCCGCCCTTGGCGGCGGCGCCCAGCGACTTCTCGAGGATCGTCGTCAGCCCGCCGGCCTTGTTGCCGGGCGAGGGGTTGTTGTCCATCTTGCCGCCGTTGCGGGCGGTGTAGTCCTCCCACCAGTTGATGCGCTCGACCAGCTTCTCGCCGACCTCGCGGGTCGCGGCGCGGCGGGTCAGCAGGTGCTCGGCGCCGTAGATCTCCGGCGTCTCGGCGAGCACGCCGGTGCCGCCCTGCTCGACCAGCAGGTCGGCAGGCGGGGCCGAGCGCCGGGTTGGCGGTGATGCCGGAATAGCCGTCCGAGCCGCCGCACTGCAGCGCCACCATCAGCTCCGACACCGGCACGGTCTCGCGCCTGGCACCGCGTCGACGCCGGGCAGCATCTCGCTTGATCATGGCGACGCCGCGCTCGATGGTCTTGCGGGTGCCGCCGGTCGCCTGGATGGTCATGGTGCGGAAGGTGTCGTCGTCCTCGAGGCCGTAGTCCTCCATCAGGCCGGGGATCTGCATCACCTCGCAGCCGAGCCCGACCATCAGCGCGCCGCCGATGTTGGGGTGCGTGGCGTAGCCCCATTCGGTGCGCTGCAGGGTGGCGAAGCCCTCCGCCCTGGCCGGCCATGCCGCAGCCGGTGCCGTGGACGAAGGGGACGACGCCGTCGATGGTCGGGATAGTCGTCGAGGATGCCGGAGCGGTTGACCGCCTCGGCGATGAAGCGCGCGACCGAGGCCGAGCAGTTCACGCTGGTCAGGATGCCGATGTAGTTGCGCGTGCCGACCCTGCCGTTCGTGCGCCTGTAGCCCTCGAAGGTGCGGCGCTCTGCCATCGGCAGCACGCGCTCCGGCCTGGCGTCCTCGGCGAAGTGGTAGTCGCGGGCGAAATCCTGCATGCCGCAATTGTGGGTATGGATGTGCTCGCCGGGGCGGATCGGCGCGGTGGCGAAACCGATGATCTGGCCGAACTTGCGGATCGGCTCGCCCTCGGCGATCTCTGCCGTCGCCATCTTGTGGCCCTTGGGCACGCGCGAAACCGCGGCGACGCCCTCGGCCGATGGCGCCGGGCAGGATCGGCTCGATGGCGACGACCAGGTTGTCGGCCGGGTTGAGGCGCAGCACGCGCGGGGTCTTGGCGCGCTCGGACAGCGCCGGCATGGGGACGACGGTCGAATCGTTCGGTGTCATGGTCTTCTTGTTTCCTCGGGCATGGTTGCCCCCTGCAATACGCCGCGGGCCGGGGGCGTCAAGCCGGCACCGTTCATGCGCGTTGCGGAAATCCGGTTAGCGCCGCCTGAGCAGCGTGTAGGAGAACCGCTGAACCGCGCCCGCCGGTGTGATGTGGTTTTCGGCCGCACCTGAAACCAGTTCGAAATCGGCGCCAAGCCTGTCGGCCAGGGTCTGCGGGCTGTAGCGCTGGACGGGGAGGCCGCTGCAGCGCTCGGGTCCGTCGAGCGCGAAGGTTGCGATGATCGCCGCCGCTCCCGGTGCCGTCGCCCGGGTGAGGGCGGCAATGTAGGCATCCTGCCTACGTTGCCGCCCTCACCCGGGCGACCTAGGCGCGATCCATCGCAACCTTCGGCTCGACGGACCCGAGGCGCCCTCCCGTCAGCGTCTCAGCCCTCAGCTTCAGCGCGTTCAAACTGGTTTCAGGTGCGTCGCAGGGCGCGTTCACGGTTCTCCTACACGCTGCTCAGGCGGCGCTAACCGGATTTCAGATGAACGGTGCCGGCTTGGCCGGCGGTATCCCCAGGGGGCGACCATTGCCGAGGAAGTAGCACCAAACAACATTCAACCGTGGTCTCCCCATCAGCACTGTCCAAGCACCAAGCCACGCGTGCTACACCTCAAGCCCGGCCCCATGACCTGGTCATCACCATGGAGTTTCCCCAGCGCCGGCCGAGGGCATCGCCACGGGCCCGCGCTCCAAGGGCCACAAGATGGCGACGGCGGTCATCGCGGAGGGGTTAAACCAATCCGCAAGTCATCAGTTTTGCGCCCTCCGCCCCGCGACACATCCACTACCCACATTCAGCATGCAGGATTTCGCCCGTCACTCGCGACACCCACAGGCCTAGCGCCGGTCGGCACGCGCAACTCTGTGCCTCGTCCCTGACCAGCGTGAATTATTCTTCGGTGTAGCACTTGGCACGGCGGCCTAAAACTCTACCATAGACATAGTTCCACCTCCTCGTGGCCAGGCTCGGCCACGCTCCAGCGGCCATCAGGGGCTACACTACAACATCGGCGGCGTGGTACTGTAAAATCTACGGTAAGCTTCAGCAGGTTCAAGAGGACAACGACACCTTCCACGCATGGCCGCATAGGCACGGCGGCATCCGCGACACTACAGCATCACACCGCGATGGTGACGTGCCTCACACCGCGACCCGGGCTATGCCTGCGACTGTACACGGCGCGGCGCCGCGACGTGGCACGCGCCCGCCACCCGTCAGCAAGAAGCTGGTGCAAGTGGTGGCGGAGCTCTACGCCACCGCAGCCCCCGAGGCCAGCAGCGTCGATCGCTCCACGCCAAGGGCAGGCGCGGCCTACGCAGCATCCTCTACCAATGCGGTTGAGCGCAGTCAGGAAGCTCTCATAGAGCTCACGTAGGACATCAATTGCGGCGACATCCTCAACAGCGTTTGAAGGGCCGCCATGGGTCCGCCCATCACGGCCTCCGCAGCACAGTCGGAGGAGTTCAGCTATGGCGACAACTCAGTTGCTGCCTCGGCGCGCCGTGTGATGAGAAGGCCAAGTCGGGCGCGGTTCGGTGCTCCACCGCCTGGGCGAGCGCCGAGCCGAGGCAGGGCCATTAGCGCCCCCATCCACCACCGCGCAGCGTGTCGTGAGCAGCGCCAGGCGGCGAGCCACGTCACCACGCGATTGACAAGCCGGTGAGATCAGTATTCGACGAACAGCGGCAGCGTGCGACGCACGAGGAACCGCTGGCGGTGAGGAGTTCTCGCGACCGATCCGCGAAGCGCGCGGCAACCCCATGCCGGCAGCGCCACGTCCGCGGCGACTGGCGTGCGGCGAGATCCAGCGGAAGCCCACCTGTTCAGCAGCAGAGCCTCAGCCAGGCATCACGGTTGGCGGAGCAAGATACGCCAGTCGGGTGCGTTACACGCAGTGCTCCGGCGGCCGCCCGTGCCTACCGGGCGGATCCCGCCGGACGCGGCAGCGATCCGCCACGCCAGGCGCCCCGCCGCCGTCGCCGGCACGGCTTCCGTGGAGCAGAAGACAAACTTGGGGGAAATCCATGGACCTTGACGCCCGCACCCGAGTTGGCCGAGGACAATACCTGCGTCGGCCGCGTCTCAGCATCGGTGGCGGCGTTGCGCGGCGTCGATCCATCATCTCGGCGGCGGCGCCCGCCGTGCGCGACCTGTGCGAAGCGGCCGATTTACGGCCCCTGACCCGACGGCCATTTTCCGCCAACACGCCGCGCGACAGGAACAAGCCCTAGTTGCGCGGAATTCGACCTTCAGGTAGTCGAGGCGGCCGGCGTCTAAGCACGGTAGGGCGCGCGGCGCCCCCAAGCCGGGCTACAGGCGATCAGCGCTGAAAGCTGTGCGAAGTGCATCGATGAGGCGGCACCAAAGCCAAGCCATGCATCGTTCGCACATATGGAGACGTGGTGCTGGTCGGGTACCTTTTTGGGCGGGCACATCGGTCGGCGTTGAACTCGGCGTCCCCGAGTGTGAAAATCAGCCCTGTCTCGGCCGGCTCGGTGGCCGCTTCCCGCTCTTCCGCCGACACCTCAACGACGAGTACCGCCCTACGCCATGATGGCCGTGCGCCACCTGCCACGGCGTCGTGCTTGTATTCGGCACATAGTGGACCACTTGGCCCGCAGAGT
>CAWGJV010000015.1:0-82962 GCA_963822975.1 uncultured Alphaproteobacteria bacterium
CCGGCTTCGACTTGTTCAGAACCCAGTTGTGATCGTAGCCGTGCGCGAGGATCAACTGCTGGAAGTCATCCGTAATGCGCGAATTGATCGCGGTGAGATTGCGGAAGTCCATCGGCGTGCCGGCCACCGGGTCGATCTTGCCGGTGGGGATCTGGGTGGCGTCGGTCGGCGTGTATTTGTCGGCGTTGATCTGGACGAGCTGGTCGAGAGCGGATCCCGACCCGTCGCCACGCAGATTGAAGTAGCTGTGGCTGGTGAGGTTCAGAACCGTCGGCTTATCCGTGGTTGCCTCGTAGTGGATACTGAGCGCGTTCGAATCGTCGAGCGTGTAGGTCACGGCGACCTGCATCGTGCCCGGGATAGCCGTCCTGGCCGTCGGGGCTGGTGTAGGTGAGCTTGGCGGCGACGCCGTTCTTCACGGTGACCGGCGTGACCTTCCAGAGCTGCAGATTGAAACCGGTGGTGCCGCCGTGCAGGGAATTCACCCCGTTGTTGACCGGCAGATGGTAGGTCTTGCCATCCAGGGTGAACGTGCCTTTGGCGATACGATTACCGTAGCGGCCAATGATGGCGCCGAAATAGGTGCTGTTCGAGTTGTAGCCGGCAAGGTCGTGATAGCCGAGCACGACGTTGGCCATGTGGCCGGTGCGGTCGGGCGCGTCGATCTCGGTAATGCAGCCGCCGAGCGTGATGAACTTGACGGTCATGCCGTTGGCGTTCGTCATGGTGTACTGCTCGACGGCAGTGCCGTTGGGCAGCGTCCCGTACGATGCCTTGTTGAGACTGTCGGCGAGTGCCGATTGGGCGCCGAGGGTGCACAGTGCGGCAGTACCGGCGGCGAGGGCGAAGCGGGTTGTTGAGGTCATGTTCTCCTCCTCAAGAGAATGGCCCCCCAGCAGTCGCTCCTGAGCAGGCGAAATAGGCGGGGGCGTGCGCCGGGCAACGGTGCAGTGCAGCCCTGCGACAATAGATAGCGCTCGGGCCGACATGATCCGCCGGCTGGGCGCGCGGCTCACCGCCGGCATGCGGGTCAAGGTCGTGAGCGACCGCTGGACCGGGCGATCCGCGCCGGCGGTTCGTCCGTCCTCGTCGTGATCGTCGCGCGAGACGCGGGAGCCGGTGCGCGTGCGCCCACAACGCAACACTGGCCTCTTGGGAAGGACTTCACTCCGGACTGACGGAGCAAAACCGTTCTGATCCTCCGCTATGCAATCACCTCAATCTGGCCCATGGGCGCTGATGTCGGACAGGTCGCGCACGACCCCCGAAAACAAACGTGAAGAAGGGTGTGGGGATCCGGCTCTGTCGATCACCAGAAAGAAAGCAGCACCGCCCAAGCGCGGCGCCGCTTTCTTCAATCTTGTTAGGCGTGAAGTACGGCGCTATTGGACGGCAGGAAGCGCGGCAGGCGGCTTCACGTTCATATCGAAGGCGCTGCTCTTGGGATCGGTGATGGGAGCGGTGCTACTTGCATGATCGCCGGCCTGCCCGTTGGCGTTGGCGATGCCGCCACTGCTACCGAACTGCACAACTCCATTCGAGAGACAGGTGCCCGTGCACGTGCCCGGCGAATTCTCCTGGTTGAAGGCCGGATTTTCCGACTTCGGCCCGAACGTCCCTGCCATGGCCGGCGAGATCGCAAACGCCGCGACGATCGCAGCGAGGTAGACTTTCTTCATGGCTTCCTCCGCCAAGAAAAGTCGCCCTTGCGCGAACAGGAGCGAGTAGCATTCATCTCAAGAAGCGTGCGACGAAATGTCGGTGCGCCCTTTTTGGGAGTGAGTGGATTTCCATCGCGGCAGACTAGCGCCGCCTCCTGCCTTAGGCAGCGCCCGATAGCGCCTGCCGCGTTGAAGGCGGTGGCACCGTCCGGACGCTTGGCGGCCTCGCCCGTCTTCTCGTTCACCAGTTGCCAGCATCGACGGATCGGCAGCAGTTCGAGCAGGTAGCCATGCTCGCCTGCAAGACCACGTACTTGGGCTGGAGTTGTCGCGTGCGCAAAAGTGGGCCGGGGACGGTCAATGGCTTTGGCAGCTCATTCAACAAAGCGAAGATCGTCGCCGGCATGGCGGGCGAGAACCTCCATTTTCATGATCTACGCAGCAACTCAACGAAAGGAGAAGCGTAAGCCAGCAAAACCACTATGGCCGATCGGGCCTAAGTGGTGGAGCGGGTGAAGGGAATTGAACCCTCGTATGCAGCTTGGGAAGCTGCCGTTCTACCATTGAACTACACCCGCGCCGGACGAGGTATAAAGCCAAGCCGCCGCCGCTGGCAATCGTCGCGGGCCCGGCGCCGGCACCCCTTGCCGTTGCCTATCTCATAACCCACAGTCGGCCGGGCGGTATTGGCCGGGGCGAGGGAATGCCTGACGCAGACCTGTTGGCGGAAATCGAGCGCGGCATCGATGATGTGGTTGCGGTCCCCACGCTTCTGGCGCAGCTCGACGCCTGTGCCGCTCTGGCTGACGCGCCCGGCGAAACCGGCATCCGCTACCGGGTCGCCCGCGCCATCGTCGAAAACCGCAATGGGCTCTATCGTTCTGCCCTGACGCTGCTGCAGCAGGCCCGCGACGCCGCGATCCGCGGCGGATTTCCCGGCCAGCTCGCGCGCATCTCGCGGGAGGCCGCGCGCGTCTATTCGTGGCGCGGCAACATCACGGCCGCGTCCATGGAACTCTTGCGATCGATCGCCGAACTCGAAGCTGCCGCGACGGCAGCGGGCCGCGGCGGCGAAGAGACACGGGCCGACCGCGCCGCGGCGCTCGCCGAGATCGGCAGGCTCGACATCGAGGCCGGCCGCTACGAGGCGGCGCTACCGGCATTGGAAGAGGCCGCGCGCTATGCGGTCGACCTGCTGCCGCGCCGCGAACCGGGACGCATCGCGCTCAATCGTTGCGAGTCGCTGTTCGCGCTCGGGCGCATCGATGAATGCGAGCGCCTGATCGACCAGTCCGAGCCGCTCGTCTCGAACGACTTCCCGCGCGATCTCTTCAACCTCCGCCTGCTGAAAGCGCGTTGTCTGCTGGAACGGGGCCGTGACGACGAGGCGGCGGCCGTGGCACGCGACGCCCACGATGGCAGCGGGCGCGGCGAGGAATCCTACGAGACGGCCGAGTGGCAGCTCTTCGAGGGTTTGCTGAAGCGCCGGCAGAATCCGGAGGCGGCGGTCGCCGCGTTGCGCGAGGCGCTGCTGCGTTTCGCCGACGATGACCTGCCGCGCCACGAGGTCGAGGCCGGCATCCGCCTTGCCGACATTCTCGCGGACATCGGCCGGCTTCCCGAAGCCGAAGCTGCCATCGCCGACGCGCTGAAGCGCGCCCGCGACCTGCCCGGTCTGGCCGACCGCGTACGCGCCGCGGCAATCCGCTTCTGGCAGCCGGAGAAACGCGCCGATCTCGCCGGTGACAACGCCGTGAGTTCGGGAGCCGGTGGCCGCGGCGGGCGGTTTCTGGTCATGGCGACGCTCGGCAGCGGCGGTTTCGGCTCGGTGCAGCGCGCCATCGATACGGCCACTGGCGAGGAGGTCGCCATCAAGCGGCTCCGCCCCGATCGCGGCCAGACGACCTCCGCCGCGAAGTTGATCGACGGCACCGTCCGCAACGAGGTCACTGCAGCCGCCAGGGTTCCCGCGCGGTTTGCGGCGCGCACGCGCTACCTCAATCTCGACGCCAGCGGCGAACTGGTCCTTGTCCAGGATTTCGTCGAGGGCCCGACGCTTCGCAAGGTGCTGGAAGACGGCGGCGCCGATCTCGGCCGCCGCCTCGCCATCGCGGCGCAACTGGCCCGGGCCGTCGCTGCGCTCCACCAGCGCGGTGTCGTTCATCGCGACCTCAAGCCGGAAAACGTCATCCTGCGCAACGGCACCGACCCGATCCTGATCGACCTTGGCCTCGCCAGCCTGATGGGCACCGGCGACGTCTTCTCCGGCATGGGAACGCCCGGCTACGCCCCGCCCGAACAGTGGAAGGCCGGCACCAGCGCAAAATATCCGGGCAGCGAGGATGTCTATGCGCTCGGTCGGATGATCGACGAGCTTGGCGGCGCGCCGCGCCCCGACGGCCGCTGGGGCGCCCGCCTGACGGAAAGCGTGCGGCGCGTGCTCGGCCGGGAAAGCCGCCTCAACGATCGGCTCCGCCAGATCGTCGATCGCATGTCCGAATCCGATCCGGCCCGGCGCGATGTCGACCTCGGCGAACTCGCCGGCCTGCTCGATGAGGCTGCCGCCGAGGCGCGCCGCGACGTCAGTTCGTCACAGCCGCCGCCACCGCCGCCGGAGCGGTGAACCTGTAGATGTCATAGCGTTCGGCAGGGTCCTCGGCGTCGCCGACGACGCGCAGCGACAGCGACTCGGTCTTGTCGGCGGTATAGGTCAGGCTTGCGAACCAGCGCCCGTCGAATTCCCGGTCGAGGGCTTCGTTGTCGCGAAAGAGGGCCAGATTGACCGAGTCGCCTTCGGCGCCATAGACGAGGAACCGGTAGGTCGTGCCGGCCTCCACGTCGACCTTGTGGATTCGGTATTGCAGCAGGGCGGCGCGGGTCACATCACGGCCGGTCAGCGATCCCGTGATCGGGGGCAACTCGCGCACCGCACCCTCATGTCCGGGCGCAAGCGTCCGTCTGGCGTCGGCCATCACCAAGTCCTTGAACTGGTTGAAGCGCTCCAGCGCGGCGTCCCATTCGCTGCGTTCGCCGGCCGCATCGAATGTGCCCGGATCGAGAACGCCGCCGATCAGGTCGGCGCGCTGGGCGTAGTTCAACATCACAGCGCTCGGGATCCGGCCTTCGGAGGTCATCGCGATGGTGCCGCCGCTCAACACGGCGACGACCTTTCCGCTGCTGTCGACGATCGGGCTGCCGCTGGCACCGCCGGTTGCCGGCACGCTGTTCTGGATCAGATAGGCGTGCGGCTGGTCGGCCTGGAAGAGGAAATAGTCGGTCATCGAGGTGATGAAGCCGTACTGGAACTGGGGAACCGGCGAGAGCGCCGACAGTTTCTCTTGGGCGGTCTTTTCGATCGGAAATCCGCCGGCGGCGATGGCCATGCCCGGTCGCAGCCCGGCGATCTCGGATTCGGGCGCCACCTCCAGCGTCGGTCCAAGATCGGCAGCCGGGTCCACCTCGAGGATGGCCACGTCGTAGGCCGACGGCAGCCTGCCTTTCGTCAGCGACTTGAAGTCGGAGCTTTTTGCAGGCGCTTCGGCGACGTATTCGGCATGGGCCGTGTAGCCCGGATGGATCCGCGTTCCCGTGACGACAAGCTCCCTGCCGGCCTTGTTGCGCAACAGCAGGGTGCCCGGCCTGCGCGGATCGAACAGACCCGCGACATGGGCGTTGGTCACCAGCATTCCGGGCCGGTAGGCCCAAGCCGTGCCCTTCACCTCCGGCTTTCCGGCGTCTCCCACCAGAATGACCGCATAGACCGCCTCGAGGAACGAGGAGTTGACATCTCCGACCCTCGCCTTCGCCTGCTGATCGATCCTGCCGCGCAGTTCGGCCAGTTCGGTTTCGAGGGTGGGCCGCGTCCAGTACAGCCAGGCGACGCCGGCCGCGATCACCGCCACCGCCACAATGACGATGCCGATCGTCGTGCGCATCCGCGCCAACGCCCTGCCCACCGGCACCACCGATGCCTGCGTCAGGGTGCTGAGCAGGCCGTCCGTGCGCGGCCCTCGCTTGAGACGCACGCGTACCGCCGGTCCGGTCTTGTTGCCGAACCGGATGATCGCGCCGTCCGGCACATATTGGCCGCGGTCGGCCGGATAGCCGTTCACCTCGATGTAGTGCTTGCCGTATGCCTCAATGGCATATTCGCCGGACGGCTGACGATAGAGCCGCCCGTGCATCCCGCCGACGATCCGCCCCGGAAAGACGACGTCGGCGGTGGACTCGCGGCCGAAGACGATCTGGTCGGCGCCGGGGGGAAACGTCTTGGCGGCGGGCAGGTCGGATGTGTGGTCGGCGGATTTCTCCACCACCGGCTCGACCGTGACCTGCCAATCCATCCGGGCTCACCTGCGTTTCGTGCGGCGGGGAGACTAACAGGCAGAAAACGGCAAAAAAAGGCTGGGTTGAGCTAAGTTTTGCGCCATGCTGCGGCCCGGATCGCAAGCATTGGTGAAAGCATGAGCCGTGAAGACATTGCGGGTGTCCTTAATTCCCTCCGTCTGTTCCGCGGCGCCGATGCGGCGTTCTTCGCGCGCCTGGCGCAGCAGCCGCGGGCCCGCCGGCAGATCGGCGCGGACGAGCTGATCTACGAGGCCGGCGACCCGGCCGACGCGGTCTTCGCGGCATTTCCCGCCGATGCCGCCGCCATCGGCCCGCGGGCGATCGTCGAACTGACGCTGCCGACCGGCGACGCCGGCGCGCAGGTTCACGTCGAGCACGTCGTCGCCGGCGATGTCTTCGGCGAATTCGAACTGGTCGCCGCCGGCCTCATCGACGGCCGTATCGCCCGCCGGTCATCGGCGCGCGCTCTTGTGGCTTGCGATCTCTATCGCATTCCCTTCTCGCTACTCGCCCCCGTCCTCGCCGACGTGGAGGCGGTGCGCGGCCGGCTGATCCGCCTGTCCATGGATCGCCTGATCGCCGCCCTGAATGTCAGGTCCACCCATCTTCTCGGCGATCGCGACATCGCGCTCGCCAATTGGCTGGTCGATGCCGCTGACAACCTCGGCATCGCAGAGGGGCGGCACGTGCGCTTTCCGCGCGCCATCGGCCAGCGCGAAATCGCCGAGGCGCTGGGCGTTTCCCGCGAGACGATCAGCCTGCGCCTGAACGAGTGGGAGCGGGCAGGCCTGCTCAATACTGGCGGCCAGTCGCAGCGCTTCGAGATCCTTGACTATCCGCGCGTCGCGCTCCGCGCCGCCATCCGCCGTGGCGACGTGGCCGGTGCGCTCACCGACGCATTGGCCGAGATCGACGCGGACCTCGACCATGGCGAACTGGTCAGGGCACGCAATGTCGCCCTCGACATGCTGATGTTCTTTCCCGCCAGCCCCGACCTCCGTCATCGGATCGCGCTCGCCAGCATGCGCGCCGGTGCCGTGCGGGAGGCGGTCGATGTTCTGGCTCATGGCGGCTACGCCACGGGCGGCGATATCGATCTGTTGCGCGACCGCGTGCGGCTGGGTCTCCGCCATGCGGCCACCGCGCCGGCACGCCTGTTCTTCGGTTCGGGCGAGCCGCCCGACGACGGCGAATCCTCGGAAGCCGATCAGGCCCGTGAGCCGATCCTGATCGAGGACATTGCCGCCATCGAGGCGCGCGCCCGCAAGGAGATGGCCTTCGCCGCTCGCGACGACGCGGCGCGCCGGCGCTATGCGGCCGTCTCGGCCCGGCTGTACGGCAACATATTCGACGCGACCGGCGGGTACTACGCCGGGATCAACACCGCCGTGATGGCCCGCGTCGCGGGCGATATGGAGCAGGCCGGGTCGGTCGCCCGCCGCGTGTTGGCCGGACTCGGCAATGCGCCGAAGGGATATTGGCCGAATGCCACCCTCGGCGAGGCGCGACTGCTGCTGGGTGACGAGGCCGCGGCCCTCGACGCGTTTGCCGACGCCGCCGGCCAGGACGACGCCACCGACGGCAAGCTCTCCTCCACCCGCCTGCAGGCGCGGCGCATCGGCGATCACCTGGCGATCGCCGTCGACAAGGTCTTCGAGCGCCTGCCTGTCGGGCGCACCGCCGTCTATTCCGGCGGGCCGTTGGCTGGCGGCCGCTTCGATGACGAAGAGGCCGTGCGCCCACTCATCGAGTCGGCACTCGCCGCTGAGAACGTTCGCTACGCATTCGGCAGCCTCGCCTGCGGGGGTGACATCGTCATCGCCGAGGCGGCGCTCGCCGCCGGCTGCGAACTGCACGTCGTGCTGCCGTTTCCGGTGGAAGATGTCGTCAAGGCGTTCGCAGAACTCCGCCGCGACGGCCGCCGACACCGCCAGCTGGAGCGAACGGTTCCGGTCTTGCCTCAACCGCTCGACGTCGTTGATCGTGGCCGTCGAGCCTGCGCCGCCCAAACACGCGATTGCCTCATCCGTCCGCCACGGGCTCAGCCTGGCCGCGGGCCTTGCCCTGCTCCGGGCCGACATGCTGACCGCGACAAGCGTGATGCTCGCCGTCAAGGGTGCGAATGCTGCGCCGCCGCCCGGCATTCGCACCTGGGCGGCGTCTGGACGCCCGTTGATCGAAATTCCCGGCGCTTCCGAGGCGCCCGATGCAAACGACGACGGACCGGATGTCTTCGCGCCGGTGGTCTTCCTGTGGCCGCTGGATTCGCCTGTCGATCTCGCCGGTCTCTGCGAGGTGGTCGCGGCCGAAACCGGCCATCGCCTCGATCTGGTCCCGCGCACCTCGCGCGACCGCCGCTCCGGCGCGGCCATCCCGCTGAGCGATGTCGGGACGGCTCTCGATGTCGTCGATGCGCTTGCCCGTCAAAGCCGGGCGGCCCGGACGCCGATCAGGCTCATCGCCGATTTCGGACCGGTGATCGATGCCCGATCCCGGATCAGCGACACGCTGATCTCACGTCTGTCCGGAGCTTCCGATCTGATTGGCTTCCCACCGCTCACGCCGCTGGCCACCATTTCCTTCGCCGCGCAAGCGCGCCTCGAGGCGGGCGACCGGATAGGCCTCGTGCCCATCGGCCGGACTGCGCCGGGCCCGGCCGCCGACAGCCGGCCATTGGCCGCCCGCGAGGTCTACGCGCTGTATTTCGCCGGCCAGAGCGACGCGCGCTATTCCCTGGACATCGTGTCCTTGATCCAGGGGTAGAACTCCGAAACGCGCGTATAGACGCCGGGCAGGCCCCGCTGACCGCAGCTGATGCCCCAGCTCACGATGCCGACCTGCACGTAGCCACGCACGTTGTCCGCCGGCGCCACCAGCGGGCCGCCGCTGTCGCCCTGGCACGAGTCGCCGCTGCCTTTCGGCGTGCCGGCGCACATCTCCGTGTCGGCGATCTTGAGGCCGTTCTTTTCGTTGAGCCCAATCGCGCCGAAGGCCTCAATGCAGTCGTTGTAGCTGTAGCGCTTGATCTCGACCTGACGAAGCTGGTCGGGCGACAGGATTTCGCCGGCGTCGAGAAGCGCGTGCGGATCGATCTGCATGCCGATGTCGCCGCCGTCCTGCATGGCCTTCTTGAACGCCTTGGGGTCGTAGCGGGCGCCCCATCCGGTGACGAACAGTTCGGCGCCGGGCGCTGCTGTCTTCTGTTCCGCGCCGGCGTCGGCGACGTCGATCCAGGTCGCGTCGGATACCGGCTTCTCGAGCTTGATCAGCGCGATGTCGGCCTTCTTCGTTTTGCTGTAGTCCGGATGCACGATGACCTTGACGCTGTCGACCAGTTTCAGCTTGGTCTGGTAGACGCTGCCGTAGCCGACCACGATGCTGTCCATGATGCCGCCCGCCCAGGCGCAATGCGCAGCCGTCAGCACCCATTGGTCGGAGATGAGCGAGCCGCCGCAGAAGCCGCTCTCCACGTCATGGATGGCGAACAGCCGCACCTGCCACGGCCAGGTCCGGTCGCTGTCGACCGCCGTGCCGTCCACGATGTAGTCGCCGATGCCTGCAATGGCGGCCGTCGCGCTCAGGCAGACAGCAAGCAGGCCGCCGGAAATCAGGGCTGGTACGCTGCGCATTCATGCTCTCCACAATCAGGGGATTTGAGATCCGCCGGCAATGCCGGCCTGTGCAATTCCGCAAGGGCTGACGGACCGACGACCGTCGCCGGCCCGTCGAACAAGGATGCCGCGGCTCAGCGGGGTGGAACGAGTTCCTCCAGCGTCTTGATCGAGTCGATGACGCCGTCGAATGCGGCCTTTTGCTGCGGGTCCGCGGCGCCGCTGCGGTTGGTGCCGGCGCCGTCCGCCTGCATCATCGCGTGTAGCCGGGAAAGGTCCGCCCGCATGGCCGAGACTTCGGCGTCGGTGGCGTCGGCGGGGATCATGGCCGCCTCCGCGCCCGAACGCGCGCTCATCATGGCGGCTGCGCCTGCCGGGGCTCCGTAGAGCGCCTGGATGCCCGCGATGTCCTGCGGCGAGAGGTTGTCGATCGGAACTTCGCGCAGACAGGGGTTCGTCTGGCCCGGTATCTGTTTGAACTCTTCCGGATCGAAATTGTACTGCATGATTGAGTTGATGTCGTAGCCGCCGACGGAGGCAAGGTACTGAATGTCCGAGTCGGCGAATTTGCCGACCTGCTCCTTGGCCGTTTCGATGCTCCAGCCTGAGAGTTTCGCGATTTTGTCGAAGTCGAACCACGGATCGCACAGTGCGCGCTGGTGCTCGTGCGCCAGCGCGAGAGCGTGTCCGAACTCGTGCCGGATCGCGTGGGTGGTCCAGAGCGGATCGGCGGTCCTGCCCTCGTCTATGTCGCGCAGGTTCATGGTCACCAGGTGTTTCGGATTGAGCGACACCCGGCCGAGATAGGACCAGTCACCTTGCTCGCTGCCCGCCTGGTTCGCGAACAGGCTCAGTGGCGCGTTGGGGTCGAGATTGATGCGGATGTCGGCGCTGCTCCCGTCTCTGGCAGATGTTGTTCTGGCCATTGGTCTGGTAGACGAAGCGGATATCGGCGTTGTCGGGCCACACCTGCGCGGTCTGCATCACGAAGTCCTGCAACTCGGTCGTGCCGTTCCAGAAGCAGACAGTGATGTCGTGCCTCGACCAGGCGAGATCGAGCCAGACCACGAAGCGGGCGGTTTGCAACGCCTTTTCAGAAACGCCGGCCGCCTGGGCTGCCTTTGCATTGTCAAAGACGGCCTTGGCTGCCGCCTCGATCTTCGCGTTCGGGTCGACGAAAGGATGGGCAACGTCGTGGGCGTGGGCAGATCCTGCCACAGAAAAGGCGGCCACGACCGGGAGAAGACCTGCAATGAGCAACCGGGCCAAAGAGAAACCTCCATGCTTGAGCGAACCGGAAACGCTACCGCGCTACCGAAAAACACGCAATTGCAACAAAACAACGACGAAATACAGGCTTAACCGGGTCGCGTTCCTTGCCAGGGGAGTGGAGCGGGGCCAGCATTGGGGGCTTGGACCTGACGGCCGGGTCGCCATATAACGCCCGGAAAGCCAGCCCGGCCAACTGTCGGAGAGGAACATGAACAGCGCAGCCCTCAACCGTTTCTTCGGCGGTTCGCCCGGTCGGGTGCTCGTCCAGTTGGTGGTCATGTCGGTCGTCCTCGGCGTCGTGCTGAGCGCGCTCGGCGTATCGCCGTTCGACATCGTCGAGGGTCTGAAGCGGCTGGCAATGCGGATCTACAACGCCGGCTTCGACACGTTCGTCTGGGCCTTCCGCTATTTCCTGCTCGGCGCGGTGATCGTCGTCCCGGTCTGGTTGGTCATGCGCCTCCTGAAGCTCGGACGGCGCGGTCCTTCGGCGTTCTAGGCTTTCGCCCAGCGCTCCGTCTCGCTGCCGACGATCTCGCCAATGTCGGCGACGCCCTCGCGGTCGAGGCGATCGGCAAGCCCGGCGACGATACGCGCCGGCAGGCCCAGCCCCTCAAAGACGATGCCGGTGTAAAGCTGGACGAGGTCGGCGCCCGCCGTCATCTTCGTCCACGCGGCCTCCGCCGAGTCGACGCCGCCGACACCGATCAGCGTCAGTCTTCCGCCGCACAGCTTGCGCAGCCTGGCCGTCATCGCCGTTGAGCGGTGAAACAGCGGCCGGCCCGAGAGGCCGCCGGTTTCTTTCGCGCTCGCATCGTGCAGCCCGTCGCGGGCGATGGTCGTGTTGGAGACGATCAGCCCGTCGATTGCATGGTCGATCGCCTGTTGCGCGATCGTTTCCAGGCTGCCGTCATCCAGATCGGGCGCGAGCTTGAGGAGGAGGGGCACGGGTCGCGGCGCATTCGTGCGGGCCTCGCTCGCCGCCGCGAGAAGCGCCGCCAGCGCCGAGCGCTCCTGCAGGTCGCGGAGGCCCGGGGTGTTCGGCGAGGAGACGTTGATCGTGATGTAGTCGGCGAGCGTCGCGAAGCGCGCAATGCCGGCGGCGTAGTCCGCAACGCGGTCGGCGCTGTCGCGATTGGCGCCGATATTGACGCCGACGATGCCGTTTCGCGCGCGGGCCTTGAGCCGGCGCTCGGCGGCGTCGAAGCCTTCGTTGTTGAAGCCAAGGCGGTTGACGACGGCGCCGTCGGTCGGCAGGCGGAAGACGCGCGGCCGTGGATTGCCGGCCTGCGGTCGCGGCGTCACGGTGCCGACCTCGGCGAAGCCGAAGCCGAGCGCCAGCGCCGCGTCGGGAACCTCGGCGTTCTTGTCGAAGCCGGCGGCAAGGCCGAGCGGATTGGGAAAGTCGAGGCCAAGCAGGCGGCGGGCGAGCCGCGGGTCGGACCTTGCCGCCCGGGGAAAGACCCCGGCGCCAAGCGCGCGGAGCGTCAGGCGGTGGGCACGCTCGGGCTCGATCCCGAAGAGCAGCGGTCGCAGCAGCGCATAAGCGGTGCTCATGGCGTCAGATCGGGAAAGACATGCCGCCCGCCGGCATCGACCGGCAACGGCGCCACCCACAGCACGGCCGCCGGATCGAGCGGGCCGTAAAGATGGGGAACAGCACGCCCCCGCGCGACGGTTCGTAGCGCAACTCCGGCCCGAGGCCGAGATCGTCAACCGCGACGAGGACCAGGTCGGCGACGCCGGAGAAATGCCGCTCGGCTGTCTCCCGGACCGTCTCGGCAGTGGAGAAGTGGATGAATCCGTCGGCGAGATCGACACCGGCGCCGCGGAAGATGCCGGCGCTCTCGGCCTCGTGCCACAATCGCGCCGGGCAGATCTTGTAGATGGTGGTCATCGTCGCTCACGGAAAAGCGGGTGGCGGGCGCGCGGACCCTAGAGCCTTTCGAGGCGGACCGACAAGCACCGGTGCCCGCCGGGCGGCGTCATGGTAGGATGGTCGAAACACTCCGGTGTCGGGAGGAGACTGCGTGCCCGTGTTTCGCCGCCTCGCCATTCTTGCCGTCTGTGCCGTCATCGTCGGCGGATCGCCTGCCGTCTCGCAGGAGCCGGCGCCAGAAGCCGGTCGTTTCCTCCTCGCGCCTGGCGAAGCCGGCGGTTTCATTCGCCTCGACACCAGGACGGGGGCCATGTCCCATTGCGCCCGGAGCGATGCGGTGTGGACCTGCGAGCCTCTGGCCGATCCGGCATTCAAGGATCAACTGGCTGCGCTTTCCACCGAGGTCGCGCGGCTCTCGGCCGCGCTCGACCGGCTGACACAGCGCGTCGATGCGCTCGCCGGGCGAAACGGCGGCGAACAGTCGGTCGCCGCGGACGACAAACGGACCGCGGAGCCGGGCTTTGCCGATGCCGCCCTGCGCCGCCTTCTCGATATGGTCAGGGAGATCAAGCGCGACCGGACCTGAAATACGACCGATACGTTCCGATGTGCATCTCCCCGCTGGCGTCGGCGGGGAGCCGCCAGGATGTGGGCGATGAACATACTCATGGTCACCAATACGTTCGCGCCGAACGTTTCCGGCGTCGCGCGTTCGGTGACGCTCTTCACCGAGGAGTATCGCCGTCGCGGCCATCGCGTCATCGTCGTCGCGCCCGAGTTCGACGGTGTCCCGCCCGAGGAGGAGGGCGTCATCCGGCTCGGTGCCCTGCGCAATTTCGCCGGCACCGAATATTCCGTGGTCGTGGCGCCGCCGCTGTACCTGGCGCGCGCCGTCGACGATTTCCGGCCGGACATCATCCACGCCCATAGCCCCTTCTTTCTGGGAACGACCGCCGCTCGGCTGGCGCGGTTGCGGGATGTGCCGCTGGTCTTCACCCACCACACCCTCTACGAGCAATATACGCACTACGTGCCGGGCGACTCCCCGCTGCTCAAGCGTCTGGTCCTCCACCGCGCCACCCGGTACGCCAATGCCTGCGACGCCGTGTTCGCGCCGTCGAAAGCCTTGCGGACCTGTTGCGTGAGCGCGGTGTGACGGTCCCCATCCATGAAGTGCCCACCGGCGTCCCTGTGCACATGTTCGGGCAGGGCGACGGCGCCGGTTTCCGCGCCCGGCTCGGCATTCCGGCCGATGCGACCGTCGTCGGTTCCGTCGGACGGCTCGCCGAGGAAAAGAACCTCGGCTTCCTCGGCCGCGCACTCGCCGCCTTCCTTGCCGCGACGCCGCATGCCTTCGCGGTTATCGTCGGCGACGGACCGTCGCGCGAACCGATGGCCGAGACCTTCGCCGGGGCCGGGGTCGCCGATCGCGTGCTGTTCACCGGGACGCTGCGGCCGCCGGCGCTCGTCGACGCCTACCATGCGATGGACGTGTTTGCCTTTGCCTCGCTCACCGAAACGCAGGGGCTGGTGCTCGCCGAAGCCATGGCCGCGGGTGTCGCCGTTGTCGCCATCGACGCGCCGGGCGCCCGCGAGATCGTGCGCGACGGGGTCAACGGCCGGCTGCTGCCGACCGCCGACGAAGCGGCTTTCCGCGAGGCACTCGCCTGGGTCGTCGGCCGCGGCGGCGCCGCGGCACGGTCGCTGCGCGCGGCGGCGAAAGAAGCCGCCGGCGCCTTCTCGCTCAGTGCCGTTACCGACCGGGCACTCGTCGCCTACGAGACGGTCATCGCGACGGCCAGGCCCGCTCCGAGCGACGGCAAGCGACCGGTTCGCAAACGCGCTCGCCCGGTGGTGAAGGAAATCGCCGACGCCATCCGCGCCGTGCGTCCGCCCTCCGGTTCATGATTTGAAGGCTTCGGTCGCCGCCACCAGTTCGTGGATGATGCCAGGCTCGGTCATGGCGTGGCCGCTATCCTCCACCACGCGGTAGTTGGCGCGCGGCCAGGCCTGGTGCAGCGCCCACGCCGTTTCGATCGGCGTGCACAGGTCGTAGCGTCCGTGGACGATCGTGCCGGGGATGTCGGCGAGGCGGGTGGCGTCGGCGAGGAGCTGGTCGTCCCGATCGAGGAAGCCGCGGTTCTGGAAGTAGTGGCACTCGATGCGGGCGAAGGCGAGGGCGTAGTCGGGCTGGCCGAAGGCGGCGACCCGGCCGGGGTCGGGCAGCAGCGACAGCGATGCGCCCTCCCACATGCTCCACGCACGGGCAGCTTCCAGCCGCACCGCTTCGTCGGCGCCGGTCAGCCGGCGATAATAGGCGGCGATCAGGTCGCCGCGCTCCGCTTCCGGTATCGGCTTGACGTATTCCGCAAAGGCCTCTGGCAGCAGGAAAGAGGCGCCCTCCTGGTAGAACCACTCGAGTCTCGCGGCGCCTGAGCGTGAAGATGCCGCGCACGATCAGTTCGGTCACCCGCTCCGGGTGGGTTTCGGCATAGGCGAGCGCCAGCGTCGAGCCCCACGAGCCGCCGAACACCTGCCAGCGGTCGATGCCGAGGTGTTCGCGGATCGTCTCGATATCGGCGACCAGATGCCAGGTCGTGTTCTCCTCGAGCTCGGCATAGGGCGTCGATTGCCCGCAGCCGCGCTGGTCGAAGAGGACCATCCGGTAGGCCGCCGGGTCGTGGAAGCGCGGCATCGTCGGGCTGATGCCGGCGCCGGGCCCGCCATGCAGCACGACGGCGGGCTTGCCGTGCGGGTTGCCGTATTCGGCGACGTGGATTTCATGCAGCGCCGACACCTTGAGGCGGTGGGCCGCAAACGGTTCGGCCGGTGGGAAGAGCTGGCGGCGGTTTTCGTTCATGGGGCTGTGGCTCGGGCGGGAAGCAGTGGGCCGCTACCTTGCCAGCCGGCGGCCGCCGGTGCCAGCGTCAGCACGTCGCCGCGATCCGCGACCGTTTCGCCGGCGGGCCTGCGGATGGCGTCGACGATCGCCTGCTGCTGCCCGGATGGCGGATGCGTCGCGAGGCTGCCGGCGACGGTCGCCAGGAAGGCGAGCGGCACGCCGATGGCGGCCGCCGTGAGGTCCGTCAGGCCGCGGCCCGCCGGGCCGAAAGGCACCACGCCCGGGAAACGCCGGTCGATGGCGACGGCGGCGACGGTCGCGAGGCCGACGACCATGCCGGCGATGGCGCCGGCGCCGGTCGCCCGTCGCCACCAGACGGCAAGGACCAGCACCGGAAACAGGCAGCTCGCCGGAAGCGAGATGCCGGTGAGCGACAGCGCGAACACATCGGCGCCGTGCGCCGCGCCAAGCCAGGCGGCGCCGGCACGGTGGCCACGAGCAGCAGGCGGGTGACGATCAGCCGCCGGCCGGACGATGCCCGTCGGTCGACCAGTCGCCCGTAGAGGTCGTGGCCGACAGTCTCGGCGATGGCGAAGGCCATGGCATTGGCAGCGGCCAGCATGGCGGCGAGCAAGCCGACGGCGATCAGCGCGGTGACGACATAGGGCAGGCCGACGATGTCGCCCCAGGCAAGCACGATAGCATCGCCGCCAATGGCGAGGTCGCGGGCCGCGACCGGTCCCGCGCTGCCGTTGAGGGCGATGCAGGCGAGGCTGACTGACGCCGCCGAGGTGGCGTCGGCGCCGCAGATCATCGCCATGCCGTTTCTGCCGAGGTCGAACAGCCAGTCGGGCAAGTCGTCGATGGCCGTGCCGACCAGGTCGCGCAGCACGCCAGGCGGGCGAAGGCGGCGTAGGCGGGCGCCGTCAGCGCCACCACCAGCACGAAAACCAGCGACCAGCCGACCGAGCGGCGGGTGGTCGGCGCGCGCACGACCGTCGCCTGGCGCATCAGCAGATGCGGGAGCGCGGCGACCCCGGCGGCGACGGCGATGGTAGCGGCGACGAGTTCGAATGCGTTGTGTGGCGTGAACGGCAGGAAGCGGCTCGCCACCGGCGCCGCCAGGTCGCCTGAGGCGGCGAGGCGGAGGGCGTCCTGCCAGGCAAGGCCGCCGGCGAGCTGCGGGATCGGCAGCGAGTAGGTCAGCGTCGACAGGATGGCCGCCGGCGCCAGGAGTGCGATCGCCAGCACGATGTATTGGGCGAGGGCAACCAGCGTCAGGGCGCGCATTCCGCCGAGCAGCGTGCCGGAGAGGACGAGGAGCACCATCAGCGTCCGCGCGGCTGCCGGCGACAGCGCGAACAGTTGCCCGATGACCAATGCACCGACGGCGAGCGCCGCCGCCAGCGCCGGGACGAGCGCCGCGACGACGATCAGCGCCGCGACCAGCCGCACAACGGAGCTCTCGAAACGGATGGCGAGGAAATCGGCGACGCCGAAGGCGCCGGACTTGCGGAAATAGGGGGCGATCAGGACGGCGAGCAGCAGGAAGCCGAACGACCAGCCGAGGATGATCGCGACGCCGGCGCGAAAATCCGCGAACATGACGCCGGCGAGGCCGAAGACGCCGCCGGCCGACAGGAAGGCCGCGGCGCCGGCAATGCCGCCGACGGTCGCCGAAAGACCGCCGCCGGCGACGAAGAACTGCGCAGCGCGCATGGTGCGTCTCGGCGATGCCGGCGATCACGAAGGCGACGATGACGCCGACGCCGAGCGTGGTGCCGATCGCGGTATCGGGCAGGCCGAAATTGCCGAGCAGGGCGAGGACGATCAGCGACGCCAGAGAAGGCGATCGTGAACAGTCCCGACAGGCTGCCGAAGACGTTCCGCGGAATCGCGCTCCGCCATCGGGAAGCCGCTCTAGTCCTCGCCCGCGCCGAAGCGGCGATCGATCCGCTCCTGGCTGCGCGCGAACCAGAAGATCGCCAGCGGCGATGAGCGGCGGTACGACGATGCCGGCGAGAAAGACGCCGACCGGAAAACCGAGGATCGTCGCGCCGTCGGTGAGGGGCGCCAGCATCGCCGGTGCGAAGCCAATCAGCGCCGCGCCGGCGATCGCGCCAACCGCGAGCGCCCAGCTTGCCTCCCAGCGCGATGCTTCGCCGGTCTCGTCCACGAAAAGGGCTCCTGACGGCGGCCGAGGACCACGCGAATCGCCGCCGTGGGGGCTATTGATACGCCCCCGCGGCGCAAAGCACCGTCGTGCCTACTTCAGCGACGCCGAGCTCCGGCGCGGTCGACGTTGCACCCCACCCCGCGCCCAGCTAGTTATTTTTCACGAGCCGTGAGTCTCGGGCAGCGACGGAGGGAACAGCCGTGCTCAAGGAATTCCGCGAATTTGCCCTCAAGGGCAACATGGTCGACCTCGCCATCGGCGTGATCATCGGCGCCGCCTTCGGCGGGCTGGTGCAGTCGGTGGTCAACGACATCCTGATGCCGATGATCGGGCTGCTCACGGGCGGGTTCGATTTCTCGCAGTTGTACTGGCAGCTGACCGGGGCGGCCCAGCCGACCCTCGACCAGGCCAAGGAGACCGGTGCGACGATCGCATACGGCCACTTCATCACGCTTGTGATCAACTTCCTGATCGTCGCCTGGGTGCTGTTCATGGTGGTCAAGGCGATGAACCGGCTGAAGCGCAAGGAAGAGGCGAAGCCGGCGACGCCAGCGGCACCGGCGGCGGACGTCGTCGCTCCTCACCGAAATCCGCGACCTGCTCGCCAAAAAGTAGGCCCGTGCGGCGATCGGTCTTGCCGATCGCCGGCCGACATGGGAACACTTCTGCTGCCCGGCGCTCACGCGCCGGACAGGACCCGCCGACGTTAGAAAGACCAGCGTCCCGTGCCAGACGATCTCACCGCCGCCCTGCGCAGCGAAGCCCGCGACGCGCCGGAAAGCGGCATCGTCGAGGTGTTCAACTACGGCCGCGACCGCGATGGATCTGATCCCGCTGTGGGTGGGCGAGGGCGACCTGCCGACGCCGGCCTTCATCGCCGACGCCGCGGCGCGGTCGCTGGCCGCCGGCGAGACGTTCTACACCTACCAGCGCGGCCTGCCCGAGCTGCGTGCGGCGCTCGCCGGCTACCATGAGCGGGTCTATGGGCGCGCTTTCCCGGCGGAGCGCTTCTTCGTCACCGGCGGCGGCATGCAGGCGATCCAGATCGCCTGCCGCATGGCCGCGGGCACCGGCGACGAGGTGCTTGTGCCGACGCCGGCCTGGCCGAACATCACCGCCGCCATCGCCATCACCGGCGCGACGCCGGTGCCCGTGCCGATGAGCCTCGGTAACGCCGGCTGGACGCTTGACCTCGACCGGCTGTTCGCCGCCGCCTCGCCGCGCACGCGGGCGATCTTCATCAATTCGCCGACCAACCCGACCGGCTGGACGGCCACGGGCGACGAACTGGCTGCGATCCTCGCCTTCGCCCGCTCGCGCGGTCTGTGGATCATCGCCGACGAGGTCTACCACCGCTTCTTCTACGCCGGCGACCGCTCGCCCTCCTTCTACGATATCGCCGAGCCCGACGAGCGCGTGCTCTTCGTCAACACCTTCTCCAAGAACTGGGCGATGACCGGCTGGCGGATCGGCTGGCTGTCGGCGCCACCGGCGCTTGGCCAGACCATCGAGAACCTGATCCAGTACTCGACCTCGGGCGTCGCCGCCTTCATGCAGCGCGCCGCGACCGTGGCGCTCGACGAGGGCGACGATTTCCTGGCGATGCAGGTGGAGCGGGCGCGCACCGGCCGCGACATCGTCTGCGGCGGTCTCGGCGCCACCGGCCGCGCGCGCTTTGCCGAACCGGCAGGCGCGTTCTATCTGTTCTTCGCGGTCGAGGGCGAAGCCGATACGCGCAAGCTGGGCCTGCGTCTGGTGGACGAGGCCAATGTCGGCCTGGCGCCGGGCGCGGCCTTCGGCGATGCCGGCGCCGGTTTCATGCGGCTCTGCTTCGCCCGCGACGCGGCGCAGTTGCGCGAGGCGACGCAGCGGCTGGCCGACTGGCTCGGCCGGCGGTGACGCCCGCCGCCCGGCCGATGGATCGCGACGGGGCCGCCGGGTGATCGACGGACGCCGCCTCCTGCGCACGCTGGTCACCCTCGCCATCGCCGCGGTCGGGGGCACGGCGTTCGGCCTGCTCAACCTGCCGGCCGGCTGGCTGACGGGCGGCATGATCGCGGTGGCCGCTGCGGCGCTCGCCCGGGTCGAGGTCGAGATACCGACGCCTTTGCGCAACGTTGCCTTCGTCGTCATCGGCTCGTTCCTCGGTTCGAGCGTTTCGCCGGAACTGGTCGGCGAGTTGCCGCGCTGGCCGATCAGCCTGGCGGTGCTGGCGGTCAACCTTGCCGTGCTGCAATGGGCGGCGCAGACGTTTCTCACGCGGGTCTGCGGCTGGGACCGGCAGACCGCCTTCTTCGCGGCGATTCCCGGCCTGACCAGCTATGTCATCGCGCTCGCCCTGCCGACGCGCGCCGACACCTCGCGCATCGCGGTGTCACAGACCATCCGCGTCTTCCTGCTGGTGGTCTTCCTGCCCAAGGCGGTGTCGATGGTCGGCGCCATCGCGCCGGGCCCCGCCGCCCCGGTGGGCACGCTCTGGGAGATCGCGTTGACGCTGGCCGGCGGAACGATCGGCGGCATCGCCTTTTCGTTCGTCGGCATCCCGGCCGGACCGCTGCTCGGCGCGCTGCTGGTCAGCGGCATCCTGCACGGCACCGGCATGGTCACCGGCGCTCTGGCGCAACCGCTGCTGATCGCCGCCTACATCGTGCTTGGCGGGTTGATCGGCAGCCGCTTCGCCGGCACGACGCTAAGAACCCTGTCGGCGATGTTCGCCGCCTCGCTCGGCGCCTTCGCCATTTCGCTGGTTGTGGCGGTCATCGGCGCGTGGATCGCGGCCTGGCTGACCGGTCAGTCCTTCGCCCAGATGGTGCTCGCATTTTCGCCCGGCGGCATCGACGTGATGACCATCATGGCCTTCGCGCTGCACCTCGACGCCGCTTTCGTCGCCGCGCACCAGCTGGCGCGCTTCCTGTTCATCGCGATCTACGCGCCGCTGTTGCTGCGCCGGATGGGCGTCGATCGCAGCGCTGAAGGCGGGTGAGGTTCAGCCGCCGGCCGGCGGAAACACGCCGACCCGCGCATTGCCGGAAACCGCCGCTTGCACGGGCGCCGGCTCTTCGCGGCCGTCGAAACGCGGCAGGCCGAGCTTGTCCCACACGTCGGTAAGGGCAGCGACCAGTTCGCCGATCAGCTTGTCGTCGTGGAACGGCGTCGGCGTGATGCGCAGGCGTTCCATGCCGCGCGGCACGGTCGGATAGTTGATCGGCTGGATGTAGATGCCGTGTTCGTCGAGCAGCAGGTCGCTCGCCTGCTTGCAGCGCTCGGCGTCGGCGACCATCACCGGCACGATATGCGTTTCGGTCGCCATCACCGGCAGGCCGGCGGCGATCAGCTGTTGCTTGGTGCGCAGGACGGCGCGCTGTTGCGCCTCGCGCTCGGCGGTCGAGGATTTGAGATGCCGGATCGAGGTCAGCGCCGCGGCGGTGATCGCCGGCGGCAGCGCCGTGGTGAAGATGAAGCCCGGCGCGTAGGAGCGCACCGCGTCGACGATCGCGCGGCTCGCGGTGATGTAGCCGCCGAGCGCGCCGAACGCCTTGGCCAGCGTTCCCTCGATGACGTCGATGCGGTCCATGACCCCGTCGCGTTCGGCGATGCCGCCGCCGCGCGGGCCGTACATGCCGACCGCATGGACCTCGTCGAGATAGGTCATCGCGCCGTACTTGTCGGCGAGATCGGCGATGCGGCCGATCGGCGCGACGTCGCCATCCATCGAGTAGACCGACTCGAAGACGATCAGCTTCGGCCGTTCGGGCGCGGTCTCCTTCAACAGGCTCTCGAGGTGGTCGAGATCGTTATGGCGGAAGATCAGCTTCTGGCCGCCCGCGCGCCGCACGCCCTCGATCATCGAGGCGTGGTTCAGTTCGTCGGAGAAGATGACGCAGCCGGGCAGCAGCTTGGCGATCGTCGAGATCGCCGCTTCGTTGGAAATGAAGCCGGAGGTGAAGACGAGGCCGGCCTCCTTGCCGTGCAGATCGGCGAGTTCGGCCTCGAGCTGCACCAGCGGATGGTTGGTGCCGGAAATGTTGCGCGTGCCGCCGGCGCCGACGCCCATGCGCTGCGGCCGCCTCGGTCATGGCGGCGATCACGGCCGGGTTCTGGCCCATGCCGAGATAGTCGTTGGAGCACCACGACGACGATCTCGCGGGCTGCCGGCCTCGCTGCGCCACAGCGCCTTGGGGAACTGCCCGGCGATCCGCTCCAGGTCGGCGAAGACACGGTAGCGGTTTTCGGCGTGCAGCGCGGCAATCGCCTCGGCGAAGATCGATTGATAGTCCATCAGGCGGCCTTGTTCTCTAGAATGCGCGAAGGTAGTGGCCGCGACCGGCCAAGTCCACTGGCACTTTGCCGCTATGAGGCCCCGGTCGCCCTTGCGCTGCATCAAAGGCATGTGACGAAATCACGTCTTCCCGGGGGCAGGCTCCCACCGATTGGTTGAGAATGGGTTGCAGAATGCCCGTCGCCACCCGATCAGCGAGCGCTCGCGTGCCGGGGCGGGCCTGCGAGCCAATGGGTGAGTCCGGGACTGCGCTGCCGGCGTCAAAGGACGCCCAAACCGCGGTTCTCACAAACGAGGGCCGGGTGTCGCACCCGGTCCTCGTCTGTTCTGGTCCCACGCTACTTCGTCACGTCGAATTCGGTCCACATCCCGGCCGCGTAATGTCCAGGCACATTGCAGATCAGCAGGTACTTGCCGGGCTGCAGCGGAACGGTCAGCGATCCCGACTTGCCGGGGTCCAGTTCCGAGACCTCGCCCTTGTCGCCGGCCTTGTCCTCGTCGACCCGCTGCTCGCCGTCGAGATAGGGCAACGGCTTGCTCGGGTCCGCCAGGTACATGACGATCATCTCGTGGATTGTGTCCTTCGACGAGTTGGTCACCTTGAATGTCACCACACCGTGCGGCGCGCTCGTCCGGGACAGCTTGATCCCCATGGTTGCCTTGGACAGGTCGACCTTCGACGTTCCGGCATACGCGAGCCCGGTCGCCATCTGGGCATCCGCGCCCTTGTCCCAAAGACTGACATTGACGACGGTCGCTGCGGTAGCCGCCGTCGCCGCGAACGCGAGAACGGCCCCCGCCGCGATTGAGACGGCGTAGCGTTTCAGGGACATGTGTCCTTCTCCTTCTGGTGTGTCGCCCCGCAATATGCGGGGGCGGAAGGGCGCACATCCAACCTGTCGATTCGCTGACAATGGCCGGCCGCATGTTGAGACGCGTTGTCGCGCCGCCGCCGCGGGCGTGGCGATGCCTGGCCGGCAATGGCAAAGGGCCCTGCGTTCTCAGGAGGCTGGCGGCGGGAACTGGATCGACGGAGCGAAACTGGTGCTGCCGGACAGGATTGAACTGTCGACCTCTCCCTTACCAAGGGAGTGCTCTACCACTGAGCTACGGCAGCCAGGGCGCGGGTTTCGTGCGCGCCGCCTAACTGCCATAGCGGCGGGGGCGGTTCAAGCGTGCGGCAAGGCTTTTCGCAAGGCGCCCGGAAGGCTAGAAAGCGGCCATGGCGAAGGGAAACACGCCGGTTGGCGGCGGCCAGCCGAAGACCCGCGAGGCGCGACTCGCCGAAGCGCTGCGCGCCAACCTGCGCCGCCGCAAGGCCGCCGCCAAGGCGCGGACCGGCGCCGGAAACCCGCCGAACCCTGCCGAACGGCGGCCAAAAGCCTGACGCCGTCCGGCGACCTTGAGTCGGCCCTATTCGTGGGCTAGACCGACCCCGCTGCCGGACGCTT
This sequence comes from uncultured Alphaproteobacteria bacterium, assembly GCA_963822975.1. Lineage (GTDB taxonomy): Bacteria > Pseudomonadota > Alphaproteobacteria > Rhizobiales > Kaistiaceae > CAVSRC01. Next base: position 23,516 of record CAWGJV010000015.1, read on the forward strand.
CGGTTCGGCCCTTTTCTTCTCCAGCAATCGGGGGGCGGCGACATGGACCGGATCCGCATCGTCGGCGGCAATCGCCTGAACGGCACCATACCCATCTCCGGTGCCAAGAACGCCGCGCTTCCCCTGATGATCGCGAGCCTGCTCAGCGACGAGACGCTGACGCTGGAGAACGTTCCGCGTCTGGCCGACGTCGCCATGCTCAAGCGCATTCTCGGCAATCACGGCGTCGACTGCATGGTGCTGGGAAAGCGTCCCGGCCAGAACGGCCACGGCGAGACGCTGCAACTCTCGGCGGGCGAGATCGTCGACACGGTCGCGCCCTACGACCTCGTCTCGCGCATGCGCGCCAGCTTCTGGGTCATCGGCCCGCTGCTCGCCCGCATGCATCGAGGCGCGCGTGTCGCTGCCCGGCGGCTGCGCCATCGGCACGCGGCCGGTCGACCTGTTCATCGAGGCCCTCGAGGACCCTCGGCGCCGAAATCGACATCGACGGCGGCTACGTCGTGGCGCGCGCCCCGAAGGGGCTGATCGGCGCCCGCGTCGTGTTCCCCAAGGTCACGGTCGGCGCCACCCACGTCACGCTGATGGCCGCCGCGCTGGCCAAGGGCGAGACGGTCATCGAGAATGCCGCGCGCGAGCCGGAGATCGTCGATCTTGCCGCCTGCCTGACCAAGATGGGCGCCCGCATCGCCGGCGCCGGCACCTCGACCGTCCACGTTCAGGGCGTCGACCGGCTGACCGCCGCCCGCCACGCCGTCATGCCCGACCGCATCGAAACCGGCACCTACGCCTTTGCCGTGGCGATGACCGGCGGCGACGTGCTGCTCGAGGGCGCCAGCGAGGCGATCCTTGAGAAGCCGCTCCGCGTGCTCGGCGATATCGGCGTCGAGGTGACCGCCACCAATCACGGCATCCGCGTCCGCCGCAACGGCAGCGGCCTTGGGCCGGTCGAGGTGACCACGGAGCCGTTCCCCGGATTCCCGACCGACCTGCAGGCCCAGCTCATGGCGCTGGTCAGCCGCGCCGACGGCACCTCGCACATCCGCGAGACCATCTTCGAGAACCGCTTCATGCACGTCCAGGAACTCGCCCGCCTCGGCGCCGACATCCATCTCGACGGTCAGGTGGCGACGGTCCACGGCGTCGGCCGGCTGAAGGGCGCCCAGGTGATGGCGACCGACCTCCGCGCCTCGGTATCGCTGGTCATTGCCGGCCTCGGGGCGGAGGGCGAGACGATCGTCAACCGCGTCTACCACCTCGACCGCGGTTTCGAGCGGATCGAGGAGAAGCTGGGCGGCTGCGGCGCCGCGATCGAGCGGCTGTCGGCCTGACAAACCGTTGCGGAGCGGGGCCGGGCGCATTACCTGTGGCCGAAGCCAACGCGGACCGCAACCATGAACGCCCCATCCGAGCGCCTGAAACTCGCCGCCTTCGACGAGGAAGACCTCGCCGTGATCTCGGCCCACGTTCAGGACGCCGTGCTCAAGGTCGGCGACATGGTCTACCTGCCGGGCGAGCAGCGCTTCGCCATTGCCATGAACCGCTTCACCTGGGAAAAGGCCGCCGACGGCAAGCGTCGCGACTATGAGCGGCGCCGCGCCGCGCTGTCCTTCGATCGGGTGCAGGCCGCTCGCCTCAGCAACATCGACCGTACGCGCCCCGATGCCGTCCTCGAACTCCTCGCCATCGCCTTCGAGACGACCGACGCGCCGGCCGGCAAGGTGACGCTGTTCTTCGCCGGCGGTGGGGCGGTGCAGCTCGACGTCGAAGTGGTCGAAGCGCGCCTCGGCGACCTCGGCGCGGCCTGGGCGACGGCCGCCAAGCCAAGCCACGACACTGCCGAAGCAGCAGCGAAACCGGGCGCCTGATCGGCGTCGCCGTCGAACCGGGGGAACAGCGTGGCCGTCAAACTATCGCAGAGCGATGCGGACTTCGAGGCGCGCTTCCAGGCCCTGCTTGGAGCCAAGCGCGAGATCGCCGCCGATGTCGACAATGCGGCGCGGAGGATCATCGAGGATGTCCGCCAACGCGGCGATGCTGCGCTGATCGAATATACCGAGAAGTTCGACCGTCTGGCGCTGACGCCGGACCAGCTTGCCATCTCGCCCGAGGCCATCGACGCCGCCGAGCGGGCGGTGTCGCCGCGCGATCGCGACGCGCTGATCCTCGCGCGCGACCGCATCGTCGCCCATCACCGCCGCCAGATGCCGGCCGACGATCGATACACCGACGATATCGGCGTCGAACTCGGCACCCGCTGGACGGCGATCGAGGCGGTCGGGCTCTACACGCCCGGCGGCACCGCGGCCTATCCGTCTTCCGTGCTGATGAACGCGCTGCCCGCCAAGGTCGCCGGTGTCGAGCGCATCGTCATGACCGTGCCGACGCCGCCGGGCATCACCAGCCCGCTCGTGCTGTTCGCCGCCCGCCTCGCCGGCGTCGACGAGATCTACCGCGTCGGCGGCGCCCAGGCGGTCGCCGCGCTCGCCTACGGCACCGAGACCATCAAGCCGGTCGCCAAGATCGTCGGCCCGGGTCGCGATTACGTCGCCGCCGCCAAGCGGCTGGTGTTCGGCACGGTCGGCATCGACATGATCGCCGGCCCGTCCGAGGTGCTCATCGTCGCCGATGCCGACAACGATCCCGATTGGCTCGCCGCCGACCTGCTCGCCCAGGCCGAGCACGACGCCGCCGCCCAGTCGGTGCTGATCACCGATTCCGCCGAACTGGCCGGCCGCGTCGAGGAAGCGGTCGAGCGCCAGCTCAAGACGCTGCCGCGCGGCCGCATCGCCGCCGCAAGCTGGAAGAACCACGGCGCGGTGATCGTCGTGAAGTCGCTGGCCGCGGCGATGGAACTCGCCAACCGGATCGCCCCGGAGCACATCGAACTCGCCGTCGCCGACCCCGAGGCGCTGCTGATGCGCCTGCGCAATGCCGGCGCCGCCTTCCTCGGCCGCCACACGCCGGAGGTCATCGGCGACTATGTCGGCGGCTCCAACCACGTGCTGCCGACGGCGCGCTCGGCGCGCTTTTCCTCCGGCCTGTCGGTGTACGATTTCCTCAAGCGGACATCGTTGCTCAAGCTCGGCGCGGACCAGCTGCGCGCGCTGGGCGACGCCGCCATCACACTGGCCGAGGCCGAGGGCCTCGACGCCCACGCCCGGTCGGTGTCGATCCGGCTCAACCGGTAGCCGGCGATGACGGCGGCAGGGCGCACCGAGCCGGCAGGTCGGCTGGTTGCGGTCGAGATCGACCGGGATTCGCTCGCCGCGGCCGGCACCTTCATCGACCGCGAGCGCGAGACCGCCACCCGCGACCTGATCGCCGACAACGTCTTCGCCCCCGTCGGGCAGGAGGGCGGCACCTTCCGCCTTCGCCTGTCGCTCGCCGACCGCAAGCTGGTTTTCGCCGTCGCGTCCGCCGATGGCCGCCCGGTGGTCCGCCACATGCTGTCGCTGACCCCGTTCCGGCGGGTGATCAAGGACTACTACCTCATCTGCGACGCCTACTACGCCGCCGTGCGCGCCGCCGGCGCGCCCGACCGGCTGCAGGCCATCGACATGGGCCGCCGCGGCCTGCACGACGAAGGCGCCGGCATCCTCGCCGAGCGCCTCGCCGGCAAGATCCGCATCGATCACGCCACGGCCCGCCGGCTGTTCACGCTGGTGGCGGCGCTGCACTGGAAGGGCTGAGCCTCAGGCGATGCGCGGGGTGTTCCAGGCGACGTACAAGGCGCTCTTCATTTGCGCCGCCATCAACGGGCCGTCGTCGGGATAGAGGTTATCGACAACCGTCCGGCCCTGTCGCATGGCGGCTGCCTTGGCCTGCCCGGCCGCCGGATTCCGCGATATCATGGCGATCTCGCCCGGCCAGGCGGCGACGAACAGAACGCCGTCCGGAACCGGATCGCGCGGCGGCGGAGCGAGCGTCTCGCCCAATGTCACCTGCGCATAATATCGCGGAAGATCGACGCCCATCTTGTCGGCGAAGGCCAGCGTTCCGGAGAAACGAGGATTGATCTCGAGGAGGTAGAGCGCGCCGTCCTGATCGAGCATCAGGTCTGCGTCGATACCACCCGTCCAGTTCAGAAGCTCGCACAGCCGCTCCAGCATTTCGATCGCGCCCGTGCCGGAAACCGAAAGCGCATAGATCGGGGTGCCGCCCTGGCCTTCCTCGCTCAGCGACTCAAACGAGAAGCTGTCGACCAGCCTGCCGTCCATGGCAAAACCGCTAATGCCAATTCGCCGGCCTTCGATGAAGGACTGGAGGAGATAGGGCCCCGCCGGCAGCCAACCGGAAATCTCGTCGATCTGACGTGGTGTCCGGATGACGAACGTGCCCGCGGAAGCGGTGGCGCTCGGCACCTTCAATACGATCGGCAGCCCGTCGCGGGCGATGATCGAGCGAACCTCGGCCAGGTTCGCCGCAATCGAGGTTGGCGGAACCCTGATTCCCGTGTCCTGCGCAACCTTCATTGTCCGCAGCTTGTCGCTGGCAACGCGGATCGACTCGGTCGGCGGCATGACGAACATGGAAGCCCCGGCGTTCCTGTCGCGGGCGGCGGCCGCCACCAGGGCATCCTGATCGTGAAGCGGGACGACAACGTCTATCGACCTTTGCCTGACAACGCGGGCGAGCGCCCGGGCCATGCTGTCGATCGTGTTGTGCCCGGCGATCGCATGGACCCGCTCCACCACGTATTTCGAGAAGGCATTGGGGGATTGCTCGCCGCTATAGGTGACGAAGACGGCATGCCCGGCCCGGCCGAAGCTTTGGATGCATGCCTGCGCGGGCTGCAGCCTCTCGGACATGACCAGAACGTTCAATCGTCGTCCGTCGCCCGCTCGGTTCACGAACCTCCTGCCGCCCCCATGAAAAGGCCCTGCGGCGAGTCTGCATCCTGCAAGCCGCACTGCCCGGCCGCCGGCAGCGGAACTTTTCAACGCAGGGCGCTGTTCACAAGCGCAGGGCAATCCGGTACCGTCCGGCCGCTTTTGTCAATCGCACCAGTGTCAACGCGGGACGTTCGAGGGGGCGGGAATTTGCCGGCAACTGCCGTCCGGAGGTGCCTGCATGGCTCGCCCGCGCGCAAGGTCGATATGCCAGGCGGCGGCTGCCTGGCTCTGCCTGGCATGATTGTGCCCGTGCGGGCCGGATGCTCCCGTGCCGGCCGCTCCTGCGGCCTCCAGCGTCGCGCCGCCTCATGACGGATTCACCATGGCCCGACGTGTAAAGCTGGTTCTTGCCTCGGGTTCGCCGCGCCGTCTTGCGCTGCTCGCCCAGGTCGGCATCGAGCCCGACAAGCTCATGCCGGTCAGCGTCGACGAGACCCCGCGCAAGAACGAGTTGCCGCGCAACCTCGCCCGGCGCCTCGCCGACGACAAGGCGCGCGCCGCGATCGCGCTGGCCAGGGCCGACGCCGAACTCTCCGGTTGCCTGATCGTCGCCGCCGATACCGTGGTCAGCATCGGCCGGCGGATTCTGCCCAAGGCCGAGGCGCTGCAGGAGGCGGCCGCCTGCCTGCGCCAGCTCTCCGGACGCTCGCACCGCGTCCATACCGCGGTCGCCGTGGTCGCCGCCAACGGCCAGATCCGCCGGCGACTGGTGGAAACCCGCGTGCGTTTCAAGCGCCTGTCGCGCGAGGACATCAACTCCTATCTCGCCTCCGGCGAATGGCGCGGCAAGGCGGGCGGCTACGCCGTGCAGGGCATCGCCGGCGCCTTCGTCGTCAAGCTCGTCGGCTCCTATTCCAATGTCGTCGGCCTGCCGCTCTACGAGGCGGTGTCGCTGATCACCGGCGAAGGCTATCCGGTCCACTTCAACTGGCTGGCGCCGGGTTAAGGCGCGATGGTGGCGAGCGACAAACCGGCCAGCGCCGAGATCGTGCCGCTCAGGCCGCGCGGCAAGTGCCCGATCTGCGGCAAGCCGTCGGATCGCAGGCTGCCATCCCTTCTGCTCGAAGCGCTGCGCCGATATCGACCTCAACCGCTGGCTCTCCGGCAAGTATGTGATTCCGTCGCGCGAAGAGGCGCCCGGTTCCGATGAGGATGACGATGGCGAAGAGCAGCGTGAGGGCGAAGTCCGCCTGAGCTTCGAGGTCGAGCCGGGCCGATCGCGTCTCCGGGCTGCTCGTGCTTCCCGACGACGCCCGCGCCCTCTACGTGCTGGCGCATGGGGCCGGCGCCGGCATGGCGCATCCCTTCATGGGGACGATCGCCGCGCGCGCTGGCCGAACGCGGCGTCGCGACGCTGCGCTACCAGTTTCTCTACATGGAGGCCGGCAGCCGCCGGCCCGATGCGCCGAAGCGCGCCCACGCCGCCGTGCGCGCTGCCGTGGCCGAGGCCGCACGCCGGGCGCCCGGCCTGCCGCTGATTGCCGGCGGCAAGTCCTTCGGCGGCCGCATGACCTCGCAGGCGCAGGCGATCGAGCCGCTGGCGAACGTGCGCGGCCTCGCCTTCTCGGCTTTCCCCTGCATCCGCCGGGCAAGCCGGGGGACGAGCGCGGCGCCCACCTCGAGGACGTGCGCGTGCCCATGCTGTTCCTGCAGGGGACCCGCGACGAGTTCGCCGACCTCGCGCTGCTCGAACCGCTGTGCAAGCGCCTTGGCCGCCGCGCCAGCCTGCACCGCGTCGCCGACGCCAACCATTCCTTCAAGGTGCCGGCCCGGACCGGCCGCAAGGATGCCGATGTCCGCGCCGAACTGGCCGATGCGCTGGCGGCCTGGGTCGGCCGAATCCTCAGGGAATAGGGGCCGTTTCAGGCGCGCCCGGCAAACTGGACACCCGCCGGAGGCTTCACTATAACCGCCACGCGCCGCGGCTATTCCTGTTCCGCGGCGCCTTGGCCCAGGTAGCTCAGTTGGTAGAGCAGCGGATTGAAAATCCGCGTGTCGGTGGTTCGATTCCGCCCCTGGGCACCACTGCTTTCAGGCAGCGATCCTTCCGCCGGGATCATCGGGCGGTTGCCCGTCTTCCATTGCCTGCCGAGCGCATTCGCCGGCCTTCCAGCGGAGGGCTGCTGGCCTTGCGACTGGCCATCTTCAGGTAGGTCGCAAAATCGCCCGCCGGCAGCGGCCGGCAGAAGAGGAAGCCTTGGCCTTCCTCGCACCCCAATTCGCGCAGGATGTCGAGCTGGGCTTCGGTCTCAATGCCCTCGGCGATGACGGTCTGGCCAAGAGTCCTGCCCAAGCCAATGATCGCCGCGATCAGGGTCCGATCCTCGAGCTTTGGTGGACAGATCCCGCACGAACGAGGCGTCGATCTTCAACGTGCCGATCGGGAAGCGTTTGAGGTAGCTCAGATTCGAAAAGCCGGTCCCGAAGTCGTCGAGCGCCAGCCGCACGCCGGCCTCCACCAGGGACTGCAATGCCTCGTCGATCGTCTCGGTGTCCCGCATGAGCACCGTCTCGGTGAGCTCCAGCTCAAGCACACCGCGCGCTATGCCCTTTTCGGCAAGCAGGCTGGTGAGCCGATCCAGGAAGCCGATGCTGCGGAATTCAATGGGCGACACATTGACCGAGATCGACAGAATGCCGAGCCCTGCCTGTTGCCATTCGGCCGCCTGTCGGCACGCCTCGTGCAGCACCCACCGCCCGATCGGCACGATCAACCCGCATTCCTCGGCGATCGGCACGAATTCCGCCGGCGGGATCAGTCCGCGCTCGGGATGGTTCCAGCGAATGAGTGCCTCGACGCCGACCGGCTTGCCCGTCGCCAGTTCCACCTGCGGCTGGTAGTGCAGACAGAACTCTTCTTCTCCAGCGCCTCGAGCAGCCGGCCTTCGACGGACTGCCGCTCGACCGCGCGCGCCCGCATTCTGGGGCGGAAGGGCCGATAGGTATTGCGGCCGCTTTGCTTGGCCTCGTAGAGCGCCAGGTCGGCGGCATTTCAACAGGGTCTCGGCGTTGCGGCCGTCGTCGGGGAAGATGGCCGAGCCAATGCTCGCCGTGACATGAAGATCCTGCTTGCCGATGCGGTGCGGTCTTGCGAGGGCTGCGATGATCTTTTTCGCGCAGATCGCGGCGTCCTCGGCCTTGTCCAGTTCGGACAGGAGGATGACGAACTCGTCGCCACCCTGACGGCTGACCGTGTCGGAGCTGCGCACGGCCGATACAAGGCGCTTGGCGATGGACTGCAGGACAAGATCGCCGACAGCGTGGCCAAGCGTGTCGTTGATCTCCTTGAAGTTGTCGCAGTCGAGGAACAGGAGCCCCAGCTGCCGCTGATGGCGCCGCGCGCCGGCGATTGCCTGATCGAGCCGATCGACGAACAGGACCCGGTTCGGCAGGTCGGTGAGAAAGTCGTATTGCGCCAGGTGGGACATCTTCAGCGCCATGGCGCGCGCTTCATCGACGTCGTGGAAAACGACCACCGCGCCCGTCACCTTTCCATCATGATCGTGGATCGGCGCGACCGAGTCCTCGATCACCGATTCCAGCCCGTCCTTGCGAATGAGGAGGCTGTTGGCCATGAGCCCCATCGGCATGTCGTGGCTGACGGCAAGCTGCAGGGGATCGCGCATCGGTTCGCGGGTCTTGCTGTCGATGATGTGGAAGACCTCGACCGCCGGGTGACCCATGGCCTCTTCGCGCGACCAACCTGTCATCCTTTCCGCCACGAGGTTGAGATAGGTCACTCGCCCGGCGTTGTCGGTGCACAGGACCGCGTCGCCGATCGAATTCAGGGTAACTTCGGCGCGCTCCTTTTCGATAAACAGGGCGCTGCGCGAGTTGCCTTGGCGCGCTGCCTGCTCCGCCGCCACGTCCCTTTCCAGCGATTTCCGGCGTGATCAGGTCGTGCAGGGTGCGCGACAGGGGCCGTACTTCGAGAAAACCCTTGAGCATGTAGTCGCTGACGCCCCGCTTGAGCGCCGCTTTCGCCGCCTGCTCATCTTCCGGGCTGGCTATCAATACGATGGGCGTGCCGGGTGCCGCCGCCTGAACGACCTCGAGCGTGTCGGGCCGGCGGCCGTCGAGCGGAGGAAAGTCGAGGAGGATGGCGTCGAACCTCTTCTTCTTCAGGCTCGTCAGAGCGGAAGCGAGCGTCTTCTCCCATTCGACCTGCGCGGGGAAGGTCTTTTCGTGCAGACACACAACGCGCGACGTCATCGGAATCCGTCTGATCCGGGTCCGATGTAAAGTAAATCGGAGGCCCCGCCTCGACATGCGTGACTTGGACTGTCCAGAATGTGTCACCTCGGGTGCGCGAATCATTGTCGAGTCTCGCATTCCAGAAGATAATCATTGGCTGAACCTCAGAACGTTCAAAATTGAACAGTTTTTCTTCCAATTTGCGTTTTGGTGAAATTTTTGTTTCCAGGAAACGGTAGGTCAGCGCCGTTTCCAACACCGACCGGAACTCGACGTTGCTGATTGTCGGGTGCAGCGCACCGGCGCGGCACTCTGCCAGATCGCGTGGACCTCGCGAGAATCGCCGCATTGGCCGCTTGGTTCAGCCTTCCGTTGAGGGGGCGTCGTTCACGCGAGTGGGTCGCGCCAATCGCAAAACGTCTTGTCGGCCGTTCCGTCCATGCACGCGCTTGTTGAGTGTGAAGAATTGCACACTTCACTTTCTTCCCGGGCCGGACTTATATTAGTCAGGCGAGCGCATTGGCGCTTGCAGGGCCGGCGGAATGCCGGTGGGTTGCGGGTGTTCCGCCGTCACCCGCATCATGTGGAAGGCATACGATCAGACCAGGAGGCGGTCATGGCAAACAGGGGCGGGCAGGCGCGCGGGCGCGACTTGGAGAAGAAGGCTCAAGCGCGCCTCGATCTTCAGGCGGTCTTGGCGGTGACCTCGAGCGTTGGGTCTCATATCAGGGTCCCGGCGCGAGGGGTCGTCTTTCGACAAGGCGACCCGGCGGACGCCGTCTTTTTCGTCGAGGCGGGCAAAGTCCAGCTCATGGTCACTTCCGATCAGGGGAAGGAAGCTTTCATCGCCCTGCTCGGGGAGGGCGACTTCTTTGGGGAGGGCTGCCTCGCCGGTCAGCCGGTCCGCCTGGCTTCTGCCGCAGCCACAGTCCCGAGCAAGCTGGTCCGGATCGAAAGGAGCTCGATGATTCGGCTTCTCCACGAAGAGCCGGACTTCTCCGAACAGTTCATGGGGTTCCTGGTTTCACGCAACATCCAGGTCGAGGCCGATCTGGTCGACCAGCTCTTCAACTCCAGCGAAAAGCGATTGGCGCGCCTGCTGCTGCTGCTGGCGAACTTCAACAACGACGGAAAGCTGCAGCCAATCAAGCCGAAGATCAGCCAGGATGTGTTGGCGACGCGGGTTGGCACGACGCGATCGCGCATCAATCACTTCATGAACAAGTTCCGGAAGCTTGGGCTGATCGAGTACAACGGCGAAATCAAAGTGCATTCGGCGCTGATCAACGTGATCGTTCACGACTAGGCCACCGGCCAGCGATGCTGGCTGAGAGCGGCCGAGCAGGGTCAAATCGGTCTTGACCGGCGCTGCCGCCCCGCGAGAGGACCATCGGTCCGCAGTCCGTGCCCCCGAGTCACCCGGTGCTTGGCGGATCTCGCCGGTTCGGACTATCGTGGCGTCCCCCGCCCACGAAGCCGAGTACCATTCCCATGGACAGAACCAATCGAGATCGCCGTCCTCGGCGGGCTCCGGCCCGCGCTCGCGGAAGAAATGGAACGGCGATACGTGCTTCATCCGGTGTATCAGGAGCCCGACCCGCTGAAGGCGCTCGCCGCGCTTGGGCCGCGCATTCGCGGCGCCGTCGGCCACGGCATGGAGGGCCTCAGCGCGGAACAGATCGACGTCCTGCCCAATGTCGAGATCCTGGCGATCCACGGCGTCGGGCTGGAAGCCACCGACATGAGCGCCTGCCGGCGTCGCAACATCACCGTGACCACGACGCCGGTCCTCTTCGACGATGTGGCGGACCTCGCGATCGTCCTGGCGCTGGCCGTCAGCCGCCGGATCGTCGAGGCCGATCGCTATGTGCGCAGCGGCGCCTGGCTGAAGGCCCGCATGCCGCCGGCCCGCAAGTTCTCCGGCATGCGCGCCGGCATTCTCGGCCTCGGCCGCATCGGCATCGAGGTCGCGCGCCGGCTCGAAGGCTTCAAGGCGCAGATCTCCTATTACGATCCCGCCGATCGCGACGTGCCCTATCGTGCGGTCGCCAGCGCGCAGCAGCTCGCCGCGCGAAGCGACATCCTCTTCGTCTGCGCCGCCGGCGCGCCGAAGGGCGTCGGCAAGCCGATGGTCGACCGCGCAGATGATCGAGGCGCTCGGGCCGAACGGCATCCTGGTCAACGTGGCGCGCGGCTGGCTGGTGGACGAGCCGGCGCTGGTCGACGCCCTCAAGGAGGGGCGCCTGGGCGGCGCCGGTCTGGACGTCTTCTACGACGAGCCGCAGGTGCCGGAGGACCTGCTGAAGATGGACAAGGTCGTGCTGACGCCGCACGTCGCCAGCGCGACCGAGGAGACCATGCAGGCCATGGGGCAGAACGTCCTCGACAACCTCGACTCGTGGTTCGCCGGCAAGGGCGCCGTCACGCCGGTCGTCGGCAGGTAGCCGGAGAGCCGGAGCGGCCGCTCAGGCGGCGGATGGCCGCGCCTTCGCCTTCGACCGCGCCTCGTCGACCGCCGCCACGTCGCTGCGCGCCGCGCGCAGCATCGCGCCGGCATCGTTGCCGAGCACGAGGAATCGGAATCCCATCTCCATCATCCGCACCGCATAGGCGGCCGAGCCGTTGTGAAGCCCGGCATGGATGCCGCGCCGCTCGCAGGCGCGCAGGATCCGCTCGTAGAATTTCATGATCTGCGGCTCGTCGCGGTCCAGCCTGGGCGCGAGGCCGACCGAGAAGCCGAGATCGCCGGGACCGATATAGACGGCGTCGATGCCGGGCACGTCGACGATGGCGTCGATATTGTCCACCGCCTCTTCGGTCTCGATCATCGGCATGCACAGCACGTCGTCATTGGCCGTCTGGTAGTAGGTGCCGGCCTCGCCATACATGCCGGCGCGGATCGGCCCGTGGCTGCGCGCCCCGAGCGGCGGGTAGCGCATATAGGAAACCAGCCGCCGGGCCTCCTCGGCCGTGTTGATCATCGGGCAGATGACGCCCATCGCCCCGGCATCGAGCACCTTGCCGACGATCCCCGGCTCCAGCCAGGGGACGCGAACCAGCGGCACCGGTCCCTGGGTGGTTATCGCCTGGTAGCAGGCGACCAGCGACTGGTAGTCCTGAACGCCGTGTTGCAGGTCGACGGTCAGCGCGTCATAGCCGGCCTTGGCCATGACTTCCGCCGAATATCCGGACGGGATGGCCAGCCAGCCGCCGATCGCGGTTCCGCCCTCGGCCCAGATTTGCTTGATCCTGTTCGGCATTCCGCTCTCCCCGCATTTCGCGCTGTTCGTCGCCCGTCAGCCTATGTGTAATGCCGGGGACCGTCACCGTCGATAAGGGCCTCGCCCACATCACACCTTGTCTTGAGCCCCCGAACTGCCTATTTCGGGCGCCTCGCCCCAACGGGCACCAGATTCCGCCTCCGCTCGCGGCCATAGCCCCATCCGATGACCCTTTCCGACGAAGCCCGGCGCCGCCGCACCTTCGCGATCATTTCGCATCCGGACGCCGGCAAGACGACGCTGACCGAGAAGCTGCTGCTCTTCGGCGGCGCCATCCAGCTTGCCGGCGAGGTGCGTGCCAAGGCGAGCCGCCGCCAGACCCGCTCCGACTGGATGGAGATGGAGCGCAATCGCGGCATCTCCATCGTCACCTCGGTGATGACCTTCGAGCATGACGGCACGGTCTTCAATCTGCTCGACACGCCGGGCCACGAGGATTTTTCCGAGGACACCTACCGCACGCTGACCGCGGTCGATTCCGCCGTCATGGTCATCGACGCCGCCCGTGGCATCGAGGCGCGCACGCTCAAGCTGTTCGAGGTCTGCCGGCTGCGCGACATCCCGATCATCACCTTCATCAACAAGATGGACCGCGAGGGGCGGCATCCGTTCGAGCTGCTCGAGGAGATCGAGAAGAGGCTGGCGCTCGACACCACGCCGCTGAACTGGCCGCTCGGCATGGGGCGCACCTTCGCCGGCGTCTACGATCTGGAGAAAGGCGCGGTCCGCCGCATCGACGGCGACGGCGCGCTGGTGCCGATGGCGACCCTCGACGCCGCGGCGCTCGCCGACTACCTGCCGGAGAACGATCGCGAGACCGCCGCCGAGGAGATCGCGCTCGCCAAGGCCGCCTCGCGCCCCTTCGACCTCGCCTCGTTTCGCGAGGGCCATCTGACGCCGGTCATGTTCGGCAGCGCGCTGAAGAATTTCGGCGTTCGCGACCTGATCGACCGGCTCGCCGCCTTCGCCCCGTCGCCGCGGCCGCGCGTGGCGGAGGAGCGCGAGGTCGCCCCGGACGAGCCGGCGATGACCGGCTTCGTCTTCAAGATCCAGGCGAACATGGATCCCAATCATCGCGACCGCATCGCTTTCCTGCGCGTCTGCTCGGGCAAGCTGTCGCGCGGCATGAAGGTGCGCCTCGGGCGCACCGGCAAGACCATCGCGCTCAACGCGCCGCAGTTCTTCTTCGCCCAGGAGCGCGCCATCGCCGACGAAGCCTTTGCCGGCGACATCGTCGGGCTGCCCAATCACGGCACGCTGCAGGATCGGCGATACGCTGACCGAGCGCGAGGCGCTGACCTTCCGCGGCGTGCCGAGCTTCGCGCCGGAAATCCTGCGCCGCGTGCGCGTCGGCGACGCCATGCGCGCCAAGAAGCTGCGCGAGGCGCTCCGCCAGATGGCGGAGGAGGGGGTCGTGCAGGTGTTCCTTCCCGTCGATGGGGCGCCGCCGATCGTCGGCGTCGTCGGCGCGCTGCAGCTCGATGTGCTCCGCCAGCGTCTTGCCGACGAATACAGCCTGCCCATCGATTTCGAGACGTCGCGCTTCGAGGTCTGCCGCTGGGTCAGCGCCGCCAGCCGCGCCGACCTCGACGCCTTCGCCGCCGGCCACCGCGCCGACATGGCCGAGGACCTCGACGGCTCGCCGGTGTTCATGGCGCCGTCGGTCTTCATGCTCAACTACGAGATGGAGCGCGCGCCGAAGCTGACCTTCTCCGACATCAAGGACTACCAGCGCCAGGCGATCAGCCAGTAGCGGCGTCAGGCGAGGCCGAGCAGCGCCGGCAGCTCGGCCAGCGTGGCGATCTCGGCGTCGGGCGCGCCGGGAAGGCGCTCGCGGGGCTGGCGATAACGGTTGCACCACACCGTCCGCAGGCCGAAGGCCGAAGCGGCGTGGATGTCCCATGCGTTGGAGGACTGGAAGGCGATGGCGCCGCCGGACAGCGCCAGCCGGTCGACAGGCGAGCTGGTAGACCTTGGGGCTCGGCTTGAAGGCGGCGACATCCTCGACCGACAACACGTGATCGAAGACGGCCATCGAACCCGGCGGTCGAAACGGCGGCCGCCAGCATGTCCGGACGTGCCGTTGGAGAGAATGGCGAGCGGCATCGCCGCCGACTTCAGCCGCCCGAGCACGTCGCCGACCTCGGGGAACGGCTTGAGCGTGAGATAGAGGTCCATCAGCCGCTCGCGCAGGCCCGGGTCGGTCGAGACCGAGCGCATCCAGCGCATAGTCGAGCGCCTCGCCGGTCACCTGCCAGAAATCGGCGTGGCGGCCCTGGGCGGCCCGCAGCCAGGTATAGGTGAGCTGCTTGTCGCGCCACAGCGCGGTCAGCCGGTCGGTGACATCGCCCGAACTCGTCGCGGCAACCGTTTGCGGCAGAGGCGAAATCGAACAGCGTCCCATAGGCGTCGAAGACGCAGGCGCGGATAGCGGAAAGGGCAGGGGCGGGCGCCGGCATCGTGCTACTTGGCGGCGACAAGATCGGGCGCGGTCGCCGGTGCCTCGGTGGCGCGTTCCTGCCGCCGGCAGCAGGACGCAGAAGGTGGCGCCTTCGCCCTTCGGCGAGCGCACCCAGATGCGCCCGCCATGATGCTCGACGATGTGGCGCGAGATGGTCAGGCCGAGGCCGCTGCCCGAGGGCCGGCCGGTGTTGCGGTCACGCGCCTTGGCGAATTTCTCGAAGATGATCTGCAGGTCCTGCGGGCCGACGCCTTCGCCGTTGTCGGACACCTCGACCAGATAGCCGCCGGTCTCGTTGCGTCCGACGACCCTGACCTCGCCGTTCTCCGGATCGGCGAACTTGGCGGCGTTGGAGAGCAGGTTGATGAACACCTGCATCACCCGGTCGCGATCGGCATGCGCCGGCCGGCGGGCCGGCTCGATATCCACCTGCAGCGCGCAGGACGCGTCGCGGAAAAGCCCGCCGGTCGCCGCCACCGCGTCTTCCAGCACCGCCGCCGGGTCGGTATCGGCCATGCTCCAGTCGGCCTGGCCCTGTTCGAGCCGGGTGAGGTCGAGGATGGTGTCGAGCAGCCGCGTCAGGCGCTGGGTCTCGCTCTGGATGATGGCGAGGTAGCGTTCCGCCTGCTCCGGGCCGACGCCGTCGCGCTCGCTGAGGATCTCGGAGAAGGTGCGGATCGAGGTCAGCGGCGTGCGCAGCTCGTGGCTGACGGTGGACAGGAAGTCGTCCTTCAGCCGGTCGAGTTCGGTGAGCTGGGCGTTGGCCCGCGTCAGTTCCTGCGCCGTCGCCTCAAGTTCGCGCGACTTCTGCTCCAGTTCGCGGCTGTAGGCGATGACGTGCTGGGTCTCCTCGAGGATGGTGACCATCTCCTCGAATGAGAGCGGCTCGCCCTTGGCGATGGCCGCGACCATGGCGCGCGCCGACGCCGCGCCGATGCTGCCGGCCAGCATGCGCTCGACGAACGCGATCAGTTCGGCGTCGGCCTCGGGCGCCTCGCCGATCTTCTCGCCGCGCGCCTCGGCGTAGTCGCGGAAGGCACGCGCCGCGCGTTCCGGCCCGATGAAGCGCTGCAGCAGGGCGTAAAGTTCGTCCAGCGCCGCCGAACGCCGCCAGATTTCCGCTTCGCCCGGCGGCCGCCGGAACACATCGACGAAGGCGATCGCCTGGATGCGCTCGATCGCATCCTGGTGCGAGAACAGCGAGCCGAGGACGTAGCCGGCAAGGTTGGCGGCCATGCTCCAGAACAAGGCGTGGGTGAGGGGATCCCACCCGGTCAGGCCGAACAGCGCCTCGGGCTGCAGCAGCGCGACATGCCACGGACCGTCGAGGATCGCGTCGGGGATGACGCCGCTGCGCGCCAGCAGCGGCACCAGCATGGTGTAGAACCAGGTCAGGAAGCCGAGCACCAGTCCGATCTGCGCGCCGAGCCGCGTGGCGTTCTTCCAGAACAGCCCGCCGACGATCGACGGCAGGAATTGGGCCGCGACGGCGAAGGAAACCAGGCCGATCTGGGCGAGCGGCCCGGACTCGCCGGTGAGGCGGTAGTAGCCGTAGCCGAGCAGCAGCACCACGAAGATGCCGGCCCGCCGGATGAACAGGAGCAGTTGCGTGAGGTCGCCGCGCGCGTCGAGCTTCAGCCAGCGGATGCGCAACAGCACCGGCATGACGAGATCGTTGCAGATCATCGTCGACAAGGCGATCGCCGCCACCACCACCATCGCCGTCGCCGAGGACAGGCCGCCGATGAAGGCAAGCAGCGCCAGTCCGTTTTGTCCCTGCGTCATCGGCACGGTCAGCACGTAGAAGTCCGGATTGGCCTGCGCCGGCAGCAGCGTCAGGCCGGCCGCCGCGATCGGCAGCGCGAACAGGCTCATCAGCAGCAGGTAGAGCGGGAACAGCCAGGCGGCGGTCGCCAGGTGGCGTTCGTTGACGTTCTCGACGACGGTGATGTGGAACTGGCGCGGCAGGCAGACGATCGCCGCCATCGACAGGCAGGTCATGGTCAGGAAGCGCGCCGCGTCGCCTTCCGGCAGCAGCACCAGGTTGTCCAGTTGCGACGTCAGCGCGGCCTCCGCCTCGCCGATGCCCGGGCCGAAGGCGAGCACGACGTAAAGGCCGACCGCGAGAAAGGCGAACAGCTTGACGCAGGATTCGAATGCGATCGCCGCCACCATGCCCTCATGGTGCTCGTTCGGGTCGATGTGGCGCGTGCCGAACAGGATGGCGAAGATCGCCATGCCCATGGCGGTGAGGAAGGCGGCGTCGGCGATGAAGCTCGGCGGCGGCCCCTGCAGCGTCGCGGCGATGTCGGCGAAGAGCGTGTAGTTGACCAGCACGGTGAACGAGGTCGACACGGCTTTCAGCTGCAAGGCGATGTAGGGCATCGTGCCGACCATGGCGATCACCGTCACCAGCATGCCGAGCAGGGCGCTCTTGCCGTAGCGCGAGGCGATGAAATCGGCGATCGATGTGATGCGCTGCGACTTGGCGATGCGCGCGATCTTGCGCAGGAAGAACCACCAGCCGAGGAAGACGATGGTCGGCCCGGTGTAGATGGTGATGAACTCGACGCCGCGCCGGGCGGCCGTGCCGACCGCGCCGTAGAAGGTCCACGACGTGCAGTAGACCGCCAGCGAGAACGTGTAGACCACCGGCGAGCGGATCAGGCTGCGGCCCAGCTGGGCGCGACGGTCGCCGTACCAGGCGATGGCGAAGAGGAGGCCGAGATAGGCCAGCGCGACGAAGACGACGAGCGTGGTGTTGAGCACGGCTCAGCGCTCCGTCGGCTCGCTGCCGGCGCCGGGCTCGTCGCCGCCCATATGCGCTGCCAGCCAGCCGCCGCACGCGACCGCCGTCAGCCAGACGCCGTAGCAATAGACGTGCAGCAGCGGGATGCCGAACACCAGCAGGCGGGCATTGAATATGTTGAGGATCGGCGGCGTCAGCAGGAGCAGGGTGACGACCGTCAGGATGAATGCGCGATCGACCAGCCGGCCTTCCTGGCGGAGCGTCGAGGGGTCGCGGTTCACGACGCCGGCTCGTTCGACAGCAGGGCGCGCACCCGTTCGACGACGTCGCGGTTCGAGAACGGCTTGGTGACATAGTCGTCGACGCCGAGTTCGAGCGCCTTGCGGCGGTCGCGCTCGTGGCCCTTGGCGGTCAGCATGACGATCCGCGGCGGCTTGCCGGTCGTATCGCTCTTTATCGCCGCCACCACCTCGAAGCCGTCGAAGCCGGGCAGCATGATGTCGAGCAGCACGAGGTCCGGCCGCAACGTGCGGGCCATCTCGACGGTGGTCGGGCCGTCGCGCGCAACGCTGACCTCATAGCCCGCCCGGCGCATCAGAAACGACAGCGCCTCGACGAGGTTGCGTTCATCCTCGGCAACGAGAACCGACTGGGCCAATGCCCCTCCCCCTGGCCGATTCATGAATCGGGACCAGCCTGTTGGCGTCGGCTGTTGGCCAAATGATACAGGTCGGCGGGGTGCGTGTCACCGGCGGCGGAGGCGCCCGGCAGCGGCGTCCGGTCGAAGGCGCGCTGGGCGCAGTCGTCGCGGGCGCACTGGCGGCAGGTGATGCCGACCGGAACCACGCCCGCCGGAGCGCCGAGGTCGAGCCCGTCGGCATAGACAAGCCGGTGGGCATGTTCGATGGCGCAGCCGATCATCACCGCGTGGTAGGTCGCCGGGACGCCGACGGCCGCATCGGGCGCGCCGGCGCGGGCGATGAAGAAGAACGTCTCGCCACCCGGAAGTTGCGCGATCTGGGTGACGATGCGCCCCGGCGAGGCGAAGGCATGGTGGACGATCCAGCGCGGACACGCGCCGCCGTAGCGCGGCAGGCGCAGGCCCGACGCGGAGAAGCGCTTGGAGAGATTGCCGGCGATGTCGGTGCGCACGAAGTGCAGGGGCAGGCCCTCCGCACCCGGGCGCCGCAAGGTCGTCAGGCGGTGACAGACCTGCTCGAAACTGGCGTCGAAGCGCTGGCCGAGACGCATGACGTCGTAGCGCAGTTCGTCGGTCGCTTCCCGGAACGGCGCATAAGGCATGGTCAACGCGCCGGCGAAGTAGTTCGCCAGCGCCACCCGCAGCCGGGCCGACACCTCGCCGGAGGGAAGCGCGGCGCTGTCGACCAGCCGGTCGAGGAGATCGCCGCATGCCAGCGTGCCGATCAGGTGGGCGAGGCGGAAGCGCTGGCTGGAGGGGGCGAGGGTCTCGGACATGAGGAATTCGGCGCCTTCCAGGCGCGCCCCGCCGGCGGGCACCTCCGACACCGGCCGGCGCGCCACCGCCACGCCGAATCGCGTCTTGAGGTGACGGGCGAGATCCTGCGGTGACGGTGTCGCCGTCCGCAGGCCGGCCACGATCCGCTCGGCGGCGTCCTCCAGTTGCGGGAAATAGTTGGCCTGGTCGGCGATGAAGTCTTCCACCGCCTCGCGCGGCGAGGCACGTGGCCGCCGGGCGCCGCGGCCTCCCATGAAGTCGAACATGTCGCCGGCTCGCTCGGCGAGCGTCTCGGACTCTTCGACCAGCGTGGAGACGAAGCCGCGCCGCTCCGCCGCCGACAGGTCGCCGTAGTCCTTCAGGATCTCGGCGTAGGAGCGAATCGTGGTGATCAGGGCCAGGATCTGGTGGCTGGCCTCGGCGACGAAGGAGTCCTCGCCGAGCCGTTCGCCGAGCAGGTCGGAGCGCATGCGCGCCTCGCGATAGGCGCGAAACAATCCGAGAATCGCCCGCGCCGCCCGCGGGCTGCTCGCCACGACCTCGCCGGCGTCGGCGGGCGTCAGGTCGACGCCGAGCGAGGCGGCATCGGCGGCGACCTCGCCGAGTTCGGCGATCAGGCGGGCCTCTTCGGTTCCCGCCAGCGCGCCGCTGTCCAGTTCGATCGCTGCCGCAAGGCGATTGAGCAGCGCGCCGCCGATCGGGCGCTTGTTGTGCTCGATGAGGTTGAGGTAGCTCGCCGAAATGCCGACGTCGCCGGCGAGCGCCGATTGCGACCGGCCAAGCTCTTGCCGACGCTTGCGAATCCTCTGTCCGACGAGGGCGGCTCGGGCCATGGCAGCTTCCTTTTGTCATGATTTTACAGACCAACAGTCGCGGCTGCAATTAATTGACAAGAAACTACAATGAAATCAATCAGTTATTGATCGATTGACAATCGCTGCTAGGCTGCCGGCTGGGGACGAAGAACAGTCACCGGGGCTGAAGCCCCGGCCCCAACGGGAAACGAAACGACCGGAGGAGGAATTATGACAAACCGCAAATCGCTGCTTGCCGGTCTGCATTCGCGCCGCGCGATCCTCAAGGGTTCGCTCGCCACAACTGCGGGCCTCGGCGCGCTGGGCGCCGGTAGCTCCATGCCCTTCCACCTGTGACGAGCGCCTTGGCGGACGACAAGCCGGCATGGGCAAGTACCCGAAGGCACGTCGGGCTCGACCGTCACGCTCGGCTCGACGTACCGCAGACCGGCGCCTACGCCGACGAGGGTGAGGACGAACTCAAGGGCATGAAGCTCGCCGTCGAGCACCTCAACCAGGGGCGACGGCGGCTGATCAAGCAGATCGCCCCGAAAGTCGACAAGGGCGTCCTTGGCAAGAAGGTGAATTCGTCACCGGCGATACCGGCGCCAAACCCGACGCCGCGCGCGCAACTGCCAAGCAGAAGTGATCGCGAAGGACAAGATCGTCATGATGACCGGCTCGCTCGTCGGCGTGGCCGTCGCGCGTGCAGTCGCTGTGCCAGGAGCAGGCATCATCTTCATGTGCGGCCTGACCCACTCCAACGACACGACCGGCAAGGATCGGCGCCGTTACGGCTTCCGCCACTTCTTCAACGCCTACATGTCCGGCCAGGCGCTCGGCCCGGTCCTGGCCGAGGAGTACGGCAAGGACCGCAAGGCCTATCACCTGACCGCCGACTACACCTGGGGCTGGACCCAGGAAGAGTCGATCAAGGACGCCACCGAGAAGCTCGGCTGGCAGACGGTGACGGCCGTGCGCACGCCGCTCGGCGCGCCGCGACTTCTCGCAGTACATCACGCCGGTGCTCAACTCCGGCGCCGACGTGCTGATCCTGAACCACTACGGCAGGGACATGGTCAACTCGCTGACCCAGGCCGTGCAGTTCGGCCTGCGCGACAAGATGGCCAACGGCAAGAAGTTCGAGATCGTCGTGCCGCTGTATCTCCGAGCTGATGGCGCAGGGCGCCGGCGATGCCATCAAGGGCATCTTCGGCACCTCCAACTGGAACTGGAAGCTGCAGGACGAAGGCACCAAGGCGCTTCGCCAAGTCGTTCGGGCAGGAGTACGGCGCCCGCCGTCGCAGGCGGCGCAGACCTGCTACGTGCAGACCCTGCTCTATGCCAATGCGGTCGAGACAGCCGGCACCTTCTATCCGCCGGAGGTCATCAAGGCGCTGGAAGGCTTCGAGTTCGACGGCATGGGCAACGGTCCGACCGAGTACCGCGCCGCCGACCACCAGTGCTTCAAGGACGTGCTGGTCGTGAAGGGCAAGGAGAAGCCCGGCGAACCAGTTCGACCTGCTCGACATCGTCAAGGTCGTGCCGCGCGCGCAGGTCGAGTACGACCCGAACATCCGGCGTTCAATCCGGACGGCAAGGCCGAACTCGGCCCGTACGAGCCGGCGCTAGGCCGACTGCACTGACCGGCCGGCCGCTCTGCCGGGCGGCCGGCCGTCTTCGGCGTGCTGCGGCGCAGTGCGTATCGATCTGTGCACTGTGAACCGGCTGCAGCTGGGCGGGGAACGATGCATGGACGCGATCGTCCTCCAGCTCCTGAACGGGCTCGACAAGGGCGGCGCCTACGCGCTGATCGCGCTCGGCCTGACCCTGGTCTTCGGCACGCTGGGCGTGGTCAATTTCGCCCATGGCGCGCTGTTCATGCTCGGCGCCTTCTGCGCGGTCGCCTTCCAGCAGCTGCTGACGCTGTCGGCGAAGGTGAAGGACCCCAGCCGTCACCTTCTTCGACGCCTACAAGGAGGTTCCCTATCTCGAGCTCTGGTTCGGCGATGTCGGCACGACAATCATCGACTACCCGTGCCGCTGTCGATCCTGTTCGCCATTCCGGTGATGCTGCTGATCGGCCTGGCGATGGAGCGCGGCCTGATCCGGTTCTTCTACAAGCGCCCGCACGCCGAACAGATCCTCGTGACCTTCGGCCTTGCCATCGTGCTGCAGGAAATCGTCAAGGCGATCTGGGGCGCCAACCCGATCCCGGTCAACGCGCCGCCGACCTGGTCGCCGGCAGCGCCGATATCGGCGCCTGGCTCGGGCTCGGCGACGGCGTCGTCTATCCGTGGTGGCGGCTGATCTATTTCGCTCTTCTCGGTCGTCGTCATCGGCGGCGTGTTCGCCTTCCTGCAGTTCACCACCTACGGCATGGTGGTGCGCGCCGGCATGCGCGACCGCGAGACGGTCGGCCTGCTCGGCATCAACATCCAGCGGCGCTTCACCGTGGTGTTCGGCATGGCCGCGGTCGTCGCCGGCCTGGCCGGCGTCATGTACACGCCGATCGTGTCGCCCGACTACCACATGGGCATGGACTTCCTGGTGCTCTCCTTCGTGGTGGTGGTGGTCGGCGGCATGGGGTCGCTGCGCGGCGCGGTGCTCGCCGGCTTCCTGCTCGGCATCCTGCAGTCCTTCGCCTCGATGAACGAGGTCAAGCAGATCATTCCCGGCATCGACCAGATCATCATCTATCTGGTCGCAGTCGTCGATGCTGCTGGTGCGGCCGCGCGGTCTGCTCGGGCCGCGACGGCGTGATGGAGAGCTGAGCCGATGTCGGCTGCAGCCATGCTCCGCAACGAAGTCGTCGCTGATGGCGGTCTTCGCCGTCGTCGTGCTGACCATGCCGTGCTGGCTGGCGCCGCTCGGCGCCGGCTATCCCGACCTGCTGCAGCGGTTCGCGATCTACGGAATCTTCGCGATCGGCTTCAACATCCTGTTCGGCCTGACCGGCTACCTGTCCTTCGGCCACGCCGCCTTCCTCGGCGTCGGCTCCTACGCCACCATGTGGTCGTTCAAGCTGCTGACCATGAACGCGCTGCCGGCGGTCGTCTTCGCGGTGGTCGCTCGCCGGCCTGTTCGCCGCTGCGTGATCGGCTATGTCAGCCTGCGGCGCTCGGGCATCTACTTCTCGATCCTGACGCTCGCCTTCGCGCAGATGTCCTACAACCTCGCCTATTCGGTGCTGACGCCGATCACCAACGGCGAGACCGGCCTGCAGCGTGGTGCGCGGCGATCCCGCATGATCTCGACGCGCTGTTCGGCATGGCGCAGGCCGGCGAGCCTGCCGACGCCCGAATTCTTCGGCGTCGAGATGACCGGCTATGCCGGCTTCTATTTCTGCGCCGTCATCCTGATCATCGCCTTCTTCATCGCGCTCGGATCTTCCGCTCGCCCTTCGGCATGACGCTGCGGGCGATCAAGTCGAACCAGAACCGCATGGCTATACCGGCTTCAACACGCGGCCCTACACGCTGGCCGCCTTCGTCATCTCCGGCATGTATGCCGGCCTCGCCGGCGCGCTGCTGGTCGTCACGGACCCGCTGGCCGGCGCCGAGCGCATGCAGTGGACGGCGTCGGGCGAAGTCGTGCTGATGACGATCCTCGGCGGCGCCGGCACGCTGCTCGGGCCGTTGCTCGGCGCCGGCATCATCAAGTATTTCGAGAACATCTTCTCCGCGTTCAACGAGCAGACGCTGGATCAGGTCTTTCGCTTCCTGCCGGACCGGCGTGCAGCGAATTCGTCGTCCCGATCGTCGAGCCTGTTCGTCGGCGAGCGGCTGGCAGCTCACCCTCGGCGTGCTCTTCATGCTGATCGTGATCTTCCTGCCCGGCGGCATCATGGAGGCTGCGCCGCATCGGCCGCTGTTCGCGCCGCGACGGCGACGGGTCGTCGCCGTCGCTGCAGCGGCCGCAGCAGCCGGCGGAGTGACGAGCAGCCATGGCGAACATCGTCCTCCACGTCGACGACGTGCAGAAGAGCTTCGGCGGCCTGCACGCGCTTGCCGACATCAACCTGCAGGTCGAGGAGGGCAAGACCCACGCCATCATCGGGCCGAACGGCGCCGGCAAGTCGACCCTGCTCAACATCTGCGTCGGCCGGCTGAAGCCGGACTCCGGCACGGTGATCTTCGACGGCAAGATCGCTGACCGGCAAGCAGCCGCACGAGATCAACCAGCTCGGCGTCGCGCGCGTCTTCCAGACGCCGGAGATCTTTCCCGACCTGACGGTCCTCGCAAAACGTCATGATTCCGGCGCTGCGCCAAGCGCGACGGCGCCTTCCGCGTTCAACGCCTGGACGCGGCATCGACGCGCGAGACGCGAGCTGCGCGAGAAGGCCGAGGCGACGCTCGAGGATGTCGGCCTGCAGGACAAGCCGAGCAGGAGGCCGGCCAGCCTGTCGCGCGGCGACAAGCGGCGCCTGGAGCTGGCCATGTGCCTGGTCCAGCAGCCGCGCCTGCTGCTGCTCGACGAGCCGACCGCCGGCATGTCGCGCCTCGACACCAACCGCACGATCGACCTGCTCAAGAAGATCAAGGCGCGCGGCATGACCAAGGTCATCATCGAGCACGACATGCATGTCGTGTTCAGCCTCGCCGACCGGGTGACGGTGCTGGCGCAGGGCCGCATCATCGCCGAGGGCACGCCGGACCAGGTGCGCGGCGATCCCGAGCGTGCAGGAAGCCTATCTCGGAGGCGCGCACGCAATGACCGACGGCCGATCGAGCGCCGCTGCCGACGGCCGGCAGCGCCGGCGCCGTGACCGCCGACGCGCGGACGCGCCGTATCTTCTCCTGCCGCGACATCCACGCCTATTACGGCGAGAGCTACATCGTGCAGGGCGTTTCGTTCGACATCAAGGAAGGCGAGGTGCTCGCCCTGCTCGGCCGCAACGGCGCCGGCAAGACCTCGACGCTGCGCACCATCGCCCGCGCCGACAACCCGGCGCTGAAGCAGCGGCGAGATCTGGCTCGGCGGCCAGCCGCTGCACCCGATGAAGTCGCATCAGGCGGCGCAGGCCGGCATCCAGCTCGTGCCCGAGGACCGGCGCATCATCGGCGGCCTGACCGTCGAGGAGAATCTGATCCTCGCCCAGGTCGCCGAGCCGCGTCGGCTGGCCGCTGGAGCGCATCTACGAGCATTTCCCGCGCCTGGCCGAGCGCCGCAAGCAGGAGGCGACGACGCTGTCGGGCGGCGAGCAGCAGATGCTGGCGGTGGCGCGGGCGCTGGCGCGCGAAATCAAGCTGCTGCTGCTCGACGAGCCCTACGAGGGACTGGCGCCGGTGATCGTCCAGGAGATCGAGAAGATCGTCGCCGAGATCAAGGCGGCCGGCATCACCACCGATCATCGTCGAGCAGAACGCCATCGCCGCGCTCGAACTTGCCGACCGCGCCGTCATCCTCGACATGGGCGAGGTGGTCTTCAACGGCGACGCCGGCCACGTCCTCGAAAACGCCGAACTGCGCGCCAACTACCTCGCCGTCTAGCGGCCGGGGACGGCCACACGGCGGCCGCAGGGCGTCATCCCGCCGTCACGCTTTCTGCCCAATTCGACAGGCTTGATCCGGCCCCGCCGACCGGTTGAGAATGGTTCGGTGGCGACGTCGTATCGTGGGGACGGAACTGCGATGGCCAGTTCAGTGGACCGCCTGATCCGTGCCGCGCTCGCGGGATTGGCAGGATTGCTCGTGGTTGCCTGGGACGCGCCGGCCCGGGCCAGCGTCGATCCGCTGGTGATCGAGCGCGCCCGGTCGGACATCGCCGCCGGCGACGTGGCGGCCGGATTCGCCCTGGTCAACGACGCCATCGGCGACGCCCGGACCACGGATCGGGAGCGCATCGACCTGCTCGGCGAACTGGCCCGGCTCCATTCCGCGCGTCGAGAGCACAAGGACGCCGCCGACGCCCTCACCCTGCAGGCGGAACTGATTGCCCGGCTGGACGGGGCCAGGACGCCGAAACTGGCGGCGCTCTACATGGCCGCCGCCGACGCCCACCTTCAGGCCGGCGACGCTGCGGCGGCGCTGCCGCTGGCGCGCGATGCCCTTGCCGTCGACGCCGCATACTACGACTGCTCGACCGACGTCATCGCCCGCGACCACGGCCGGCTGGCCGACCTGCTCGAACGCCTCGGCAAGGCGGACGAGGCGGCGGAAGAACGCCGTCTGGCCACCGCCGCGCCGGCGCTCCGCTGCGTCGGCGAGCGTTCCGGCGTCGACACCAGCCCGACCGTCGTCACCAACGACATCAGCGGCAGGGACGAGGACAAGTTCGCCCGCGTCAAGCTGTTCTACGCGACCGACCGGGCGCGCAGCGGCAGCGACCGTCCCGACGATTTCTACGGCGGCGATCGCGGCGACATGGAATACGGCACGGTCGAGGTCACCGTGCCGCGCATCCACAAGCCCGGCGCCATCGAATCGCCGTCGCTGCTCAAGCTCGAATGGGGCGCCAACCCGGAGCGCCACTTCGTCATCACCCGTCTGGCCACCACCAGCGAGGACGGCCTGTTCGCCGATATCAAGTCGACCCTGACCAAGCAGAAGTCCGACGAGGCGCTGGTTTTCATCCACGGCTTCAACAACACCTTCGCCGACGGCGCCAAGCGCGCCGCGCAGATGACCTACGACCTCAACTTCGAGGGGGCGCCGATCCTGTTCTCGTGGCCCTCGCAGGGCAGCACGTTCTCCTATGTGCGCGACGAGGCCGTGGTCCGCCTGAGCGGCCGGCACCTGCTGCATTTCCTCGACGACCTCGTCGCCCATTCCGGCGCCGGCAAGATCAACCTCGTCGCCCATTCGATGGGCAACCGGGCGCTGCTCGACGCGCTTGAACTGATGGCGGTGCGGCGGCAGGGGGCCGGCGAGACCGGCCCGGTATTCGACGAGGTCATTTTCGCCGCCCCCGACGAGGACGCCGCCCTGTTCTCAACCATGCTGTCCGAGATCCGCCCGCTCGCCCGGCGGTTGACGCTCTATGGCTCGAACCGGGACCTGGCGCTCGACGTCTCGCGGCGCGTCCACGGTGATCTGCCGCGGGCCGGCCAGGCCGGCGATGGCATCGTCGTGTCGAAGGCGCTGGATTCCATCGACATGACGGTTCTCGGCGACGACATGCTGGCGCACAGCTATTTCGCCGGAACCGGCTCCGCGCTCACCGACATGCTGCTTCTCTTGTGGCGGGATTCCTCGCCCGGCGATCGCTGCGGCATGAACGCCGAAACGCGCCCGGCCGGCCGCGCCTGGCTGTTCGACCCCGCCCGCTGCAACGGCGCGGCCATGCTTTCGGCCCTGACCCTGCTCAAGGAGAAGGGCAGCGCCGCGCTGGGGGTCATCGACACGATCATCGCCTCGTCCGCCGGCAACGCCGCCGAGGACAACAGCCTGAAGGAGTGGCAGCAGGTCCGCGACGCGCTGGCGAGCCTCATCGCGGTGCCGCACTAGGCTAGATGCGCTGTTCCGTCTCGGCGTCGAAGAGATGGATGGCGCCGGGCTGGACCGCGAGACCCAGCGTATCGCCGCGCGCTACCTGCACGCGCTCGCGGAACACCCCGACGATATCGTGCCCGGCGAGGCGCATGAAGACCTGGGTTTCCGAGCCGGTCGGCTCGGTCACTACGACCTCGGCGCGCAGGCCCGCGTCCGATAGGGAGAAGCTCTCCGGCCGGACGCCGTATTTGACCTTGCGCCCCGGCGACAGCGCCGTGTCGGCCGGGACCGGCAGGGTCACATCGCTGCCAGTGAGCTTGACCACCAGGCCGCCGCCGCTTTGCGTGACCTCGCCGTCGAGGATGTTCATCGCCGGCGAGCCGATGAAGCCGGCAACGAACAGGTTTGCCGGGCGGTCGTAGAGGTCGAGCGGCCGGCCGACCTGCTCGACCACGCCGTCGCGCAACACGACGATCTTGTCGGCCATGGTCATCGCCTCGATCTGGTCGTGGGTGACATAGATGACCGTGGTGTTCAGCCGGAGGTGCAGGTCCTTGATTTCGGTGCGCATCTGCACGCGCAGCTTGGCGTCGAGGTTGGAAAGCGGCTCGTCGAACAGGAAGACCTGCGGGTTGCGTACGATCGAGCGGCCCATGGCGACGCGCTGGCGCTGGCCGCCGGAAAGCTGCTTCGGGTAGCGGTGGAGATAGGGTTCGAGGCCGAGGATCTCGGCTGCCTCCTTGACCTTGCGGTCGATGACCTCCTTGCGCTCGCCGCGCAGCTTCAGCGAGAAGCCCATGTTCTTGGCGACGTTCATGTGCGGATAGAGCGCGTAGTTCTGGAAGACCATCGCGATATCGCGATCCTTCGGGCGCAGCTGGTTGACCACGCGCCCGCCGATGGAGATATCGCCGGCACTGATCTCCTCGAGCCCGGCGACCATCCTCAGCAGGGTCGACTTGCCGCAGCCGGACGGACCGACCAGCACGACGAACTCGCCGTCGGAGATGTCGACGCTCACCCCGTGCACGACCTCCACCGTGCCAAACGACTTGCGCACGTTGTTGATTTCCATCGAGGCCATCGTTCAGTGTCTCCTTGGCTCGCCGGGGCGATCAGCCCTTCACCGCTCCGGCGGTCAGGCCGCCGATGAACATCTTCTGCATGGCCATGAACAGGATCGCGATCGGCAGCGTCATGACCAGCGAGGCGGCCATGACGGCCCCCCAGTCGGTATTGAACTCGGAGCTGAACTCGGCGATGCCGATCGGCAGGGTCTTCACGCGATAGTCCTGCGCCAGGACCAGGGCGAACAGGAACTCGTTCCACGTCACGACGAAGGCATAGACGACGATGGCGACGATGCCCGGCAGCGACAGCGGCAGCGTGATGCGGAAGAGGACGCCGAGGCGCGAGGCGCCGTCGATGATGGCCGCCTCCTCGAGCTCGACCGGAATCGCCCGGAAATAGCTGGTCAGCATCCACACGCTGAGCGGCAGCGTGATGATCGTGTAGACGAGGATCAGGCCCCAGATAGGTGTTCACCAGATGGAGCACGCGCAGCGTGATGAACAGCGGCACGATGATGACGCCGCCGTCGGCAGCAGCTGGCCGACCAGGATGAACGCCTGGGCGGCGCCCTTGCCCTTGAAGTTGAAGCGGGCGAATCCGTAGGAGGCGAAGACGGCGATGATCAGCGCCAGTCCCGTCGCCCCGACCGAGATGATCGTCGAGTTGATGAAGTAGCGCGGAATGTTCGACTCGGTGATGACGTTGACGAAGTTCACCAGCGAGAAGTCCCTCGGAATCCACGTCGGCGGCGTCGTGTAGAGCTCGCTCAGCGGCTTGAACGCCGATGACGTCATCCAGAAGAACGGGAAAAGGCAGACGAACACCAGCACGACGACGGCGACGAAGATCGACAGGCCGTAGATCCAGGACTTCTTCATGACCCGCGCTCCTCCGGCGCCTTTGCCAGAAGGCGGATGTAGACGATGACGAAGACGATGGTGAAGGCGAAGAACAGCATCGCCAGCGCCGCGGCCTGGTTGAGCTGGAACGACTCGAAGCCGAGGCGGTAGATCTGGATCGGCATGATCAGCGTGTGGTTGGCGGGGCCGCCGCGCGTGATCGTGTAGATGATGGTGATGGCGTTCATGCCCCAGATCACCAGAAGCAGGGTCAGCGACACCAGCACCGGGCGGATCTGCGGGATCATCACGTGCCACACTTCCTGCCAGAAGGTGGCGCCATCGACGCGCGCCGAATTCGTAAAGTTCCTCCGGCACGGTCTGCAGCCCGGCGAGCACCATGATCGCCACGAACGGGAACAGCTTCCACACGTTGATGGCGATCAGCGCCGGCATCACGGTGTCGCTGCCGGTCAGCCAGCCGATCGGCTTGTCGATGGCCCCCCCGAGGTCAGCATGTAGTTGATGATCCCGAACTCGGTGTGGAACATCCACGCCCAGGTCGTCGCCGCGACGATGCCCGGGACCACCCACGGGATCAGGACCATCGAGCGGACGAAGCCGCGGCCGGGGAATTTCTGGTTGAGCAGGATGCCGGCGAGGGTGCCGAGGATGATCTGGAAGACGATCGATCCGAGCACATAGTAGGCGGTGTTCCACACCGCGGTCATGGTCGTCCGCGAGCGCGCGACGATCTGGATAGTTCTTCAGCCCGATGAAGTGGCCGGTCGGGTCGGTGACGCTCAGCAGGCCGGTGTAGACGATCGGGTAGACGATCAGGATGCCGAGCGCGATCAGCGCCGGCAGAACAAACCATATTCCGGTGTGATGGCGCACGCCGCGTGCTTCCCGTTGGTCGGATCAATGCGGCCCCGGAGAGCAGTCTCCGGGGCCGGTTTTTCGTTTGAAGCGGTGCTACTGGTCGAGCAGACCGCTGAATCTCGTCGGCAGCTTGGTCCATCGCCTCCTGCGGCGTGGCGTCGCCGGTCATGATCGACTGCACGCCATTGAAGTAGGCCTGCGTGATCTGGATCCAGTTCTTGTGCGACGGCGTTGCCCGCGCGTAGGGGAGCATGTCCTTGAACACCTTCAGCTCCGGATCCTGGAACTTCGGCAGCTCCATCGCCGATTTGCGCGCCGGGAAGGTGTAGGTCAACTCGGCCATGTTTTCCGGTTCGGCGAGGAACTGACGCCAGCTTCTTCGCGTCCGCCAGATTGGGAGCGTCCTTCGGGATGACCAGGCTCCAGCCGCCGAGAATGGCAGCCGGATCCTTGCCCTTGGGATGGACCATCATCATGGCGCCGACGTTGATGTTCGGGTTTTCCTGACTTGATGTTCGGAATGTCGAACTGGCCGGCCTCATACATCGCCGCTTTGCCCTGCGCGAACAGGTGGCGGTTGGCGGCGCCGTCATTCTGCAGGGTCGACGGCGGCGACACGTGGTATTTGACCAGCATGTCGGTGTAGAACTTCACGGCCTCGACCGCCGCCGGCTCGTTGACCGTCGCCTTGGTCATGTCCTCGTTGATGATCGACCCGCCGTTCTCCCAGATGAACGGCAGCGAGCGGAAGACGGTGTTGCCGAATTCGCCGCCGCCGGTGATGACGAAGCCGTACTGGTCGCCGTGGGTCAGCTTCTTGGCCGCGTCGATCAGCTCGTCCCATGTCTGCGGCGGCTTCTCCGGGTCGAGGCCGTCCGCCTTGAACATGTCCTTGTTGTAGAGCATGGCGATCGACTCGATGCGGTAGGGGACGCCCCACAGCTTGCCGTTCCAGGTGTCCCACTTGATCGACGCCGGAAGGTAGTCGGCCTTGTCGCCGACGACGTCGTCGAGCGGCTGGAGCAGGCCCTGCTGCGCATAGGGCACCACCCAGCCGTGCTGGACGTTGATCAGGTCAGGCGGCGAGCCCGAGCGCAGCGCCGTCATGATCTTGGTCGGCAGGCCGTCGGAGACGGTGATCTCGATCTTCACCGTTGTGCCGGGATTGGCGGCCTCGAACTTCTTGGCGAGGTCGCGTCCCTGATCTTCAATCCAGTTCGGGACCCACCAGACCACTTCGCCGGCAAAGGCGACCGTGCCCTGGGCGATGAATGCCACGGTCGCGGCAGTCATCCACAGCAGTCTCTTCTTGCTTCCCTTCATCTTCTGCTCCTCCTTGGTGCGGTTCATTTCGCGGCTGCAAGTTCGTGTTGGATGTTCCTTGCCCCCGCGCTCGACGCCATCTCACCCCTCCAACGCGGTCGCCGGCGGGCAATCGCCACCACGCGCCACGGGTCAAACTCGGGAGAGAACCGCCGCCGGGGCACGCTGCGCTGTTGCGCTTGGCGGTCCTGGGCGCAGGCACGCGGTGAACGGGATCCGAACCCGCGGCCTGAAGAAAGTCCTCCCCCAGGAACAGGAACCGTTGGCCGGCCTTCTGTGGTCAGTTCAAATAAGAACTGCCCCTGTTCTATATTTAACAATAGACATCCAGTCCGATGTGTCAATTCCCACCTGGTGCGTCACGTCATCGCGAGCTTGCGGATCGCCTCCGCCTGCATGCTGCCCTTGCCCATCTGCATCAGTTCGATGCGGTTTCCGTCCGGATCCTCGATCCAGGCCTGGTAGTTGTTGTCGGCGCCGAGCTTCTTCGGCCGGAAGAGCGGAATGCCTTTCTCCGTGATCTGGCTGACGACCAGGTCGAGGTCGTCGCACTCGAGGCAGACGTGGTTGAGCCCGACTGTGTCCTCCTTCGGCGCGCGATCGCCGACCGCGTCGGGAAACAGTTCGAGGAACTGGCTGTCGGTCAGCCGCAGGTAGACGATCCACAATTTGCCGTCGCGGTCGAGGCGGAACATCTCGGCGAAGCCGAGCTTGTTCACGTAGAAATCCAGCGAGCGATCGATGTCTTTCACCCGCATCGCGACGTGACCGATGGATGCAATGCCCTTCATGCGCTTCCCCTTTTCTGACGGTCCGCGATCCCGGCGGCGCCGGGAGCCATCACGGCCGGTCGCATTGTTTGAGCGCCGTCAGGCCGGGATTCCGGCCGTCGGCTCTTGTCATGGTGTGAAGGCCCGGATATCGCTGCGCCGCCGGATCGTTCACGGCGGGCGGTTCTGGCTGCCCCTGCGACACCTGCGTTCATGACCGCGCCTCCCGCGCCGGTCGAGGCCGCCGGCAGACGGGCCGGGGCTGCCGCGGGACCGTTCGGCGGGATTGACCGCCCGTCGGCCCTCATTCAAATATGAACTTTGAAAGTTCAGTGTTGGATGTTAAATGCGATGCTTGAACGGAGTCAATCGGCCGGTCCGCGATGAACGACGTGGTGACAACCGAGGCGCTTGCCAGGCATCGAATTCCGGTCATCGACCGGATGATGGACGTGCTGCTGCTGCTCGAGCGGCGCGGCAACGGCGCCACCATCCGCGATCTGGTCGATCAGCTCGACCTGCCGCGCACCACCGTCTACCGCATCCTCAACACGCTTCAGTTCCACGACATGGTGCGTCGCTCGAGCGAGGGCAGCTATCGGCTGGGTCCTCGCCTGCTGGCGCTGGCGGCGCGCGCCGGCGTCGACTCGCACGATTTCGATCTTGCCGCGCTGGCGTTGCCGCATCTCGAGCGTCTTGCCACCGAGACCGGCGAAGGCTGCAAGGTCTCGGTCGTCGATCGCGAAACGGTCCTGGTCGTGGCGGCCATCGACGGCCAGCGCGAATACGCCCTTACCGTCATCCCCGGGCAGCGGCAGCCGCTCCATGCCGGCGCCGCCAGCAAGGTGCTGCTCGCCAGCCTGTCCAAGACCGAACTGGAGAAGCGGCTGGCGCAGCCGCTCGTCCGCTACACCAACCGCACCTTCACCAATCCGAAGCGCCTGGCGGCGGAGCTTGCCCGCATCAGGCGCCAGGGCTGGGCCGAGGACAAGGGCGAATATTCGCCGAGCGTTCACGCCTATGCCGCGCCGATCCGCGATCAGAACGGCAAGGTGATCGCGGCGCTGAGCGTGCCGTTCCTGGCCGGCACGTCGGCCGCCCACATGGAGCAGGTGAGGGCCAAGACCATCGCCTTCGCCAGCGCCATCGCCGCCGACCTGCCGGTCCCCCGCAAGGGCGCCGGCACCTGAGGCATCATCCCTTGCGGTCGACGACTTCCGGGCCGGACACCACGCCGGCCATGTTGATCGACCCGTCGAAGAGCGGCACGTCGTAGGGCTGGTAGGGGAATTTCGCGCAAGCCTCTTCGTTCAGCTCGACACCGAGCCCCGGCGCGGTCGGCACCATCAGTTCGCCGTCGCGGAAGGTGAGCGTCTCCCGCACCAGCTCCTTGCGCCACGGCACGTCGACCGACACCGTCTCGAAGATCAGGAAATTCGGGATCGCCGCCGCGAGGTGCAGCGTCATGGCGTTCATCACCGGCCCGGTCGGATTGTGCGGCGCGACCGGCAGGAAGCGCATGTGGGCGAGGCCGGCGACCTTCTTGGTCTCCAGCATTCCGCCGAGATGGCAGACGTCGGGCTGCAGGATGTCGGCCGCGCGCTTGGCGATGAGTTCGAGGAACCGCTCCGGCTCGAACAGCCGCTCGCCGGCGGCGATCGGTATCGGGCTCTTCGCCCGCACCTCGGCCAGCGCGTCGATCGATTCCGGCGGCGTCGGCTCCTCGATCCATGCCAGGTCGAAGCGCGCCAGCTCGCGCGCCATGGCGATCGCCGTCGGCACGTTCAGGCGGCCGTGGACGTCGAGCATCAGGTCGATGTCGGGGCCGACCGCATCGCGCACCGCCTCGACGATGGCGATGGTGCGTCCGCGTTGCGCCCGGTCCATGTCGAGCCAGGTCGCCTCGAACGGGTCCCATTTCAGCGCCTTGTAGCCCATGGCGACGCCGCGCTTGGCGGCGGCGTGATACTGCTCGGGCGTCTGCGCGCCGGCGAACCAGTGATTGGCGTAGCAGCGCACCCGGTCGCGCTGCATGCCGCCGAGCAGTTCGTAGACCGGTACGCCGAGCGCCTTGCCCTTGATGTCGAGCAGCGCCGCCTCGATGGCGCCGAGCGCGCTGCGGAAGACCGCGCCCGTGCGCCAGTAGGAATCGCGGTGCAGGGCCTCGATCAGGAACTCGATGCGGAACGGATCCTTGCCGACGACGGCGCGCTCCAGTTCGTCGAGCGCCGCGACGACCGCCTCGGTCTTCCATTCCAGCGTCGCCTCGCCGACGCCGTCGATGCCGTCGTCGGTGTAGAGTTTGACGAAGACGAAATTGGTGCGCGACGCATTGGCGACGAAGATTTTCTGCCCGGTGATCTTCATGTGAGGTGCCCGCGCCTACACCATGACCGCTTCGAGCATGGCGCGGTAATCGTCCGCCGTCGCTGCCCGCGGGTTGGTGGCGTGGCTGTGATCGGCGAGCGCGCGCTCGATCACCCAGTCGAAGACCTCGCGTTTGGCGCCGAGCGTCTTGAGGCCGTTGGGAATGTCGAGCCGCCGGTTGAGCGCATCGAGCTCGTCGGCGAGGTCGGCTGCCGGCGGCAGGCCCATCGCCGCCTTGAGCCGGTCGATCTTGTCGCCGACATGGCCGGCGTTGAACCGCACGACCGTCGGCATCAGGATTGCGTTGAGCGTGCCGTGGTGGAGGGTCGGCTGCTTGAGGCCGCCCAGGGCATGGCTGAGCGCGTGCACCGCGCCGAGGCCCTTCTGGAACGACAGGCCGCCCTCGATCGCGCCCATCAGCATCTGCTCGCGGGCGTCGATGTCGCCGCCGTGGCGCGTCGCCGTCTCGATGTTCCGCCACACGCGGCCGGCGCCATCGAGGGCGATGGCCTCCGCCGGCGGGTTGAAGCGCGGCGAGAACAGCGTCTCGATGCAGTGCGACAGCGCGTCGAGGCCGGTGGCCGCGGTCAGCGCCGGCGGAAGCCCGAGCGTCAGTTCGGGATCGCAGATCGCCCGCTTCGGAATGATGTGCGGACTGATCAGGCCGAGCTTCCGCCCGTCGTCGAGGGTGATCAGCGCGGCACGGCCGACCTCCGCTCCGGTTCCCGCCGTCGTCGGCACGGCGATCACCGGCGCGATCGGGCCGATTCTCGGGATGCCGCCGTAGATCGCCGCGTATTGCTCGAGGGGGCCGGTATGGGTGGCGAGCAGCGCCACCGCCTTGGCCAGGTCGATCGGCGAGCCGCCGCCGATGGCCACCAGCCCGTCGCAGGCCTCGTCGCGATAGACCGCCAGCGCCGCCTGAACCGCCGCCTCGCTCGGATTGGTCGGCACGTCGAGGAAGGCCGGCGATCCCTTCGGCAGCAATGCGCCGGCCTTTTCGAGAAGCCCGGTCGCCGCCAGGCCGCGGTCGCTGATGACCAGCGGCTTGTCGATGCCGCAGGCGGCGAGCGCGTCGGGAAGCGTCGACAGTGCGCCGCGACCGAATTCGATTGTCGTAAGGTACTGGATCAGGCTCATGGGACAGGACCACCAGAGTTGTGGGCGACGGGGGGCAGAGCGGCTGCACAACGTCGACGATCCTCCATGATCGTCGCCGCCGGTGCTTATTCCAAGCAGGCAGCGATGCCGTTACGCAGCAGGAATATCAAGTCCAAATCCGTCACCCGCATCAACTGGCGCGGCGTGAGCGTGCATTTTGCCGGGCAATGCGCGACAGTTGACTCTGTTGTGACGCGGCTCATATAGTTCAATTGTTGCACACACGAGTTCAAATATGAATAGTCCTGCGGTCTGAACGCCGACGGGGCAGGGGTGGAAACGAGACGTGCAACAGCGGTCCCGGGGAGGACGCGCATGGCGCTCCGGTGGAGTCGGGTTTCCCCGATAGTGGCGCTTACGCCGGCGGTCACCGTCACCGCGGTGGCGTTTGCCGGCGCGATCGGCTGGACGATCTTCATGTCGTTCACCCGTTCACGCCGTTTTCCCGAATACACGATCGATTTCGCAAGATGGGCGCGGCAATACGAGCGCCTGTTCGGCACCAGCGAATGGGCCACCTCGCTCCGCAACCTCGTCATCCTGGCGCTCGGCAGCGCGCTGGCCATCGTCTTCGGCTTCATCCTGGCGGCGATGGTCGAGCGCGAGAAGCGCGGCGAGGGCTTCTTCCGCACGGTCTTCCTCTATCCGCTCGCCGTCTCGCTGATCGTCACCGGCATCGTGTGGCGCTGGATGTTCAATCCGTCGCTCGGCATCGAGAACTTCCTGCACCAGCTCGGCTGGAAGAGCGCCTACTTCAACTGGCTGCGCGAGCCGCACACCGCGATGTACGGCATCATCCTCGCCTCGATCTGGCACGGCCTCGGCTTCTACATGGCGCTGATGCTGGCCGGCCTGAAGTCGATCAACGGCGAGATCTGGAGCGCGGCGCGACTCGACGGCGTGCGCTTCTGGCGACTCTATCTCGAGATCATCATCCCGATGATGAAGTACACCTTCCTGACCTGCGCGATCCTGCTGTCGCTGGGCGTGGTCAAGGCCTACGACATCGTGGTCGCGATGACCAACGGCGGCCCCGGCACGTCGACGTGGACGCCGGCCTATTTCGCCATCAACGCCTATTCGACCCGCGGCAACATCGGCTACGCCTCGGCGGCGGCCGTGATCATGCTGGTGATCACGCTGGTCATCTTCCTGCCGCTGGTTGCCGTGACCGCCTGGCAGGCGCGCCGCCGCGAGGAGGCCGTCGGATGAGCACGCCGGCCGCCAGCGGCATCGCGTCGCCGGCCATCGGCGTCGGCGCGCGCCGGCGTTCGCGAAAGCGCATCCGCGGTTCGACGATCGTCAACACCGTCTTCCTGGCGATGTGCGCGGCTTTCGTCGCGATCCCGCTCTACGTGGTCATCGTCACCTCGTTCAAGACGATGGATCAGATCGCGCTCGGCGACATCTTCTCGCTGCCGACGACCTGGACGTTCGAGCCGTGGACGAAGGCGTGGTCCGAAATCTGCGCCGGCATGACCTGCGAGGGCGTCAGGCACGGCTTCTTCAACTCGATGAAGATCCTGTTCCCGAGCATCTTCCTGTCGATCGGCATGTCGTCGGTGACCGGCTACGCGCTGGCGCTGTGGAACGTGCGCTGGGCGAACACCTTCCTCTTCGTCCTGTTCATGTGCGCGTTCGTGCCGTTTCAGATCATCATGATCCCGCTGGTCGTGCTGACCGCGAGTTTCGGCATCTTCGGCACGATCTGGGCGATCGCGGTCGTCCACGCGATCCTGCTGATGCCGCTCCTCACCCTGATCTTCCGCAATTTCTACAAGGACATCCCGCGCGAACTGATCAACGCCGCGGTCATGGATTCGGGCAGCTTCTGGCGCATCTTCGGCGAAATCGTCCTGCCGATGTCCGGCAACATCATGGTCGTCGTTCTGATCCTGGTGATCACCAGCGTCTGGAACGACTACCTGATCGGCCTGACCTTCGGCGGCATCGGCGCGCAGCCGATGACCGTGATCCTCGCCAACACCGTGATCACCGAGCGCGGCGAGGTTCACTACAACATCGACATGGCGGCGGCGCTGCTCACGGCCATCCCGCCGCTCGTCGTCTATTTCGGCCTCGGCAAGTTCTTCGTTCGCGGCATCACCGCCGGGGCGATCAAGGGATAGGGCGACGGCCGGGAACGCCTGCGACTTCAAAGGAAATGCGTCGCCGGAAGCGGCGCAAGACGGGCCTCAGATTTCAACAAGAGCCAAAAGGGGAGACTGAAATGTTGGCAAGATTATTGACAGGCACTGCGCTGGCGCTGGCGACGATGTCGTCCGTGGCTGGCGCTACGGAACTCAAGCTGTTCCATTCATGGTCGAACGAGAGCGAGATCGGCGCGCTCAACGTCATCGTCAAGGAGTTCGAGCGGCGCGGCAACAAGATCACCGAGATGTCGGTGCCGCACGAGCAGGCGGGCGTCGAGCCCGCTGGTCAGCCTCGTCATCGCGGGCACGCCGCCGAACGTCTTCATCAACTCGCAGCCGGGCTTCTATCGCGACCTTTCCAAGCGCGGCCTTGGCCAGGCGCTTGACGCGACGTTCGACAAGATAGGTGCGACGCCCAACTTCCCGGATGTCGTGCTGCGCTCGATCAAGGTCGACGGCGAGATCCGCAAGGCGCCGACGGCCGTGCACATCGACGGCATGGTCTACTACAACCTGCACGTCGCCAAGGCGGCCGGGGTCGATCCGACAAAGTGGACGTCGCTCGACGACATGTGGGCCGACGAGAAGAAGGTCGAGGACGCCGGCTACACGTTCATCGCCATCGGCGGCAACACCTTCCAGGCGGGCTACACCTTCCACGCCCTGCTGGCTGCGGTCGCCGGACCGGACGTCTTCAATCGCTTCTACGGTCTTGAAGGAAAGCCCGATCCAACCGTCTTCGACGATCCCGGCGTGCGCAAGACGATCGAGGTCTTCCAGAAGATCGTCCGCCAGGCCGACAAGGGCTGGGTGAACCGCCAGTGGAACGAGACCACCAACACCGTCATTGCCGGCAAGGCGCTGATGCAGATCCATGGCGACTGGATGAAGGGCCAATGGCTGGCCAACAAGAAGGTGCTCGGCACCGACTTCAACTGCATCAACATCCCGGGCACCAAGGGGCTGTCGGTAACGGTCGATTCCTTCGGCGTCCTGGGTGGCGTGCCGGACGACCAGCTCAAGGCCGAGCAGGAGTTCGCCAGCATCGTCGTCGATCCGAAGATCAACGCCGAGTTTGCCTCGATCAAGGGGTCGAGGCCGGTGCGCGTCGACGTCCCGACCGACAAGCTCGATGCGTGCAACAAACTGGTTCTGGAATCGCTGAAGAAGCCGAATTTCAGCGTGCAGAGCCCGTTCAACATCGCCGACACCGACTGGAACAATTCGATGTGGAACACGATGTACACGTTCCAGGGCGACGAGAGCATGACGTCGGATGCCGTCATCGCGAAGCTCAAGGACGAGTACGACGCGGTCTTCAACTAGTCCGCACCTTCGGACCGGGGACCGGGCAAGACTTTGCCCGGTCCTCACCGATGATTGGCCACGGTCGAGTGGCGCGCAAGAAGGCCAACGCTGGCATCCCTCCGCCGGCGTTGGTACGCTGGGGTATCGCGGCCGTCCTCCCGTGGCCGCGGTACCCCACGACACCCGGTCCGCGCGTGAGGTCAGGACACTGAAATGTCGACCGTCGAATTTCGCAACATCGTCAAGAAGTACGGCGCGCTCACCGTCCTTGCCAACCTCGACCTGAAGGTCGAGGACGGCGAGTTTCTGGTCCTGCTCGGCCCGTCCGGCTGCGGCAAGACCACCCTGCTCAACATTCTCGCCGGGCTGCTCGACATCAACGAGGGCGAGATCCTCATCGACGATCGCGACGTTTCCGACCTCGATCCCAAGGATCGCGGTCTGGCGATGGTCTTCCAGTCCTACGCGCTCTATCCGACCAAGACCGTGCACGGCAACATGCGCTTCGGTCTCAGCGCCCGCAAACTGTCGTCCGAGGAGATCGAACGCCGCATCAACTGGGCGGCCAAGCTCCTGCAGATCGATCACCTCTTCGATCGCAAGCCGTCGCAGTTGTCGGGCGGCCAGCGCCAGCGGGTCGCCATCGGGCGGGCGCTGGTCAAGCAGGTCGGGCTTTTCCTGTTCGACGAGCCGCTGTCCAATCTCGATGCCAAGCTGCGCACCGAAATGCGGCTGGAGATCAAGAAGCTCCACAATCAGCTGAAGAACACCGTCGTCTACGTCACCCACGACCAGGTTGAGGCGATGACCATGGCGACCAAGATCGCCGTCATGAACCGTGGTGTCATCCAGCAGGTCGGAACGCCGGACGACATCTACGACCAGCCGGAAAACCTCTTCGTCGCCGATTTCATCGGTTCGCCGGCCATGAACATGCGCTACGGCGTGGTCGAGGCGTTCCAACGGCGCGGTCGCCGTCGCCGATGAGCATGTCGACGTGGTGTACGATCTGGCCGAGTATCCATGGCGCGACGCGCCGCGCGAGGGGCAGAAGGTCCGGGTCGGCTTCCGCCCCGAGCATTTCGTGCAGGAGGCCGACGCCGACCGCTACGACCGCACGCTGCGTATGCAGTTTCCAATTCAGTTCCTCGAGAAGGCGGGCCCGGACGCCATCGCTTTCCTCGATGTGCCCGGCGAGACCATCGCCGTGCGGGTGGACGCGCACGTCGCCGAGCAATACCGGCGCGACCCCAACGCCTCGGTCCTGCTGCCGCTCGGCAAGGTGAACGTCTTCGACGCCGAGTCCGGCCGGCGGATGTGAGCGGTCACTTCGCGGTAACCCGCTGACTTTTCTCTCCGGCTGTCCCATATGGACGGCATGACAGACAACGACGCCGGCTCCCCCGCCAACCTCGACCTCGAAACCCGCAACGGCTGGCCGGACGAACTGCGCTTCTTCCTCGACCGGTATCCGCGCGCCGAGTGGCCGCCGCGTGAGGACATCGGCGCCATCGCCCGCTTCTGGCTGGATATCCACGACGGCTTCCGCAATTTCGGCGGCAAGCTCGGCGCCGCCACCGGCCAGTTCCGCGAAGGGCTGGTGACGCCGACGCATTTCCGCTCGTGGTTCGCGCCCCGCCTGGAGATGTTCCTGTCGCACCTCAACGGGCATCACCAGATCGAGGACCACGAGTATTTCCCGCGCTTCACCGCCGCCGAGCCGCGCCTGCAGCGCGGCTTCGACGTGCTCGAGAACGATCACGCGGTCATCCACGCCGCGATGGACCAGATCGTCGATGCCGCCAACGCCTTCCTGCGCCTGGACCCGGAGACAGCGACAAGCTGCGCTTCGCCGGCGACGCCTATGCCGGCGTCAGCGACCGGCTGCTCGCCATGCTGACCCGCCACCTCGGCGACGAGGAAGACCTGATCGTGCCGATCATCCTGGAGCGCGGCGAGAGCGACCTCGGCCTCTAGCGCCGGCGGCCGACTGCGGCGAAATCGGCCTGTTTCGGTGGTGGACCGGGACGCCCATCTTTCATACTGTTCGGCGGCCTCGCATGGCCTTCGACCAGACGCGCGGCCCTGAAAAGAAACGCGCGCCGGGAGGAATGGAATCATGGCGGATATCGGTCTCGTCGGTCTCGGCGTCATGGGCTCCAACCTGGCGCTCAACATGGCCGAGAAGGGCTACACGGTCGCCGTCCACAACCGCACCACGTCGAAGATCGACACGTTCATGGCCAATGCCGGCAAGCTCGCCGAGCGGCTGGTGCCGTGCAAGACGGTCGAGGAACTCGCCGCGGCCGTCGAGCCGCCGCGGCCGATCGTCATCATGGTGCTGGCCGGCGCCGCCGGTCGACGAGGAAGCCGACAAGATCGGCAAGGACCTCGCCAAGGGCGATCTGCTGATCGACGCCGGCAACGCCAATTTCCGCGACACGCAGCGGCGCGTGAAGGACGCTCACCGCCCGGGGCTTCGATTTCCTCGGCATCGGCGTCTCCGGCGGCGAGGAAGGCGCCCGCCACGGACCCTCGATCATGGTCGGCGGCACCGAAGCACGCATGGAAGCGCGTCGAGAAGATCCTGCTCGACATCTCCGCCAAGTTCGAGGGCGAGCCCTGCGCCGCGCTGATGGGTCCCGACGGCGCCGGCCACTTCGTCAAGACCATCCACAACGGCATCGAATATGCCGACATGCAGATGATCGCCGAGGTCTACGGCGTCATGCGCGACGGCCTCGGCATGCGCCCGGCCGAGATGGCCGACGTCTTCGGCAAGTGGAACGAGGGGCGGCTGAAGTCCTACCTCATCGAGATCACCGGCAAGGTGCTCGAGGCCAAGGACCCGGAGACCGGCAAGCCGATGGTCGAGATCATCCTCGACAAGGCCGGCCAGAAGGGCACCGGCCGCTGGTCGGCGATCGAGGCGCAGGAAATCGGCGTGCCGGCGACGGTGATCGAGGCGGCGGTGGCGGCGCGCGGCCTCTCGGCGCAGCGCGATTTCCGCCTCGCCGGCGAAAAGCTGTTCGGCAAGGCCGACACCAAGCTCGGCGCCGCGGCCGGCGACCGCGCAGGGGATCCTCGATGCGCTCGAGCAGGCGCTGCTCGCCGGCAAGATCGCCGCCTACGCGCAGGGCTTCGCCGTGCTCTCCGCCGCCTCCGAGACGTGGAACTGGAACCTGCCGCTGGGCACCATCGCCAAGATCTGGCGCGCCGGCTGCATCATCCGCTCGGTCTTCCTCGACGACATCTCGCGCGACCTATTCGGCCAGCGGCTACGATCGCCAACCTGATGATGGTCGAGCCCTTCGCCGGCTGCTCAAGGCAGAGCCACGGCCACCTGCGCCATGTCGTCTCGGCGGCGCTGCCGAAGGGCATGCCCGATGCCGGCGCTGTCGAACGCGCTCGCCTATTTCGACTATGCCCGCACCGGCCGCACCACCGCCAACCTGCTGCAGGGCCAGCGCGACTTCTTCGGCGCCCACGGCTTCGAGCGCACCGACAAGGACGGCAAGGGCTTCCACGGCCCCTGGGCCATGGGGCCGGGGTAAGACTGGAAGCGGGGTTTTCGGCGCGGAGACAGGTTCGCCATCTATCGGCCCACATCGGGGGATCGGGTAGGATGGTGCTGGCCGACGCGCGCGACGACATCCCTGCTTCCAACAGGCGTCTCGGCATCGGCATCGTTGCGAATGGTCGTTCAAGACCGCAGGGAGGAGGCAAGCGATGACCGAGACATCCCGTCACGATGCCTGGCAGGCCGGCGCCAGTTACGACGCCTATATGGGGCGATGGAGCCGCCAGATCGCCCCGCCCTTTCTCGACTGGCTCGCCGCGCCCGATGGCCTCGATTGGCTGGAAGTGGGATGCGGAACCGGCGCTCTGTCGGCGGCGATCCTGGCGCGGAACGCGCCCGGGAGCCTGATCGCCATCGATCCCTCGCAGGGCTTCGTCACGACCGCGCGTGCCAACGTGCCTGACAAGCGCGCGACGTTTGAGGTCGGCGACGCCCAGGCCCTGACACTGGAAACGGGTACGCGCGACGTTGTCGTCTCCGCTCTGGTTCTGAACTTCGTTCCGGACAGGGCGAAGGCTCTTGCCGAAATGAAGCGCGTTGCCCGCGCCGGCGGGACGTTGGCGTTCTATGTCTGGGACTATCCCGGCGGCGGCGTCGAATTCATGCGCGCCTTCTGGACGGCGGCCGAATCCCTCGATCCGGGCGCACGGGACCTTACCGAAGACAAGCGTTTTCCGTTTTGCACGCCGGAGGGACTGACCGCATTGGCAAGCGCCGCGGGCCTGTCTTCGGTTGACTGCATCCCGATCGAGGTGCCGACCGTCTTCAAGACCTTTCGAGGACTACTGGCATCCGTTCACGCTGGGCGCCGGACCGGCGCCCG
The DNA here is from genome assembly GCA_963822975.1 of uncultured Alphaproteobacteria bacterium. Lineage (GTDB taxonomy): Bacteria > Pseudomonadota > Alphaproteobacteria > Rhizobiales > Kaistiaceae > CAVSRC01. The sequence continues at coordinate 67,079 of CAWGJV010000015.1, forward strand.
GTTACTGCATGAGCCTCGATGCGGCGGCGCGCGAACGCCTGAGAGAAGAAGCTGGAGGCAGATCTTCCACGCGGCGCGGACGGAACGATCCCGATGAAGGCGCGCGCCTGGGCGATCAGGGCGGTGTCATAGCGCGACGGGCGCGACGCTGCTCTACCTTGACTGGCACCCGGTCGGACCTTCGCGCCGCGATCGATGACCAGCGGCGCAGGGTTGCCGTCGGCGCTGCCGCGTCTCGCCTTGATCTCGATCAAGTGGCAACGCGCCCGTCGGCATAGCGTGGTAGGGTTCCCGTCGCGTCTCAAAAGCTGTCAGGGGCGGGCACTCGGCGGACCGAAGTCCGTTCCGTGGGCGAAAAGCCTCTGCTGCAGCGGCACGGGCGCGAGGGAGGGCCTCGCCGGCACCGCCGGCGACATGCCAACAAATGGAGAGACATCCATGTCCAGGTTACTGATTTCGGTCGCGGCGCTTGCGCTCTGTTGCGTCGGCTCAGTCCTCGTTCGCCGAGGATCTCACGGCCGGCGGCGATCTCTACAATGACAATTGTGCGGTTTGTCACGGAAACAAGGGCGAGGGGTACTCGAAGGAAGTCGTGCCCGACGGCGCCGTGCGAATAAAGAAGCTGGCGGGCGACTCCGCCTATTGGGACTTCGCTGTCTTCAAGGCAGCGGTGCAGGACGGCAAGGACGACCATGGTCGGCCGATGAGGGTCATGCCCGTATTCGCAAAGACCGGTCTCTATGAACCTCCCGGCCAGATGCTCACCGATGCCGATCTCCACAACATTCAGGCCTACATGCAGACGTTCGGGCCAAAGGAGTAGTCCAGCGCCGGTGGTCGCGATGCGAATGCACTCGCGTTGACGAGCGTTCGAACCGCCCGGTCGGAACGTCCGGCATTGGCTCATCGCAGAGCGCTGATACAGGTGAAAGACAAGCGGGCGAGCGCGGAAGTCCCCGCCCGTTTGTCGTCGCTACACGGCCGTGGCCTGCGGGGATGGTTCGGATCGCCGGCCGAATACCGGTAGAACCAGATCTGGTACATCGAAACGCACCATTGAAAGGCGAAACTCAGACCCATCAAGGCGCCGCTGACGATGATGATCCAGGCAAACCTGGGATTGAGCTTGGTCAGATACCAGGAGCCGATGTCGGTGATCATCGTCAGGAACGGCACCGCGATGACAAGCGCCTTGAACCACACCGGGCGCACATAGGCATGGCTGAAGATCATTCCCATGATGAAGAAAATGAACGTCATGCCGAACAGATGGATGTGCGAGACCCGCACCAGGGTGGCGAGGCTCATCCCGGTGTCGGGCTTGGCGAACTCCGCGAAGGCTTCAAACGTGTCGAACTTCGGCGCACCGGATTCACTTCCATCGTGACACCGCATGCACCGGTTTTCGATGATCGGCTTTATGTCCTTGTCGTATTGCGCCTTGTCGGCGCCGTCGGACGCCCAGTCGATGATGGCGCGGCGCTCCCGGGACGGAGCGTTGCCGGACATCGACCCCAGCAGGGCCACCTGAAGTCGGTTGCTGTTTGCGTTGCCGCTATAGGCGATGGCGATGTCGTTGGCGTTGATACCCGGATTGCCGTCCAGGCCCGCGTGGGTGGTGTAGACCTGGATCATCGCGAAGGCGTAGCCAAGGCCAAGCGTGATGAGCGTTGCGGTGAACAGCGTGCGCAAGCTGAACGGGAACTCGCTGTAATGAAAGAACATGCGGTGGACTTGTGGCATGCGCGTCGCTCAATTCGTGAAATTCATCCACTCTTTCATACACTCCGGCCTGAGTCGCGCATAGCGCGGCGGTGACGCGCCGGGCGGCGCGCAGCGCGGTTGCCCGCTCACTCCACCCTGACCGTCACCCGGTCGGACTTGCCGTCGCGGTCGACCACCGACAGCGTGACGAAGCCGGCGCCGTCCGGCTGCCATGTCTCCGAGCGTGCGAACGGCTCGCGCGCGATCGGCGCGCCGTTGACGAAGAAGGTGAAGGGCGGCGCGCCGTTGCGCACCTTGATGGCGAGCGGCGCCGGATCGCCGTCGGCGATGCCGAGATCGACGGCGACGCCGTTGCGCGGGAAGGCGATCTCCGGATCGTCCTTCTTCTGTTCGAAGCTCGCTTCGCCCGGACCGCGGAAGCGTGCGCAGCGGCGCCGGCAGCGCCGCGGTCGAGGACGCCATCAGCACGCCGGCCGGCGCGCGGCTGAAGCGGCACGCGCTTCGGCCCGATGCGGTCGAAGGCCTCGAACAGGATCGGCGCGGCGCTGACGATGCCGGACAGGCCCGGCACCGGCGTGCCGTCGGGCCGGCCGACCCAGACGCCGACGACGTTGGCGCCGTCGAAGCCGATCGCCCAGGCGTCGCGATAGCCGTAGGAGGTGCCGGTCTTGTAGGCGATGCGGCCGGGCGAGCCGTTGAGCGGCGGCGGCACGCCGGCGAGGATGTCGGCGACGTACCAGGCCGCCGTCGGCGACAGCACCGGCGCGCCGGTCTGCGCGGCCGGGCGCGTTGCCGATGCCGTCGCGTCAGCGCCACCGCCGTGCCGCCGCGCGGCGAAGGCGGCATAGAGCGCGACGAGATCGCGCAGCGTCACGCCGACGCCGCCGAGGCCGATGGCGAGGCCGGGCGCGGTCTGGTCGGGCAGCTCGGCGGTCGACCGCGGCGCGCTTCAGCCGCGCGACCAGCCGCGCCGGGCCGACGGCGTCGAGCGCCACGATCGCCGGCACGTTGAGCGATTGCTCCAGCGCCTCGCGCACCGTGACCGTGCCGCGATGGAAGCCGTCGAAGTTCTGCGGCGCGTAGCCGTCGAAGCCGGTCGGCCGGTCCTCGATCAGCGTTTCCGGATGGGCGAGGCCGGCCTCGAAGGCGAGGCCGTAGATCAGCGGCTTCAGCGTCGAGCCGGGCGAGCGTATGGCGCGCGTCATGTCGACATGGCCGTCGCGCGCGTCCTCGAACAGGCCGGCGGAACCGACCGAGGCGAGGATGGCGCCGCTGCATCTCGTCGGCGACGACGATGGCGACCGAGAGCTTCGGGCCGAGCGCGGCGACGCGGTCGGCGGCGAGCGATTCGAGCGACGCCTGAAGATCGCGGTCGATGGTCAGGCGATGAATCGCCTTGTTCCGGTTCGGCCGGCACCGCCTGCAGGGCGAGGTGCGGCGCGAGGATGGGGAATGGCTTGCGCGCGTTCGGCACCCGTTCGGTGCGCGCCGCGTCGGCCGTGTCGGCGCCGATCACCGCCTCGGCGACCAGCCGGTCGAGCACGCGGTCGCGCGCCGCGCGGGCGGCCTCGGCGTCGCGGTCCGGCCGCGCGCCATTCCGGCGACTGCGGCAGCGCGACCAGCAGCGCCGCTTCGGCCGTGGTCAGCCGCTTCGGCTCCTTGCCGAAATAGGCGAGGCTGGCGGCGCGGACGCCCTCGATGTTGCCGCCATAGGGAGCGAGCGCGAGGTAGAGGTTCAGGATCTCGTCCTTGGAGAAACGCGCCTCGAGCTTCCCGGCGAGCGCCATCTGGCGGAGCTTGCCCAGTGATCGAGCGCGTGCTGTCGCCGTCGATCAGGCGGGCGACCTGCATGGTCAGCGTCGAGGCGCCGGAGACGATGTGCCCGCCGGCAAGGACGAACTGGCCGGCGGCGCGCAGGATCGCCGCGGGTCGACGCCGCCATGCTCGTAGAAGCGCCGGTCCTCGTAGCCGATCAGCATCTTCAGGAATTTCGGATCGACGTCGGCGGTGGTCACCGGCAGCCGCCAGCGCCCGTCGGCGATGGTGAAGGGCCGGAGCAGCCTGCCGTCGCGGTCGACCACCAGCGTCGAGGTCTGCGATCGACGCCGGGTCGGGCAGGGGCGGCAGCGAGGCTTCGATGTGGCGGTAGAGCAGGGTGCCGGCGACGACGGCGGCCACAGCGACGACCGCAGACCCACCGCCCGCCGCCAGCAGCCAGCGCGGGCAGCCCTTGGGTCCCCGCTTTCGCGGGGACGAGCGGTGTTGGTTTGGGGCCAGCGCCATGGCTCTCGACTCGCGCCCTAGCGCGTCGCGCCGACCACTTCGACCGAGCCGGTGTCGGTGCGGGCGTTGAACTCCGGCCGGTACATGTCCTCCACCGTCGCCGCCGGACGGACGAACATGCCCGGCGACACCGCCCGCATCGGTGTAGGCGACCGTGAACGACAGGGCGTCGTCGTCCTTGCGGTCGAAGGCGGCGACGAAGCGGTCGGTGCGCGCCTCGGTGTGCTCGGCAACGTTGGTTTCCAGCCAGTCGTAGGTGGTGGTGTCGCCGCTTGCCGAGATGTCCGGGTTCTCGATCTCGAAGCCGGCCGGGATCGGATCGACCACCAGCAGGCGGCCGCCGTCGGCATGTTCGGCGGTGACGGTGAGCGCCACGACGAAGCGGTCGTTCTGGCCGACCGTCGAAAGCTCGGCGAGATCGCCCTCCGGCGTGTAGATCGTGCGCTCGATCGTGTAGCCGTTGCCGCCGGCCGGATCGGGCGTCGTCGGCACGCCGGTCGAGGCGACGACGGCGTCGAGCGGCTGGTCGCCGAGATTGGCGATCACCACCGGGTTGTCGGCGAGGCGCTCGCCGTCGAAGCGGCGGAAGAGCGGCGCGGCGATGGTCTCGCCGTCGATGGAGAAGTCGGTCTTCGCCGAATCCTTGATGAGCGCCGCGGCGGCAAGCAGCATCCAGGAATTCTCCTGCGTGCTGGTGTAGCGCTTGGCGCGCTCCATCGTGGCGATGCGGGTGGCGAGCGTGCGGATGTCGACGCCTTCCGGCTCCGTCTCGGCGGCGAGCGTCAGCACCGCGGCGCCGTCGCGCAGCGACGTGCCGTAGTCGCTGCGCCAGCCGCGGCTGACTTCGGCGCGGTCGAGATCGGCCATCGCCGCGGTGAAGGCGCGCGAGGCCCGCGCCCGGTCGCCGTAGAGCGCCATGGCGGCGCCGAGCTGCGCCTTGGCGAGCGGCGTTGCGAAGGCGTCGAGCTTGGAGTCGGCGTAGTAGCGCAGGTCGCCGATCGCGGCGCGCCCGGTGCGGGCGAGCACGTAGAGCGCATAGGCGACGTCCTCGCCGCCCTTCTCGAAGTCGCTGGCATAGGCGATCGCGTTCGCCAGGTTGTCGAGGGCGATGCGCCGCGCAACGTCGGGCACGTCGTAGCCCTTCTCGGCTGCGCGCGTCAGGAAGTCGGTGACGTAGGAATCGAGCCACAGGTCGCCGCCGGCGTCCTGCGGTCCCCACAGGCCGAAGGCGCCCGAGGCCGACTGGTCGGCGAGCACGCCGGCGACCGCCTTCTGCACCCGCTCGCGCACCGCCGCGTCGGCGGCGATGCCGACCGAGGCGGCGACGTCGTCGAGATAGACCAGCGGCATGGCGCGGCTGGTGATCTGCTCGACGCAGCCATAGGGGTAGCGGTCGAGCGCGGCGAGGATGCCGGCCACGTCGAGCGGCCCGGCGCCGCCGAGCGACACCGACACCGAGGCGGTGCCCGGCACGAATTCGGCCGTGGATGCGCCGTCGACGCTGAGCTTGCCATTGGCGGCGACCGCGACGTAGTTGCGCCGCGTCACCGGCGAACCCGCCGGGCGGACGCCGAGCATCAGGCCCGTCGGATAGGATTCGCCCGAGGGCGCGGTGAGGTCGAGGGCGACATCGAAATCGCCGGGAGACGTGCCTTCGATCGGAACGTTGATGGTGACGCGCTGCTTCTCGGCAAGCGTCAGGGTGCGTGTCGCGTCTTCGTCCGGGAAGGAAATGCCTTCGCCGGTGGCGACCGACAGCTGATAGTCGCCGGCCGGGCCGGAGACGTTGTTGATCTCGACCAGCAGGCGCGAGGAATCGCCGACCGCCAGGAAGCGCGGGATCGAGGCGGTGAGCACCACCGGATCGCGCACGAACACGTCCTGCGACGCATGGCCGACGCCGTCCTTCGACCACGCCATCGCCATCACCCGCACCGTGCCGTTGAAGTCGGGGAGGTCGAAAGTGACCGACGCCTTGCCGGCGTCATCGACCTTGAGGATGCCCGAGTAGAAGGCGAGCAGCTTCTGGGTCGGCGGCGGCGCCTGCAGCCGCGTCATGCCGCCGTCGCCGCCGGAGCGCACCGTGCCCGGCAGCGCCTTGCGTGCGGTCGATCAGCAATCCGTAGATGTCGCGGATCTCCATGCCGAGCTGGCGCTGGCCGAAATACCAGTCGTCCGGCGCCGGCGACTTGAAGTTGGTGAGGTTGAGGATGCCGACATCGACCGCGGCGACGGTGACGTAGGCGTCTTCGCCGGCTTTGAGATTGCCGATCGACACCGGAATCGTCCATCGGCCCGCGCGGGCGCATCTCGTTCGGCAGGTCGAGCGACGACGTTGAGCAGCCGGTCGCCGGGATCGACCTTCGCCCAGGTGAGGCCGAGGGCGCGCGCCGGCATGCGCTTGGCGGCGAGGTCCATCGGCCGGTAGAGCGTGGCGGTGACGTAGGCGCCGGGCCCCCACTTGTCGGTGACGGTCAGGTCGACGCTGGTGCCGCCTTCCGGCACCTCCACCGCCTTCATGTCGATCACGCGATCGTCGATGACGCTGACCAGCGCGATGCCGGCGAAGCGCGGATCGAGCCGGAGCTTCGCCGTCTCGCCGATCCGGTAAGCCGGCTTGTCGAGGGCGACCTGCAGCGTGTCCGGCGTGTCGGAGGTGCTGACCGCGCGATACCAGCCGGCATAGAACGCGACGCTGGTCGCCGCCGCCTGGTCGCCGGAGACGTCCTGCACGGTCAGGCGGTACTGACCCCAGTCGACGGCGGCCTCGATGGTGGCGGGGCTGTCGGCGGTGAAGTCGACCTTGCCGGTCGCCACCTGCTTGGCGGTGGTGACGACCTCGTAGCTCCACGATCCGTTGGCGCGGTACCACTGGTAGTCGCTGACCAGCCGCTCGAGCTTCCACGGCACGCCGGCCTTCGCCATGCGCGTGCCGTCGGGCGCGACCAGGATCGCATCGAAGCGGGCGCTGGCGCCTTCGCTGATGTCGCCGTCGAAGAGCGGCTTGACGCCGATCATCGGCGTCGTCGGCTCGATCGGACGCGACAGCGTGCGCTCGATGGCCCGCCCGTTGGTGTCGGCGACGCGGATGACCACGTTGGCGTTGAGCGGATGGGTGGTGACCGGCAGGTCGGGCAGGTCGATGTCGAAAGTCGCCTTGCCGTCCTGATCGGTCGCCGCATCGATTTCGAGCGGCTGGCGCGTCGGATCGACGGCGCTTTCGGTCAGGCCGAAACGATAGCCGGGGAATCCGGCCAGCGTGTCCGAGCCGCTGATGTCGAGGTCGCCCTCGATGGGCAGGTCCGGCGCCGGCGCGCCGTAGAGGTAGCGCGCCGAGAGGTCGATGGTCGTCGGCCGGTCGGCCTTCAGCGCCTTCGCCTGCGTGTCCAGATCGACCGCCAGACGCTCCGGCTCGAAATCCTCGACCAGCACGCTGGTTTCGGCGATCGGCCGCCCCTTGGGATCGGCAAACAGGCTGACATGCCACGAGCCGCGCATGGCATTGGCGTCCAGCGCGACGTCGTCGGAATAGCCGCCGAGGCCACCGTCGGAGAGCGTCGCGCGCGAAAACTCGACGCCGTCCGGCCGCTCGACGACCAGCGTCATCGGCAGGTCGCCGGTGGCGACGGCGCGCGTGTCGCGCACCAGCGCGGTGAGGTGGATGGTTTCGCCCGGCCGGTAGATGCCGCGTTCCGGCGTCAGATAGGCGTCCAGCGCTTGCGGCGCCTGTCGTCCGCCGACACCGCGGTCGGTGAGATCGAAGGCGGCGCGGGTCAGGTCGATGAAGGCGTAGTCGTCGCCGGTCTCGGCGACGACGAGCTGCGGCGCCAGGCCGCCGGTGCCGCGCGCCAGGCCCGGATCGAAATGGGCATAGCCGGCGTCGTCGGTGACCGCGTCGCCGAGCACCTCGTTGTTGACCGCGACCAGCCGCACCTTGACGTTCGCCACCGGGCGGGCGGTCGACAGCGAGCGGACGATGGCGTGCACGCCGTCATGGCCGGAGAGGGCGGTCACGCCGAGGTCGGAGACGATGAACCACTGGGTGGCGATTGGCCCCCAGTCCTGGGTGTCGGTCGCCGGCGCCGCGGTGATGACATAGGCGCCGGGCTTCATCGTCTTGACGGCATCGGCGACGGGAATGGCGGTCACCACCGTCTCGTTCAGCTTGGAGGCGATGTCGATTTCGCCTTCCCACACTTTCTCGCCGGTCTCGTCGGCGATCCGGTCGGCGGAATAGTGGGAGAGACCGCTGAGGAAGCGGCCGTCGCGCACGGCCTCCGCGATGCCGCGGTCGCCGATCCGGTAGATGGTCGCCTTGACCTTGTCGGTGTTGACCGAGTTGATCGGGATCGAGGCGCCCGGACCGGCTGGCAGCACGTAGGCATTGCCGGCGAAGCCGACCCACGGCTCGCGGTCGCGCACATAGAGGCTGAGCTCGACCGGGTGGGTGAGCGTCTCGCCGTCGGCGGCGGGCAGGCCGCCGCGCACGCGGATCGTGTAGCGGGCGCCGTGCTTCACGCCGTTGATGCAGACCTGGTTGTCCTTCGGCTCGACCGCGAGGCCGTCGCCGCCATCCACGGTGACGAAATCGGCGAGGTCGGGCCGCGCCACGTCCAGCCGGTCGGAAAAGCGGATGCAGATTTGCGGCGTCGCGCTGTCGGCGTCGACGTCCTGCGCCACGATGCGGAAGCCGTGCTCGCCAACCAGCTTGTCGTATTCGGTGCGCACGCTGGCGATCTCGACGAGCGCCAGGCTGGCGCGGAAGGCGCGGATGGCCGGCGTCCAGACCTCGCGCTTGGCGAGCGCGCGGCCGGCGAGCACAAGCGCGATCGCCCGCGCCGGCGGCGCTTCGGCGCGCAGATAGCCGTCGATCGACGCGGCTGTCGCGTCGGTCTGGGCCTGCATGCGGTCCGAATAGCTGGACGGCGAGCGGGCGAGGCTGGCGCGGGCGAAGTCCAGCCAGGCGACCGGATCTTCGTTGGCGATGGCCAGCGCCTGGCCGTAAGCCGTCGCGGCGGCGTCGTAGTTGCCGGCCTGTATGGCGCGGGCGCCGGCAGCGCGGAGCGTCCCGTAGCTTGCCCCGCTGGTGGCGAAGCGGTCCTTGACGCCGCCGACCAGCGCGCGCGCCTCGTCGATATAGCGGCCCGGCAGGATGTTCAGTTCGGCGAGCCGCTGGCGCTCGATCGTTGGCGTCAGCTCGGCGATTTCGATCACGCGGCCGGCGGTGGCGTCCGGCGTGGCGGCGAGCGCGCCGAAATCCGACTTCAGGAAGCACCAGCCGGCCTTGCTGTTGAAGGTGAAAGCCTTGCAGGCGCCGTCGGCCAGACACGCCGCCTGGCATTGCGGCAGCGTGACGTTCTTCACCGTCCGCAGGTCGAAGCCGGAATAGTCGGCGTTCGGCGAGACGATCACCCGCTTTTCGGCGGCCGCCGCCGGCGCACGCGCCGACAGCCGGGATCGCTACACCGGCAAGAACAGACAGGAGGCCGCAGACCAGCCGCACATTGCGCATCGAAGAGACTCCGCTCGCATCCGCATCGTCGAGTGCGGAAAGGGAAGAGGGACGTGGCGGGCAGCGTATCTCTGCCCGTGTTCCGGTGCCAGCAGCGGAGGATCGTTCATCCGCTGCATTTCAGACGTGCTGCCCGCTGCCTCCTTTTTACGCTGTGCCTAAATATTCATCACGCGCCCTCGTCGCGGTGATGCGTGCCGCGGCATGCAAGCCGGGAATCTTGGCGCAATTACGAGCGGTGCCTTCGTACACAAGCTGGCACGCGACTTGCGGACAGATGGCACGGCGTCCTCCCGAGACGTCTGTTTAACAGGGGGAATTGATGAAGATATTCCACAAGGCCGCGTTGGCCGCGGTGGCTGCGGCCACCCTCGCACTGCCGTTGGCGGCGCCGGCTTCGGCTGCCGACGATACGATCAAGGTCGGCATCCTGCATTCGCTGTCCGGCACCATGGCGATCTCCGAGACCACGCTCAAGGACGTCATGCTCATGCTCATCGACGAGCAGAACAAGAAGGGCGGCTTGCTTGGCAAGAAGCTCGAGGCGGTGGTCGTCGACCCGGCCTCGGACTGGCCGCTCTTCGCCGAGAAGGCGCGCGAGCTGATCAGCCAGGACAAGGTGGCCGCGGTATTCGGCTGCTGGACCTCGGTCAGCCGCAAGTCGGTGCTCCCGGTGTTCAAGGAGCTCGAACTCGATCCTCTTCTATCCCGTCCAGTACGAGGGCGAGGAGAGCGAGCGCAACGTCTTCTATACCGGCGCGGCGCCCAACCAGCAGGCGATTCCCGCCGTCGACTATCTGATGAGCGAAGACGGCGGCTCGGTGAAGCGCTGGGTGCTTGAAGGCACCGACTACGTCTATCCGCGCACCACCAACAAGATCCTCGAGGCCTACCTGCTCTCCAAGGGCGTGGCCAAGGAAGACATCATGATCAACTACACGCCGTTCGGATTCTCCGACTGGCAGACCGAGGTGGCCGCCATCAAGGCGTTCGGCTCGGCCGGCAAGAAGACGGCGGTGGTTTCGACCATCAACGGCGACGCCAACGTTCCCTTCTACAAGGAACTCGGCAATGCCGGCATCAAGGCGACCGACATCCCGGTGGTGGCGTTCTCGGTCGGCGAGGAAGAACTCGCCGGTCTCGACACCGGTCCGCTCGTCGGCCATCTCGCGGCGTGGAACTACTTCGAGTCCATCGACACGCCGGAGAACAAGGACTTCATCGCCAAGTGGCACGCGTTCATCGGCAACGACAAGCGCACCACCAATGACCCGATGGAAGCCCACTACATCGGCTTCAACATGTGGGTTAAGGCAGTCGAGAAGGCTGGCACCACCGATCCGGACAAGGTGATCGACGCCCTGCCCGGCACCGAGGCGCCCAACCTGACTGGCGGCGTGTCCAAGATGCTGCCCAACCACCACATCACCAAGCCCGTCTACATCGGCGAAATCCGCGACGACGGCCAGTTCGACGTGGTGTGGCAGACGGAGGATCTTGTCCCCGGCGATGCCTGGTCCAACTACCTGCCCGGCTCCAAGGACCTCGACTCCGACTGGGTGACCCTGAAGTGCGGCAACTACAACACCGTCACCAAGACGTGCGGCGGCAGTAGCTGACGACGATCAGACCGAAGACCCGGGTGAGGCGGTCCGCCGCCTCACCCGATCCCTTACCCCAAGAAGATGCGATGCTGACGCTCCGCCGACTCCTGCCGGTCCTGCTCACGGTTCTCGTGTTCCTGATCGCGGCCAATGGCGCGCGGGCAGGCGCGCTTGAAGACGGCCTGGCCCGGTTCGCCGGCAACAGCTACTCCGACACCGGCGACGCCATCGACGCCATCGCCGCCAGCGGCGACGACCGCGCCCTCGACGTGATCCTCGCCTTGCAGGACGGCAAGCTCTATTTCGACCCCGCCGACGGCAAGACCTACATCAAGACCGACGCCGGCTACGCCGATGCCGCAACCGGCGCGCCCGTCGCCGAGGCGCCGGCGGGACTCAAGAAGGTTCGCGTCAACAACCGTATCCGCAATGCCATCAACGCCGCGCTCGGCACCCTCCAGCTTATGGCGCACGATCCCGCCAAGCGACTCGCCGCGGCGGAAGCGGTGTTCAAATCGCGCGACGCCACGGCCTTGCCGGCGCTCGAAAAGGCGATCGCCGCCGAGCAGGATCCGGCCATCAAGAGCGCGCAGCTTCAGGCGCGTGCCGCGGTCGTCCTGACCATGCCGGGCGCGGCCGAAGCCGAGCAACTGGAGGCCGTCAGCGTCATCCGCGACCGCAGCGACCAGGATGCGGTGGCGCTGCTCTCCAGCCTGCCGCCTGACGCGCCGGAGGCCGTGCGCGACGCCGCCAGCAAAGCGATCGGCGTCATCGAGGGCGAACTGGCGCTCTGGGATGTCGCCCAGAACGCCTGGTACGGCCTGTCGCTGGGTTCCGTGCTGTTGCTCGCCGCCATCGGCCTCGCCATCACCTTCGGCGTGATGGGCGTCATCAACATGGCCCATGGCGAAATGGTCATGCTCGGCGCCTACACGACCTTCGTCGTGCAGGAATTCATCCGTGGCCACGCGCCGTGGCTGTTCGACTGGTCGCTCGCCATCGCCTTGCCGCTCGCCTTCCTCGTGGCCGGCGCCGTCGGCGTGGTCATCGAGCGCGGCATCATCCGCTTCCTCTACGGCCGGCCGCTGGAAACCCTGCTCGCCACCTGGGGCCTGTCGCTGATCCTGCAGCAGGCGGTGCGCACCATCTTCGGCCCCAACAACCGCCAGGTCGGCAACCCGTCGTGGATGTCTGGCGCCGTCGATATCGGCAACCTGACCATCACCTACAATCGCATGTGGATCATCGTCTTCTCGATCGGCGTCTTCTGCCTGCTGCTGGCGGTGCTGCGCTTCACCACCTTCGGGCTTCAGATGCGCGCCGTCACCCAGAACCGGGCGATGGCCTCGGCGATGGGCATCCGCACGCCCTGGGTCGATGCGCTGACCTTCGGTCTCGGTTCCGGCATCGCCGGCATCGCCGGGGTGGCGCTGTCGCAGATCGACAATGTCAGCCCCAACCTCGGCCAGGGCTACATCATCGATTCCTTCATGGTCGTGGTGTTCGGCGGCGTCGGCAATCTGTGGGCGTGCAGAAACGGGACGCGGGTCGCGACGTGTCGCTGCATCGCGGCGGATTGCCCGAGGCGACTTCGGTCTCGCTCGCCGCCCAACTGCTGGGACGGCTGACCTCTCCCAGCAATGCGGCGATCCGGGCGGAGACGCAAATCAAAGTTCAGGAAGTTCTCAACGAGATGGATCCCGTCGACCGGGAAGTCCTGGTTCTCAGGCACTTTGAATACTTGAGCAACGCAGAGACGGCGGAACTGTTGGGCATCAAGAAGTCGGCGGCCAGCAAACGCTATATTCAGGCAATCCGCCGGCTCAAAGCTGTTCTCAGAAATACCCCCGGGTTTGAAGATCGATTTTGACACACAATACGCACAAAGGGAACGCCATGGTCGACGACAGTAGCGCTGATCGGGATCCGGTCGAAGTTCTCGCCGAGGAGTTTGCCGAACGTCTCCGCAAAGGAGAACGCCCCTCGATCACGGAGTATAAGTCGCGTTATCCCGATCTTGCGGAAGACATCGAAGATATCTTTCCCGCCTTGGCGATGATGGATGAAATCGACCCGTCCATGGGCGAACTCAGCCGGTCGGAACCTTCCTCCGACGAGGTTTTGCCAAAGCTAGAAACAACTCGGCGACTTCCGCATCATCCGCGAAGCCGGCCGCGGCGGGATGGGCGTCGTCTACGAGGCCGAGCAGGTCTCGCTCGGGCGACACGTGGCCCTCAAGGTGCTGCCCTCCGCAGCTCTTCCGCGAAGCAAAAGCATGTCCGCCGATTTGAAAGGGAAGCCCGGTCCGCGGCAAAGCTGCATCATACGAATATCGTTCCCGTATTCGGCGTGGGCGAACAGGACGGCATGCACTACTACGTCATGCAGTTCATCCAAGGCCTGCCGCTGGATGACGTGATCGAGGAACTGAAGAAGTTCCACGCCCGACCGACCGGAACAATGAATTCTTCTCTTTCTGCGGACAGGACAACGGCGAACCATCAAAAATCCGTTGCCAAAGTGGCCCATGTCGCTGATGAGCGGCCAATTTGCGGAGACTCTCATCGGAGAATTTCGACGAGGAGTCGGATTCTGCTGTGGAAACAGGCGATCACGACACTCCTGGAGCCGATCCTTCATCCTCCTCGCAGTCGTTGAAACTCTCGGGTTCGCTGTCCGGATCGACGCTGCAACTGGGAAAGTCTGGAGTTCACTCTGCCAATCAAAAGCCGGCGACGTATTGGCAGAGCGTCGCCCATATCGGTGCGCAGGTCGCCGATGCCCTTCAATATGCTCACGAACAAGCCATTCTGCATCGGGACATCAAGCCGGCCAACTTGTTGCTCGATATGCGGGGCACGGCTTGGGTGACCGACTTCGGTCTGGCGAAGGCGACGGATCAGCAAGACCTCACCCACACGGGAGACATTCTGGGCACGCTGCGTTACATGCCGCCGGAAGCGTTCGAGGGAATCGCGGACGCCCGCAGCGATGTCTACTCGCTGGGATTAACGCTTTATGAACTGCTTGCGTTTCAGCCGGCGTTTGGAATGAAAGACCGTCATCAGTTGATCAAACAGGTCACCACAGAAACGCCGCCGCGGCTGGACAAGCTCAATCCCGAAATCCCGCGGGACCTGGTGACGATTATTCACAAGGCCATCGACCGTGATCCCGACCATCGGTATCAGACCGCTCATGAGTTGCAAGCGGACTTGGAGCGATTCTTCAACGATGAACCGATTCAGGCGCGACGGATTTCCATCGCCGAGCGATTTGTGCGCTGGAGTCGGCGGAATAAAGCACTGGCAGCTTCGTTGACGACGGTGGCGATTCTGTTGACCTGCGTGGCGATTGGTTCGACATTGGCGGCTGGCCACTTCAAGGAGCAGGAATCGGCACAACGAGAACTCGCGATCCAAAACAAAAACCTCGCCGATGAAAAAAGCACGCTTGCCGATGAGAAAAGCACGCTCGCCATTAGAATGACGAATCTCGCTGATGAGAAAAGCACGCTCGCGAACCAAATGCGCCAACTGGCCGATGAACAATCCGGACTGCTGGCAACGCAGCGTCAACTTATCATCGACAAGGACAGTGAACAAAAAAAGGCGGAACTGGCCCGTGAGGAAGCCGTGAGATTGAGTCAGGAAATGGAATCCCAACTCTATCAAAACGAGATGGTTTTGACGGGGCTTTCCCGAGAGGATGAATCCGTCATCCCTCAAATTTTCAGCGTCACCGAGCGCTGGATCCCCGAGTGAAGGGCAAACCGAGCAGCGAGGCTGGGAATGGTATTTTCTCAATGGCCTGGCATACCGGGATTCGATGACCTTGCCTCGCAAACAAAACCACTATTTTTCGATCTCTTTCAATTCTGACAACACCCGACTTGCCACGGTTGGATCGAATGGCACCGACCGAGATCTGGGAAATGCCATCGGGTCTCTTATTGCTGTCGCTAGAAGATGAAGTCCCGCTGAGCAGAGCCTTTTGCTGGCACCCCGACGGAACGCAGTTTGCGACACCTGGACCAGCCGGTTCCCTCTGCATCCGGGACGCCACAGACGGACGAACAATCCAGACACTCAAATGTCGCCAGGAAGGTTGGCAGCACTCGGCCTGGAGCCCCGATGGCCGCTGGATTGCAGCGGTGTACTGGGGCTATCCAAATTCGAAATCCTCTTTCTCGATCTGGGACAACCGAAACGGGCGAATTGGTCACCGCTCGACCGCACGACTCACACACCCAGCCGGTCTGTTCTGGAGTCCCGATGGAACCCGTCTCGCGATCACCGGTGAGGAGACAATCATTCTCGATACGACGGTGAGTGGCGCGGACAAGCCGCCAACGACTCCGTTTACGGCCATCGAGACGCCTCTCTTTCACGACAAGAACCTCATAACATTTTCCGGCTTCGCCTGGTCACCGGATGGCAAACAATTTGCGGTCTCCACGAAAACCTCCGCATTCGTCTTCAATCTCGAGACGGGCCAGAAAAGTTTTCGTTCAGCGAGAATCAGCAGAACGCTCCATCGGTTGCCTGGTCTCCCCGTGGAAACCTGATCGCAACCGCCGGCCCAGGTGATGTGATCAAACTTTGGGATGCGGAAACAGGGGCTGAACAGCTGACGCTCCGCGGTCATACCGCTACTGTGACGGGTATTGCCTGGAATTCGGACGGCAGTCAACTGGTGAGTGGTGGAGCGGACGGCATTAAGATCTGGGATCCCCATTCCCGGCCCTCTCATACGTAAGC